>JBHGUX010000095.1:0-131230 GCA_048976605.1 Pristimantibacillus sp. | reverse complement strand
AAAAACTAAACGACCGCTCTCCTGTACACAGTACAGAGAAGCGGTCGCAGCATTACAGACCTTTTATTATTTTGTCAGCGCGAAATGTAATTAGTAAGCCTTTCGAGGGTTCGCCAAGATGTCGGTAGTATCCTCTTGGTTCTTCAGCTCTGCAAGCAGCTTATCGCCTTCGACATCGAGGTTCGGCAGCATGCGGTCCAACCATTTCGGAAGCCACCAAGCTTTATCCCCGAAGACTGCCATGACTGCTGGTACGAGCGCCATGCGGACGATGAAAGCGTCAATAAGAATACCGATCGCCAGAGCAAACCCAATTTGTTTGATCATAATATCATGAGCGAAAATAAAGCCGGCGAAGACGGATACCATAATCAGGGCCGCGGCTACAACAACGCGGCTGGCCTGATTATATCCGTGAACGACGCTCTCCGTGCCACGATGACCATGGACATACGACTCGCGCATAGAGCTGACTAGGAAGACCTGATAATCCATCGCCAGCCCGTAAAGAATACCAGTAACCATGATCGGCATAAAGCTGAGCAGCGGACCGCCAGTATCGAAGCCGAAGAGGGAGTGGAGCCATCCCCATTGGTATACGGCTGTAGTGATCCCGAACGTGGCGAGAACACTGAGAAGAAAACCAACCGTAGCTTTGAGCGGAACGATGATCGAGCGAAATACGAGCAGCAGAATAATCAGCGAGAGGATGACGATAATGCCGACGTAAAGCGGGAACACCTCAGCCAGCTTCGATGACATATCAATGTTGATCGCAGTGAATCCCGTAACGCCAACTGTCACATCGTACGTCAATGCCATGCTGGAATCGGATGCCCGAATCTCACGCACCAGGTTTTTGGTCTCTGCATCCGTCGGTCCTGTTTTTGGGATGAGACTAATAATCGCCATATCTCCGGTTTTGTTTACGCCCATAGGGGTCACGAGCGAAACGTTCTCATGTTGTCCCAGATCCTGAACTAGACCATTCAACATTTCCGGCGTCACTTTGTCCGAAGCGCCTTTAGGTTTGGCAACCAGAAGCAGCGGACCATTGAAGCCTTCGCCGAAACCATTTGAAATGGCGTCATAGCTCTGTCTTGATGGAGTGTCTAAGTTCGCCGTAGCACCTGAAGGGATGCCCATTTCCATTTTTGCGACTGGGAGCGCCGCTGCGCCAAGGATGACAATGACGCCAACAATTATTAGCCAACGACCCTTGGCTACGCCCGTTACCCAGCGATGTGCGAACCCATGCGAAGTTTTATTCGTTTGGGTGCTGCTCTTCGCCCGTGCTTTTGCCGAACAGATGCGTTCACCCAGCAGACCTAGCAAAGCCGGCAGCAGGGTTAAGGCAACCAGAACGTTGACGAGGACGGCCAAAGCAGCAACAAGTGCCATCGCGGACAAAAAGCCAATCCCTATCACAAGCATACCGCACAAGGCAATGATTACGGTCAAGCCAGCGAAGAACACGGCGCTTCCGGCTGTACCGACAGCTCTGCTAGCTGCTTCTCGAGCATTTAGTCCTTGATCGAGAATCATGCGGCGCTGTCGGTTTACGATGAACAGCGAGTAGTCGATACCGACGGCAAGCCCGACCATAAGCGCCAGAACAGGCGTGAGATCCGTCATATGAATGAATTTCGAGAAGGCATATGCCCCTCCTACGCTTATACCTACTCCCATTAGAGCGGTTAGAAGCGGCAAGCCTGCTGCAACTACTGAACCGAGTGTCATGAAAAGAACAACAGCGGCGACGGCAATACCAATTGCTTCAGTAGAACCAATAGAAGGCTTGGTCGAAAGCGAATCGCTTGGCAATGCGGTAATTCCAGTCTGTTCAACGGTCATGACAGCATTAATTACGGTATCGGGGACCGATTCGGGAAGTGACATTTGCTGAACGGTGAATTGGAATTGGAACAGGGCGACGCTGCCGTCAGATGCAAGCATCACGCCAGGGACCGGTACACCGTTCACCATCAGAGGACCATAGGGTGGTAGTTCACCTGTGGTTGCTTGTTCGGTTACGTTCCCTTGTGCAGCTTCATTCCCTTGAGTGCTGCCAGCAGCCGAAGCGCCGGCTTGCGCAGCCAATTCGACTGGATTAATTACATAGTCAAGGTTGTATACTTCATTAACGGCATTGCTAATGGAGCTCAAACGCTCCGGAGTGTCCAGACGTTCGCCCTCCGGTGCGGTAAACACGATGCTGGCTTGTCCGCCCGAAGCTTCCGGCAGCTCTGCCGACAACTGGTCTAACACCTTCTGCGATTCCGTGCCTTCAATTTTCATATCGGAAGTGACATGTATCCCGTTGACTCCGAGTATGGCGAGAACAACTCCGAGAATCGCAATCCAACTAATAATGAAATACCATGGTTTGGTATAGGCTGATTTGCCTAATCTGTACAGAAAAGTTGACATATGTTAATACTTCTCCTTTGCATGTAGAAATAACATGTAGTAATGAACTAGAATCCGTTTCGCAAGTAATCGAACATGGTGTCTAAATAGTGGTCGAACGTAATAGTCTCCTCTGCGGCTGATTGACCGGGAAGCAGCACGTTCAGGTTGCCGTCAAGCAATGGCAGCACGGCTCCGTAAACTGCACCGACGAGAAGGTGGGTGTACCCCTCGGGATAACGTCCATGGGATAACTCGCTTAATGTGTTTTGGGCGGATTTTTGCAAACGGCGCAATCCGCTGAGGATGTAGGGCTCAAGCGTCGGGTACTGCTTCGAGAGCGATATAAGCTGTTGCAATTTCAAGAAATGCTCTGTTGTCAGCTGCATCTTCAATAAATGGTACAGAATATCAAGCGGAGAAATGTCCTCGTTTAAGCCTTCGATCCAATCCTTGACTTCATCGGCTCCTTTAAAGAAGACAGCCGCCGAAGCTATCGCTTCCTCTTTGCAGGAATAGTGGTTCGCGAACGTTCTTCTGGAGTAACCGGCTCGCTGCACGACATCTTCGACAACGAAACCATCCATTCCCCGTTCCAGAGCAAGAGCGAACGCTGCATCGGCAAGCGCAATTGCGGTTGCTTCCCTTTTGATATCGCGTAGGCTTTGTTTATTCATCATATAACGCTTAAGCGTTCACCTCTCTTCAGATCGAATGGAAGTTTTATTGAAAATTAATCCTCATCTATATTATTGCCCAATGGGCAATCATGCACAATGTGCAAATTGTTACGGTTTTGTGGCGAAAATTAAAACAGTCTTGACCTGTTAAGAAAGGTCAAGACTGCCTTTTGTCATTACTCCAAATGAATTAGATGTTATTATGCTCATTTCTTGAGTGTCTGCATCCAGTCGATTAGAGATTCACTAACCTCATCCAACTGCTGCTGTGGTGAAATCGCTGCATTCAGATCACCTTTTTGCTTCCCGTATGTACCGAATTGACCGTGATTGCCGCCTTCTATGGATACGTATTTAGTAGTGTCCAAGGGCAAATTTTGCTTGTTTTTCTCCCAAACACTCCAATTCAATATGCCATCCTTAGAACCTGTAACTTGCAGGACATCTAAATCAGAATTTTTCAAGCTGCCGCCCTCATCCGCATAAGCGCCGAGGAAGAACACACCAGCAAGTTTCCCCGTATTCTCCGCCGCATATCTGGCTGCGAACGCTCCGCCTAGTGAATGACCACCGATTACGTAGCTGTCTTCTGGATACTCCTCAATCAACTTATTAGCTCTGTTCTGTCCGAAGATAGCCAGATCGTAAGGCATCTTCGCAATATACACACGATGCCCTGCTTCAGCTAGCTTACGTGCAAGCGGAGCATAACTTTCTGCATCTACCAAAGCCCCGGGATAAAAGATCAGGCTCGGCTGTACAAATTCTTTATCAGCAGGTTCGAATAGCAGCCTATTCTCTCCTAGTCGCACTTCGACGGCTGAATCACTTACCATCGCTTGCTTCGCTTCCTCAAGCGGTGCGTATTTCAATAATGGGTAGGCAATCATTAGCCCTAATGCAAGCAGCATAACGAGTGAAGCAAATGAGAGGAGTACCCATTTTACAATTTTCCGCTTTTTCTTGGAACGTATTAAATATTGTCCTTCATTCATCTTATTTCCTCCTACTGTGCACATAAAATCTCATGCTATACTTACAAACAATCATATCTATTGTGAATCTATAATAGAGGGAAGTTGGAAGTACATGCAAGTGTATCGTCCTTTGCATATGACTTGGTACCAAGCCAAATCTTCAAAAACAATTTAATCGGAATGAGGGGGACAACTGATATGAAACTAGGCATTACTGTACTCACAATAGGTGTAGATGATTTGGAAAGATCATTGGCATTCTATCACGATGGATTGGGTCTGCCGACACAAGGGATAGTAGGTAAAGAATTCGAACATGGAGCGGTTGCTTTTTTTGATTTGCAGGGAGGTGTAAAACTCGCCATTTGGAATCGCAAGGATCTTGCCCATGAGGCAAAGGTTCCTCTTGCATCAATAAGCTCTACTGAATTTACGATTGGATATAATGTAGGCAGCAAAGAAGAAGTGGATATCATCATGGAACAAGCCCAACAGGCAGGTGCAATAATAACAGACCCCGCTCATGATGCTTTCTGGGGAGGATATTCTGGCCACTTCCAAGATCCGGATGGGCATTTATGGGAAATAGTGTGGAATCCAGAATGGGAGATCAAGGATTAATAAGGCGTTATCAAGAACTTCAGACCCCATGTCCTCTGACATGGGGTCTGAAGTTCTTTTGAGAAATCCGGATAAAGCTGCATCGTACCACGCAGAGGGAGTCGGAAGTGTACAAGACCTCATTTCAATGTAAAATATATTTGACATTGTGTTATCTACACTTTACAATTGGTATGGAATACTTTACTATAAGTAAAAATTTCCATACAGGAGGAGAAGGTATGTCCTATCAAGAGAAAAAGAACTATGTTTCTTTATTTTGCACATTGTTCATTTTTGGATTTTATTGCTTGTATGTTTTTCGGAATTATCAAGAAGAGATTTTTGGGCCGACGTTAAACTTCAGCGTTTGGGGGGCTATCATTCTAATCCTGATTCCGATCTCGATTGTAGCAAAAATCATCATTACGATTATTTTTACGATTATCAATAGAATTACAACGAATGAAATCGAGCCTTCATTCTCAGATGAGTTAGATAAGTTAATTGAATTGAAAGCGACAAGGAACTCACACTATGTGTTTGTACTTGGCTTTATACTTTCTATGGTGGCGCTGGTCATTGATAGGTCACCTTCCACGATGTTCATGATACTTTTATTCTCAGGGTTTGTGTCAGAGATAGTTGGAGTTGGTACACAACTTTATCTTTATCGGAGAGGAGTCTAAGGTGGACAAATTATTGATCGGCAATAAGATACGGAAATTACGTTTTGATCATGATGAAATGACTCAACAGCAATTAGCTGATCATGTTGGCGTAACGCGACAAACAATCATGGCTATTGAAAAAGGAAAATACTCCCCTTCTCTGGATTTGGCATTTCGCATTGCTCTCGCCTTCAACTCACCGCTGGAAGAGGTTTTTTATTTAGAAGAAAAATAAGGTGAAGGGGGAAACTCATGAAAGCAATCGTATATAAAAAATACGGACCACCAGATGTTCTCCAGCTAGAAGAGGTAGAAAAGCCGATTCCCAAGGACAATGAAATACGAGTGAAAATATATGCAACAACCGTAACTGCAGGGGATTGGCGCTTACGTAAGGCCGACCCATTCGCTGCAAGACTATACAATGGTCTCATACGACCGAAAAAAGTAACGATATTAGGGTTTGAGCTAGCCGGGGTAGTTGAAGCAACAGGTAAAGATGTGCATCGATTTGAGAAAGGCGATCAAGTTTTTGCATCTTGCAGTATTGGTTACGGCGCTTATGCTCAGTATAAATGTCTGCCTGAAGAAGATGGAGTGGCGATAAAGCCGATCAATATGACCTATGAGGATGCTGCCGCAGTTCCTATTGGGGGAATGACAGCATTGCATTTTCTTAGAAAAGGAAATATTCAGAGTGGACAAAATGTTCTTATCTATGGTGCTTCTGGAAGCGTAGGAACTTTTGCGGTCCAGCTTGCCAAATCCTTTGGGGCAAAAGTTACCGGTGTATGCAGTGCCGACAATCTGGAATTAGTGAGATCTCTTGGAGCCGATAAAGTAATTGATTACACGAAAGAGGATTTTACCCAAAGCGGAGAGACCTATGATATTATTTTTGATACCGTAGGCAAGAGTCCGTTTTCAGGCTGTGTACAATCACTAAAGCAAAAAGGATTCTATCTTAGAGCCGTCCACATGGAGCTGTCACCAATTGTTCGAGGTTTATGGACTTCTATGACAAGCAGCAAAAAAGTCATAGGCGGGACTGCAAGCATTGGGAAGTCTGAAGATTTATTGTTCCTCAAAGAGCTTATTGAGGCAGGAAAGTTGAAATCGGTCATTGATAGACGCTATCCGTTAGAACAGATTTCCGAAGCTCATAGTTATGTTGAAAATGGACATAAAAAGGGCAATGTAGTAGTGTCTGTGGAGCACGACGTCTGAATCTACTGTAAAACAAATCAACCACGTCTAATGGACGTGGTTGATTTGTTTTACAAGATTAAATCTAATTCACCGTACGCTCTCTTTGCCTGCTTAAGACTATGAAAGCAGCAAATAACAGCAGGATGATTCCTGTGAATAGAAACCCTCCCATGATGGAGAAGTCCAGCCAGCCTAATACAGAAGATCCGGCAACAACGCCTAGAGAGAAGAAAGCGTAGAAGTAACCATAAGCTTTGCCGCGAAGCTCAGCTGGTGTAGCATTGATGAGCATCGTATTGATCGATGGGAATAAGAAGGCGAAGCCTACGCCATATAGGCCTAACACACAGTAAAGCGTTAATGTCGTGTTGGATTGGCTAATGAGCAGTTGACTTAATCCCATTAAGCCTATTCCTATAGCCATCGTATGTGCTGGAGCAACACGATCGAATATACGATTAGTAGGAAGTACAAATATGAGAACGGCAATGATTCCGAAAGTACTCATTAACGTACCGCTTAATCTCGAATCATAGCCAAGTGTTTGAACGTGCAAGGGCAATAAATAAGCGATCACACCTTGTGAGAACATCAAGAAAAAAGCGCCGCCATAAGCTTTTATTACACCTGCATTAAAGATTGAACCAGATGCTTGAACGACCGCATCGTCCTTTTCTTTCTTCGTAATCTTATACTTGCTGAGAAAGATGGCGGACAGGATTGTAAGCGCAAATCCCAGTATAGCAACACATGTGAAGACGAATGGCACCGAAGTTTTGCTTGCCATAACTCCGCTGAAAGCAGGGCCGATAATGGCAGCTAGTCCTACAAAGGTGCCGGTGAAGGCGACTTTTTTTCCTTGCTGATTATTGATTGTCGTATTCGCAGAGAAGGTAAAAGCAGCTGGAACAATTAATCCGGCTACAAAACCATGTATAATTCGTACAATGATCAAGAATGAAGGTTGCTCGACGAATTGATATAGCAGCAGCGCACCGCTTGATAGGAACAAGCCGACCATTAATATTTTGAACGGACCTATCTTATCCGTTAGAATCCCAGATAAAATGTTGCCAATCGTATTGGATAAGGAATACAGCCCTATGACAAAACCTACAATAAACGAGCTGGCGCCGACGGAAGCCGCAAATGTACTCATGACCGGCAACTGTGAGAATAAATCAAAAAAAGAAAAGAACACGATGCTGTATACGAGCAGGGCGTAGTTAAAGGGCTTAACACTATATTTAGCTTGTGCCTTCTTCAACTGCCAATCCAGCACAAAGTTGCCCAAAGGGATAAATGCGGCAATTACGGCTGCAGCTGGCCAGAGAAGATTCCACTTCACTCGAATTGCAGCATATAGGATTGCTAATGCATATAAACTGAAAATCCCCCCGTGAATACTTCCTACAATCGTTACAGCATTGTCTAACCCCCAAATGTATTTCAAGGGCATAGCGATACTTAGCAATACTAATAATGAAATACCATCTAAAAGACCTGTTATACGTAAAAAGTAGATTGGATGTGAACGCACTTGTTATGCTCCTATTATTTATTTGTGAACCGATTCCTCTATTCTAACACTTAATGAGGGGAGTGAAATGGATGAAATGTGATAGAAATTAGAGGATAATAGGAATTGAATGCGCTAGATTTCACTATTTCCCTTCTTGACTGTCCAAATCATGCTGGAGATCATCCTGAACACTGATATCAGCAAGGACGACCTTCGATCGGTGGGCAGAACGAATAATGATATGTCCAGCGACAGGGGCAGTCAAGAATACGAACACGATTCCGAGCAACAAGCGGATACTGGATACTCCGTGTGTAAAGAAAAAATAGAAGAAAGCACCTAATAAAATGCAGAGAATACCGAGCGTTGCACTTTTCGTTGAAGCATGCGCACGATTATATACATCGGGAAGACGGATAATACCTAATGAGCTAATTAGACTCATTGCGGTTCCTGTAATGACAAAGATTCCAACGACAATTTCAATCATCGCTTTTGCTTCCAATCACAACTCCTCCTTCCATGTATTTGCTCAAAGCAATTGTGCTTAGAAATGCCAATATGCCAATCAGCAATATCGTTTCCAGATAAGCATGAGAATCCAGCATAATGGAGAGTACAGCTACAATCCCAATAACGATGTACCCTATTGAATCAAGCGCGAGTATGCGGTCATGCATTGAAGGTCCCTTCATCACTCGGTACAGAGCAATTACAACGGAGATCGACAGCAGGAACATCGCTAGGAGCATTATTGTATCGAACATTATCGCATCACCTCAATAATTGCCTTCTCAAACCTATGCTGTGTACGGATAATACTGTTGCGAAATTCGCTTACATCCATAGCATGAATGAATATAACGCCTGCTTTGGGGTCAATTTCCATGACGACGGAGCCTGGTGTCAAATTCAATAAGGTAGACAGCAGCGTAATTTCAAAGTCGGTTTTTAATACCGTTTTGGAACGGATAATACCTGGCTGTATGTTGAGCTTAGGCCGGGTAACTTGCATAATGACCACGACGCTGGATTTAATAAGCTCAATGATAAAGAGTGAGAATAGTTTTATCATATAATTGATCTTCATCCCGTAGAAGGGTTCAGGGAAGAAACGACGCATTAAGAATATAATGAAAAACCCGATTACATAACCCATTCCAAAGATGACGACATTCCATGATTCATTGAGAAGCATCCATACGAAGGCAATCAACAAATTTAATAAAATTTGAGTTGTTATGTCCGTCACATCCTTTCAAGGTTGAATGATTAGCTAATACGCTTGAAGACGGCATCAATATAGATGGATGGGGTGGTCATTACCTCAGCTGCTTGCTTAACATAGGTAAGAACCCACTCAGCTCCTATCCCCATTGCAATGATTAATGCGACTAGAATGAAGCCTGGCAGGATGGCGCTGTTGCCTGTCGCTTTCTGATTGCCCTCGCTTAGCAGCGTCTCCCCCCAAAAGCTGTGTATAAAGATTTTCATAGCGGAGTAGAGCACCAAGAGACTTGTTATAATCCCAATCACCGACATAGCCAAATGGCCTTCAGTTATGCCTCCTTTAATGATGATGACTTTTCCAACAAATCCACTTAACGGCGGGACTCCGGCTAGGGCAAGCGCAGCTATGAAAAATAACCATCCAAGTGATGGTCTGTACAGAAGCAAACCGCTAAATTTCCTGAGCTTGTCTGATCCGAAGATGGAAATAATCGCTCCGCCTAGTATGAAAATAAGCGCCTTTGCGAGCATATCGTGAATCAAATAAAACAAGGCGCCTGTCAAAGAGTCGAAAGTGGCCATCCCAATGCCGAAGAGGATAAACCCCACCGCAACGATCACGTTGTAGGCTAGAATTTTTTTAATCCCCCAATGTGTAACCGCACCTAGTGCGCCTAGTATCATGGTGATGACCGCCATATAGAGGATGACTGTGTTCGTAATTTCCGGATGATGATAGAAAATCAAGGTGAATGTACGTATAATCGCATAAATCCCGACTTTGGTAAGCAGTGCCGCGAACAATGCGGCAATGGCAGGAGGCGGTGCGCTATACGAGCCAGGCAGCCAGAAGAACAGGAATAACCCCGATTTAAGACTGAACACCGTTAAGAATAAGAAGCTGACTGTGGTTAGCAAGCCGTCTTGACCGATCGCTGTAATACGCTCGGAAAGATGCGCCATATTCAGAGTGCCCGTTATCGAATACAAGTAAGCAATCGAGATAACGAACAATGTTGATGAAATGACGTTAATAATGACATATTTAATAGCCTCGCGGAGCTGAAGCTTTTTTCCGCCGAGAGCGAGCAATACATAGGAAGAGATCAGCATGACTTCAAAAAAGACGAAAAGGTTGAAAAGATCGCCTGTCAGGAAGGAGCCGTTCACTCCGCAAAGCAACAATAAAATGTAGGGATAGACGAAGTGGAGCTTATGATCGTTGTTCGTGGAACCAAAAGCGAACAAGATGCACATCAGGCAAATGAATGTTGCAGCTAGTACGAGTAAGGCCGAGAGCATATCCCCGACTAAAGAGATACCGTAAGGAGCCTTCCAACCGCCGATATCGAGCACAAGGATGCCTTGAGTTGAAATTTGTTGAGTGATCAATATGGATACTCCAATGGTAAGCAGCAGGCTTATGACAGACAACCACTGCTGCAAATGTATCCGTCTACGAAAGTAGATCATGACCATTCCGGTTAGAAGGGGAATAATGATTGGTAGAATTAAAAGATTACTCATGCTTTTTACCTCTCAATTGCCTCTTATTGTCCATGCCAGACTCCACATAAGTACGATAGCCAAGCACAAGAAGAAAGGCGGTTAATGCGAAGCTGATGACGATCGAGGTAAGAATTAATGCCTGCGGCACTGGATCCGTATAGCTGGCTGCATTCTCTCCGAGAAGTGGTGCTGCTCCTTTCTTTAATCCATTAATGGAAATTAACAAGAGATGAGTAGCGTGAGAGAACATGGTTATCCCCAGAATGACGCGCAGCAGGTTTTTGTTCAGGATGAGATAGGTCCCAGTTGTAAATAGGATGCCTGCGATAATGGTTATGAACGTCTCCATGATTATTCATCCTCACTTATACTCGTAATGATCGTCATTGTCGTTCCGATTACGGTCATATATACGCCTAAATCGAAGATAACGGCTGAAGCAAGCTCTGTTTTCCCAAGCAGGGGCAGATTGACATAAGTAAACGTCTGCGACAGGAATGGCACATCGAATAGGAAGGAGGCTGCTCCGGTAAGTACGGCAACGAGTACGCCAGTAGCTGCCAGCTGGTTGAAATCGACAGGAATGATATCGCGTACCGATTGAAGATCGAATGCTATGTAGAGGAGGACGAGGGCAGAAGCTGTAATAAGCCCGCCTATAAAGCCGCCTCCAGGATTGTGATGACCCGCGAATAAAATATAAATCGAGAAAGTCATGATAATAAACACTAATATTTTGGTCGCGGTTTGTAAGTAAACGTCAGTGAATTTCATTGATCCTTCCTCTCTGCATGGCGAAGCTTAATTAAGGTGTAAATGCCGACACCAGCAGCGAAGAGTACAACTATTTCCAGCATCGTATCGAAGGCTCTGAAGTCGACTAGAATCGCATTTACCATATTTTCAGCTCCAGCTAGGGCATAGGAATCTTTATAGTATTCCGCAATTGGTTCGAATAAATGATGCTCTTGTGTCGATAGACCGATTAAAGTTAGCGTTAATCCGACACCAATAGCAATGATGGCATTGCCAATGCGAAGTTTGACAGGTGTCACATATTTGCTAACCCTCGGTAAGAAGTAGAAGCATAGCAGGAAAAGCGCGGTCGAAATGGTTTCCACGACAAGTTGCGTTAATGCCAAATCAGGTGCGCGGAAAATAACGAAAAATAAGGAAACGATATAGCCAATTACACTAACCGCGATAATCGAGATCAGTCTCGATCTGGTGAATATCATGTATATGGCAGCCGCGACCATTGTGAAGCCTAACATATATTCATATGGCTCGATCGGGGCGTTGGTCGAGAGATCAAGGAGGAAAGACTCCTGAAAAAACAGCGAGCCTCCTACGATAACAATTAGGAATACGAAGAGATAGGATAAGTAATGGGATGTGGAGCCGGTCATGAAGGAGTTGATCATCATACCGGAAATGCGCTCCATAGCCACAAGTCCACTATCATAGGCTTTATTCAAGCTGAACCTTAACGGAATGCTATCGTAAAGATTGCGGAAATTAGTTAAATATTTATAGAGCAGTGTTCCTAATAGGACAATGCCTATGGTCATTAAGAGCTCTGTGTTAAAGCCATGCCATGCAGCAATATGAACATGCCACTCCACACCATTCGCAAAAGCTTGCGGTACAATAGCTTTTACAACGGGCTCCAACAGGGAAGTCGCAATTAAGTTAGGGAAGAAGAACAAGATTACGACAAGGGCAGCTAAGATCATCGGCGAGACGAGCATGCCAAAGGGCGCCTCATGTGGCTTGCGCTCAAGGCGTTTAGGCTGATAAGGACCTATGAATACTCTGAAGATGAGAATCATGCAGTAAACAAAGGTAAATATGCTTGCGACCCAAGCGATAATCGGAATGAAAATGAAGTAGCTTTCCAAATGGCGAGAAGTCGTCAGCACGCCACTGAAGAACATTTCTTTGCTTAAGAAACCGCTGAATGGAGGAAGGCCCGCCATAGAAAAGGCACCGATCATCGTTAAAGTGAATGAGACAGGCATGACATGAATGAGACCAGATAAGCGGCGTATATCCCTTGTGCCCGTCTCGTGATCAAGAATGCCAATCATCATGAAGAGACAGCCTTTGAAGATCGAGTGGTTAATTAAATGAAAGATCGCGGCTAGTATTGCTCCAGCAAACAGTAAGGAGCTATCACTCCCTACGTTGCTGAGCGCCATTGAGCCAATACCTAATAAGCACATGATCAACCCGATTTGGCTAATCGTTGAGAATGCGAGCAATGCCTTAAGGTCACTCTGATGAATGGCCATTAATGAACCTATTAACAAAGTAACGAGTCCTACTATGGTGATGGTTAAGAACCATTCCTGAAGCCCGCCGAATATAGGGGTTAATCGAGCAACGAGATAGACACCTGCCTTGACCATCGTAGCAGAGTGCAAATAAGCACTTATAGGTGTGGGAGCTTCCATTGCGTCTGGCAGCCAAATATGGAATGGGAATTGTGCTGACTTCGTAAATGCTCCGAGAAGGATTAAGAACATTGCCGGGATAAACAGCGAGTGCTGAGAAACTTGGTCGCCGAGTGCGATTAACTCACGGATGCTGAATGTCCCAGATGCGACGTACAGAATGAGGAAGCCGAGCAGCATCGAGAATCCACCGCCCATCGTAATGAACATCGACTTCTGAGCTCCGTAGCGAGATTTTTTGCGATGATACCAGAATGCAATAAGCAAGAAGGAAGCAACGCTAGTAAGCTCCCAAAATGTATATAACACCAAGAGGTTGTCTGAAAGCACTGATCCAAGCATGGCTCCCATGAAAAGCATTAAGTAAGCATAAAAGAGATGGAGTTTTTCCCGATCTTTGGACATATAGAAGATGGAGTAGAACACAACCAATGCGCCGATGCCTGAAATAAGCAAAGCAAACAGCAACGAAAGGCTGTCCAAGTAGACCGAAAAATGGATATTCAGAGATGGAATCCATGGAACGGAGTGAAAGATAGGCTCTAACGGTTGCTGAACAGAATAATAGCGTGAAAAAAAGAGGAGCAGAAGCACTGGGATAACCAAGACGAACCAGCCCGTATGTATGCGGTAGATATATTTATACAGAAGCGGGATGAGAGGGACAGAGATGAATGGTACCAGGATAGCGATATGCAGTAAGGTCAAGAGTCCACTCCCGTTTCAATTTGACTTCATCTAACTTTGTATGTACGCTAAGGCTATCTTTGAGCAGAGGTGGAACGGAAACCATGAAGACAGAAAGCATGGATGAATGCATACTCGTCTGTGTATATTATGGACCGAACGGTGAACGACTTATTCGCAGAGGCGGAAAAATGGCTAAAATGCTTAATTGTCCCCTTTATGTATTAACAGTCGATCGGCAACCTAAAGATGAGTGGGATATTGAGAAAAATCACTTTATTTCAACATGGAAAAAGATCGCTGATGAGCTTGGGGCTGAGCAGTTCATTGTGAAATATAATGAGAAACGTCCTGTTGTAAAAGTCATATGCGAGGTAACGAAGCAAAAAAATGTGACGCAAATTGTTTTGGGACAAACCGCTCAGAGTCGCTTGGAAGAAATTACGAAGGGCTCGATCGTGAATGTGCTGCTGAATGAACTGTCATTCGTTGATTTGCATATCGTTTCTGTGTCTCGTGAATTGAATGTTGAAGATGGCTTTTATGAAAAGGGGATTCGTGCGTACTTAATGGAGACAGCCGGAGGGTTCAGGCTTTGCTTCAATCATACGCGCTTAGATAAGTACGAGGGGATTTTCTACAAAGAAGTCGGTACTGACTTTAACAATGGTGTCTTCAAATTTATGAAGGACAATGAAATGATCGAGGTTCTCGTCATCGAGGATCATGTGAAGGATATTAATGATCGGATCAACTCTACTCTGCTAATGTAAGCATTAACGCAGCCAGATGATGGCTGCGTTTTTTATTTTGCGCGGTTCATTAATGATGGAGGCAGAGTGCTGCTTTGTAAGTGAAAGATAATATATACGCAGATCCCTCATATATACATATAGAAGGGGGATTGAACAATGTGGATTTTCATTCTAATGCTGGTTGGATGTCTCTCCGGTTTTATTTTGTTCAAAAAGAACATAGTGCCCGTCTATGATGAGCCATACCAGGGTTTAAGGAAACTGTCCATTATCATTCCTGCCAGAAATGAAGAATGTAATTTGCCTCATCTACTCGATTCCCTCCTGTCGCAAACCTTCCCGCCCTTCGAGATTATTGTTGTCGATGATTTCTCCGATGATCGGACGAAACAAATAGCGGAAAGTTATGGTGTTAAGGTTATTGTGGGCAGCCCCCTCCCTGAGGGATGGACAGGTAAGAGCTGGGCTGTTTGGAATGGCTATATGCAGGCCTCCGGCGATGTCCTTGCCTTTTTGGATGCAGATATAAGAATGGCGCCTAATGCGCTGGAATTATTAATGAAGGCAAGAGAGCGTTCCAATGGAGTCATCTCGGTTGTTCCTTTTCATCATACAGAAAAGCTGTACGAGAAGCTCGCTCTGATCATGAATATACTGGGTATATTTGCGTTTACATCGGTTTTTGAAAGAGGAAATCCGAAGAAGGGACTTTATGGATCTTGCATATTGGCCTTGCGAGAGGATTATGAAAAAATCAACGGGCATGAGAGCGTCAAATCAGAGGTTTTGGATGATTTATTAATAGGCTCAAAGTTTATTGCAGCAGGTATCCCCGTTACTAATTTTATCGGATATGGCTTGGTTTCCTTCCGTATGTACCCGAGTGGAATACGAAGTGAAATCGAAGGCTTCAGTAAAGGAGCCGTATTGAGCACTTCAACGCTCAGTTCATGGACGATTGTTCCCGTTGCCATTTGGGTGGTCGGGCTTATTGGATCAAGCTCCGTATTATTTTTTGCGACCACTTCATTGGCCATCCCTTTATTGATCGGATATATCATGTATATGTTTCAATTATTTTATTTCATTAAATATGTAGGCGGTTTTGGGTTCGTGATTCCTATCCTGCATTTCGTTGCAACCTTGTTTTTCATTGTTATTATGATTTATTCACTATATCAGGTCGTTATTCTGGGACATGTGAAATGGAAAGGAAGATATGTCCGAGTGGGGGGCAAGCGGGATCGATGATCATATGGCTGACTGCGGGTTCATTTCTATCGGGTTCTCTTATGTTCTCCTATTGGCTAGGTCTAGTGAGCCGGAAAAATCTGAAAGTCGTTGGCGACGGAAATCCTGGTGCCTTGAATCTGTGGAAGGCTGCGGGTTATAAATTAGGGATAATCGGTGTTTTATTAGACTTTTTAAAAGGATATCTTCCGCTGCTATGGATAATTGGAAGTGATTATGGACGTGGTTATTTAATCATACCGCTTGCTATAGCTCCGATTGCCGGTCATGCTTTTTCTCCATTTCTTAAAGGGAAAGGGGGCAAAGCGATTGCTGTCACCTTTGGGGTATGGAGTGCGCTCACAACGTTCGAGGTTTCTTTGGTGTATGCTGTTATTTTAGCACTGTTTGCAGCTGTGAACCGCTTGATATACAGGAATAGGCCTAAATCCACGGAGACGGATGGCTTGCAGGTTGTATGTGGGATGTTGCTCCTTTCCCTTTACCTGTATATGAGGGTGTTCGGAGCGGCTATCCTGTTGGTTTGGCTTGGCAACCTTGTGATTCTAATCTATACCCATAGAGTTGAACTGGCGGTATGGTTGAAGAAAAATTTTAACAAAGGTTCCTAACTTATGGCTTGATAAAGGCGATGAAGTAAGGATTCTCCTTGGTTCCAAAGAAAAGTACGCCGAATGTGGCGTGCTTTTTTTTCTTTTGCTGGAATTCTACCGAGTGAATGCTTACTCTATGCCATTTATTAATTTAACTAAAGTCGAGAAAGTTTAAGAAAACTTTATGTTTTACCACATCATTTCTTAATTAGTCCCCCTTACTCTGGGATTACTTGATAATAGTATTCAGTTATCAACAGACATGGTGAATAAATTTTCTACAATGGTAACTTGTTTGGGAATATCAATGCGAGCATTTGGTCTAAGTCTATGCTTGGAAAGCGCACAGGCGATTCTCTCCATAGGAAGCTATAGCTATACAGGGAGTGTACACAATGAAGTCGATTACGATATTAATAGCTGATGATGATGTGGAAATAGCCGATTTGATAGAGTTGTATTTAGAAAAAGAAGGTTATCGCAGTATTAAAACTTTGGACGGACAGGCAGCTATCGAGGCTGTAATGAAATACCCGATTGATTTGGCAATCTTGGACATTATGATGCCCAAAATAGATGGCTATGAAGTGACAAGACAAATCCGGGACAAGCATCATATGCCTATCATTTTTCTAAGCGCCAAAGGCTCCGATCTCGATAAAATTACAGGGCTCGTAAGAGGAGCTGACGATTATATGACTAAACCGTTCAATCCGATGGAATTGGTCGCCCGTGTCAATGCTCACTTAAGGCGTTCCTTGCAGTTCTCTCAGCCGATTACGGGGAACCTAGTTGTAGATGCAGGGGGATTAGTAATTAATCCAGAAGAAAGGACGGTCATTTTTAACGGCAATCGGATTGAACTGACGCCCAAAGAATTTGATATTATCCACTTACTAGCCAGTCATCCCAAGAAAGTCTACAGCTCGGAAAATATTTTCCAGCAGGTATGGGGTGAGGATTACTATGAAGGCAACAATACAGTGATGGTTCATATACGTACGCTTCGCAAAAAGCTTGGAGATGACATCAACAAAAATAAATGGATCAAAACCGTATGGGGAGTGGGATATACATTCAATGGCTAAAATGATCCGCAGCTTTCGGTCAAAAATGATTTTACTATTTGGCTTAAGCATGCTATTTGCCGGGATGATTACCTATTTAATTTATAAATTGTCCCAGCTCTATTACTACACGACAAGGTTTGAAAACCCATTGACAAGATTACGTTATTTCATGAGAGACGTCGGGGATGTGAACTTTTTCCTTATTATATTTATTCCGCTCTCCATTTGGTTTTTCTTTCTTCTTACCAAACGTTATGCGGACTATTTCCGTGTCATCTCGGGTGGAATTAATCAGCTTGCGTACGGCAACTTTAACAGTCAAATAACTATTCCATCCAAAGATGAGTTCGGTGACATTTCAAGAGATATTAATCTAGCCAGTGAGAAGTTGCGGCTAGCTTTGGAAAGAGGCGATTTTGCCGAAGACAGTAAGGAACAATTGGTCTTGAATTTAGCTCATGATTTGCGCACTCCGTTAACTTCTGTTATCGGTTATTTGGATTTCATTCTGAAGGACGACGACTTGACTCCTGAGCAAACGAAGCATTATACCACTATAGCGTATACCAAGTCTCGACGTCTGGAAGGACTGATTGACGAATTATTCGAAGTGACTAGAATGAACTACGGCAAGCTTACAATCGTGACCAAGTCTGTTGACCTAAGTGAGCTGCTGCTCCAAATAAACGAAGAACTTTATCCTCTTCTTGAGAAGAACGGCTTAACCTCCCGTCTTTATGTGACGCCATTATTAACAATAGGAGGGGACGGTGAACTGCTGGCAAGAGTATTTGAGAATTTACTGAGCAATGCTGTTCACTATAGTAGAGAGGGCAAATATATAGATATTCATTGCTATCTTGATGAAGAAGAGGTCGTTGTTCAAATCATTAACTATGGAGGACATATATCTGCGGAGGATTTGCCGCATATTTTTGATATGTTTTATACGGGAGATAAAGCACGTACGTACCATGAAGGGAGTACGGGGCTTGGTTTGTTTATTGCGAAAAATATTGTAGAGCAGCATCAGGGCATCATTTCAGTGGAAAGCAGCTTGATTTGCACACGATTTGAAGTAAGACTGCGACAAGAATCCCATAT
This sequence comes from Pristimantibacillus sp., assembly GCA_048976605.1. Taxonomy (GTDB): domain Bacteria; phylum Bacillota; class Bacilli; order Paenibacillales; family Paenibacillaceae; genus Pristimantibacillus. The sequence continues at coordinate 112,507 of JBHGUX010000095.1, read as the reverse complement.
GTAGACAATAAATAATCGATAGCATGAATGCCTAATTTTATAAAAATTTTAAATATACCCCACTTTTTATTTTAATTGTCTCCCTTATTCTGTATGTATGAAGGGCAGGAGACAAGGAATATGAAGAAGTGGGGTTTTTGGCATGTTTTTATAATGCAATTAAGAGTAATACTTCGCAAGGATTCAGCAGCAGCCTGGATCTTTATTGGACCGAGCGCTGCAGGGTTTGCTTTGTTCTACATCATTCCACTGGCGATGAGCGTAATCTATTCGTTTATGGGCGGTGTAGGAGACAATCGTTTTGCTGGCTTGGATAATTATGTTGAGTTAATGGCAAGTCAATCGTTTCAAAAAGCAGCATCTAATACTTTTTATTTTACTGTAATCAGTGTTCCGCTAATGCTGGTGCTGCCCTTAGTCTTGGCGGTCTTGCTTAATAAGAACATCTATATTCGCAAGTGGCTGCGTACTGCTTATGTGATGCCGCTTGTCGTTCCGGTCGCTTCGATTATTTTCATCTGGCAAATTCTCTTTGATTGGAATGGCTCGCTGAATGCTTGGATGAATCATTTCGGTTATCCGCGTGTCGATTGGATGAAGACCTCTGCAGCTCAGTATGTCGTAATGTTGATGTATCTATGGAAAAACCTCGGTTATAACGTCATTTTGTTTTTGGCAGGACTGCAGCAAATTCCGAAGGATTATTACGAAACCGCCCAAATTGAAGGGGCTGGCCGCTTTCGGCAATTTTTCAGTATTACTTTGGTTTATTTGACTTCAACCCTGTTCTTTGTGGTCATTATGTCGATCATCAACTCATTTAAAGTATTTCGGGAAACCTATTTGATCGCAGGTGATTATCCGCATGACAGTATCTATATGCTGCAGCATTATATGAACAATATGTTTATGTCACTAGACATTCAGAAGCTGACAGCGGCAGCGAATTTGATGGCAGCCGTTATCTTGTTGATCGTGATCCTGCTGTTTGCACTAGAGCGGCGCTACCGAAATTTTATGGAATAGGGGGGAAAGCATTTGCCAGCTGTTAAATGGTTGCAAAAAATGGCATTAACCCTTTTCATGGGATGCATTGCAATCATGCTGTTATTTCCTATCATCGTTATTTTCACTAATGCGCTAATGACCGATCAGGAAATGGTTGTCAATTATGGCCCAATCGGGCAGCAATATGAAGCTATAGAAGGAAGAGCAGCTCCTTTTGCAAATTTAAAATTACTTCCGGATCTTATTACTTTGACGCAATATGAGAAAGTTTTGATCAACAGTTCGAAGTTTCTCATGATGTTCTGGAATTCCGTGTTTCTAGTCGTACCAATTATCGCTGGACAGGTCTTTGTAGCTGCCTTTGCTGCCTATGGGCTCACCAAGCTGAATTTTCGCGGACGGGATGCCATGTTTTTGGTTTATCTGATGTCCATGCTTATGCCCTTTCAGGTGACCCTTGTACCAAATTACATTATGGCAGATAAGCTGGGATTGCTAGACAGTGTGGGCGCTATTATTTATCCTGGCATTTTTGCGGCTTTTGGTGTATTTATGCTTCGCCAGTTTATGCTGCATATTCCATATGCCTATATCGAAGCGGCGAAAATCGACGGTGCTGGCCATATGCGAATTTTCATCACAATCATCATTCCGATGATTAAACCTGGTCTTTCTGCACTAATTGTTTTGCTGTTTGTGGATTATTGGAACATGGTGGAGCAGCCGCTTATTTTTCTGGATGATCCTTTTAAGCAGCCGTTATCTGTGTATTTATCAAGAATTAATTATAGCGAGTTGGGGATTGCTTTCGCAGCATCAATGCTTTACATGGCTCCGATGATTCTGTTGTTTTTATACGCGGAAACGAATTTTATTGAAGGGGTTCAATTGTCTGGTATTAAGGGATAGCTGCTGCGAAGCGGACAGTTTTGGGGTGAAATTATATAGGAAGGAGAAAGACAGGATATGGAGTGGGGAAGAAAAGATGCTGATCACAGGCGAAAAGCATTTATCCGAGTTTTGTTCATTATTTTCACAGCGGGACTTGTTCTATTAACCTTATTCGGCAATACGCTGCAGTCGCTCACCTTGCCGAAAGTAAGAACAGAGAAGCTGGCTGTCGGGAGTCTCCTGCATACGCTTGAAGGCATCGGTATATTGCAGCCGCTATCCAAGGAGAAACTATATAACCTATTAAGCTGGAAGGTGGAAAAAATACTCGTACAAAAAGGAGATCGGGTGAAAAAAGGGCAGCAGCTAATCATCTATGACAGCGGGTCTGCGGAAGCGGAACTGGAAGATCAGATCACGATTCTGAAAAAGCAAAACATTACGATGCAGCATACGCAAGAGCAATTCATCGAAGCAACGACCGGAGGAGAGGATCAGCTCATTCGTAATGCGCAACGCGATATTGAGATCGGTAAACTTGATCTGGCGATGCAGGAGAGAAAAGTGAAGGAACTCGGAGAACTATTGCAAAAGGATAAGACTTTACTTGCTCCGTTTGATGGAGTGGTTATGGAGATGAACGCTATAGCCGGCTTACCCTCATCGGAAGGCGATGTCGTGATCACGAATACGGCCTATGGTTACCAATTCAGCTTCACCGTTGATGCAACGCTGTTGTCACAATTAGAAATATCAACTGGCGTGCAGCTCAAGGTCGAGATCTATCCGGTTCAGGGGCAACAGGCTCAAATCATTAACGGTACCGTATTCGACATACAGGATGCTGAGCAACGTACCGAGCCTTTGTCAGATAGTGAGATCATAAGCGTACCTCAAAAGACCATTTACATAAAACTGTTTGCCGCCGAGCTTAAAGGAGGTGAACAAGCTGCTATCAAGCTGGATAAGCGCTCAAGCAATGAAGGGATGATCGTATCTAATGAGGCCATACGTCAGGATCGTACTGGCAGGTACGTTTATAAAATGGAAGAACAGAGAGGGGCGTTAGGCAATGTGTTTGTAGCTCGTAAAGTTTCCATTCAGACGGTTATGACGACTGCGCAGGAAACCATGATTAAAGCAGATAGCTTATATGAAGAAGATATCATTATTGTAGAGAGCGGCGAACCATTGCAGGACGGTGACCGGGTTCGTCTACAGTAGTGACAAGCATGAATTGAAATTATGATAATAAGAGGAGTGGAAGTTAGATGTGGAAAAAACAATTATGGGTGATATGGATAATTGCAGTTGTGATCACAACAACGGCTTGCAGCTCCAGTTCTGAAGAAACGAGAACAACAGAGAAAGCGATAGCCAAGGATGGCAAGACAATCGTTACCTTATCTATACAGGAATCCAGCGCATTTTATCAGATAGTAGAGAAGAAGTTTGAGGAGAAATACCCCGATATCGACCTGCAAATACAGAGTCAAAAACAAGCAGGGGAGGCATGGGGGGCAGGCGATTATGAAAAATACAAAAAAACGACGAATACAGCCTTACTGTCCGGGAAAGGTGCGGATATTATTGAAGCAGGCAGCTTGCCCATCGATGAATATATGAATAAAAAACTGCTCGTCAATCTGGAGGAGTATTTAAACAAGGACAGCGGGCTTAACAAGAATGATTTGCAGACAAATGTGTTGGAGGCTATCAAGCAGAACGGCGGTTTATACGCTATACCTGACGGGTATTCTTTGAGAGCCTTTATCGGTGATGGCGACATACTTGCGAATACAAATGTAGACGTTAATAATTGGACATGGAATGAGTTTATTGAGGTGTCCAAAGAACTGTTGAAAAAAGCGGAACAAATGAACAAGGATACCCGCTATGCCATGGCGAATGACCCGCCAGAACTTATCCTTCAAGAGATGGTGGTGGATAGTTATCCTTCATGGGTTGATCATGCAGGGAAAAAGGCGTCGTTTGACTCAGCTGATTTCATGGATATGTTGCAAAATATCAAAAAGATGGTTGAAGAAGAAGTTATCACTTCAGCGCCTGCGGATATGGGCAAGCAACTGTTTTATTCTGCTGTATTGCGTTCGCCGGTCGACTTTATTGACGGGACACATATTTTTTTCTCTAATCCAAAGCTGTTGAATAAGCCGCATAACGGACAGACAGGCGGAATGAGGATCATTCCAACATCACAATTCGTAATCCAAGCAAATTCTCCAGTTAAAGAGGAGGCTTGGAAGTTTATTGCTTTCTTACTTTCGGAGGAGGCTCAAGCATTGCAGGAACGCCAAGGCTTCTCTCTTCTTAAATCAGTGAATGAGAAGCAACTGGATGAGATTCAGCAGCAAGTTAAAAGCGGCTCCTACAAGCTTTCTAATGGACAATCAGCCCAGGTATCCGACAATGAATTTGCACAATTCAAGAAGATTATGCAAAGCGGCGGTCAATTTGCTCAACTGGACGGTCAAGTCATTAGCATTGTAGGAGAAGAGGCTATATCATTCTTCAATGGGCAAAAGTCAGTTGAAGAAGTAGCTAAGTTGATTCAGAATCGAATAACAACCTTTTTGAATGAGTAGACTTCATAAGCTTTTTCTTTGCTAATTTCAGACCCAAATGTGCAACTCGAGCTGAATTCTGTGAAAATGTTAATCCTACGGAGGCAATTAGCTGTGATATAATTTTGCCCAGAAGAGAATGTTGGGAGAATACACCAACATGATACCCTGGGAGGTACGCATGATCAGAGAAGAAAAGCCGGTTAAAAGGCTTATTATTGCCATGGTTTTGGGATTGCTTCTGCTTTGTATCGGACCTATGTCCACCGTTTCTGCGGGAGAAGCCGCGAATGCGAATGAAGTAACGATAAAACTTGATGACAAAACTGTGAAGATGAAAGACCCTGCTATTATGCAAGATGGAAGATTATATGTGTCTGTGGCTCGTATTGCTGAACTTTTCGGTGGGAATTCGAGCTGGGATAATGATAATGAAGAAGTTACGATACATACGGCCTCAAAAGATAAAATCGTACTCGGAAACGGAGTGCCCGTTGTCTATTTCAACGAAGGCCGTTACCGGATGGAAGCAGCGCCATTCTTAATGGACGGTAGGCTATATGCTCCTCTTCGTCAGTTAGCAGAGATGCTGCATGCAAAGGTGAAGCTGAATGCGGAATCAGACGTTGTCGAACTAATGGCAGTACAGCCAGCCGTCATTACAGAAGAGTACGGGCTGGATGAGATCAGTAAGGAATTTGACAGCAGCAAGTCTGAGCTGTTGAAGCGAAACGGATTGGATAGCAAGGATAAGCTCAAACCGGGAACGAAGCTTAAGGTGGTCATTCCTTCAATCTTTAATAAGGAAGTTGACCCGTTCACAGAAGCAGAGTTGATGCTGCTTGCCAAGATTACAATGGTTGAAGCCGGATATGAAACCTATGAGGGTCAGCTTGGCTTAGCGAATGTCATATTGAACAGAGTGAAGGATGAAAGGTTCCCAGAGTCGATACGAGGCGTAATTTATTCAGGGAAGCAGTTCCCTCCAGCTCATAACGGGAAACTTGACAAGAGTAAACCTAATGCTGGCTCTTTACGCGCTGCCAAGGATGCTTTGAACGGGAAGAATAACGTTGAGAATGCGGTCTATTTCTTCAATCCCGATGTTTCCAAAGGATCATTCTGGTCCAGCCTGAATGTTATTGTGACGATCGGTCATCATAGTTTTGCAAGATAGGGAAAACCGCTATAGCCATAGGGCTGTAGCGGTTTTTTAGTATACGAACAGCCTTGGTTATTGATTAACATGGTTAGCTGTTGACGGTGGAGAGCAGTCGTTATTATACTTGGTTTATGAGTATACCTATTTTATCCAGTAAGCTATATATCCCCCCGCCGCGCTCAAAAAGGGTAACCCGCCAACGACTGATTCACCAGCTGAACGAGGGACTGAGCCGAAAGGTTACCCTCATCTCTGCTTCAGCCGGGTTTGGCAAAACCACCTTGCTCAGCGAATGGCTGTCGGATTGTGATCGACCGATTGCTTGGCTGTCACTAGATGAAGGGGATAATGATCAAGCACGCTTTCTGACCTATCTCATCGCTGCTATGCAGACCATTAGAGCCGATATTGGAGAAGGCGTGTCTGCTGTGCTCCAATCCCCACAGCCGCCGCCAATCGAATCGATTCTGACGATCCTGATCAATGAAATCGGCGACATCTTTGATCCTTTCGTTCTCATTCTTGACGATTACCATGTTATCAATGCTGATCTCGTTAATAATGCTCTTTCCTTTCTGATCGAGCACCTGCCTTCACAGATGCATGTGGTCATCGCTACTCGTGAAGATCCAATGATACCCTTAGCTCGTCTGCGTGCTCGGAACCACCTGACTGAACTGCGTGTTGCGGATCTGCGTTTTACTACTGCTGAAGCCACTGGTTTTCTTAATCAGGTAATGGGTCTCAATCTCTCATCAATAGACGTAGAGCTGCTGGAAACCCGTACTGAAGGCTGGATTGTCGGATTGCAATTAGCTGCGATTTCTATACAGGGACTTGAAGATGCCGCCAGTTTCATTAAGTCTTTCACAGGAAGCCACCGATTCGTGCTGGATTATTTGGTTGAAGAGGTGCTGCAACAACAATCGGAACCCGTTCAGACTTTTCTGCTGCGTACATCCACTCTCGATCGTATGTGTGGTCCGCTTTGTGATGCCGTTCTGGGCATCGGAGCTTGGGGGAATGGGACTGCAGCGGAGTTCTCTCAGTCTGGGCAAGAAATCCTACAATACCTCGAACGAATCAACTTGTTCATCATTCCTCTGGATAACGAGCGGCGTTGGTATCGCTATCACCATCTCTTTGCTGATTTGCTGAGGCAACGATTGCGTGAGCACCAGAGCACCGCGTCATCTACAGGAACTGAGGGGATGGCAACTGCCGAATTACATATACAAGCGAGCATATGGTATGAAGACAATGCCTTGGAAATAGACGCTTTTCACCATGCTGTCTTATCGAATGACGTAGATCGTGCAGCGCGTCTGATGGATGGGGGAGGGATGCCTCTGCACTTCCGGGGTGCAGTTGTCCCTGTACTGAACTGGCTGGAGTCACTGCCCAGCAAGACAATGGATAGTAGGCCTTCATTGTGGGTGACCTATGCTTCTGTATTATTGTTCATCAACCAGATCGCCGATGTCGAACAGAAACTACTTGCTGCAGAAGCAGCGCTGGAAGATATCGAGCCCGATGATAAAATCCAAGATCTTATCGGACATATTGCTTCCATAAGAGCCACACTGGCAGTAAGTCAGCACCATGTAGAAGTGATTATTTCTCAGTCACTTCGTGCTCTTGCGTATTTGCATCCAGACAATCTGCCTATCCGTACAGCCACTTCATGGACGCTAGGATACGCCTATCAGCTGCAGGGAGATCGTGCTGCGGCCAGCATGGCGTATAAGGAAGCTATTTCAAGCAGTATTTCTATTGGGCATACGATCATTACCATAATGGCTTCAATTGGCCTAGGCAACATTCAGGAAACAGAAAATCAACTTGAATACTCTGCCCAGACCTACCGAAATGTCTTGCAAATGGCAGGCGATCCGCCAATGCCGGCAGCATGTGAAGCCTATCTTGGTCTTGCCCGTATATTCTACGAATGGAATGACCTAGACGCTGCTGAGCATTATGTGCAACAAAGTGTCCAATTAGCGAGGCAGATTGAACACACGGACAGATTCCTAGCATGTGAGATTTTTCATGCTCGACTGAAACTTGCGAAGGATGATATCTCCGGCGCTGCTGCTATTTTATATAAGGCTAGTCAGTACGTGCACGAGCGTAACTTCATTTATCGAATGCCAGAGGTTGTTATAGCACAAGTAAATACAATGCTTCAACAAGGGAATCTGGATGCAGCGGCTCAATTGGCCCTGACGTACGAACTCCCATTGAGCCAGGCGCGAGTACAGTTAGCCCAAGGAGACACGTCCACAGCGCTGGCGGTGTTGGAACCATTGCGTCAACAGGCGGTGGAAAAGAAGTGGAGAGATGAGCAGCTTAAGGTTATGGTTTTACAGGCGGTCGTTCTTTATGCCCATGGCGATAAGAAACGAGCCCTGCAGCTGTTAGGTGAGGCACTGACGTTAGCGGAGCCGGGTGGTTTCATTCGTATTTTTGTCGATGAAGGTATTCCCATGGCTAGGCTGTTGTCCGAAGCAGCTAATCGAGGGATGAAGCCGGACTATATAGGGAAGCTGCTGGCTGTATTTGAAGCAGGGGAGAAGAAGGAAGACAACAATAACCTATCTTATCTGCACGGAAGTTCGCTTGTCCAGTCGCTCATCGAGCCATTAAGCAAACGTGAATTAATTGTACTGCAGTACATTGCACAAGGGCTTTCGAATCACGAGATTAGCGAGCGGCTATTCCTCGCCTTGAGTACGGTTAAAGGGCATAATCGGATTATTTTTGACAAACTGCAAGTTCAGAGAAGAACCGAAGCTGTGGCACGCGCCCGCGAGTTGGGTCTTATATAATTCGGCTTCCCTTCTTTACTTTTTCTAGCTATGTGAGCTTATTTATTGAAAAAACGTTTAAAAACTATCCCCTGAAATTATTTGGGGATAGTTTTTTTGTGTTCTGAACCTCAACGGAGTCAAGGATTCGGATCAAGTTCGTTCCCACGAACTATTTAATAATGTTAAGCAGATTCAACATTGTTGTTTATAATTTAAACTGAAATACATATAAAAATTTATATTGTTAATCACTCAATCATCTGCTATACTCAAAAACACAATATGTTAGATAATCTAACATAAACACTTTGAGGGGGAGACTTAATCATGAAAAAACGTACTGGATGGAAGTTGAGTGTTGCGTTGTCGGTAGTTTTAGCGGTGAATTCGATAGGTTATGTTGCATATGCTGACATGAATAAGAATACATATACACCGAAGACACATATTCTAGAGGCGAATTCGAATAATGTGCGATGGGGCAATATCGGTAAAGGTGATCCGGCGTTGACGGTTAAATCGGGGGATATCGTAACCGTTGAGGCGATTACGCATCATTCAGGTGATGATTACGAACGGATGATTGAAGGGGATGTCGGGGTAGAAGATATTTTTCACTGGAATGAAACAGAGAAGAATGAAGCGCTCCGCGGACCGGGTGTACATATTCTTACGGGACCGATCGCTGTAGAAGGAGCAGAGCCGGGTGATGTGCTGGAAGTAAAGATTTTGGATATGAAGCTGCGGCCGAACGGTAATGAGAAGTACGCTGGTAAAACGTATGGTGTTAATGCGGCAGCTAACTGGGGTTACTTATACGGAGATATGGTAGAGGAACCGAAAAAACGCGAGGTGATAACGATCTATGAAATGGATTCGGACGGTGTAACGGATTATGCAACAGCGCTGTACAACTTCAAGTGGACTACACAAACAGATCCAGACGGCAAGTTGCATCCGACGATCGACTACCCAGGCGTAATCGTTGATCATAAGACGATCGAGAAGAACTTTGATGTGTTGAAGGGAGTGAAAATTCCGGTAAGGCTCCACTTCGGCACAATGGGTGTTGCTCCGAAAGAAGCGGATATCGTTGATTCTGTTCCTCCTTCCTACTATGGCGGCAATATCGATGATTGGAGAATTACGAAAGGCGCGACGATGTATTATCCTGTATCCGTACCGGGAGCATTGCTGTCAGTAGGCGATCCTCATGCTGGGCAAGGCGACTCGGAGATAAACGGAACTGCAATCGAGACATCAGTAACCGGCGATATTCAAGTTATTCTTCATAAGAAGGCTTCACTGAACAAGAAGCTGGAAGGCTTGGACTTCCCTTTGCTTGAGAATGAGAACGAGTGGGTCGTTCATGGCTTCAGCTACGCAAACCACTTGGAGGAGCTTGGCGTTAATGCGCAGAAGGATATTTTTAATAACTCCTCTATTGATAAAGCAATGAAGGATGCAGCTTATAAAACGAAAGATTTTCTGATGAAGGGAATGGACTTGGATGAGGATGAAGCGTACTCCCTGATGTCGGTATCGGCTGACTTTGGAATTACACAAGTAGTAGACGGCAATTGGGGTGTACATGCGTTAATTGACAAAGGACAGTTCGGTGATGCGGAACGGAAGTCAGTTGAATTGCGAAGCAGCTTTGAGAGCTTCGGTGCGATCGTTGGCTGGGAGCCTGCAACCCAAACGATCACCCTCAGCTATAACGGCAATGTTCTTGGATTGAAGGTCGGAGAGTCACTAGGAACGTACAACGGGGAAAAGGTAGCATTGATTGCACCGGTCCAACTAGTAAACAAAAAGGCTGAGGTTAGCGAATATTTCACAAGCTTCTATCAAGCGAAGCTGTCGAAAACAGAGTAGGCAAATTTGCAATCATACGCTCATAAGTGAAAGTAAGAAGAACCGTCTGCGATAGACGGTTCTTCTTTTGTCATATATTCAAACCATCCTGATTTTTGTGGCGCTTCAGCAGGATCTGGTTCTCGACACGGACGAGACCATCCAGCGGGTAGATGGATTCATGCATAAACCGATCCATTTCTTCGAGATCCTCCACGAGGATGTGAATGTGAAGAATGCAAGGACCTGTCATTTCATAAAGTACGGCCACAATTTCATTGTCTTTCAACACTTCGACGATGTGATCCAAATGAGCAGGCTCCACCTCAAGCTCCAGGTAGGCGGAAATTTTCTTGCCAAGCTTCTCGGCGCTGATGACAATCGAGAATTGCTCGATAATGCCTTGATTCACAAGCCGATCGATGCGATCCTTCACCGCAACGCCCGACAATCCGACTTCCTTAGCCAAATCGGTATAAGATATTCTACTGTTCTGAGCTAGGCGCTGCAAAATATGGTTATCGATAGAATCAAGCATGCGGTTTCTTTCACCTCTTTTTTTTGCTATTGTAACAGAAAAAAAGAAGAAGTGCCTAGTAGCACTTCAAAGTATAGCTAGCTTGGTTAATAAGGGGTGAGTAAAAAAACTTGAGTGTGTTTGTGAAATTAGGTATACTCAAAAGTGAAAGGGTGTTCATTTATGGTGCAAGTATTGAAAGATGAATTGCGTCAAGCCATTCTTCGTCACGCTCAGGATGAATTCATGGAATATGGTTATTCGGCGGCATCTATAAAAAGGATTGCAGACAAAGCAGGCATGTCCGCAGGCAATCTTTATCGCTACTACGCAGGGAAAGAAGCATTGTTCGATGCTGTTGTTGAACCCGTCTATTATGAAATGGAAATGGTAATTAAGAGCCATGTTAAAGAGTCATTGGATGAAGTCGATATTTTTGAACTTGTCGTACATGCGCTGACCGATCTTATTGAAAGAATAGGCAGACCGCTTTTAATCTTAATAGACAGCAGTAAAGGAACAAAACATGAAGACGCAGTAATCAAGTTGCAAAAGATGATGGTAGATAATGTAGCAGGCCATTTGAATACCTATAACAGTGTCCAAGGGCGGGAAGTATTCACTGAGCAGGCTGCTTGGCCAATCTCGGTCGCTTTTATGCAAGGATACTTTGAAATCATGCGGAGACATTTGGATACTGAGGAATGTAAAAGTATGGTGCGTCAATATGTCTCATTCTGGTATCAAGGTTGGCGAGTAATTCTTTAGATGATGCTTGCAGCCTTTTTTTTATATTAAAAATGAACGTGTTTTTATTATTGGGGAGGGATTAGTATGAATAGAATCGTTCGTAACTATACAACTAAAAAGGGGTATAACATAGAATACTCCGTTATTGGAGAGGGGGAACCCCTTCTTGTCATGCATGGCGGGCATTCTAATTGCAATGAGATACTTGGCTACAGAGAATTCACAGAAAGAGGATATTCTATTATTACTCCCTCTAGGCCAGGCTATGGCAATACTTCCAAAGAGGCAGGGGCAAATATAACCGTTGCGTGCGAAGCATACTGCGAGCTGCTTGATTATTTGAACATCTCGCAGGTTCATATTGTTGCCGTCTCTGCGGGTGGGCCAAGTGGTATTCATTTTGCAGCAGGATACCCTCATCGAGTTAAAAGCTTAATTCTTGAATCAGCTGTATCTCATACATGGTTGACCCCTAATGATAGAGCATATAAAGCTGCTCAATTTATGTTTAGTCCCTCTAACGAAAAATATATTTGGGCTATAGTGAGATTTATCAATAAATGGTTTCCTCACTTGCTTTTCAAAAGTATGATTGCCTCCTTCAGTACACGTCCGATCAAAGAGGTATTAGAGGAAACTAGTGAAGGAGATTTATATTTGTTTAAGCAAATGTTGAATCGTCAGCGCTCGGGGAACGGTTTTCTAATTGATTTAGAGCATTCAGGGCAGGATCTGAAATCCGTTTTATCGGTCATTAAGTGTCCTACTCTTATTATGCATAGCGTTCACGATGCGTCTGTATCTATGGTTCATGCACATTATGCTCATCAATATATACCGGACTCGCAACTTTGCGAGCTAGATGCATGGGGTCATTTGATATGGTTGGGGAAAGGGACCCAATCCATGTATAATAAGTTGTTTGTTTTTTTAGAGAAACAAGTTTAGTCAAGCAATGTTATAATAGCATAGCCGTCCAACAATCTTAGAGATCCCACTACAGAGTTCAAGAAAAGAAGTGATGATGCTTTGCAAAGAATAGGATCGACTATTCAACAAAAAAGTGTTTCTTTGCTAAATAAATATTTCACAGGAAGCACGATGGATTATAAGCAAATTTTCGCCATTATTATTCCGATATTCGTGGATTCGGCTTTCATAGTTCTGATGAGCTTGATGAATACAGCGATGATCAGCTCCTCTGGTGTTGCAGCTGTGAGTGCAGTAAGTATGGTAGATTCAATCAATATTTTTATCATTAATCTGTTTATTGCAGTTGCGACTGGCGGTACAGTCATTGTGGCGCAATATAAGGGCAGCGGGAATCAAGAAATGGTGTCTAAGGCGGCATCGCAAGCTATATCCGCTGTAGCGATTGTATCGATATTAATCAGTGTGCTTGTTATTGTATTTCATACATCAGCCTTGAATTTATTATTTGGGAACGCGGATGAGGATGTATTCCACAATGCTAAGCTTTTTCTAATAGGCAGTTGTATCTCTTATCCGTTTATTGCTATTTACCAAGCTGTGACAGGCGCATTGCGTGGTGTTGCTGAGACTAAAGCTTGTCTGTTCTTATCATTAATCATGAATTTAACTTATTTTGGTTTGAATATTATATTGATTAAGTTCTTTGATATGGGTGTCATTGGGCTGTCCATCTCTGTCATTATAGCAAGGGTATTAGGGATGGTTGCTTCATTAATCTATTTGTTGAAGTATAATCAGACCCTTCGCGTTAAGCTAAGTCATGTATTGCGAATTAATTATTCGATATTAAAGAAGATTATGTTCATTGGAGTACCATTTGCAGCTGAGCAGATGTTTTTCAATGGGGGGAAATTGTTAACCCAGACGTTTATTGTGCAATTAGGAACGTTATCCATAACGGTTAATGCAATTAGCAACTCATTGGCAATGCTAACTCAAATCGCGGGAACTGCACTTAGTGTTGCTATTGTAACGGTTGTCGGACAGTGTATTGGACGCAAAAATATTGACGATGCAAGAAAGTTTATCAAGTCCTTTATCGGGCTTTCTACGTTGTTTTTCGTGGGGATATCGGCGATCATTTTGCCGTTTTTCCCGAATCTAGTGGGCATGTTTGCTCCGCCGCAAGAAATTGTCCCTGATATATTCGCCCTTATTGTATTATTATCTGTGGTTCAACCGTTCCTCTGGTCATTAAGCTTTATTCTGCCATCGGCATTGCGTGCAGCTGGGGATTCAACATTCACATCGGTTTCATCCTTGCTTTCCATGTGGCTGTTCCGCATCATTCTCGGATACATTCTAGGAATTACGCTTGGATTCGGTCTCATGGGTGTATGGGTAGCTATGGTTGCTGAATGGGGCATACGTGGAATAATCTTCGGTTGGCGGTTTAAAGGGGATAAATGGTATAGGCATAAGCTGATATAGAAGTACATGTATGGTAAGGTGAAACTAATTAGATATCTCTGCTATCTAGCTGGAAGGCCAACGGCGACGGCGGCGAACAAATGACTTAGGAAGAAGTTGGTGAAAGACCGCTCATACTGGATTGTTGCTCTCATCCAAGTATAGCGGTCTTTCTTGTTGCTTATTGCAGATCTAATTTATTCAAAGCCTGCTCCAACAATACAAGCATATCGTCAATGTCTTGCTTCGTTACGATCAACGGCGGTGTTAACCGAATAGTCGAAGGCTTCGGCGCATTGACGAGCAGACCCAGCTCTAAGCAGCAAGCAGTTAATGCAGCAGCGGTATTCTCTGGAACATCAAATGCGAGCATTAAGCCTTTGCCGCGAATACCGCTAATCGGATAGGCCTGTGACAATTGTTGCAAATTCTCCGTCAAATAGTTACCCATATTCGCCGCATTTTCCACTAGTCCAGAACGGATAATTTCTTGTACAACTGCATGCCCCGCTGCCATAGCAAGAGGAGCACCTCCGTAAGTACCTCCCTGATCACCAGCCTCGAATAGATCGAATTTATCTTTGGTCAGCATAGCTGAAAGCGGGAATCCGCTGCCGATTCCTTTGGCGAGCGTCATGACATCAGGCTTAACTCCGTAATGCTCATGCGCGAAGAGCTTGCCTGTTCTCCCAATCCCTGTCTGTACTTCATCAAAGATAAGCATGATGCCGTAGATATCACAAGCTTTGCGCAATGCTTGTAGATAAGGTCCATTAACGGCGTGGACACCGCCTTCTCCTTGAACAAGCTCAAGCATAATCGCACATGTGCGGTCGTTTATCGCTGCGAAGCAGGCATCGAAATCATTGATCGGCACATGTTTGAAACCGGCTACCTTAGGCTCGAACAGGGTATCCCATTGCGGCTTGCCGGTTGCTGACATGGTAGCAAGGGTTCTGCCGTGGAAGCTATTTGTTAATGTGATAATTTCGTAAGCTCCATTCAGGTTCAATGAGCCATGCTTTCGAGCCAGCTTTATCGCACTTTCGTTCGCTTCTGCACCGGTGCTTCCGAAGAATACTTTGTCTAGCCCTGAGAGACGGGTTAACTGTTCTGCAAGTTCAATCATCGGTTTATTATAAAAAGCAGGGCTGCTAAGTACGAGTTCACCTGCTTGTCGAGTTAATGCTTCTTGAAGGACCGCTGGTGAGTGACCGAGTGAGGTTACTGCCCATCCTCCCATAAAATCCAAATAGGATTTGCCTTCCGTATCCCATAAATACATTCCTTCCCCGCGTTCCATTACAATAGCGGGGCGATGTGCGGTATGAAGAAGGGTCTGCCCAGCTGTGTTCAATAAATCCTCGGTCAAGGTTTTGGTAGCTTTACTCATTCATTTAACCTCCGATCAATCTCTTGTTATGTATAAATATACACTAACTAATATAAATATGCAATGTGTCATACACTATATTTTTGAGTGGATAATAGTGGTTGGTTGTACGTTTATAAGCCTTTAACCAATAAAACCTCTACTTCCGCCAAGCAAGCGGCAATAGAGGTTTTATTGGAATTATACATAGTTGTTGTATAAGTGATAGTGTGTAAATTGCTTTTAAACGGTCTGCACCGAGCATAAGGATGAGCTCCGCAGAGTAGGACTGCCCATACCTGTTAATCTGCCCGAAGCCTGAATTATTCCCCGTTCATTAACTTTGCATATATTGCTTGCGGAACTTGGTAGGCGGGAGACCGATCTTCTTCGTGAAACAATTGGAGAAATAAGGCGTATTGTCGAATCCGACATATATCGCGATTTCTGTCACAGGCCAATCTGTCTTTAAGAGCAGCAGCTTCGCTTGCTCCAAGCGATAGTGGCTCAGAAATTCAATTGGCGTCATGCCATATATCTGCTTCATGCAGCGAGTGATGTAGTTGTAATGAAAATGAAGCTCTTCAGACAGCCTCAAACTTGTGATCGGTGAACGATAATTATTTTTGATAAAAGCTTCTGTTGCCTCTGCGACCGCGACGGCAGGGCTCTCATACTGCTCGAATTGTTTTAAATCCATTAGTTTCAGCAATTCCTCAAATGTTTGTTGACGGGTCCAGAAGGCACTCGAACGACGTTCAGTCGAAGAATTCAGCAGTTTGGTCGTTAAGCTCGCGATCTGCTCAGGATGAGGGAGCGTCCATTGCTTCGGAATACGCAGGGAATAGGGTATTGCCATAAACTGCTGGGAATGCTCCTCAGTCTCCATAATCAGGTTCTCGTCAGTCGTCTCGATAAAGTGGCATAAGCTGTGAAAATGAACCCAGAAGAAGCGCGTCTCAGCTTCGCATGGTTGAACGCAGTAATGATAACGGTTGGGCAGAAGCAGCAAGGACTGTCCAGCGGATAAGTCCCATTGCTTATCTTCTTCTCCAAGGTATAAGCAGCCAGACTCGACAATGATAAGATCAAATACGCCAAGATTGCGCCTGCTTGGATGCACATCACCGGGAGCATAATGGACGAGACCGCATTCAAGAAAGTAAGGAGCAGGAGGGGCTTGCAGATAAAGAAACTCGATAGAATCCGACATCATGCTATACCTCCAGCTTCAGGGTGATATTTTATAACAATTAAGTTTAATACGTTCATTTTTATCCCTTATTATAAAGAATACAATAGATAATGTCAGTATGAAATAATCCAAATTAACTGAGCGGAGGCGGTCGTTGTTGAAGCAGATGACGCAGATCGGAAGAGCTAAGCAGGTATCTTTAAAGGATGTCGATATCCAGGATGGATTTTGGAATTATTATATTGATCTCGTGCGTAACGTCGTTGTGCCTTATCAATGGGAAGCGTTGAATGATCGGGTAGAGGGTGCGGAGCCAAGCAGAGCGGTGAGAAATTTCAAGATTGCTGCGGGGCAAGAGACAGGAGAGTTTTATGGCTTCGTATTTCAAGACAGCGATATTGCCAAATGGCTCGAGGCAGTCGCTTATTTGCTTGATGTAAAGCGTGACCCCGCTCTGGAGCAAGTGGCTGATGAAATGATCGACATTATTGAAAAGGCGCAGCATGAGAATGGATATTTGAACACTTATTTTACAATAAAAGAGCCTGAAGGCAAGTGGACGAACCTGACTGAATGTCATGAACTCTACTGTGCAGGTCATATGATTGAAGCGGGTGTTGCTTATTATAAGGCCACTGGAAAAAGCAAACTGCTGAATATCGTTAGTCGGTTTGCTGACTATATTGACACCGTATTCGGCACTGAGCCGGGCAAGCTTCAAGGCTATGACGGCCATCAGGAGATTGAGCTTGCGCTCGTTAAGCTATATGAAGTCACAGGTAACGATAAATATATTAAGCTTGGCAAATATTTTATTGATCAGCGCGGACAGAAGCCGGAATTTTATGCGGAAGAGTTGGCTAAGCGAGAAGGCAAATCCCATTGGGGAGGCATTACGAAGAAGATTGAGTATGAATATTTCCAAACGCATCTGCCTGTTCGTGAACAGGATAAAGCTGTTGGACATGCGGTTAGACTCGTCTATATGTTAACGGGAATGGCTGATCTGGCTGCAGAGACGGACGATGTCAAGTTATTGGAGGCTTGCCGCAAGCTATGGGACAATATCGTGGATCGCCAACTGTATATTACTGGCGGAATCGGTTCGCAGCATACGGGGGAGGCCTTCTCGTTCGATTATGATTTGCCTAATGATACGGTTTATGCGGAGACATGCGCGTCAATTGGTCTTATTTTCTTTGCCAATCGAATGCTGCGAATTGAACAGAACAGCCGCTATGCAGATGTCCTGGAGCGGGCATTGTATAACACGGTAGTTGGCGGTATGTCGCGGGATGGCAAGCATTTCTTCTACGTCAATCCGCTTGAGGTTGATCCGAAAGCATGCAGCGGCGGCAATCGTATATACGATCATGTGAAGCCAGTGCGGCAGGAATGGTTCGGCTGCGCCTGCTGCCCGCCGAATGTGGCGCGGTTGTTGGCCTCGTTGGGAGAATATATCTACACCGCAACTAACGATACGATATATACACATCTTTATGTGGGCAGTGATGCGACGCTGACACTAGACAGCGGAGAGGCGGTCGCAGTTAAGCAACAGTCTAATTATCCATATGACGGTGAAATTACATTTGAAGTCGAACTTGCCGCCTCAGCTTCCTTCCGTCTGGCGCTGCGCATACCGGGATGGTGCACAACTGCACAAATTTCAGTGAACGGTGAATTGTATCCAATGAACGTGGTGAACGGCTATGCCATTATTGATCGAGTGTGGCAGACCGGAGACAAAGTCGAACTGCTGCTCGATATGCCCGTAATGCGTATTCATAGTCATCCGCTCGTTCGGGCAAACGCCGGCAAGGTCGCGCTTCAACGAGGACCGCTAGTCTATTGCCTGGAGCAGGCGGACAATGGCGCGAATCTGTATGAAATTGTATTGCCGACAGAGGCACAGCTTCAGCTCGTTCGTGATAATAGCTTGATCGAGGGCGACCATATAGTAGCGATCCAAGCGGAGGCGAGCAGAACGCGTAATGGCGGAGGGGAAGCGCTATATAGTGCAAGCTCTGGAAGAGAAGTTGAGCCTGCGACGATCACCTTCATTCCTTATTACGCCTGGGCGAATCGCGGAGAAGGCGAGATGACGGTGTGGGTAAGGGAAGGGTTGTAAAGCAAAGCAGTTAGTATGTCTTCAAAGAAGTGAGATACACCCTGGCATTAATGAAACTTGAAGATACCATGATGGGATACAACGGGGTGAGATGGTAACTTAATGGTGCTTTATAGATCATGGTGGGAGCGTGTTGAACCAGGGCGGTGCATCAGTAATCACTATGCGTGGCAGGCAGTAGATTTTACTGAAGTGATAAGGCTGTTAATTACGATGTTGCTGAATAGATAACAACGAAGAAGAGCCTGCGAGATATTGATCTCGCAGGCTCTTCTTTGTTATCTGTTTTCTTCACAGCCAGTCATCAAGAGATAGCACTAACTGCAAATGTACAGTTACAATGACGATTTGTTCTCGATAAGCCGTTGTAACTGCGATTATACAGTTAATATTACCATCTAGCTCTAATATAGACTCTAACAGCCGAATTACCTGCATGATTGCAGTTAGTAAGCCTGAATTACATCATAATAGGATATTTACATGTACGATTGCAGTTAGTAGCGAGTCTATAATGGCATACGTAGGAGCAGGATAGACGTATGAGGTTGTTAGAGTTGTACAGATAAAGAATCTCAATACGAACATGAGATCAAGTATGTATTCGTTATCGTAAGAAAGAAGTTCTTTTTAAGTTCGTAAATGTGTGTTATTATAAAAACGAACAATTTCAAACCTCGAGCCAAACCGAATAAAGAAGAACATAGCCATTATGATGCTTCTTATTATCAACCAACCCGAGGTAAACCTAAGGAGGAACTTAACCATGGAAGTACGTCACGCTACTAACCCTACCGATTTTAAACAATACACAACGGATCGTCTTAGACAAGATTTCCTAATCGAGAACCTTTTCCAAGAGGACAAGATCTCAATGACATACAGCCACTATGATCGCATGATCGTAGGTGGAGCTTTCCCAATCAATGAGCAAATCGAGCTTGAAGATGCTGCAACGCTGAAAACGGAATATTTCCTAGAGCGTCGTGAAATTGGTTTCCTTAACATTGGCTCAGGTACAGCAGTAATTACGGTTGACGGCAAAGCTCATGAGCTTAACCGCCTTGATGTTCTTTATGTAGGTAAAGGCAACCGTCAAGTTCTTGTTGCGAGCAAAGACAAAGCAAATCCAGCTAAGCTGTATTTCTGTTCCACACCTGCACATAAAGAAATCGAAATTCAAAAAATGACGATGGAAGAAGCGAATCCAACGAACCTAGGCTCGCTTGAAACTTCCAATGAACGTGTACTTTATAAATATATCCATGCAGATGGCATTCAAAGCTGTCAGCTGATGCTTGGCGTAACAAGCTTGAAAACAGGCAGCATCTGGAACACAATGCCATCGCATGTGCATGATCGCCGGATGGAAGCGTATCTTTACTTTGATCTGAATCAAGATGCACGTGTCTTCCACATGATGGGTGAGCCTTCGGAGACAAGACATTTGGTCGTAGCGAATGAGCAAGCGATTTTGTCGCCGCCATGGTCAATCCACTCCGGTGCGGGTACAAGCAATTACACATTCTGCTGGTCGATGGCTGGCGAGAACTATACGTTTACAGACATGGATGCTGTGAAAATGGATGAGTTGAAGTAGAATGCTAGCCGCAGAACGACATAGACAAATTATTAAGCAGCTTGAGGAAAAAGGCAGTGTCAAGGTATCTGAATTAAGCGAACAGTTTCGTATGACGGAGAAGACCGTTCGCGAAGATTTGGAGAAGCTGGAGGAGAAGGGTCTGCTGAGACGTATTCATGGCGGCGCTGTGCTGAGTCAGGAA
Source organism: Pristimantibacillus sp. (assembly GCA_048976605.1). Classification (GTDB taxonomy): domain Bacteria; phylum Bacillota; class Bacilli; order Paenibacillales; family Paenibacillaceae; genus Pristimantibacillus. The sequence continues at coordinate 92,042 of JBHGUX010000095.1, read as the reverse complement.
GGCGAGGATAGCTTGCTTCCGTTGCAATATCCGAATAGTAAGCATCAGAAGGAGAAATCTTCGATTGCTGAACTTGCGATCTCACTCATCGAGCCGAATGATATTGTCGCGCTGGATGCAGGAAGCACAACGCTGGAAATGGCAAAGCGACTCAAAAATATGCCGTTAACCGTTCTGACCAATGACCTGCTCATTATTCGGGAGCTCACGACAAAGGACCAGATTCGTCTAGTCGTACCAGGCGGCTACCGTTTTCATAATTTATTAATCGGTCTAGAATGGCATGATTGGATTAAGAAGCTCAATGTCCATAAGCTGTTCTTATCAACAACCGGGATTCATCTGGAGTACGGCATGACGATTTTTACAGAAGAGTTGGCCAAGCTTAAGCAGGTCTATATGGAATGCTCCAAGCAAATTTATTGTGTTGCTGACCACAGCAAGTTCGATAAGGGCGCTCTTCTCACTTTCGCTGAGCTCAATTCCATTGATTGCATCATTACAGATAGTGGGATTGAAGAGGATATCGTACGTAAGTACGAGGAGCAAGGTGTAAAGATTATGAAAGCTTAGCCTCTTGAGCAATCGTTCAGCTTAACAGATATGACTAAAGGATGGTGTGAGCACATGAGTTTCTTTGATTTGTCGGGTAAAACAGCAATCGTAACGGGTGCGGGACGCGGTCTGGGTTCGGCTATTGCGATTGGACTAGCGAAGGCGGGAGCGGATATTGCTCTTGTATCCAATAGTACACCGGCTACGGAAGTAGCGAACACAATCGAAGCGTTAGGTCGTAAAGCGATTACGATTCAAGCGGATGTATCGGATCGCAGCAAGCTGCCGGGCATTATCAAACAAACGCTCGAAGGGCTTGGACGTCTTGATATTCTCGTCAATAACGCAGGCATCATCCGACGGACTCCAGCAGCTGATCATAGTTATGGCGATTGGCAGGATGTGCTGGATGTGAACTTGAATTCGGTATTCGTATTATGCCAGCTGGCTGGTAAACATATGATCGAGCAAGGTTCCGGAAAAATCATTAATATCGCTTCGATGCTCTCCTTCCAAGGCGGTATTAACGTTCCTGGCTATACGGCAAGCAAACATGCCGTTGCAGGCCTAACGAAAGCGCTTGGCAATGAATGGGCGCCTAAAGGTGTGCAAGTGAATGCCATTGCCCCAGGTTACATGAGCACGGATAATACGGAAGCACTTCGTGAAGATCCTGTTCGCAGCAAGCAAATTCTCGATCGCATTCCGGCTGCACGTTGGGGAACAGCGGAGGACATGATGGGTCCTGCTATTTTCCTAGCTTCGCAAGCTTCGGATTACATGGCTGGTCATGTACTTTGTGTTGATGGCGGATGGATGAATCGCTAGATCTATGATACACTGTGGGCAAACTTAATCGGTCAGGCTAGGTGAGCCCATAGTGGAAAAAGAAGAATTAATTCGGTTCGGTGTTTCATTCCCTGCGCCTTTGATTGAACAGTTCGATCAATATATAGTCGAACAAGGCTATACGAACCGCTCGGAAGCGATCCGTGATTTGGCGCGAAAAGCCTTACTGGAGCCATCCCAGCTGCATTCCGAGCAAAATGTCGCAGGAACAATCGTCATGGTGTACGATCATCATGTGCGGGAACTCCCGCTGCTGTTAATGGAGCTTCAGCATGGCTTTCATCATGATATTATTTCTAATATGCATGTTCATTTGAATCATAGTCAGTGCTTGGAGGTAATTGCTGTTCGGGGCAAGCTCGCCCAGTTGCGTGAGCTCCATCAGCAGATTCAAGTGCAGCGCGGCGTGCATTACGCAGAATTGTCCGTCACATTCGTGGAGGAACATTCGCCTGAGCATAGCGGCGACGATCACAGTCACGAGCATAAATAAAGCAAGGACTGTCCAATGGTCGATTGAGACCAATTGGACAGTCCATTTTTTTACCCATACATAGAAAAGAAGAATTGCTCGTCACTCAGATCGCTAATGATCGGTAATTCATATTTCGTGATGTCATCTTCAATGAACGATTTATCTGCGTTACACCCGCTAATTAACAAGAACGCTATGCCAATTAGAGCTGTGATCATTTATTCAATTCTCCATCACACTCCTTAATCGAAGGCCTATTCCCGAATGATAGATCATCGAAATTCATGTCGTCGCTCCTGATCTGTTATGTTAGGTTTTCTTACTCGATATGAACAAATTTGGTAAAAAACTAATGCTGTGCCTAATTTTCTGTGCTACAATTTTTAGTAAACGTAGCACGGTATATCGTTTCTATGCGATATTCATACGATTTGGGGGACAAATGGTGAAACAAACAGCGAAACGAATCATTATTCTTGCGATGACAGCTTTTCTTATATTGCTAGCAGGATGCACAACAAAGACCAATCAACCGGAAGTAAATAGCGAAATAACAAAGGACGAGCTTTTGCTCGCCGTAGGCGCAGAGCCGGATGATGGGTTCGATCCGACGACCGGATGGGGGCGTTATGGTTCACCAATGTTCCAGAGTACATTGTTAAAACGTGATAGTGAAATGAAGATTGTGAATGACTTAGCTGAATCTTATCACGTCACGAAGGACGGTTTGCAATGGACAGTCAAGCTTCGCGAAGATGTGAAGTTCTCAGATGGAACTCCTTTAACAGCAGCAGATGTGGTATTTACATTTGAGATGGCGGCAACCAACGGGTCTATTCTAGATTTGACCAATATGCTGAAGGTAGAAGCGGCTGGTCAGTATGAGGTTATTTTCACCCTTAAGACAGCGCAATCTACTTTTATAACCCTTCTGACCTCGCTTGGTATCGTACCGAAGCATGCCTATAACGAAGAATATGCCCAGCAACCGATTGGTTCTGGCCCCTATAAGCTAGTGCAGTGGGATAGAGGCCAACAGGCTATATTATCGTACAACGAGCAATATTACGGAGAAGAGCCTTATTTTAAGCGATTAACCTTCCTATTCCTAAGCGAAGATGCAGCATTCGCCGCAGCTAAGTCAGGTGAGATTGATATCGCCTATATCCCGTCAGCATTCAGCAAGCAGAATGTAAAAGGAATGAAATTAGAAGCGGTGAAGTCGGTTGATAATCGCGGCATTCAATTTCCTGTTGTAGAGCCCGGAGAGCAGACGGATAAAGGATATCCGATCGGCAACGCGGTGACTGCGGATTTAACGATTAGACAAGCTGTAAATTATGTTATTGATCGTCAAGCGCTCGTTAATGGGCTGCTAGAAGGCTATGGTTCTCCCGCTTATACGGTGAATGACGGTCTGCCATGGTGGAATCCGGAGACGGTGTTCCAAGACGCAGACAGTGCCAAGGCAGCCAAACTACTCGAAGAAGGCGGCTGGATTGACGAAGACGGTGACGGAATTGTAGAGAAGGATGGCGTTAAAGCGCAATTTACGCTGCTTTATTCAGCAGGTGATGTGACACGTCAGTCTCTTGCACTAGCTGTAGCAGATATGGTGAAACCTATTGGCATAGAGATCACAGTAGAGGGCAAGAGCTGGGATGATCTCGAGAAGCTGATGTATTCGAATGCGATCATGTTTGGTTGGGGCAGTCAAGATCCGCTTGAGATGTATAATTTACACAGCAGCAAGTATCGAGGCATTGGCTACTACAATACGGGTTATTACAGCAATAAAACGACCGATGAGTGGATGGAACAAGCGTTGCGAGCAACGAATGAAGAGGATGCCAATGATAATTGGAAAAAAGCACAATGGGATGGGAATACCGGTTTTAGTGTGCAAGGTGATGCGCCATGGGCGTGGCTAGTTAACATTGACCATCTTTATTTAGTTCATGACAAGCTGGATATCGGCAATCAAAAAATTCACCCGCATGGTCATGGTTGGCCTGTTACGGACAATATCGAGCAATGGCGCTGGGTGAATGATTAGGAGAGTAGCGAAATTGAGAAAGCCTAGTTTGACAGCAAGAGTTGTACTAAAGACATTGCGACTGCTCTCGCTGCTTGTCGCAATCAGCATCATTTCATTTTTTCTAGTCAGTCATTCCCCCGTGGATCCTGTACAAGCCTATATTGGTGCTGACATGATGAAGGTCAGCCAAGAGCAACGGGAGCAAATTACGGAATACTGGGGACTGAATGATCCTCCAATGGAGAGGTATATGAAGTGGGGGTCAGCTTTGCTGCAGGGTGATATGGGAGTATCGATGATCTATCGGCAACCCGTCTCCGATGTGATCGGTGAACGCTTCCTCAGTTCCTTGGCACTAATGGCAGCTTCATGGCTATTATCAGGAATGATTGGCTTCATTGCGGGTGTTGTTGCTGCGATGAATAAGGGGAAATGGATCGATAAGCTGATCAAATGGTATTGTTATACGTTATCCTCTACACCGACTTTCTGGATGGGGATGCTCCTCCTCATCGTATTTGCAGTATGGCTGGGTTGGTTCCCGGTATCTCTAGGCGTTCCAGCAGGAACTCTTGCTGAGGACGTGACATGGGTAGATCGACTGCGACATATGGCATTGCCTGCGCTGACGCTTAGTATCGTCGGTATTTCGAATATTGCGCTGCATACAAGGCAGAAGCTGATTGATGTGCTCAGCAGTGACTATATTTTATTCGCCAGAGCAAGAGGAAAGCGCGGATACCGTCTGTTTATGCGCCATGGTCTGCGGAACATCGCATTGCCCGCCCTTACGCTGCAATTTACTTCCTTTGGCGAGCTGTTCGGCGGGGCAGTTTTAGCAGAGCAAGTATTCTCCTATCCAGGGCTCGGACAAGCGACCGTTGAAGCGGGGCTTAGAGGGGATGTCCCTCTGTTGCTGGGAATCGTGTTGTTTACCACATTATTCGTATTTGCAGGCAACTTGGCTGCTGACCTCCTATACCGATTCGTAGATCCTAGAATGCAAGAGCAGGAGGCACTGTAAATTGAAGCTGACCAGGAATAGATTGGAACATCACACCGCCACCTTCTCGATCAATAGGTCAGTGCTGACAGCTGCTATCGCATTGGGATTCTTATTGTTTGCATCTATCGGAGGTCTATTGCTGAGCTCGGAACCGTTGCTGACTCACTTAACGAACCGTAATTTAGCGCCATCGTTAACTCATTTATTCGGAACGGATTGGCTAGGCCGGGATATGTTTACACGCACAGTGAAGGGTCTTGGTCTTAGTATAAAAGTTGGTTTAATCGGCGCTTTATCCAGCAGCCTCATCGCAGCTGCGCTAGGGTTAATGGCGGCTACGATGGGAAAAATGGCAGATCGCATCATTTCATGGCTCATTGATCTTTTTCTTAGCGTTCCTCATCTTGTTACACTAATCTTAATCGCTTTCGTATGCGGCGGCGGGATGAAAGGAATTGTCATCGGCATCGCCTGTACGCATTGGCCAAGTCTTGCACGGTTGATCCGTGCTGAGATGCTGCAGCTGCGGACAGCAGAGTTCGTACTTATTTCTCGTCGACTAGGGAAGTCACGACTTTCGATAGCGATCAGACATATGTTGCCGCATTTACTGCCACAGCTGCTCGTTGGGATGCTGCTATTATTCCCGCATGCGATCTTGCATGAAGCAGCAGTTACCTTTATTGGGCTTGGGCTATCGCCTCATCAGCCTGCAATCGGCATTATTTTATCAGAATCGATGCGCTACTTGTCTACTGGAATGTGGTGGCTGGCCTTTTTCCCAGGCTTATGCTTACTGTTAACTGTACGATCATTCGATACACTTGGCGAGTTTATTAAAGGGGTAATTGATCCACGTCAAATGCATCATTAAACAATTGGAGGGTTTGCTCGTATGGCAGTGTTAGAAGTTAATCAATTGTCGATCTCGTTCATGCGGCAATCCGGTTTATTCAAGCGTCGATCTATGGAGGTCGTTCATGATCTTAATCTTGCTGTGGAAGCAGGTCAGATTATAGCTGTCGTCGGTTCCAGCGGTTCGGGAAAAAGCTTGCTCGCCCATGCTATTATGGGGCTATTGCCGGATAACGCTATAAGGAATGGAACCATTCACTATAATGGAGTTTCGCTTGATGAAGCTAGTCTTCCAGCACTGAGAGGCAAGGAGATTGCGCTTGTGCCGCAATCGGTTAATTACTTGGATCCATTAATGCGAGTAGGTTCTCAAGTGAGAGAAGCAGTCGCTTTGAATAGGGATGCAGAGAAGCTGCAACAGCAAGTATTCGAGAGAAACGGTCTAGCCCCAGAGGTAAGAGGCTTGTATCCGTTTCAGTTATCTGGAGGGATGGCTCGCAGAGTACTGGTGTCAACGGCAATGATTAGCGGGGCTAAGCTGATTATCGCAGATGAACCTACTCCTGGCTTGAATGAGTCTGCTGCTCATGAAACGGTACGCCAATTCCGTGAATTGGCTAATAACGGCTGTGCAGTTCTCTTCATTACTCATGATATTGAGCTGGCGCTTCAAGCGGCGGATCGAATCATCGTACTGTATGCCGGAACGATTGTGGAAAATGCGGCTGCTTCTGATTTCACCGGTGATGGCGAGCGACTGCGGCATCCGTATACGAAAGCACTCTGGCGGGCTTTGCCGAATAACGGCTTTAGACCGCTTGCGGGTGCTCAGCCACATCCAGATGCACTGCCAGAAGGCTGTCTGTTCAAGCCTCGTTGCAGCAGTGCGACCGATGAATGCGCAGCTTTGCGTCCAGCTATTAGTGAGTTGAGGGACGGAATGGTGAGGTGTATACATGCTTCTTGAAGGACGGAATCTCGGATTCCGAAATGGTAATAAAGGTGAGTGGAATTTCCGTGGTGTACATATCGAACTGAAGGCAGGGGAAATCGTTGGTTTAGCAGGAACAAGCGGATGCGGGAAGACGACGCTAGGCAAACTGCTGTCTGGTTATGGAACCCCGCTTGAAGGAGCTGTATTATACGAGGGACAATCATTGCCATCGGCCGGCTATAGCCCAGTCCAAATGGTGTTCCAGCATCCAGAAAAGGCTGTCAATCCACGTTGGCGAATGCGTACAATCGTCAATGAGGGTTGGCAGCCTGATGAAGCTTTATTACAGTCAATCGGTATTGAGCAAGAATGGATGGATAGACGTCCAGGCGAGCTATCCGGCGGTGAGCTGCAACGCTTCTGCATAGCGCGGGCATTAGGACCGCAGACGAGGTTCTTAATTGCAGATGAAATGACAACGATGCTTGATACGATAACGCAAGCGCAAATCTGGCATGCTGTCCTAGCCATTGCAAGAGAACGCAAGTTAGGAATGCTAGTCATAAGTCATGAGCGGCATTTGTTAAATCAAGTATGCGATAGAATCATACAGTGGGACCAATCCTTCGGATAATGGAATGCCATTATCCGATCATGATTTTTCCTTCTGGGTAGCGATAGAGCTCCTTCTCTTGTGTTGGTGTTAAGCTAAAAGCGAGTGTAAGCGGGCCTAACCTGCCGATGAACATCGTCAAAATAATAAGAATTTTACCGAAAGTTGATAAATCGGGCGTTAGTCCCATCGATAGACCAGCTGTACCGAATGCAGAGGTTACTTCGAATAGGGCGGATAAAATATCAACATCCTCGACCGCTGATAATACCATTGTGAACAACACAATGGTTGCCAACGCGACAATCGTTACCGTTAGTGCTTTATGTACACGGTCCTTCGCAAGTCTTCTACGGAACAACACAACGTCCTGCTTCCCGCGAATCATCGCGATAACTGCTCCTACAAGAATAGCAAATGTAGTTACTTTGATACCGCCGCCAGCTGAGCCTGGAGAAGCTCCGATAAACATGAGTATAACAAGCAGGAATTGCGTAGCATTCCTCATCGAGGCTATATCAAGCGTACTGGCTCCGCCTGACCGCGGCGAAATCGACTGGAAGAGTGAACTATATAATTTTCCAGTTATACTGAGCGGTTCAAGTGTTTTGAGATTCGTAAATTCAAATATGAATATCACGACAGCCCCCGCAAGGAAAAGTACACCTGAAGCAGTCAATACCACCTTGGAGTGGAATGATAATTTGCGAAGCTTCGGAAAGTCCCATACTTCGGCTAGTACGATAAATCCGATTCCCCCAAGAAAGATTAACATGATGACTATAGCGTTAATTATGGGATCATTAACAAGACCGACAAAGCTGCTGAATGGTCCATGTATCGTACCCAAAATGTCGAAACCTGCATTGGTAAACATTGATACACTGTGGAATACACCATAATAAAGCGCCTTATCAAATGGCATGACAGCAGACCAACGAAGGGCAAACAACAGCGCTCCCGCAATTTCAATGACAAATGCGTAAATGAGAACCCTTCTTATAAATTGTACGATACCTTCAAGTGAAGACTGGTTCATCGATTCCTGCAACACAAGCCGTTCTTTTAATGAAATCCGTTTGCGGAAGGCGAGTGCGAATAAAGTCGCCATCGTCATAAAACCGAGTCCACCTACCTGCATTAAGGTGAGAATGACGATTTGTCCATAAAACGAAAAATGAACTCCTGTGTCAACGACGACTAAGCCAGTTACGGTTACAGCAGAGGTTGCTGTAAACAAAGCATCAATAAATGGCATTCCTGTTCGATCTACCGTCGCATAGGGTAATGATAATAATAAGGTTCCAACTGCAATAATAACGATAAACCCAAATGTTAAAATTTGCGGTGGCGTAATTCTGATTCGTGAGGTTTTGGACTTGGCCAACTGTGGTATCTCCTTTATAAAACAATGATGAATGTGGTCGCTTTTAATATTCACTATATTATCTGATATAATTACCATATATGCAATTCGCAGAAGGTACAGGAGGACAACGATGAGAACACGATATATAGCGGGAATATCATTGGCGGTAATGGGAGCAGGATTTGTGGCAACCAAATATTTTTTGCCTGATAATGGTGCGGTTAGATTGCTGGAAAGCGGCTTTGAGGCTGGACTGGTTGGGGGTATCGCCGATTGGTTCGCAGTGACGGCCTTATTCCGCCATCCATTCGGTATCCCGATCCCACATACATCGTTGCTGTTGAAAAATAGAGATAAGATCGTCAATTCGCTCATCTCCTCGATGGAGAATGAGCTGCTCAAGAAAGAGAGCATAAGCCGCAAGCTGAAGGAAATCAAATTGTTTAACGGTCTGGCCTCCGGAGCAGTTGGATTAATCAGCAAGCGCAAGGTTAGAATGACCATTATTCGCGTCGCTCAATCGGCACTCGAGCAGCTGCCGCTGGAGAAGTTCAGCGGTGTAATTCGTTCCTTCATTGCTGATTATGTGAGCAAACAGGATTTTCGTCCAATGGTTGCCAAACTAACAGATAAATTCATTCATGAGGGATGGGATGAGAAGGCGTTGGATTATGGGCTCATGCAAGCGAAGCAGTGGGTCAGCAAAAGAGAAACCGAACAGTTTCTCGGCAAGCTTGCGCACAGCAAATTAGAGGAGCTGCAGGTAGGCGGTTTTATGGGGTTTGCCGTACAAGCGTTTATTGGATTCATGAGTCCGGAGAAGCTGGGTCCAATTATTCAAAATATGCTGTTGTCGGGTATTAAGGATTTAAGTATCCCTGGTCATAAGAACCGACAGAAGCTGTTGGACCAAGTAAAACTGCTTGCCGAGCGTCTTCCAGATAACGAGGAGCTTATGGACAAGCTGAAGAATGGGCTGCATGCTGGAGCGGATAGTCTAGAGCTAGAACGTTTTCTCCATCTTCGATTGGAAGAGCTTCGTCAGCTGTTAATCGATAAGCTAGAGGAAGAGAGCCGGAATGATGGAAGGGCAATTGTCAAAGGTGTCCGTTATTTGACGGATTATGCGAAGGGCAAGGAAGAGCTTCTTCATCAATGGGAACAATCTGTTCTATCCTTCATCGTTCATATGATTGAGAAGAATCATTATCGAATTGGCATGCTTGTCAGAGATAATTTAGATAAAATGGATGATAAATCACTTGTCGCCATGTTGGAGGAGAAGATCGGTGGCGATCTTCAGTGGATTCGAGTGAATGGTGCGATATGCGGCTTTGCTGTCGGGGTAGTGTTATCGTTCTTCTAAGATGAAAGCTTATTTGTTGTTTAATTGTATTAAATAAAATAAGGGGCTGTCTCAAAAGCATAAAGCTCGCAGAAGAAATTTAAACATAAATAGTGGGGAATATGAGAAATAGCAGTACAGGAGAGTTATTCCTATACTGCTATTTCTCTATTCTCGTCTATAATGGCATGGGGATCTACCCACTGGCCTTATCGTTGCCAGTGATGCGCTCTCCCATAAGGGTGATTGTACTACCCCAGTCATATGCGTTTCATCAACCACGAACGATTACATAGCATTAGAGAAGCCGATACAATAAAATCTTGATCATGACAATTGGACGGAGTGAGTTGTGGCAGCTACTTATCTTAGTCAATCGAACAATTTGGCGGACAGAGAATCCGTTATTTGCAGGAATTAGCTATCCATCTTGATCTATGCGGACAGAGAATCCGTTAATTCCCCATAAGAGCCCTGAATTCACTCGATTAATAGGTAATAACGGATCTCCTGTCCGCTTAAATACTCAAATGAATTAAATCGGACAAATAGCGGATCCTCAGTCCTATTGCCTTTGAGTCTATTCTTAGCAAGAAAAAAATCCTTCGTGCTAGCATCATGGCTATGATAAGGGGCTGTCTCAGAATTTATTGTTTGGTGGAGCCTTATAATGGGGCAGACCGCGCGGTAGGAGTGTGTGAAGGGGCAATCTGTGTAAGCAGCATGGAGAGATGAGAGCGCAATTATCCAACTTTAGAACACACTATATATTTGTACGAATATTTCCTGAATGCGGCCAAGCGGTTAATAGAGGATCATTTTTCCACTTAAGATCACAACGACCTTGGTCAGCCAGTAGGTAGACTGGAGAGGGCAGTTATCCATTACCATAATTGTTAGTACATTCGATCAGTCGTAAGGAATGCTTGCAAAGCTAGTAATATAAAGTATAAAAACCCAACAAACCTTATGGTTTGATGGGTTTTTAGCTGTTTTTGTTGAAAAATTGAAAAAGATAGATTAGTAAGCAGACCAACCTGCATCTGCTGCCATCACGACACCATTGACGTAAGATGATTCACTGCTTGCTAAGAAAAGAGCAATGTCTGCAACTTCTTCTGGCTTGCCGGCACGTGGCATAAGATTAACACCTCGTGTAGCATATTGCAGTCCTTCCTTATCCATGCCTTCCATAGAAGCAGTTAAACCTGTTTCGATTGCTGCTGGTGCGATCCCGTTACAACGAATACCTTGTGGTCCGTAATGAGAAGCAATATTTTTAGTCATTCCAGTAACTGCGTGTTTGGCTGCAGTGTAGGTGAAGCCGCCGCGTCCACCTGTTAAGCCAGCAAGGGAAGACAGGTTCACGATGACACCGCTGCCTTGTGCTTGGAAGTAAGGCAACACTTTACGTGAACTGCGCATAATGCCGCCAACATTGATGTCCATTACTCGGTTCCAAACATCATCTTCTACATTATGAGCGGCCTGCATTTTATCTAATACACCCGCACAGTTAACTAATATATCTACTTTGCCAAATGTCGCTACCGTTTCATCAACCATTTTTTGAATGTCTTCTTCTACTGCAACATTGACTTTTACACCTATTGCATCGATACCTTGTGATTTAAAGCCATCAACAGTAGCATTTAATGCTTCTGCGTTGAAGTCGGCAAGGACAAGCTTTGCGCCTTCTTGTCCATAACGTGTCGCAATAGCTTTGCCGATCCCGTTTGCTCCACCTGTAATAATGGCTACTTGATTTTGTAATCGTGACATGTTCATTCTCCTTTTCAACAAAGAGTTATATTGTTGCTGCAACACCGTCAAGCGATAGAATCTGCCTTGCTCCTTGCTACACTTAGTTTGAAATTGATAGCAAGACTATCATATTGACATTATACACGATAACTTTAAAAGTGACAAAATTACGCCTATGATCAAAGACATAGTTATAAAGTTGACAACACATACATCTGAACCTATAATAGACATTACAGATAGTTGAAGTCTATGATCAATGAAGAAAGGTGAAAGTAATGAAGTATTCAAAAGCAACTAATTACGCTTTGCACACGATGCTGCACTTAGCAACTTCAAATTTAAATAAGCCAGTTGGTGTACAGATGCTTGCAGAACAGCAAAATGTATCACCCACGTACTTATCTAAGATATTAACCAAGCTTGTTAAAGAAGGCATGGTGAATTCTGCATCAGGAGCTAATGGCGGCTATTCATTGACTCCAGGATGGGAATCCATATCTTTTCTCGATGTTATCCATGCCATTGAAGGTAAGTCTTCCTTGTTTGAGTGTGGTCTCGTTCATGGTCCAGAATGCTTAATTCAAAAGACCATGTTAAGATCAGAAGAAAAAATGGAAGAAGAATTAAGAAAACAAACCATCTCTGATTTGATTGTTGAATATACAGCTGAAGGATAAACAGGAATCGTAATGGATTCCTTTTTTCATAAACTAATTATAGATATAAAGGATCTATAATAGTTGTAAAAGGTTTATAAAAACTAAAAAAGGGTGATTACGAATGGAAATTTTTGATTGTATGATTGTTGGAGCAGGTCCAGCAGGATTGAGCTCCTCTTTAACTTTAGGCAGAGCAAGAAGGAAAGTTGCGTTATTTGACGATGGAACCAATCGGAATAGAGTTACCCATGCTTCGCATGGATTCATCACTCGAGATGGGATTAAACCGCAAGAGTTTAAAGATATCGGGTTAAATGAAATCAACAATTATCCTTCTGTATCTTATTTTAATACAACGATTACTGAGATCATTAAGTCTCCGGATAATGAAAAATTTATTGCCAAAACAATAGATGGTCAAGAAATTATGGCAGAAAAAGTGATATTAGCAACAGGTATTCAGGAAGTATTTCCTATTCAAGCTGTAAGAGACTATTATGGTAAAAGCCTTTTTAGCTGCCCCTATTGTGATGGATGGGAGCTGCGGGATAAGCCATTAATTATTCTTGCTGAACAGGAAGAGTATGTCCTGCATATGGCTAAATTAGTCTATAACTGGTCAACGAATTTAGTCGTTTTGACCAACGGAGCAACGATATCTGAAGACGCAGAACAAGAGTTGCTGAAGCGCAATATAAAAGTAAAAATGGAGCCAATAAAAAACTTGATTGGCGAAAATGGTTACCTGCAACAAATCGAATTGGTATCAGGAGAAATGATTATGAGCTCTGGTGGGTTTGTTGTTCCTTCTTTTTATCGCCCGAATCAATTTGCTGAACAACTAGGTTGTGAAGTACAAGAAAATGGGGTAGTTGTAACAGATGGTATGGGTCGGACAACTGAAAAAAATGTTTATATTGCAGGGGAAACTGAAAAGTCTGGGCCATCTTCTTTAATCATTGCTGCTGCCGATGGCAATAAAACAGCAGTTGCCGTGAATACCGATCTTACGATGGAACGTTTTTGATCTATCAGATTTTATTTGACATAGGAATATAGGCTAATACGCCAAAAGGACAGTGTTCATTCACTGTCCTTTTGGCGTATTTTTGTATGATTTTATTGATAATTACCATTTTTGCATGAGAGGTGATGAGTAACCTAAGGGCTTACTAGACACCTGAGAGGTGTTTTTTTGTTATCCAAGCGTTCCAAGAAGTCGTAATAGTGATAGCGAAAAAGTCTTCAAAGTGTTAGTGGGGGAATGCGCGATTTTTTACAATCATATCAGATCGAATAAATAAGTAACTTACTTATGCGATTATTATCTCGAAAGGAGAGTCACATGGATTACGAATCGTTGGAGCTGATGAAGGTTTTCGGACGTCTGTACCGCAAAAATATTGAAACTCGCATAGACACTTTTAACCAAAAAGTAAACGAAGCCAGGATGTTGTTGATCCTCATGGAAAGAGAGCAAGATCGTATGAGCGTAATGGAGATTAGTGAGTATTTGGGAGTGACTTCCCCGTTTGTATCCCAACTGTGTAACGATATGGTCGAACGAGATTTGATCGTTCGCGCCAAAGATCCGATAGACCGTCGGGTCGTTCGGGTTTCATTGACCGAGAAGGGAAAACAGCAAGCCTCAGATGTTCTCCAATATTCGCGCAAGCTTTACGAAGGGTTGGCAGAGCATCTGGGCGCTGAGGAAAGCCGCATGTTGTCCAATCTGCTACAGAAATCGATCGATTATCTAGATACCCGAATATACGATTCGGAGAAGGGGCGGTCATGACCTTATTATTTCGATATTTGAAGCCGTACAAGAAATCAATTACGTCGCTTCTCATCCTGATGTTCGCGGGTATCATGCTCGAACTGTATTTGCCTACGCTGATGGCCAACGTGGTTGACCTTGGCATCGCGAAAGAGGATATGGATTACGTCTTTCAGACCGGCGGGTGGATGAGCTTCTGTTCCATCTTCGCGGTGGCGCTCACCGTTGGCGTGAATTACCTCTCTTCCGGAGTCGCGCACGGTTTTGGCAAAGATTTGCGTCGCAATTTGTTCATCCAAGTACAGAAGTTCTCCTTGCAACAATTCGAACGCTTCGGCCCGGCTTCGCTAATGACGCGAACGACGAACGACATCCGACAAGTGCAGGATTTCATCAATGCACTGTTCGGCATGATGACCCGTGCGCCGATCATGCTTCTAGGGGGCATCATTCTAGCGTTCTATCGGGATTCGAAGCTTTCCTTGGTATTTATAGCCGTTTTGCCGGTATTGGTAGTAATTATTTTCTTAATTTTGCGTAAGGCCGTTCCCTTATTCGGTATGTTGCAGTCGAAGACGGATCGCTTGAATCTAATCATTCGTGAAACATTAAGCGGATTGCGCGTCATTCGGGCGTTTAACCGGATGGAATACGAGAGCGGGCGGTTCAACGAGGCGAACGAAGATTATCGCGATACGGGCATCAAGGTGAACAAAATAATGGCTTATCTGTTTCCCTTGATGACCATGGTGATGAGCTTAACGAATGTTTCGATTATCTGGTTCGGCGGATTTCGAATCGACCAAGGGCACATGCAAATCGGCAACCTTATGGCATTCCTGCAATACGCGATGATGATTATGGTTGCATTGATTATGTTATCGATGATGTTCGTCATGATTCCGCGAGCGCAAGCCTCCGCCAATAGGATTGCCGACGTGTTGCGGGTCGAACCGACGATCGCGGACGCCGGGAGCAACGAGCTTGCAAACGAGATCAAGGGCCGTATCGAATTCGCGGAGGTCACCTTTCGTTATCCCGGAGCCGCGATTCCGGCGCTTAAATCGATTTCGTTTCAAGCCGGACCAGGCGAAACGACGGCGATTATCGGAAGCACGGGTTCGGGCAAGACGACGCTGCTGCAACTCATTCCTCGCTTATATGACGTAGAGAGCGGTGCGATACTCATTGATGGCGTGGACATTCGGAATATGCCTCAGCGATCGATCAGATCGCACATCGGGTACGTAACCCAGAAAGCGTCCTTATTCCGGGGGACGATTGCGGATAACGTGGCATTCGGCCGTGATCGGCTATCACCGGAACAGCTGGAAGAAGCGCTTCGGACCGCGCAGGCTTTGGATTTCGTCCGTTCGAAGGAGAAGGGGTCGGAAGAAGAAGTCGCTCAAGGAGGAGCCAATTTCTCGGGGGGCCAGAAGCAGCGGTTGTCGATTGCAAGAGCTCTCGCGAGAAAACCCGCCATCTATTTGTTCGACGATAGCTTCTCGGCGCTAGATTATAAGACAGACGCCGAGTTAAGGAGAGCGTTGAAGCAGGTCACGGGGGATGCCACGATTTTGATCGTGGCCCAGCGGGTCAGTACGGTGAAGGACGCCGATCGGATTATTGTGCTTCACGAGGGAGAAATCGCCGGCACCGGAACCCACGAAGAGTTGCTGTCATCAAACGGCATTTATCGGGAAATCGTTGCTTCTCAACTGGCGGAGGAGGAGAGAGCATGACAGGAAACAAAGGGAACACGCTCCGGAGGTTGATGGGATACCTCAAGCCCCATCGAGGCAAACTGGCGTTCGTCGGGTTCGCGGCTATCGCGGGCACGCTATTCAGTGTCGTCAATCCGAAACTGCTCGGGGACGCGACGAATTTCTTGTTCGACAGTTACAGGGAAGGTACGGGTGTGGATTTCACTTGGCTCGGCAAATGGCTAATCGGGATGATCGGACTGTATACCGCTTCTTCGTTCTTTTCCTTTTTGCAGCAGTACGTCCTGGCAAGCGTTGCCCAACGGATAACCGCGACGTTGCGACAACAGGTAACGGAGAAAATGTCGCATCTGCCTCTTCGGTATTTCGACCGGCATTCCCAGGGTGACTTGCTCAGCAGGGCGGTTAACGACGTCGATAGCATTAATGCTTCTCTTCAGCAGGCGATCTCTCAAATTATGAGCTCGGTCTTGACCGTCATCGGGATCGTCGTGATGATGCTCTATATCAGCCCGTGGCTCACGATCGTGATCGGTATCACCCTGCCGCTCAGCGCATTCGCGATGAGATGGATGGCAGGCAAATCCAAGAGGTTTTTTATTAGTCAGCAAGCGGAATTAGGCAACGTGAACGGACACGTCGAGGAGATGTTCGGCGGACATCGGGTCGTGAAAACGTATGGGTATGAAGAGGAAGCGATTCGAACCTTCGATCAGATGAATCAGAAGCTCTATGAAGCCGGAAGGAAGGCGCAGTTCGTTTCCGGCCTAATGATGCCTTTGATGACTTTTGTCGGCAACATCGGTTACGTAGTGGTCGCCATCGTCGGCGGCGTTCTCGTGTTGAACGGGAATATGCGGATCGGCTATGTTCAAGCGTTCATCCAATATACGCAGCAGATCAATTATCCGATGATGCAGGTGGCTGGCATCATGAATTTGATCCAGACGGCGATCGCTTCCGCCGAGAGGGTATTTAGCGTTTTGGATGAAGAAGAGGAAGACCGACACGAGCCATCGATCGGCCCTTCCGGTGAAATCGAGGGAAGCGTTAGCTTCTGGAACGTCAGCTTCGGTTACGAGAAAGTCAAGCCGATCATTCGCGGATTCGATCTTGATGTGAAGGAAGGCCAGACCATCGCCATTGTCGGACCGACGGGTGCGGGCAAAACTACGCTGATTAACCTGTTGATGCGATTTTACGAGGTCGACGAAGGGAGCATCTTGCTGGGCGGCGTCGATTACAAGGACATGAGCCGCGAGCAAGTCCGAAGCCGATACGGCATGGTCATTCAGGATACGTGGCTGTTTAACGGTACGATCCGGGACAATATCGCCTACGGACGCATAGGGGCGACGGAAGAAGACATCGTCCGGGCAGCCCGAAGCGCTTACGCGGACGATTTTATCCGCAAGCTGCCAGACGGCTACGGTACGATACTGGGAGAAGATGCCTCGAATATTTCGCAAGGGCAAAAACAATTATTAACGATCGCTCGGGCGATCCTCGCTGACCCTACCGTCCTGATCCTCGACGAAGCGACGAGCAGCGTTGACACTCGGACGGAGATGAATATTCAGAAAGCGATGAAGGAATTAATGGCCGGCAGAACGAGCTTCGTCATCGCCCACCGGCTGTCCACGATCCGGGATGCTGATCTGATCCTCGTCATGAACAACGGCGAAATCGTGGAACAGGGCAATCATCGGGAATTATTGGAACATAGAGGCTTTTACGCGGATTTGTATCATAGCCAATTTAACGAAAAAGTTGTGATCTGAAGAGGAGCGAACGACAATGACGTATATGTGCAACCCGATCAATATAGGATACAAATATCAATTCACCGAAATAAGAGGGCTTAATGTCACTTATAGGGAAGCTGCAGATCCTTCAATGATTTTGTTCAAAGGCCAATATTATCTGTTCCCTTCAATGACGGCAGGATTTCTTGTCAGCGATAATTTGACGGATTGGACCTTCCACCCGCTGAAGGATGTGCCGGTTTACGACTATGCCCCGGATGTTCGGGTCATCGGAGAGTATGTTTATTTTTCCGCATCGAGTAAATCCAAGAACTGTTCCTTCTTCAGAACGAAAGATCTAATTAACGGCGCATTTGAAGAAATCGAAGGGACGTTTCCCTTCTGGGACCCGAATCTGTTTTTGGATGACGACGGCAGGATTTATTTCTACTGGGGATGCTCCAGTGTCACGCCCCTTTACGGCGTTGAACTGAATCCGGAGAATATGAAGCCTATCGGGGAACCGATCGCCCTTGTGCAGGGTAATGCTGCGGTTATCGGCTATGAAAGAAATGGCGAAAATCACTTACCTAAGCCGCCGGAAGAAGTCGAGGAGATGGTTAAGAACTATGCGAAAATGAATCCCGGCGTTACGGAGGAGTTCTTGCAAATCATCAGGAAGTCTCTCGGAAATGAAGAGCCGTATATCGAGGGGGCGTGGATGGATAAGCATAACGGCAAATACTATCTCCAGTATTCCGCACCCGGAACGCAATACAACGTGTATGCGGATGGGGTTTACATTTCGGACAACCCGCTCGGTCCTTTTACGCTAGCAAAAAATAATCCGTACTCGTATAAACCCGGAGGTTTTCTGCCAGGAGCGGGACATGGATCGACCATGGAAGATCAGCATGGAAATTGGTGGCATGCTTCGACGATGAGAGTGAGCGTCAACCATATTTTTGAAAGACGGATTGGGCTATGGCCTGCGGGTTTCGATCAGGACGGGGAATTATTTTGCAATCAGCGCTATGGCGACTGGCCGTTTCGGATCGACCAAGCAACCATGGATCCATGGAACAATCCGGAGTGGTTGCTTCTCTCCTATGGCAAGCCGGCTAAGGCGTCTTCCTGTGAGGATGGAAAAGATGCTTCGAAGGCAACGGACGAGAATGTTCAAAGCTGGTGGAAAGCAGCAACCAATGAGCCTGGAGAATGGGTTGAGGTTGATCTGATGCATGTATGTGATGTGCATGCTGTACAAGTTAATTTTGCGGATGATAAGATGAACCTTTCGCTTCCTGAGGGTGCAACTCTAAAGCAAGTCGGAGAAATAAGAAGATACATTGACGAGCGGAAGCATGTTACAAGGTGGCTTCTAGAGGGCTCGGTTGACAGAATGGAATATTTCGTGCTGAAAGATAAATCAGAAGCGGATACCGATTTTGCGCATGATCTAATCGTCAAGGAAGAGGGATTCAAGGCCAGGTTTATTAGATTAACGGTAAAGGAACTTCCTTATAACCAGTCCGCATGTATTTCCGGTCTTAGAGTGTTCGGGATCGGACATGGAGAGCTGCCGAAACAAGCAGTCGCTGTCCAAACAGAACTCTTGAGCGAACTGGATTTATCCGTAACATGGAATCATCTTGACGATGCCGTCGGATACAACGTGCTTTGGGGGTGTGCGCTGGATAAAATATATCACAGTCATATGGTTTTCGGCGTTAACCAGCTTACGATTAAAGCGTTGATCAAAGGTGAACCGGTATATGTAAGGGTGGATAGCTTCAATGAAGTAGGGATCACCGAAGGCGAAGTATACAAGGCGGTTGAGTAAATCCGCAGAGGGAATAGGGCGTTACATGCCTTGTTTCGTATGAGAGCAAAAAAACAACTTCCTTGCAAAGGCAAAGGAAGTTGTTTTTTTTTTTGAAAATGGCGTTACTCCAGAATTTCAGGGTGAGCCCATTGGACGGGAGTCACCTTGCCCACGTGAGAGCCGGCATCGATCACAATAGCGGAACCGCTAATGTAACGCGCCAAATCAGAGGCTAAGAACAAGGCCAAATGACCGATTTCTTTAGGGTCGCCAAGCCTTCCGTTCGGGGACAGAACCTTCGCGTATTGCGAGACGACTTCTTCAGGTGCTTGTCCCCAGATGGAGGTTCGGAACGTTCCCGGACAAATCGCATTGATGGAGATGTTGTACGGCGCATAGTCGAGGGCGGCGCTCTTCGTTAGACCGACCACGCCATGCTTGGCGGAAACATAAGTAGCCATGGAGCTGTTGCCCAATATTCCTGCTTGGGAAGCAACGTTAATAATGAACCCGCCGGTCGACTTGGTCTTCAGAATCGCTTCGACAGCGAACTTCATTCCCAGGAAGACGCCGCGTAAGTCGATCGCCATTAATTTATCGAACTCGGCCACAGAGAATTCATGCGTAGGTCTATTCTCTGCTGCGATTCCGGCATTATTCACGAGGCCATCTAATCGGCCGTACGTCGTGACAGCGAAATCGACGAGTCCTTTTACTTCGTCCTCTTTGCTTACATCCGTTTTGAAGAAGACTGCCTCTCCTCCCGCAGCTCGAATCTCCTCAGCGACCTTCGATCCTTTGTCGGCATTGATATCGGATACAACGACCTTCATGCCGTTCTCTGCATAGCATTGCGCAATCGCCTTGCCAAGGCCGTCAGCTGCGCCCGTAACAATAGCAACCTTCCCTTTTGCACTAGAAAAATCTGTCATTTAACATCCTCCTATATTGAACGTTTACCTGTCACTTCCACCTTAAGACAATCCGGGTTGTTTCACTAACGTTTTTACGACTTTACGGATGTTGTTATCACGACTTTTTTGGTCGTGATAACGACATCTAAAAAGTCGGCTAAGTGTTAGTCTGATTTTTTCTGAAATGTTATCGTAAAAAGGAAAACGAACTACAGCGGAAATGATATAGGAGGTTACTAAATATGCTGGAAGCAGTGTCTTTGCGAACGGAATATCAGGATCATCCATTGGGGTTGGATTCGGTCAAGCCGCGTATGGGTTGGAAGCTTCGAAGTGACGGGAAAAATGTGCTACAATGCGCGTATCAGCTGCAAGCATCGGAAGACAAGAGTTTCGCTGACGTGACGTGGGACAGCGGGAAGATGGAAACGAGCCAATCGCAGCATGTCTTATACGCCGGTCCCGAATTGAAATCGATGCAGCGCATATATTGGCGGGTTAAGGTATGGAACAATGTTGGAGAGGAATCGCCGTTCAGCGAGCCGGTGTATTTCGAAACCGGTCTGCTGCACCCTTCGGATTGGAAGGCTCACTGGATTGAACCGGAGAAAGAGGTAGACATCGACGCCTATAAACCGGCGCCGTATATACGGAAAGAGTTCGATGTGAAGAAGGGTCTCATCTCGGCAAGAGCCTATCTGACAGCGAAAGGATTGTACAGCTTTCAATTGAACGGGATCGAGGGTACGGACAACTTGTTTACGCCGGGATTCACCTCCTATCACAAGAGGCTGCAGGTCCAAGCCTACGATGTGACTCGCCTTCTGCACGAAGGTGTGAATGCGCTTGGGATTATTCTGGGGGACGGTTGGTGGAGAGGCACCACCGGCGGGGCAAGCCTGAAAAACAACTTCGGCTATAAAGTAGCCTTTTTAGGACAACTGGTGTTGACCTACGAGGACGGAAGTCGCGAAATCATCGCCAGCGACGACTCCTTCAAGACGTCCCGCGGACCTTTGCTGAAGACGGACATGAAGGCGGGAGAGGTCTACGACGCCACGATCGATATTGAAGGATGGAACAAGACCGGATATGACGATTCCGCATGGGAGCAAGTCGCTGTCACGGAGGATGGATATGACAACTTAATCGGTACGAACAGCGTGCCGGTAAGAGCGAAAGAACGTTTCACCCCTAATGTACTTCGGACGCCGAACGGAGAAACGGTATTGGACTTCGGTCAAAATATCGCTGGTTGGGTCGACATGCAGGTTCAAGGAGACGCGGGAACGGAGGTCGTTCTTATCCATGGAGAAGCGATTGATAAGGACGGAAACTTCACGTTGCAAAATCTTACGGAGCATGGAGAATTGGAGGATTTCCAAGAGGTTCATTACATTTTAGCGGGCAACGGAGTGGAAAGCTATCGTCCTCGGTTTGCCATTTTCGGCTTCCGTTATGTCCTGCTGAAAAATTACCCGGGTACAATCGATCCTCAGAACTTTACGGCGGTCGCTGTCTATTCCGATATGGGAGAAACGGGCGGGTTCAACTGCTCGCATCCGTTGATCAATCAGCTCGTATCCAACTCCATTTGGAGCCAGAAGGGCAACTTTATGGAGGTTCCTACCGACTGTCCGACACGGGAGAGGGCTGGATGGACGGGGGATGCGCAGGTCTATTCCAGAACGTCGTCCGATTTCATGAATGTGTATCCTTTCTTCGAAAAGTGGATGGCCGATCTGGCAGTCGAGCAGTTCCCCGACGGATCGGTCGCAAGCACGGTACCCACTGTAATCGGCTACCACAACTTAGCCGAATGGGAGCGCCTTTCCAAGACAAGCACAAATCCGATGATGGCGTTCCGCAAGCCTGGAGTAGCCAGCATGCTTGACGGCTCTTCGGGTTGGGGAGATGCGGCCGTCATTATCCCGTGGACCATGTACCTATGCTATGGCGACAAGACGATTCTGGAGAAACAATTCGATTCCGCGAAGGCGTGGGTGGATTATATGGCCTCAAACGCGAAAGAATCGAATCAACGATTTAAAGATACCCCGGTTTATCAAAACTATACGGATGGGGAACTTGACGCGAATTATGTGTGGGATACGAAGTTCCATTGGGGAGAGTGGCTGGAAACCGACACGGAATTTACGGATCTGGCTGCGGTATTGACGAAGACAGGCGGATGCTTCCCTGACGTTTCGACGGCTTATTTTGCTTATTCCACCAGGCTGCTGGCGGAAATGGCGCAAGTGCTTGGAAAAGCCAAGGAGGAAGCGAGATACCATGAACTCTACGGTAAAATCAAGCGCGTGTACAATCGTTATTTTATTAAAGAGGACGGTCAAATTCTTGAAGGCAGGCAAGCGCCGAATGTTCGTACGCTTGCATTCGATTTAGCGGATGATGATAAAAAACAAGCCGTCGCAGACAAATTGGCGCAATTGGTCACGGAGCAAGACTCTCATCTGAATACGGGTTTCCTATCGACACCGTTCATTCTTCAAGTGTTGGCGGATTACGGACATGCGGATATCGCTTTCCGGCTGTTGGAGCAGGAATCATGCCCGTCGTGGCTATATGCCGTCAGCAAGGGAGCGACGACGATCTGGGAAAGCTGGAAAGGCACGAAGCTTGACGGCGAGCTATCGGGATCACTCAACCATTATTCGTACGGAGCTGTATGCGACTTCCTCTTTGCGAGTATAGCCGGAATACGTCCAGTTTGGGACGCGCCGGGCTATAAGCATTTTATTTTGAAACCTTTGCATGGGGGAACACTTACGCAAGCGTCCGCAACGTTCGAATCCCTATACGGGACTATTCAATCGAGCTGGGAAAAGACGGGACAAGGGATCGACTATCGTTTTGAAGTGCCTGCCAATACGACGGCGACGATCATGCTCCCGGGCAATCAAGACGACCTGACCAGCGGATTCGAGGATTTTCCGAATGCGCGTTACGAAGATGGCCGAATCCTGTTTACGGCGGGAAGCGGGGTATATCGCTTTACCACTTCGCCGCTGGAGATGAAAGGAGAGGGAGTGTAATGGTTCTTAAGGCTGTACAGCAGTTTCAAATCAGATCGGTAGTTGGAACGGAACAACAGGCCCAAGATACGCTTAAGGCAATAAAGGACGCAGGATACGATGGAATCGAGCTATGCGGTTTTCTCGTTCGACCTTTGCCGAAGGCAGCGATTGAGATGGCGAAAGCCGCAGGCATTGAACTGGAAAGCAGCGCTGAGCTCGATTGGAAAACATTGATTAAACAATCCGGTTTGGAGGTTGTGGGCCTTCATGAAGATTTGGATATGATCCTTATGTTAACGGCGAGCATCGTCGCTGATGCCAATGCATATGGAACGGATACGATTGTCGTTACGGGAATAAGAAACTTCGATTTTTCAGACCAACAAGCCGTGCTTGACCTTGCGGAAAGACTGAATCAAGCGGGCAGAATGCTGGAGAAGGAAGGACTTCGCCTGCTATATCATAATCACAATAGCGAGCTGCGTAAAGTCGATGCGGAGAAGACCGCGTTTCAATTACTTATCGAACTAACGGATCCTAATTATGTTAATTTTGAGTTCGACTCTTATTGGCCTACGGAAGCCGGATACGATGCTTTGGCCCTCAGGAATAGTCTTGGCAGCAGAATGAAGCTTTATCATATCAATGACCGTGGCTTCCGCGTCAAGGGACCAACTGCGTCGATTATCGAGTCGGGTAGCATGGAATTGGGCTACGGCAATATGGATCTCGAAGCGCTCGTGACTACGGCGAAAAGCTACGGCGTGCAGGCCGTTATCTTAGAATCCCATAAGAACTGGGTAAACGATTCTCCGATCAATTCCTTGCAGCTCAGCGCAAAATTCATGAAGAGCACGTCTAACTTTCATCATTTGAAAAGATTGCTTCCATCAAAGCTTCCCAACCAGGGTTGGTTCAACGAAAGTTACGGGGGCAAGAGATTCACAGAAAACGGAGCGCAGTCCCACGACTTAAAGGACCACAGACGGAGTTCGTGACGGACGATCATGTCCCAATTCGAGCAGGCTGCCAGCGCGATCGCGTGAGTTTCGGCGTGCAGGACCAAGCGATCTTGGACATCGTGAGCGGCAAGGAAGAACTGTCTGCGCTTTTGCCCGTACAGATACCTGCCAGCATGAAGTCGGTAGAAGAGCAATTCGAGGATGTGCCTCATGATTTGGAAGTGCATATCATATATGATTTCGGCTTCGGGATGAATTGGACAGGCGTCATCTAGAATTAATGGATTGCCAATTATAAACACAATTCGCAAACGAAAATCCGAGTCGATGAGGACCAAAAGTTGTGCAGGAATGCCCTGAATAAATACGATTTCTTGGAGGATATAACTTATGATAAAGGCAGTTTCGTTACGAACGGAATATTTGGAAAACCCTTTGGGGTTGGATACGGCTAAGCCCCGTTTGGGATGGAAGCTCAGAAGTGATGGTAAGAACGTCATGCAAAGCGCCTATCAATTGCAAACATCCGCAAACGAGAGCTTCTCAGACCTGACTTGGGACAGCGGCAAGGTAGAATCTAGCCAAGCACAACAAATCTTGTATGCCGGCCCCGAATTGAAATCGAGGCAGCGCATATATTGGCGGGTTAAGGTGTGGAACAATCTCGAAGAGGATTCGCTGTTCAGCGAGTCGGTTTTTTTTGAAACAGGACTGTTTCATGTTTCGGATTGGAAGGCTAGCTGGATCGAACCGGAGAAAGAAGTAGACTTCGACGCCTATAAACCGGCTCCGTATATGAGGAAAGAATTCTTCGTAAAGAAGGGACTCGTCTCGGCAAGAGCCTATCTTACGGCGAAAGGATTGTACAGCTTTTATTTGAACGGGATCGAGGGTACGGACCAATTGTTCACACCTGGATTCACGTCCTATTACAAAAGGCTGCAGTACCAAGTATACGATGTGACTCATCTGTTGAATGAAGGTTCGAATGCGTTAGGGGTGATTCTCGGAGACGGCTGGTGGAGAGGATCCACCGGCGGCGGAAGCCGTAAAAACAATTTCGGGTATAAAGTGGCCTTTTTGGGACAATTGATGTTGGATTACGACGACGGAAGCTGCGAAATCATTGGCAGCGATGACTCCTTTAAGACATCCCATGGACCATTGCTGAAATCGGACATAAAGGCCGGTGATGTTTATGACGCCAGAATAAACATAGAGGGTTGGAATCAACCCGGATATGATGATTCTTGTTGGGAACCTGTGCAATTGACGGCAGAAGGATTCGACAACTTGGTCGGCACTCGCACCGTGCCGGTAAGAGAAAAAGAAAAATTTACGCCTAATATACTGCTGACGCCCAATGGAGAAACGGTCCTTGATTTCGGTCAAAATATCGCGGGTTGGGTAGAAATGAAGGTTCAAGGCAAAGTGGGAACGGAGATTGTGCTAGTTCATGGGGAAGCTTTGGATAAGCAAGGAAACTTCACCGTACAACATCTCGCGATACATGAAACGCTGGAGGATTTCCAAGAGGTTCGGTACATTTTGGAGGGAAAAGGGGTAGAGAGCTACCGCCCGCGGTTTTCTATTTTTGGATTCCGCTATGTACTGGTTACAAACTATCCGGGTGAAATAAAACCGGAGAACTTTACGGCTGCTGCAGTTTATTCCGATTTGGATGAGACGGGCGATTTCACTTGCTCGAATCCGTCAATCAACAAGCTGGTATCCAACTCCAGATGGAGCCAGAAAGGCAACTTTATGGAGGTTCCTACAGATTGCCCAACCCGAGAGAGAGCGGGGTGGACTGGGGACGCACAGGTATATAGCAGAACGGCATCGGATTTCATGAATGTATATCCGTTCTTTGAAAAATGGATGGCCGACTTAGCGGCCGAGCAATTCCCTGATGGTTCGGTCGGCAGCACTGTGCCCACTGTAATCGGCTATCACAGCTTGGAGGAATGGGAAAGGACTTCAAAGAATATTACCAACCCAATGGAGGCATTTAACCGGCCAAAACCCGGAACGGCCAGTGTGCTTGACGGTTCTTCAGGTTGGGGTGATGCGGCTGTTATCATTCCATGGACCATGTATCTGTGTTATGGAGACAAGACTATTCTAGAGAATCAATTTGAATCTGCGAAGGCATGGGTTGAGTACATGGCCTCCTGCGCAAAAGACGCAAACGTGCAATTCAAAGAGACGCCTGCCTATCAGAAATTTACCGATGGGGAGCTTGATGCTGAGTACATTTGGGATACGAGGTTCCATTGGGGGGAATGGCTGGAGGCGGATACGGAGTTTAATGATCTCGTAGCGGCTATGACCAAATCCCAAGGTTGCCACCCGGACGTTGCGACGGCTTATTATGCTTATTCCACCAGGCTGTTGGCTGAAATGGCATCCGTGCTTGGCAAAACCGAAGAAGAGGCAAAGTACCGAGCACTATACGAGAAGATTAAACGCGTGTACAATCAATATTTCATTAAGGATTGCGGCCATATTGTAGAAGGCAGGCAGGCGCCGAATGTCCGTACGCTTGCTTTCGGATTAGCGTATGAAGATAAAAAACAATCCGTCGCAGATCGATTAGCGCAGATGATTGCGGCAGAGGATTATCACTTGAATACGGGATTCCTTTCGTCAGCATTCATCCTTCATGTGTTGGCAGATCATGGACAAGCTGAAACCGCATTCAGATTGTTGGAGCAAAATACGATTCCGTCGTGGCTGTATGCCGTCAGCAAAGGGGCGACGACGATATGGGAAAGCTGGAGAGGAATGAAGCCTGACGGTGAGTTATCAGGATCGTTGAATCATTATTCGTATGGGGCCGTGTGCGATTTCCTTTTTGCGGGCGTAGCAGGTATTCGACCTGTTTGGGAAGCCCCAGGTTATAAGCATTTTATATTGAAACCCATTCATGGCGGGACACTGACTCACGCGACTGCGGAGTATGAATCTTTGTATGGAACGATCAAGTCAAGCTGGGAGAAGAACGATGGGGAAATCGCTTATCGTTTCGAAGTGCCGGTCAATACGACGGCCACAATCATGCTTCTGGGCAATAAAGACGACCTGAAAAAGTTCGAAGATTTCTCGGATGTCCGTTATGAAGACGGACGAATTGTTTTCACGGCGGGAAGCGGCGAATACCAGTATAAAATTCATGAATAATCACGTCTAGGCGATTCGCGCGAGCTTTGGGAAAACAAGTCGCGAAAGCGTTATCAAAAAAGTCGGCAAAGTGTTAGTCGGCACTAGGGGCATAACGTTACGATGAAGGTGTAAGCTAACGTTAAATGAGGGGGATTGCAATGAGAAAGAATTTGAGATTTATTGTTTTGACACTTGCAGCGGTCATGTTGATGGGGTTGTTCAGCGCATGCTCGTCGTCAAACAACAATGAAAAGAACAGCGCAACAAACAATCCGTCGAATACGGGCCAGGAGTCCGGAGGCAGTTCGAACGAAGCAATAAAAGATCCTTTCGAGATCACGCTTGCGTTGCCAATCATTGGAGCGACACCGGCAGATATTGGGTTGGTTCAAGAAGAAATGAGCAAGATCACGAAAGAAAAAATTAACGCAACCGTCAAAATTTTGCCAATCAGCATTGGCACATGGACACAACAAATGAATTTGATGTCATCCAGCGGCGAAAAACTGGACCTGTTGTTCGAATTTGGACAGGGCTATAGTGCTGCTATGGCAGCAGGAAAAATTATTCCGCTTGACGGTCTCTTAGATCAATACGGTGCGGGCATCAAACAGGCGATTGGTCCGGAATATTTGGCAAGCGCCAAGCTTAAAGGTGAAACTTACGGCGTACCTGTGTACAAAGACTATACAACCGGAACAAATTCGATACTCATGGTTAAAGAGCTGGTGGACAAGCATAAGATCGATGTAGCTTCGATTAAAGGACTCGATGACCTGGATCAGGTATTTAAGACGATTAAGGAAAACGAGCCCGGTATTGTGCCTTTTGCGGTAGGGTTATTAGTTCCTTCGGATAAGTATGGCGATTATGACAGACTGGGTAATCGATTTGGCGTTTTACCTGGATTCGACAATGGGCTTAAGGTTGAAAACATATTTGAGTCCAAAGAGTACGAAGATTACTTGAATAAAATGCATAGCTGGTTTAAGGCTGGATATATCAACAAAGACGCGGCTACAAGCCAAATCAACGGTACGGAAATGGTGAAGGCGGGCAAAGCCTTTGCTTACTTCGACGGCCTTAAGGTCGGAGGAGCGGAAGTGCAAAGCGCAGGAGCAGGCAAAGAACTCATCGCTGTACCGATTTCGTCGAACACCTATGCGACAACAACTGATGCAACGGCGGGATTATGGTCGATATCCAACAATTCCCAAAATCCTGAAAGAACGATGATGTTCCTGGACCTCATGTATTCGGATAAGGAACTTTCCAATTTGTTCTTATGGGGTATTGAAGGTAAACACTATGTGAAGGTGTCGGATACCACGATTGATTATCCGGAAGGGGTCGAAGCAACGACAGTGGGGTATTCCGTTCAAACATGGATGGTCCCTAACCAATCCATCGGCTATATTCGAACGACTGACTTGCCGAATTTATGGGAGTTAACGGCGGAAGCGAATCAAAAAGCTATCAAATCGAAAGCGCTTGGCTTCGCATTTAACTCGGAGCCGGTCAAGAACGAAATTACAGCTCTCAACAATGTCATCGAACAATATAGAAAGGCTTTGGAGTCGGGAACGTTCGATCCGGCAGACAAACTTCCAGAGCTCAGAGAGAAGCTTAAGTCGTCAGGGATCGATAAAGTCATCGCGGAAAAGCAAAAGCAGTTGGACGAGTGGGCGGCATTGAATAAATAATAAAGGCAAGAGGGCTCGACCACTAAGACATCGCAGGGCTTAATGAGACGTTAGGGCGCATCGATCTGAAGCAACTTGATCGGATCGATGCGTCGCTTGAAGCGTCATTCATTAGGCCCTATATATTTTAAATAAAAATGGGGAATTAGTGATGGCAACATTTAAAAATCCAGTTATCCCGGGCTTCCATCCCGATCCCAGCGTTTGCAGAGTCGGAGAAGATTATTATTTGGTCACGAGTTCCTTCGATTATTTTCCGGGCATTCCGATTTTTCATAGCAAGGACTTGGTGAATTGGGGTCAGTTGGGGCATGTGTTGACGCGGGAAAGCCAGTTGCCGCTTAAGGGCATGCTTCCGCCAGGATATTCTCAAGGGATTTATGCGCCAACGATTCGTTATCACGACGGGCGCTTCTATGTCATTACGACGAACATTTCCATCCAGAAAAGCTTCTATGTGTGGGCAGAACGTCCGGAAGGGCCTTGGTCTGAGCCAATCTACCTTGAAGGCTGGGGTGGCGTAGATCCGTCATTGTTCTTCGATGAAGACGGCAGCGTGTATTTGACGGGCACGGCTAACTTTTATGGGGAAAGCGCAGGTATTTATCAAGCGGAGATCGATATCGCAAGCGGGACATTATTAAGCGAGCGACAGTTGATATGGGAAGGTACGGGTGGAAGCCATCCCGAAGGTCCGCATCTATATCGGATCAACGGGTGGTATTATCTCATGGTGGCGGAGGGCGGAACGGAATACGGACACATGGAAACGATCGCGCGGAGCCGCAGCCCGTACGGTCCGTTCAAGAGCAATCCGGCGAATCCGATCCTCTCCAATCGAAGTACGCCGAAGCCGATTCAGGCGACGGGACATGCCGATCTCGTTCAAGCTGCAGACGGCAGCTGGTGGTGCGTGTTTCTAGGCATCCGGTCGGTCGCTAATGCGAAACGCCATATCCTGGGTCGTGAGACGAATCTGGCGCCCGTCTCCTGGAACGAAGAAGGTTGGCCAGTTGTCGGCAATCATGGCATAGCCGAGCTTGAGCATGATGCCGGGAGCTTGCCGCTAGATGAGCCTATCGAGTGGGAAAGCAGGGATGATTTTGAATCGGACAAGCTTCAGCCGGTTTGGAATTTCTATCGGAACCCTGTCTCGGATTCGTGGTCTCTGAAAGACCGGGCGGGATGGTTGACGCTTAGGGGGCAGGCTTTCACCTTGAATGACAAAGATTCGCCGGCGTTCGTCGGCCGCAGACAGCAGCATCTCAATTGCGAGGTCAAGACACTAATAGAGTTTAGGCCGTCAGAAGAAGGCGAAGAGGCCGGAATAACCGTGTTCATGAACGAGAAATTCCATTACGAAGTTGCCATAACGATGAAGGGCGGCAAGCCAAAGCTTATCCTGAGGCGCCGGGTCGGAAGCATGTCGCTGATCGAAGCGGAAGTGGATTACGCCGAACCGACAGTCATTCTCGGCGTACATGCGAACGAAGTGTTGTATACCTTTACGTATGCGGCTCCCGGCAAGGAACCTGTTGTGATTGGCAAGGGAGAGACGGCTTTCCTATCCAAGGAAGTCGCGGGCGGCTTTACCGGCGTGTTCTTCGCGATGTATGCGACCGGCAATGGCAAGAACGTCGTAACTCCTGCTCATTTCGACTATTTCGACTATGTCCCTTTGGAAGAGAAACGTATGGACTTTTTTACGATTATGTCATTATCTTAGCGAGTAACGTCGATTCCTGCTCTTCACGGAGCGGGAATTTTTTGTTTTGCCGGAATGACGTCTCTGCTTAAGAAGTCGTGAAAGCGTTAGTGGTTTAGTCGCGATAACGTTAGTTGGCCCTATGGCAATTGAAATATGATGATTGAGAGAGTATAGACAAAACTTGAAAGGAGCAATTCAATATGACAAGTCGTTTTCCCGACGATTTCTATTGGGGGGCCTCGACGGCCGCTCATCAGGTGGAAGGAAATAATACCCACTCCGATTTCTGGCTCATGGAAAATTTGGAGGGATCCATATTTAAGGAGCGCTCAGGCAGCGCCGTAGACCACTACCGGCTGTTCAAGGAAGACATTGCGCTGCTCTCCTCGTTTGGATTGAATTCGTACAGGTTCTCCATTGAATGGGCGAGGATCGAGCCAGAAGAAGGGCGTTTCGATTCGGAAGCGATTGAACATTATCGGGACGTATTGTTGGCCTGTCAAAGCTCGAATGTAACGCCGATTGTCACTTTGCATCATTTCACTACGCCGCAATGGCTCATTCGCGCAGGCGGGTGGGAATCGGCTGAGACGCCTGCCTGTTTTGCCCGTTATTGTGCCTATGTCATGAAGGAATTAGGCGAATTGATTCCTTTTGTTTGCACGATCAATGAAGCGAATATCTCCATCGGAATTACGAAAATCATAAAGCGGCATCAAGCCGGAGGAGGCCAAGCGCAGGTCGGAATCAATACGGATAATATGAGCCAAATGCAAAAGTATTTCATGGCACTGGGACAAGCATTTGGCGTTCATCCGCAAGAGGTGCACTCTTTCCTCGGTGCTCGTACGGATAAAGGGCTGGAAGTTATCTTCAAGTCGCATACGGAGGCGAGAAGCGCGATTCGTCAGGTGAGTCCGAAAACACGAATTGGACTGTCTTTGTCGTTGTATGACATTCAATCAATCCCAGGCGGAGAAGAGTTGGCTGCTGAAGCTTATCACGAAGAATTCCTGCAGTTTCTTCCGTATCTGGAAGAAGACGATTTCTTCGGTTTGCAAAATTATACCCGTATGGTATACGGGCCGGATGGTCTTCTGCCGGTTCCCGCGGATGTGGAAAAGACCCAGATGGGGAACGAGTATTATCCGGAAGCGCTTGGGGGTGCCGTTCGTTTCGTCTCCAAGCATCTGAAACAGCCGATTATGATCACGGAAAACGGAATCGGGACGGACAACGACGAGCGCCGCATTGCATTTATCGATCAAGCGTTGAAAGGCGTACAAGCTTGTATCTCGGAAGGAATTCAAGTCATTGGTTATATGCACTGGTCTTTGCTCGATAACTTTGAATGGCAACTCGGCTTCTCGAAGACGTTCGGATTGATCGAAGTGGACCGTTCAACGCAAGAACGCAAGCCCAAACCGAGCGCGTATCATCTCGGAAGCATCGCTAGGAATAATTCAATATAAGAGCGGTTGAAGCCGGATCCTTAGAGGATCCGGCTTCAAAATTAAGCGGGGAGAAAAGTCGTCAAACCGTTATCGAAAAAGTCGTCATTCCGTTAGTTGGCCATGCGGTCATCCCTTATGATAAGGATAGTCAGAAACAGAAAACAGATGAACAGGAAGGGGAATGACAATGGCACAAGCCTCCGCGGTAAATGCCCAAAAACGCGTCAAGAAGCCAATGAAAAGGAAAACCCAATATCGGAAATATGCGCCGCTTCTGATTATGATGATTCCAGGTCTTCTTTACATTTTGATCAACAACTATCTCCCAATGCTCGGGATCGTCATTGCATTTAAGGACGTGAACTTTGCCAAAGGCATTCTGCAGAGCGATTGGGTTGGATTCGCCAACTTCGAATACCTGTTCAAGACGACTGATGCATACATCATCACGCGCAATACGATTCTCTACAACCTTGTGTTCATTATTCTAGGAACGGTGCTTTCGCTGGCCACTGCGATTCTGCTGAACGAAATCAAGAGCAAGGTGCTGGTTAAGGCGTACCAGAGCATCATCACGCTGCCGCATCTGATCTCCATGGTTATCGTCGGTTATCTCGGATTCGCATTTTTAAGCCCGGACACGGGGTTCCTTAACAGGACGGTGCTGCCATGGATCGGCATCGAGGAAGGGATTTCGTGGTATACGGAAAATAAGTATTGGCCTTGGATTCTGACTTTGGTTCATTTCTGGAAGGCCATTGGGTATTCAAGCATCGTATACTTCGCAGCGCTTCTTGGCATTGACGAAGAATATTACGAGGCGGCCAGACTTGACGGCGCTACCCGTTGGCAGCAAATCCGTCACATCACGCTGCCGATTATTGTACCGGTCATCACCATGCTGACACTGCTAAATATCGGACGAATATTCTACTCCGACTTTGGGTTGTTTTATCAGGTTCCGATGAACTCCGGGGCATTGTTCGAAACGACTTCCACGATCGACACTTATGTCTTCAGAGGACTGATGGGCTCAGGCGACATCGGAATGTCCACAGCGGCGGGCGTCTATCAATCTATCGTCGGCTTTATCCTCGTCATCGTGGCGAATCTTGTCGTAAGGCGTTCAAATAAAGATAATGCATTGTTTTAAAAATCCCTCAAAAGTGATGACGGAAACCGTAGCGAATTCCGAGTACTTTTGGGGGGTCCTGTAAAAATTAGGAGGTCCCGATATGAAAAACGAAGACAGATTTTTAACCTGGTTCAGCCATATTTCGATGTTTCTATTCGCTGCCGTTTGTCTCATTCCGTTCCTGCTGCTCATTTCGGCATCTTTGACGGATCAGAATGCGATTACCGCTCATGGTTATTCCTTCATTCCTCAAGTGTTCAGTACAACTGCTTATGAATATTTGCTGGATAGAGGCTCGGACATCGCGAGGGCTTACGGTATTACGGTATTCGTTACGGTCTTTGGTACTGTGGTCGGATTGGCCATTACGATATTGCTGGCTTATCCGCTATCCAGAAGAGAAACGCCGCACCGAAATCTGCTCATGTTCCTTATCTTCTTTACGATGCTGTTCCATGGGGGGCTTGTCCCTTCGTACCTGGTGTACGCCCAATTGCTCGATTTGAAAAACTCGATATGGGCGCTTATCGTGCCAGGTCTGCTCACGAACGGTTTTTATATCATGATGATGCGAACGTTCTTCCAGTCGACCGTGCCGCCGGCGTTAATCGAATCGGCGCAGCTGGACGGAGCCACTGAGTACCGGACGCTTTGGTCCGTCGTACTGCCGCTGTCGACGCCCGTCATCGCGACAATCGGCTTGTTCACCTGCATCATGTACTGGAACGACTGGCAGAACGGGATGATTTACATCACCAACCCTGAGCTGTTCAGCGTCCAAAATCTTCTTAACCGAATTATGCAAGATATTCAGTTTATTACGACCAATTTGAGCTCTAACGCGGGCGAGGCCATGCAGCAGATGCCAACCGACTCGGTTAAGATGGCCATTGCGGTAATCGGCGTGTTGCCGATCCTGATCGCTTACCCGTTCTTCCAAAAGTACTTCATTAAAGGAATTATGATCGGTGCCGTAAAAGGGTAAGCTGATTGCAAAATAGGTCCAAACGCCGCAACCTTGCAAGAGGTTGTGGCGCTTGGACTTTCATTTCGTATAAGATGGAGGAAACTGATTAAGGAGCCAGGAGCATGAGAATACGCGGATTGTTGCTGCAACGGGGTTCCCTGAATTTCAAGTTGATCTTAAGCGTGCTGATCATGACGGGACCGCTGTTAAGCATGCTGATATATAACAACTTTTATGCCATTGACGTCGTTAGGGAGCAGGTTGCTGATTCGTATAAAAACATGCTGACTCTAAACATGAATCAGATCGATTCCGGATTAAACGATGTGGATGCCTATTTGAACTCCATGTTATCGGGCATTGATTTGATTTCTCTTGATCAGGCCGAATCGGATGCGGATTATTACAGTTCGAAGGTGTATTTGTTTAATAAATTGAGCAAGGACATTCCTTTATACGATTCCTTAAGTTCATTTTTCGTTTATGCGGATAAAAGGCAGGAGCTTATGGATGTGAATAAGACGCAAAATTTAACGTTTGACGAAAAGGATCACATTCAACAATATGTGTCCGATCTTATCCGTTCTGCCAGCAATCCGGGTAACTCTGCGCAAAGATGGCATTACGCCCGGATCGGGCAAAACGATTATTTCATCGATATCGTCCGATCCGGCAGCGTGTATTTGGGCGGCTTAGTGAGAACCGACCAATTGCTGGCGCCCCTCCAATCACTTCAGATCGGAGAAGAGGGAAGCGTATTGTTCGCGAATGACGATGGAGAACCGATTACGGACACGGAGCTTGTCGACGAGAACGGGATCCGGTTACACCAGAGCGAAGGCGACTATTATTTGACTGGTTCCGACCGGAAATATTTGATCGTCGATTCGGCTTCCGTCAGAGGCAACTTCAAGCTGGTCGCCGTCATACCGGATCACCACATCTTGGATAGACTGCCGTATTTACAAGGGGTCATATGGATCATTACCGCTTCTTCCCTGCTTTTTATCCCGATCGGTCTGTATTTCATCCGGCAGGCCATACTTGTGCCGTTATACCGGGTCCTCATCTCGATGAAGAAGGTACGAAAAGGGGATTGGAGTATTCGGGTCAACATGCAAAAAGGCGGTTCGGAGGAGTTCCGAATACTCGGAGAATCCTTCAACTCCATGATGGCGGAAATCGAAACGCTTCGCGTCAACGTCTATGAAGAACAGTTAAACAAGCAGAAGGAAGAGCTGCAGCGGCTGCAGTTGCAGGTAAACCCTCACTTTTTCCTAAATTCGCTCAATATCGTTTACAATTTGGCCAAGGTCAAAAATTATGAATTGACGATGAAATTGACGCGGTCATTGGTTCACTATTTCCGTTACATGTTCAGAAGCAATACGACATTCGTCTCT
This sequence comes from Pristimantibacillus sp., assembly GCA_048976605.1. Lineage (GTDB taxonomy): Bacteria > Bacillota > Bacilli > Paenibacillales > Paenibacillaceae > Pristimantibacillus. The sequence goes on along the minus strand of JBHGUX010000095.1, from coordinate 56,054 downwards.
CTGAAAGACGAGCTGGAGCACACCCGTAACTACTTGGGAATTCAAGCCTTGCGTTTTCCGGAGAAACTGAAGTGGACCATTGAGGCTCCGGACTACTTGATGGATACGCCGATTCCTCCCCTCGTCATTCAGTCGTTCGTCGAGAATTCAATTAAACATGCGGTTACGATGGACAGGCTCGTCCATATTTCCGTAAGGATCGACTTTTTGGACGAAGACAGTGGAACCTGGGTGAAAATCAGCATTAAAGACACGGGCAGCGGATTCAGCGATGAGGTACTTCGCGAGCTGCAGGCGGGCAGAAGCGTCGAAAACGAACGAGGAGAGCATACCGGAATATGGAACGTTCAGCGACGGCTGAATTTATTGTATGGAGATTCGGTATCCATTCGTTTCGCTAACGATTCGGAAAGCGGCGGCGCGACTGTATTCCTAGTTCTTCCGATTAATCCCCTGATGGAGGTAAAGCAATGAACGATCACTTGCTCATCGTCGACGACGAAATTCATGCCATTGAAGGCGTAAAGGCGGATCTCGATTTGCCAAAACTCGGAATCTCGGAGCTGTATACCGCCAATAATATCAGGCAGGCAAAAGAATGGTTCGAAAGCGCAAAAATCGATATTCTGTTATGCGATATCGAGATGCCGCAAGGGAACGGGCTGGAATTGCTGACCTGGGTAAAGGAACATTATCCGAACACGGTCACGATATTTTTAACGAGCCATGCCGACTTCAAATATGCGAAAGAAGCGCTAACACTTGGCAGTCTGGACTATTTGCTTAAGCCGGTGCTGGCAGAGGAGCTGGAGAATGCGATTCGAAAGGCTCAGACCGTAATCGACAAGAACAGCGAAAACACCCGTAACGTTAAATTTCATCAATTGTGGCAGAAGCATCAATCGTTCATTATCGAACGATTCTGGATGGATCTGATCCAGCATTCGTTCCCCAGCCATCAAGCTGCGATTCGGGAGCAGGTCGAGCAGCATCATATCCCGATTACGGAAGACTCGGTGTTCTTTCCGATCTTGATTTCGATCCAACGATGGAACAAAGAGATGAAGCGCAGAGACGAAAAAATACTGGAATACGCGCTTAAAAATTCTGCGGAAGAGATGCTTATCGGAAGCCATGATAACGGAATCTGTTTTCAACTCGACAGAGGGTTGCTGCTCGTGATCCTGATGTCGGAAAGGGATGTCCCGTGGAACGAGGAAAGGATAAGGGAAGCCGCCGGTCTGTATGTGGAGTCTTGCCATCGCTATTTCTACTGCAATCAATCTTGTTATTTGGGACGTTCCGCAGAAGCGCATGAGATGGCCGGAATGGTCGCGGCGCTGCGTGAGCGCGACCGGAACAACGTTGCTTACTTCAATCGAGTACTGGATCTTGACCGTACGGAGCTAGCGGATTATCCGGCTCAGCTGCCTGAACTCGGCGCTTTGACGTCTTTGTTGAAAACCGGAACGAAGGAAGCCGTCAAACACGAAGTAGAGAAGTACCTCGACAAACTCGTTAGCAACCATGAGATAAATGCGGATACGCTGCATCAATTCAGCCAGAACTTTATCCAGGTTCTGTATACGTATCTGAACACGAACGGCATACAGGCCCATCAGTTATTCGGGGATGAAGCGTCAAGACGCTTATCGGAGCTGGCGGTGCGCTCCGTTACCGATATGATTGCCTGGGTTCATCATGCCATCAACAAAGCCATGTATCAAGCAGAAGCGGTCAAGGAAAACGATACGGTCATTCTAACCGTCAAACGGTACATTGCGCTCAACATGGATCAAGACTTGTCAAGAGAGACGATCGCTGAGCAGGTGTATTTGAATCCCGATTATTTATCCAGAATTTTCAAAAAGGAAACGGGATACTCGATATCGGATTATGTCCTATTGGAAAGAATAAACAAAGCGAAGGAGCTGCTGCTCCAAACGAGCGTGTCCGTCAGCGCCGTCGCTTCTTCGGTCGGATACACGAACTTCTCCCACTTTGCAAAAATATTCAAAAAGTATGTAGGAACAGGGCCGACGGAATTTCGTAATCAGCCCGGTTAAACGGAGGAAGAGGCTGTCGCTCAATGCGGCAGCTTCTTTTTTTTAGTCGTGAAAGTGTTATTCATTTCGTCGTCTAACCGTTAGTCCGGCTTGAGGCGAAAAGATATCATTATAGTTAGCAAGCAAACTATCGCATGACTTAAGGAGGTGAATAAGACAATGAAATTCGATCAAAATTCCAAAGTGGGAGATTTGTTGGCGAATGCTGCAGCGAAAGCCGTGGTGGACAAGCATCTCCCTGGATTTTCGACTAACCCGATGACAGGAATGGCTGGCGGGTTTTCGCTAAGCCAATTGGCAGCATTCCCGCAAGCGGGTGTGTCTGCCGAAACATTGGCACTCATCGTTGCTGATTTGGCTGCTATCGAATAATAAAAGATAAATATAATGGGGTATTTCGATGTGTTGGATCTAAGGAGGTTAATATAGATGAAACTTAAGGGTAAAGTAGCGATCGTTACGGGAGCAGCGTCGGGGATGGGCAAAGCAATTGCAGAGCTCTTCGCCGAAGAAGGTGCGAAAGTGATCGTTTCCGATTTAAATGTCGATAACGCCGGCAAAGTGGCTGAGGGAATCGTGGCGAAAGACGGAACGGCCATCGCCACGGCAACCAATGTCGCCGTCGAAGAAGATGTTCAGCGCTTGATCGACACCGCGGTTCGTACGTACGGTACCGTAGACATTCTCGTCAACAATGCCGGCATCATGGACAATTTCGTACCTGCGGGGGACATGACGGACGAGTTATGGGACAAGGTGTTCGCCGTGAACACGACCGGTCCGATGCGGACAACGCGGAAGGTTCTTCCTATCTTCATCGGCCAGAAGAAAGGCGTCATCGTGAATATCGCTTCAGCCGGCGGTTTGTTTGGTTCCCGAGCGGGAGCTGCCTATACCGCTTCGAAGCATGCCGTAGTCGGATTTACGAAGAACGTCGGCTTCCAGTATGCGACGCACGGCATACGCTGCAATGCGATCGCACCAGGCGCGGTTGCCACGAATATCGCAATGACCATTTCGGCACCGAATCCGTTCGGCGCGGAACGCGCGCAGATCGGCATGGGCATCAACCCCGGCTTAGGCCAACCTGAAGACATCGCGAAAGTCGCGCTCTTCCTGGCCTCTGACGATTCTAGCTTTGTCAACGGCACGACGGTTACCGCGGATGCGGGCTGGACGGCTTATTAATGTAAGATCAGCTTTACCCTTATCGAAGGCAGGCGCGGAATTCGCACCTGTATCGTAAGGGTTTTTTTTCTAACGACAAGAAGTCGTCAGACCGTTAGTCGAGAAGTCGTTAGAGTGTTAGTAGTGATGATATATTCGCCTTATCATAGGAGGATAAAGAGGAATCCCTATTATTGAGACAAAGTCTCTGAAGGAGCGAGTAGAATGAGAAAAATCATTAAGATGAATGATAGTTGGCGATTTATTCGTCAAAATGAAGATCCGGCGGAAGCTGTAACCTATCAAGACGATCATTGGAACGCGGTTAATATTCCCCACACTTGGAATGCGGTGGATGGGGCGAACGGATATGAATATTACCAAGGCGCTTGCTGGTATAGAAAAGAGTTCACCCTTGATTCTTCTGATGAGGGAAGGAGGGTGTATATCGAATTCAACGGTTCCAATAGTATTACCGATGTCTATGTGAACGGTCGGCATGCGGGTCAGCACAAAGGCGGTTACTCCACCTTCAGGTTTGACATTACAGAGGGCGTTGCCTTCGGGTCGAAGAATGTGATCGCCGTTAAGGTCGATAATACCGTCTTGGACGACGTCTATCCTCAGAAAGCAGATTTTACTTTCTACGGCGGCATTTACCGTGATGTGAACATCCTTGTAACGAATCAGGTTCATTTCGACGCGATGGATTACGGTTCGAGCGGTGTCTATATCGTACAGGAACAGGTTTCGAAAGAAAGGGCTCATCTCAAAATCGAATCCAGATTGGTAAATGACAGCGACGAGGAGAAGAAAGTCAGGCTTTGGGCAGGTATTGCGGATGCCGATGGAAGTACCGTAACTTATGCCGCTAAAGAAGTCGTCTTGGCCGCAGGCGAGTTAAGAACGGAAACGCTGGCATGCGTCATCGACAATCCGATTCTTTGGCATGGAAGAAAAAATCCCTACATGTATCAGGCTACCGTTTCCATGACTAGCTTTAACGATACGGTGGATGAAATAGCGATTCCGTTCGGCGTTAGGTATTTTCATGTCGATCCCGAGGAAGGTTTCTTCTTGAACGGCGAGCACTTGCCTTTGTATGGCGTATCGAGACACCAGGACAGAAAAGATATGGGCTGGGCCATAACAGAACAAGAGCAAGTCGAAGATATGGCATTGATTAAAGAAATCGGAGCGACTTCCCTTCGACTCGCTCATTACCAGCACAGCCAAACTTTTTACGATTTGTGCGACAATGAAGGTATGGTGGTATGGGCGGAGATTCCTTTTATTTCGATCATGTCGAAAAACGAAGTGGAAGGGATCAATGCCAAGCAGCAGATGTTGGAATTGATCAAACAGAATTTCAATCACCCTTCGATTATTTTCTGGGGGCTGCAGAATGAAATTCAAATCGGCGGAGAACGTCCGGAGGTTAGAAAACTCGTTAAAGAGTTAAATGAATTGACCAAAAAAGAAGATCCTACCAGACTGACGACGATGGCCAACGTTCTATTCGTCGATGAGAAAGACGAGTTCAATCGCATGACAGACGTGGTCGGATACAATAAGTATTACGGCTGGTATCACGGCAAGACAGAAGATTTCGATCCTTGGATAGACAAGTTTCATGAGATCAATCCCGACAGACCGCTATGTATTTCTGAATACGGCGTAGAAGGGATCGTGCAATACCACAGTGCTGAGCCGAAGGTGAAAGACTACACCGAAGAATACCACGCGCTGTATCATGAAGTCGCTTGGAAAATTTTCGAGAAAAAACCGTTCCTTTGGGCAACGTATGTTTGGAATATGTTTGATTTTGGAGCCAATATCCGAGACGAAGGCGGAGTCAAGGGAAGGAACAATAAAGGGCTGGTCACCTATGATAGAAAGATTAAGAAAGATGCTTTCTATATGTATAAAGCCCATTGGTCCGACGAAATATTTGTCCATATTACCAGCAAGCGCTTTGTAGATCGAGCCGAGGACAGCATTCAAGTTAAGGTCTATTCGAATTGCAATAAGGTTACGCTTTATTTGAATGGCGAAGAGCTGCAATCAATATCCAGTGAAGAGAAAATCTTTGTCTTTGAGAGAGTTGTCCTGGCGGAGGGCATGAATGAAATCCGTGCAGTGGCAAGTGAAAATCTCGTAACCTATCAAGATCTTGCATGGTTTAATAAGGCGGAAGAACCGAATGCAAGTTATGAGGCGCCGCCGGTTGCGGATAAAGGCGAAGAAGTTAACAACTGGTTCGAACTGCCTGATACGAGTACAGAAGAGTTAGCGGAGTTACAGATTACAGACGATGTGTATTCCAGCCGTTGCACTTTTAAAGATCTGTTTGAAAACAAAGATGCGGAAATCGTCCTGAATAAGTATTTCGGAGAAAGTTTCAGGGACATGCCGCAATACCCTATGATGCAAGGATTTACGATTGACATGTTGGCAGGAATGGCACCGGAAAATTTCCCTGACAAGCTCATATTCGCTATTAATAAAGAACTCACCATCATAAAAAAAGGGTAGAACTAATAGCTTAATATAAAGCGTCCGGTCGCATAAAAGCTCGTATGCCACAGCCAATACTGGCTGAATGCTAAATAAATGAACTTAGAATTTGTAGAATAATATCTTTACTTGAAAATGTGATTAGCGGCATCCATAGCTGCTATCACATTTTTTTTGCCTATTTTCCGAAAAACCGAAAAATGATCCCTCTAAAACGAAATCTAACACCTTACGAATGGAGGTACATCCGATCTACAATTAACCTATAAGGTTTTGTAAAGGCTTACACAGATCCGCATCAGCGCTTGGAGGTTATTCATGTGACAACATCATTTCCACCAGAACCAACTGCGCAGCATGCGAATGCTAAGAATACTAGAGCAATCGCGAGAAGCAGATGGTTTAAACAATTGTACAGTCAAAGGCATATTCAAATTATGGCGATACTCGGTGTGATTTGGATGATTATATTCAACTATGTTCCCATGTACGGGATCATCATCGCCTTTAAGGAATTCAATATTGTTAAAGCAATCAGCGATGCGCCTTGGGTAGGGTTCGATCATTTCAAAGAGTTCTTCCAAGACGAGAACTTCAGGTATGTGATGAAGAATACACTCGGCATTAGTCTGATTAAGCTGGTGATCGGTTTTCCGCTGCCTATCCTGTTTGCTTTGTTTCTGAATGAAGTAAGGTCCGTACGTTTCAAGAAGGCTATTCAAACGATCTCTTATCTGCCTCACTTTCTATCCTGGGTTATTCTCGGAGGCATTCTAGCGACTTGGCTAGCGGATGTGGGGATTATTAGCGATCTATTGCTTGCTCTCAATATCATTCAGGAACCGACTTCTTTTCTAGCGGAACCCAACTATTTTTGGGGTATTATTATTACTTCTGATATATGGAAGGAGCTAGGCTGGTCTGCCATTATCTATCTGGCTGCAATTGCGAGTGTATCACCAGAGATGTACGAAGCAGCAACCATTGACGGAGCGGGCAGGTTTCAGAAAATGTGGTATGTCACTTTGCCTAGTATAAAAGCAACGATATCAATTCTCTTTATACTGGCAGTCAGCGGAGTGCTAAATTCCAATTTCGACCAAATATTAGTGCTAAGAAATGCGCTCAATGAGAGTGCAAGTAATGTAATCGATATTTACGTCTATCAGACAGGTATGCAGCAAGGACGCTATTCCTATTCGACTGCAGTAGGATTATTCAAATCTGTCATTGCATTGATTTTATTGTTATTGGCTAACCGAGTAACCAAAAAAATGAACGATACATCACTTTTCTAGGGGCGAGGAGACGGTTAATCGTGTTTAGTTTGAAACGAAAAACGAAGGGCGAAGCAGTCTTCGATCTATTCAACAACTTTGGCATGCTGCTCATTTGCTTCGCTACGTTATATCCCATCTGGTATGTGCTGATCAATGCATTTAATGAGGGACAGGACGGTATGCGTGGAGGAATCTACTGGTGGCCGAGGATGATAAGCTTTGAGAATTTTGAGGCCGTATTCCAAAGCGCAGGTATTATGACAGCAATGGGAATTACCATTGCTAAAACTTTGCTCGGTACATTGCTTCACGTATTGTTTACGGCGATGGTCGCTTATGCGTTCTCCCGCAGAGGTCTTATTGGCGGTAAAATATACATTCTCATCGGCACCGTTACGCTTTTCTTCGGTGGTGGATTGATCCCGACTTATCTATTAATCAAGGATCTGCATATGCTTGATAACTTCATGGTTTATATCATTCCAGCATTGTTCAGCTTCTTCGATCTCATTATCTTCATGACCTTCTTCCGAGAGATTCCGGATGGTTTGGAGGAAGCCGCCAAAATCGATGGTGCGAATGATTGGTCGATTCTATTCCGAGTTGTGCTTCCCGTATCGATGCCGGTTATTGCGACAATTGCTCTGTTCCATGGCGTATATCAATGGAATGATTATTTCACCGGTATTATTTATATGAACAAGATGGAACTGCAGCCGATTCAAACTTACTTGTATAGAGTGGTTGCACAGTCCAGCTCCAATCAGATGGTAGCAGCTATTCCAGGAGGTGTAAGCAAGTCAGTCACCTCCCAGTCGATTAAGCTTGCGACGATGATTGTAACGACGCTGCCAATCGTTCTTGCTTACCCGTTCTTACAGAAGTATTTTGTCAAAGGGATGATGATCGGTTCGATCAAAGGTTAGCCTCAAGGTAATTCCTCCTGTCCTTGAACGAACAGGGGATTACATATATAATCATTCAACCTAATTGAAAAGGGGAACAGACATGGCCAAAAGGTTTCATTACAAAAATCTGTTGATATTGACGGTAGCAGTACTTCTTGTATTGACAGCCGCTTGCTCTTCAGGCGGAAATAACAATAACCCGAAGAATGCCAACACTAACGCAGGGAAAACGGAAGGCAATAAGGCTCCAGCAGAAGAAGCAAAGCTTACTCAGGACGATAAAGGCTGGGAAATAGATAAGAGTCCGGTTACATTTGATTGGTATGTTAACTTCTCTTGGTTCCCGCATAAATGGGGTGTAGACGAAACATCTAAATATATTACAGAGAAAACAGGTGTTAATATTAACTTTATTGCGCCTGCAGGTAATGAAGCAGAGAAAATGAATACGATGATCGCATCGGGCAGCCTTCCTGATTTTATTACACTAGGCTGGTCGGAAGATGCTGTCAAAAAAATGATCGAAGGCGATTTGGTGCTCCCGCTGAACGAGCTTGCCGATCAATATGATCCGTATTTCTACAAAGTAGCAGACCCAGCTAAGCTTTCGTGGTATAAACAAGAAGATGGCAATGTGTATGGTTATCCTAATGCATCTTCATCTCCTAAGGACTACGAGAAATTCGGAGATAATATTACTTCGACACAAACCTTCCTTGTACGCAAGGATATGTACGAAGCAATAGGCAGCCCGGATATGCGGACGAAGGAAGGATTCTTGAAAGCGCTTGATGATGCGAAGAAGATGTTCCCTGAGGTTAATGGTCAACCGCTCATTCCACTGGGCATGTATGACTTCCATGAGAAGGGCAACGCTTCATTACAGCATTATATTCAGAACTTCCTAGCTGTTCCTTACGAAAAGGATGGTCAATTGTATGATCGCGATACCGATGCGGAATATGTGAGCTGGCTCAAAACGATGCGCCAAGCTAATGAGAATGGCTTGCTGTCTAAAGATATCTTCATTGACAAACGTCCGCAGATGGAAGAAAAGATTGCACAAGGCCGTTATTTTGCGATGTTGTATGCGAGAACAGACCTTGCTGCACAACAAAATGCCCTATTTGCAAAGGATCCGAATTCGATCTATATCGCTGTAGACGGCCCGGCAAATTCCAATCAAGATCAAGCAACGTTGGCTGGCCCGGCAATCTCTGGTTGGACGGTAACGTTGATTTCCAAAGATGTGAAGAATAAAGAACGTGCGATTCGATTCCTGGATTACTTGATCTCAGAAGAAGGCCAACATGATACCTTCTTCGGCAAACAAGGCGTAACCTGGGATAAGATTGATGGCAAAGATCAATTCTTACCGGAAGTGCTTAACCTGTTAAATTCGGATCGTGATGCTTTTGATTTGAAATATGGTGCCTCCCATAAATTCTGGATGGTAATGGATACGAATCTGACTCCAGAGTGGTCTCCTCCAGCAGTGGAGCCATTTAAACAAATGGAAGACTGGACACGCGGCAAATCGAAGAGCTTCTCGCAATTTGATCAAATTTTGCCGCCAGCCAACTCAGAAGAAGGCATCATAAATACGAAGATAGAGCAAGAGTTGGGCAAATTATTCCCGAAACTATTGCTTTCTAAGACGGAAGCAGACTTTGATAAAGTGTGGAATGATTATGTGGCCAAGCGCGAATCTCTCGGCTTCAGCAAGCTGCAAGCATTCAAACAAAAGAAATTCGAAGAAAATGTTATGAAGCTTGCTGAGTTTATTAAGTAACAGCTTATGAGGTTGAGGGATTAATTCCCTAGTGAAAGGTACTCCAGAACCGGTAACGGTCTGGAGTGCTTTTTGTCGCATTATAGAATATGAAGAGGTTTTAGCAGCAATCATGGACTGGAAGTGAGAGAGTATGGGCAGACGAATCCGAGTATACCTTCAATCCGTTGCCTTCTGGCTGGGACGCAGATCAATGCAGAGCCGGCTGATAGCTGCATATATTATCATTCTCTTAATCCCGAGTATCGGAGTATCGAATTATTTCTTTAACCAAATAAGGGATAGTTATATTAATGATACGCTTAAACAAGGTCAGTATCTGCTTGAAATGGAAAAGATAAATATTCGGAATCAGATTGAAGCGATGGAATTGGCGGCCCAACTCACGATATCGGAGCATGAGATTATAGAATATATTTCAATAAAGGAAGAGCTTCCGGTAGAAAAGATCCTCGAGCTTTACCGAGGTCCTTTTACCGATATGAGCCAGATTCAAATTAACAATCCGAATATTATTCATCTTCGTTTATTTACAGATAATGAGCATATATCGGAGATTTGGCCAGTTATTTTTAAGGAAAATCGAATTAGCAAAGAACCTTGGTTCTCTGAGTTAGACCAATTGGAAGGTAAAGAGCGTTGGATATTCACGAATGAAGATCCTGATATCTTGCAACGCAATACATTGGAAGCCAGCAGCGGATCACCGAAGGCTTCCCTTCTCCGAGCTATCCATGCAGGGGATAAGCGCATTGGAATTATACAAGTGGAAATGCTGCTGAAGCAGTTCTCGCCCAAAGCCTTTGCCAATATTGGGGATGAGGGCTCACAGATGATGATCGCGGATAGTGATGGGAACTTATTTATGGATGACAGCCAACCGCTGGTTAGTCATGACTCAGAGCTTCGCCTCGCGATAGAGAAAGAATTGGGCGAGATGGAACGGCTCAATATAGAGGAGAAACGTTTTATAGTAAACAATCATTCCTACTTGCTTATCTCCTCGCTAGTCGAACAAGCCAAAGCCCGTATTGTTAATGTGGTTTCTTTGGAGGGAGCACTTGAGAACGTATCTAGAGCGCAGAAACAAATTATAACGGCGAATATTGTGTTAATTGTACTGCTGGCCATTATTACTTATATTATGAATTCTTTTATTCTCAAAAACCTCAGTCGTCTAACAGAGGCAATGAAGAAGGTAAGAAGAGGGGAGACTCCTGCTGGATTGCCTTTGAGCGGCGGTGGTGAAATTGGCGAGCTTGCCCATCACTTCAACAAGATGATTCATACGATCAATGAATTGATTGCACAAGGAGTAAAGAAGCAAGCGCTGACCAAAGAGGCTGAATTGCGAACCTTGCATAGTCAGATCGATTCACACTTTTTATACAACACGCTTGAAAATATTAAGATGCTGGCGGAGATAGAGAATCAGCGGATGATCTCAGACTCACTGACCTCATTGGGCGGAATGATGCGATATAACTTCAAGTGGACAGGTGAGTATGTGAATCTGCGGGATGAGATCCGACATATTCAGAATTACATAGCAGTTATGAATATTCGATTCGATGAACCCATTCAACTCGTCATGAATATTCCACCTGAATTGATGGAGATTGAAGTACTGAAGATGTCCTTGCAGCCGATTGTAGAAAATGCGATCAAGCATGCTTGGATTGGATTAGAAGAGAGTGAGCGAGTCATTAAAATCGATGTTTTTGAGAACGAGGATCAGGAGATTGTCATTGCTCTTCGAGATAACGGTATCGGTATAAGGACTGAACGTCTGGAACGATTAAATGAAATGATTCGTGTTGAGCATACTAGCATGGCTTCGCATGAAGAATTGCTTAGAAGAGGCAAGCAAGCCTTTGGAATCGGTCTGCGCAATGTCCATCAGCGAATCTGGCTTTTTTATGGCAAGCCATATGGATTGCAGGTTTGTAGTGAGGAAGGCAAATACACTGAGGTGGTCATCACTTTGCGCAGGGTGTTATTAATGGGAGGGGGTTCCGGATATGAGGACAATGTTAATCGTAGATGATGAGAAAAATATCCGATTTGGTCTCAAAACCATGATTGAGAGGGAATTTCCAAATAACTACCATATTCGGACTGCCATTCACGGAGAGGATGCCTTGTCTCAATATCGAACTGAACGGGCAGACATTGTTATCACAGACATTCGTATGCCTGTCATGGACGGTATTGAAATGATCAAATGTCTAACTGATGATATCGAGCAAGAGGAGAAACCTATCCTTATTATATTAAGTGGTTATGATGACTTTGAATATGCGAAAGCAGCGATTCGGTATCAGGTGAAGGATTTTCTATTAAAGCCTATACGTCGGGATGAAATGTTCGAATCTTTGCGAAAAAGCGAGCTTATTCTTCAAGCACAAGCTGAAATAGCTGAGAGAGTGGCAGTCGGCGACATCTATCGCGAACAGCTGCAAATCAATGATCTGAAAGAATGGCTGGAACAACCAGGTTCTGATCCGTTAACAGATATAGAAGCCCGAATTGGGTTTCAGCGGTATCATTGTCCATTCACAGTAGCTGTATTGCGCTATAAGACTGAGAACGGCGACTCGATGAAGAGAGAAGAGTTCAAGCTCTACGTTGATAAAATGCTGCAGCCGATACAAGGAATGGTGGATGCTTCATTCTTCGATAACGAAGGCAAGCTTGTCTTAATCGGAAGTCTGTCTATCCCATTCGAGGAGCTGTTCAAGCAAACCGGGGGGAAAGAGCTGGATGGCTTGCGAATTGGAATAAGTACCGAGGGAAACAAGCTTGAGGAACTGCATGCCTGCTATAAGCAGGCATCAGAAGCGGTTCAGTATTCCTTTCTGTACTCGAATTGCCGACTTCTGCGATATGAAGATATTCTTGCCGACAGGCGAACCTATAGTATGCCTGATGAGGAAATACGCAAACTGGGTAATATGTTGGGGACGGATCGGGAGATGGAGGTTCAGGAGCTGCTGAAGTTCATTTTTCATATAGAAGATATTCATAACGTTGATATTCAATATTTGAAGCTTGTAGGCAGACGAATTAATGAGAAGGTTCTTGATGAAGTATTTCGTATTTACGGTGAGGAATCAATCGAAGTGTTGAAGCTGTATCGCAAAGTCGGCAATATGGATAATTTCCGCAGCTTTCACGACTACTATAGAAGCTTGGAGCACTTGCTGTTAACGGTGAATGAATATGTCCGAGGCATTCGTTCTGCGTATAGTGAGCATTCAGAGATTAAAGCTGCGATTGCTTATATGGAAGAAAATTATGCTAGACCGCTGAATATGGCTGTCGTCAGTAATTATGTAGGTTTAAATTATTCCTATTTCAGTGAAGCATTCAAAGCCCATTCTGGGGAGAATTTTGTATTGTTCTTGAAAAAGGTGCGCATACGTAAAGGGAAGGAGCTTCTGCTTGCAGGAAATCAGAAGCTGCAGGATATCGGGAGCGCTGTCGGGTTTGAGAATAGCAAGCAGTTCTCACGTGTGTTCAAAGAGCTAGAGGGAATCTCACCTCAAGAATATCGAATTAAGGTCAGAATGGATGCTGATCAGGGTCAAGAGAGTAGTTGAAGAGTGTGAAAGATGAAGAAGCAGCCCCATAAGGGTTAATTACCTTTTGGGTCCCCCTAGTTTTGTTTTGTTCGGGTTAACAGGGGATGAAGCAAGCTTTGTGGTGCCGAACCCGAACCCGAACCGCATCATAATAAAGGAACACCGTTCCTCTATTACTGTCTTATCAGGAATGTCGCCAGCCATAAAGGAACGGAGTTCCGCTATAGGACTATACTCATTAGAAACACGATCAATGAGATAAATTAAAGGATCGTGCATCCGCTATTATAAGATAATCGTGTGGTGCACTGACAATAGAGGAACAGAGCTCCTCTATTGTCAGAAGGGCTGAAGTCAAAAGGGCTGAATCAAAAGGTCAGAATTGACCTTTTGATTCAGCCCTTTATTTATTACATTCCATCTTGGCGTACATCCATTTGGGTTGAAGAATCTGTGTCGCCCACCGTCGTAGTGTTCTTGGTAATCGGATTGTCCGACATCCATTGTTGTGAGATTCCAATGATACCGATATGCTGAGGCATCTGGTTAAACTCATTTAAAATATGATTAACCATTGTTGGTCTACCGAAAAAGGTATACTTCTGCGAAGTATAGGTGATGAATGCTAACTGGGCTTGCATAACTTGAAGAAGACGCTGGGTATATTCGCGAAGCTGTTTATGCTCCCTGCGCCATACTTCGACAAAGTCTAGTTTATTCATAGTCTCAAATTGCTTCTTCAGTTCTGTAATGCGCTGAATGATCTGAACGATTCGACCATCCTTCAAATTTAAATGAGTGGAGGATGTTACCTGAGTCATTAAGACATCCAACTCGGGGTATTCTACCAATGCTTGCTTGAGCATCATACCAATCTTAGCGACCTCACGGCTTCCTGGGTCAATATGGGCTTCTGATACAAAGGTTTCTGTTATAGGAAACTTAGGGTATTTCGTGATGTGCATGACTAGCTCCATATTTTTACGACCGGCTAGTTGAGATTTCTTTCGTTTAATCGTTTCATCAGTCTCAACATCGATTAGCTTCTTGATGGCGAAGCTGTCACTAGAGATTTTCCCCCTATTAAACCCATACGGTCCATCGTTAATTTCTAGATAGCTTAGCGCACCTTTTGTATATTGCATTTTATTTCTGTAGTCTTCTGATTCCTCGTTCTCATGGGATTCCCCAAAGAAAAAGTCCTTTGTCTCCGTACGTTTGGTAGTTGCATTGTCAGTACCGGTCTCCCAAGCTTTTCTTTCTTGTAGACCAATAAATTTGTTTCTGATTTCCGTTTTTTTCAGTTCTTTCTCATCGATTTCGATTTGATGCTCTGCCGACATAAAGGCACCATAGTCGTCGTAAAAAGGATCGCCTGTAGCTGCCAGAATTTCACTTAGCTTTAATGGTTCATATAGGACCTCATAGACAAACGGTCTGCTCTTCCAACCAGCTCCGTCCTTTCCTTTGATATGCCCTTCTGAATGTCCGCTTGTAATATCAATCCACGCGACCTGAAATTGATTGTCCATAATGACGATATCTGGCCGGGTATGGCCTTGGGAGAACTGCAATACAGCCTGTAATCCGCCATGACCGCCGAGGTTGTGACAAGCAAGTGTTTCAATAGCATAGCCGAATTTGGCATGTATTAATTTGGGAGACGTCTCGGGTTCCCGTACATAACTGCTCGCTGCAGTAAACCATTGTGTTAAATGCTTGCTGCCATGGCCGTTGAAGGCATGCCATTGAATCGCATCGGTTCGAGCTTGAATGACTCTTTGATGTACCATGTTCACTATTTTCGTGATTCTGTCCTGGTAGCTAGCTTTCACTAAGGCATCGGCAAAATTGGTTGCAAAAGGTTGAATACGCATCTGCAGAGGATTGCGAGAGCTGTCTTGAGTGTAAGCCAATTCCTTAAATGGCGGGCTAGTCCGATTCGTATCCTGTTTGAATTGCATCGCTTCGGAGCCTCTTCGATCAGCCTCGCGCTCTAAAGCGGGACTATCGTTGATCGCGGTTCCACCGAGCTCCATTGTAGGCTGTACTCGCCCTTGCTGTTGCTGCACAATATGCCATGCTTCATGTGGCAAATGCTGTTCTTGTCCAGGGGCAAGATGAATCTCAGAACCTTGTGCATAGGCCAAAGCCTGTAATTGAGCTGGTTTGGACGAGTTGTAATGCACCTTCACATGATCCATGGAATAACCGGATAGTGCTTCGATACCTGTCTTGAGATGATCAGGCAAGCCTGAATCTCCATTGGATGTGCTTTTCCGCTGAACGGCAGGCCTTGGCAATTGCTCGACAGCTGTAGCTAAGCCTATCCCCGCATTCTGGTTTGAGTTTTGCATCATTTGTACAATAGCGTGATTGCCCATTGTTTGTTGCAGCATTGATATATTCGCAGGAGTAATAGAATTTATAGGGTTTGCACTAGAGTGCTGAGTGCTATTGAGAGGCTCAGAACGCTTAGTTGAGTCGCTTTGGTTGGTTGTTTTGCTGGAAGATTGACGCACTCCCACTCAGCTCCTTTATATAGGTCAGGTGAATCGTATACAAATATAATAAGATACTCTGCAAAAAATTACCATGTTTAATATCGTTAAATTTCTAATTTGGTCATGAAGCTATTCAGGATATGTCTTAGACCATCGGGGTCGCTAAGCATGGGTAAATGGCCGGTTTCAAGACTGTGCACCGATTGAGGGGCAAAATGGTTAATCATTTTATTTTGCATGGATGAGCCGAATTCTTTGTCTTTGGTCAGCTTCACATATAGCTTTGGCACATCTGGAACGGACACTTCGACGCGATCGGTATACACCCGAATAGATTCGGGGATAAATCCTCGTACGATCTCTAATGCCGCCTCAGAGGAAAGGTCATTGCATAATCCAGCACGTATTGCAGATTCAGGCGGCTTTGTACCGACTTTCCGTAGAATAGCAGACATGAGAATTCTTTTGGGAAATGGCAGAACAGATAAAAATGAACCGCCTTTCGCCGGAATTGCAGCTCCCACAGCGATAAAACCCGCCAATCGATCGGATAGCTCAGATGCGAGTTTAATTGCTGCAATTCCTCCAAGAGAATGCGCAACCATAACAAATGGATACGTTTCCCACTGATCAATCTGTTTTTTCATAAGTGTCACATAGTCAGTCAAAGAGAGATCTTTTCTCGATTCATCAGTTCCCGTCCTGTAAGGGAAATCAAGAAGTAAATAAGGATGATCAAGTCCTTCTAGAACCTTGCCCCAAATGCTGCTATCTAAACCTGCTCCGTGAATAAATAGGAGCCCAATCTTCTCTTGCGTCCGCTCTTGAATTTGCATGATTCTTTCCTCCATATGATGTGATTAAATGATAAGTAGAGAATACCACTGATATATGACAACAAATGTCTTATTTGTCTGCAAGGAAGAAAAAAAGAGTTGACCACAGAATGGGAACATTTGACTGGAAACGGCCGTTTATTAAATATAAGCATGAAAGGTGAGATCAGAATGGAAATTCGAAAGTTAGCTATGGATGAGCAACCACCAATGGAATTACTATTATTAGCGGATCCTTCGCAGAAGCTAGTGGAGGAGTATATGAAACGGGGACAATGTTATGTAGCAGAAGTGGATGCACAAATAATAGCGGTGTATGTGTTGGTTTTAACTAGACCTGAGACAGTCGAGCTCGTGAATATAGCGGTAGAGGAGAACAGCCAAGGTAAAGGGATAGGGAAGCAGATGGTGAAGCATGCGATCCAGCAAGCTAAGTTGCTTGGCTGTAAGACGATAGAAGTCGGCACAGGAAACTCTGGTGTTGGACAGCTTGCTTTGTACCAGAAATGCGGATTTAGAATGACGTGGGTCGATAGGGACTTCTTTATAAGACATTATAGTGAAGCAATCTACGAGAACGGGATCCAAGTAGTGGATATGATCCGTCTGTCACAGGATTTGTAGTATTGGGAATATAGGATGAGAGGGTTTGATCATGGTGAGCATAAAAGCAGTACTCTTTGATTTAGATGGGACATTGCTAGACAGAGCTTCCTCATTAGAATCTTTTATTCATGATCAATATGATCGGCTTCCACAACTAGCATTTATCAATAAGGAAGAATATGTGAAACGTTTTATTGAACTGGATAATGAGGGATATGTTTGGAAGGATAAAGTATATCAACAGCTTATTGAGGAATTCTCTATTGAAGGATTGGGATGGATGGAGCTTCTTGATGATTATGTGCTTGGATTCAAAAGGCATTGCATAGGCTACCCCCATTTAACGAATATGCTAACTGAGCTTAAGAATAACAATATGAAGATAGCGCTTATTTCGAATGGATATGGTCAATTTCAATATGATAATTTCATAGCACTCCGTATCGAACATTTTTTCGATGAAGTACTGATTTCTGAATGGGAAGGGCTGCGAAAGCCCGATCCGGCTATATTTATTCGAGCATTATCTAAACTAGGTGTGGATGCAAAAGAGGCTGTGTTTGTAGGCGATCATCCAGATAATGATATAAGTGCAAGTCGAAGAGTGGGGATGAAAGCGATTTGGAAACGGAATAAATCAGATGCTGCAGGTGCTGAGGCAGATGCTGTAATTGATGATTTAAGTGAAATTCTCCCATTTGTTAGTTCCGAGAGATGACCCTACTTCCATACACAAACTTCTTAACGCTACCCGTTTTAAATTGGTTAACTGCAATTATACATGTAAAACATCAATAATTCGTCGAAAAGGGTCATCTACCTGCTAATGCTCAGTTAAATAACTTGTTTTTGAGCTTTTTAGCTAATACAGCCATGAATAACTGTACGATTGCAGATAGGGATAGGATAGTGCGGCTGTAGAGATGAAGTAACTGTACGGTTGCATTTGCTACATTGGATCATGGGCTAACACGAAAGTGAAGCAGCGACTCATACAATATTGATCTAATAGAGGAGGGCGGATCAAATGAAGAAAATGATGTTGATCATCATGATATGCTGCTGCTTGATAACAGGATGTTCGAGTGGGGAAGGGACAGTTACATTCGTACAAATCAAGGATTTATTCGAGCAGCATGGTGTTCCACTAGTAGAGCAAACAGAAGTAAATCCAGAGTCGGTATTTGGCAGAACCTATAATGATGTCTCGCCTGAACGCTTTAGCATTGACGAGAATGAGTCAATCAGTATTTATGTATATTTGTCCAGTAAAGCGGCCAATAAGGGATTCAAGGAATTCGAGGATAAGACAGCCACAGCAGGTGTAGTTCCGCATACCATTCATCGAGTAGGGAATGTATTGCTGTTTCATATTACCGATAGCGCGGCATTAGATAAGCGGGTGGAGAGGGCTCTTGAGGACTTGCAATCCCTGACGAATAAGAAGTAATACAAGCAGAAACAGCTTCGGCATCCTTTGGAGAAGAAGCAAATTTCCAAGGTGAAGATAAGCGTATTAGGAGGAGGATATTAAATGTCGAATAAGTTAGTGGGAGCAGCTGCGATTATATTGGATTCTGAAGGAAAAATTCTTCTCGTGAAACATAACTATGGCAAATACAATTGGGAACTTCCAGGGGGGCTTTCAGAGAAGAATGAGTCTGCAGAAGACACTGCGAAGAGAGAAGTATTTGAAGAAACAGGTCTGGAAGTTACGGTAGGACGATTAACGGGTATATATTATGAACCTAAGCATGATATGCATCACTTTGCCTTTAGGTGTTATTTAAACGACATACAACAACCACAGCCTGATTCTAAAGAAGTAACTGAATGTAAGTATTTCAGTATAGATAATTTACCTCGACCAATTAGTGATTTTACAGCTAAGAGAATACAGGAAGCTTTGAATCCTGATAACAATCACTTATTCCACATAATTGGACCGAGAGAGTGGTTAGAATAATTCGAGTTGTAGTCATAAAAAAGTAGAGATACGATAATATAGCCATATTTTTTAAAAAAGCAGCAGTTAGAACATGAAATTCATGCTCTAACTGCTGCTTTGTGATGTTCCGCGATACTATTTGCCGGCTTTTACTTCTTCCAGCAAGGTGGTATCGATAAATTTGCTTAAGTCGAGAGTATCAACAGTAACGTCTTTAATGTAGCCAGCTTCGATGGAAACCTTAGCCATCTCTTCGACAGCCGCTTGGCTAACATCTGAAGTCAATGACATATGGGAGATTGCTGCTTTGATCAATTCAAGATCCAACCCTTTGCCGCTAAGAGAGCTCAGACGTTTGTTGATCAGTTCATAGGACTCATCAGGATTCGCTTTGATAAAGTCGATTGCCTCAATGTTAGATTTAATTGCAGCTTTGACCAGATCTCTATGATCCTTGATGAATTTATCACTAGCTGTCAATAGTACAAGCGGGTAGTCGCCATTGTTCGGAGGGATTTGATCCCAAGGTACGATAACTTTACCGATACCTTCTTGTTCAATTTGTGTACCCCATGGTTCTGGGATCAGTGTAGCATGAACTTCGTTCTGACGAAGTGCTATCAATGTATCGGATGGAGCACGTGCTACGATTTGTGCGCCTGAGTTGTTCGTCGTTACTGCAACGCCTTCTTGTTCAAGCAATAAACGCAATGAAATTTCATTCGTGCTTCCTTTTGTTGGAATAGCAATTGTCTTGCCGACCAAGTCTTTGACGCTATTCACACCGGAATCTTTACCTGCTACGAGAACAGCTCCACCGTTATCTGCACCGGATACTACTCTGAAGTTATTGCTTTTCAGAAATTGATTCGTTGCTGGTCCTGGACCTGTGTAACCAAAGTCAATCTCTCCAGTTGCAAGTGCAGTCGAGAAATCCGAGCCGTTATCAAAAGCGAGTACTTCGATATTTACATGATCTCCAAAGTTCTTTTGGAAATATCCGTTCTCAAGGGCAACATATCCTGCCGCATGAGTTACGTTCTTGAAAATACCTAGTGTAACCGTAATTTTCTTGTCTGAGGATTTACCGTTATTTGACGATGCTGCGTTGTTCTCTGTTTTATTTCCGCCGCATGCCGCCAATACCAGCAATAAAACAATAGATAAAATAAGAGCCCCTGATTTCTTCATAACTTTCTCTCCTGCCCTTCATCTTCAGCTAAAAATGTAAAACGCCTTATACCGACTAATTATATCGGAATAAGGCGTGCTGTCAATCATCAAATTACTTTTTACTTCCTTCAAGACCATAACGCACAAGAAGCTTATCCTCCAGCCGTTTGAAGCATAATTGGTCAGAGAGTGTACCTAGCACCGCAATAATAATAACAATGCAGAGCATTAATGCTGTGTCGCCAAGCCCTCTGCCATCCTGCAGCAGCTGGCCGAGACCTGCACCTTTAGCAATCAACTCGCCCGCAA
This sequence comes from Pristimantibacillus sp., assembly GCA_048976605.1. GTDB lineage: Bacteria > Bacillota > Bacilli > Paenibacillales > Paenibacillaceae > Pristimantibacillus. The sequence goes on along the minus strand of JBHGUX010000095.1, from coordinate 35,364 downwards.
CGAGAGCACGCCAAGCGAATGCCCATGCCGTACGAACACCTGCTATTAAATGCGGGAAAGCAGCAGGAATCAGAATTTGTGTGAACATTCTCCATCCATTGCCTGTCCCAAGCGTTAAAGCTGCGCGAGTATAGATCGGCGATATATTCTTAATACCTGTTCTCGTCGCGAGAGCCATAGTCCATGTCGCACCTAATGTGGTAATAAAGATAACGGATGTATCATTAAAACCGAACCAAATAATAGCAAAAGGCAACCAGGCGATACTTGGTACAGTTTGTAGAGCGACTACAACAAACCCGAGTGTATCATCAATAAATTTGGACCTTGTAAATAGAAGCCCTAGAGTCATGCCAATAGTTAGCGATAAGGCAAAAGCTATCAATAATCTTCTTAGTGAACCAATGACAGCTTCAAGTAGTTGACCATGTACGAACCCATCGTAAAATGCCTGAGCAGTTTGGAATAGGGAAGGGAATTTCCAGCTTTCCCAGCCGATAATTCTATATGCCGCCTCCCATGCCACTAAAAGTACGATCAGAAATATTATTTTTCTTAATACTGTAGTTTTCATCACCAAGCTCCTCCTTCACAACCTTCTCCAGCTCATCGGCCAGATTCTCCATAATGGAACGTTCTACATGGTGCAGTACGGAATCCGAGCTGTCGCGAGGTCTAGCTGCTTGAACGACGAATTCCTTTTTGATGGTTCCTGGTCTAGTCGACATAACAAGAACGCGATCCGATAGCATAACCGCTTCACGAATGTTGTGGGTAATGAATACAATCGTCTTGCCTGTGCGGATAAAAATTTCCTCTAGCTCTTGATGCAGCACCAATCGGGTCTGTTCATCCAGTGCGGCGAATGGCTCATCCATCAGCAATATCTGGGGATCCATAACGAGCGCTCTTGCGATAGCGGCACGTTGTCTCATTCCTCCTGACAGCTCATGTGGATACCGGTCAGCGAATTTGCTCAAATGAACGGAACGAATTTGCTCCAATGCGAGAGCTGTTCGCTGCTTCTTACTGATCCCTTTCTGTTTCAAACCAAATGCTACATTCTCAAGAACAGTCAACCAAGGAAATAAGCCATGCTCTTGAAAAACGACAACTCGGTCCGGTCCAGGTCCGGTTACGATCCCGCCGTTAACTTTGAGCGCTCCTTCAGTTGGTTTATCAAATCCGGCAATTAAATTGAGTACAGTTGATTTGCCACAGCCGGAAGGCCCTAACAACGATACAAATTCGCCCTTGCGAACGGTAAAGGTGACGTCCGACAACGCATGAAAGATATCTCCATCACGTTGCTCGAAAGTTTTGCTTACGTTAGTAATTTCAATCATCACAGGCTCCCCCTATATCTTTTCGAACGAATTGGATAAAATTATATACACTCTATTTTTGTCGGAATTATAGGTATTGTCAATAAGAAAATAACGTAAAAGTTCGTAGAAGGCTAATTACAGACTGATGAAGAAGTATTAAATGATCACCAGTCATCATGATCTCTTTTCAACTATGGAAGAACAGATTGAGAAGGTGACTGCAGATACGGTGAAGAATGAAAAAAGGATAAGTGCAAGCGATGATTGGAAATAATCCGGGGTTAAGGAGTACAGTCCCATGCCTGAGATAATAGGTACCCCAGTCGTTGGAATGATGCCGAATAATGTTAAAATAACTGCATGTGCAATTATGGAATGGCATCCTGCAAATCGAAGGATATACAGAGCAGTAATGTTTGCTGGAACTACCATGATTATGTAAAAAATGGTTAACCCCCTATGTAGAAAAGCATGCTCTATCTTCAAAAATTCAGCCAATGTCCTGAAAAAAAACATACTAATAATGAAGCTAACAGCAGCAATTAATGTGTACAGAATAATTCGCTTCATTAATAACACTCCCTGTAGTTGTGAATATGAATGCTAACTTCCTTCAAATTATATTGGAATATCTAAGGGAGGAGTAGTTCTAACTTTCGTAGTCTACGTATTGATGAAGTCACTTAATTCTTATTTTACAATGAAGGAGCAGATAAAAATTGCATCCAATTCCGATTGGTCAAATGATGGACATAACAAGATATCCAGTGAAATCGATGGCTGGTGAAAAAGTAAGCCAAACGTATATCGCCTCATATGGTATATATGGAGATCGGAGTCATGCTTTTGTTGATAATACTAAAGTAGGATGGGATCGATACATTACTGCGCGACAGATTCCCCAAATGCTCGGTTATAAAGCAAAATTTGCTGAAACAATAGATGAACGAATAGAGGGGAACTTTCCAGCAATTGAGGTAGTATCGCCAGATGGTGAAATGTTTACTTGGAATGATCAATTATTGCAGCAAATTCAGCCACTCTCTAAGCAGAAAATATCGATGATTCGCTGTGAACCAAATAGTGAGGAGCTGCTAGCGGTTGATGCCGGAGCCGTGTTAATCATTACCGATCGTACCTATAATAAGTTGGAGCATATTTTGAACACAGAAATAGACAAGCGTCGATTCAGACCTAATCTGATTATTCGGTTGCATGAGGAGAGCATTCAAGATGAGCGAGAGCTTATAGGCAAACGCATATCGGTTGGCGGAGCTGAACTGGAAATTAAAGAAGAATGTGAGCGCTGTTCCATGATCACCATTCATCCGGAAACTTTGGAACGGGATGTTACTATTCTTAAAGCCGTGAATGCGGAGATGAACCTCAAGTTCGGACTTTATGCATCTGTTGTCCGACCCGGTGAAGTGAAGACGGGGGAGACCGTATACTTATCAGTAGAATCTGTTCTATAGAGAGGGAGGTAATAAATTGTCTCAATTAAAGTGTTCGAGTTGTTTCCATGGGGTTGAAATTTCTATAGAAGATTTTGTTCAAGTAGATGAACGTTGGTGTCTCGTTTGCGGGCATTGTAATCATACTTTAGAGTCAATCAGTACTACTGAATTTGACCAAATGCTTCTAGGCATGCAATTGACCAAACAATTTGTACCGGGCCTAATAAATATTCATGATTATCACGATAAGAATTTACCTTCTAGGGTTAAATTCGGTTGGATTAAAAAAACTTGATAAGGAGATCATTCACTTGCATCAACTAGCGAAGGAAATAAGCAACCAACAAGAGATTTCGGTGTATGAGGCTAATCAATTATATGGTGAAATAGGCAAATATCGATTTTTACAGTTTGCAGATAATGCGGTACAAGGTGCAATAGACTTGAGAGATCCGAAACGAATTGTGCTCGAATATCCGAGGGCAATTGTTCATTTAATGGAGAGTAACGACCCTTCATTCAACAAGGTGTTTGTTATCGGACATGGAATTGGGACTATTGCTGGCCATTACCCAGACAAGAATTTTATAGTTGCGGAAGTCGATGAGAAAGTAGTGGAGTTAAGCCGAACTTTTTTTAACTATAACAAGGATAATGTTGTGATCGGAGATGGGCGTGCAATCCTGGAGAAGGAAGAGTCGGATACGCTAGACTATATTATTCTAGACGCTTTCACGAAAGAGGGGACACCGCTTCATTTAACAACAATGGAATTTTTCGAGATAACGAAAGAGAAGCTTAAAGCCAGAGGCTCTATTATATTGAATCTAATGGGTAAAACGAGCAATGACAGATTAATCAACGCGATTCACTCTACACTGAGTGAGACGTATCCGCATACTAAAGCATTTGTATTGCCCGGTGAGCATGCATTTGAGATTCAAAATATGATTGTGATGGGCAGCAACAAGGGTATCGAGTTCACGGCGCAGGCAATGGCAGGTTTTGTGGAATTTGAATTAGCACAAGGACATTTGATAAGGGATCATAAATAAGCGAATGTTGAGGGAGGCTTTTTCAATGACAAAAGTTCTCGTATTGGGCGGTACAAGATTTTTCGGCAAAAAGCTCGTTGAGCAATTGATTCGTGAAGGGATGGATGTAACCATCCTTACAAGGGGAATGGCTTCTGATCCATTCGGCCATTCAGTGAAGCGACTAGTAGCCGATCGAAGCGATAAGGATGCCTTAAGCAAAGCTGTGGCAGACTCGAAATATGATCTTGTATACGATAATATTTGTTATACAGCGCAGGAAGCGAAGGATGCAGTAGAGTTGTTCACAGGTCGTACCTCGAAATATATCGTTATTTCATCACTTAGTGTATACCCATTCGGGGGAACTGCCAAAAAAGAAACCGAATTTGACCCTTACACCTATCCCATCACAGATAGTAACTTGCAGAAGGTGGATTATGCAGAAGGAAAACGGCTTGTTGAGTCGGTATTGTTTCAACAAGCAAATTTTGCTGTAGCTGCGGTACGGTTTCCTATTGTATTGGGACATGATGATTACACGAGAAGGCTGCATTTTCATGTTGAGCATGTTCAAGGTGATCAGCCTTTAGGAATACCTAATCCAGACGCACAAATGTCATTTATCAACTCGGATGAAGCGGCCACATTCCTCTTGTGGTTAGGTCAATCTGATCTAGAGGGACCAGTCAATGCTTGCTCAGATGGACAAATAACTCCAGGGCAAATCATTGCCTATATAGCTGAATGTTCGGGTAAACAAGCGGTTGTACGTAATGAAACGGAGCTAGAGCATCAATCTCCTTTTGGCATTCCTGAACCTTGGTATATGGATACAACAAAAGCAGAAGCTGCAGGTTTTCAATTCCAGCCCTTGAACAATTGGCTGCCCAAATTAATTCAGGAAATAGTGGGGTAGACTTCATCCATGATGACGACATAACCGAGCATTAAGAGACAGGATATACAGCGGTAGGACTGTTAGTATGATGCCTAGGGGGTGAGCGAGGAATATGAGTTGGCTGGAATCTTTACAGAGGGCATTAGATTATATAGAAGAACATTTATTGGATGCGATAGGAATCGAAGATATTGCGAAACAGGCGAATGTATCTGTGTTCCATTTCCAACGTTCTTTTACGATGCTGACCGAAGTAGCGGTTGGTGAATATGTTAGGCGTCGGCGATTAACATTGGCTGCCCAAGAGATTGCAAGAACAAATAGCAAAATTATTGACCTGGCTTACAAGTATGGATACGACACCCCTGAGGCATTCACGAAAGCTTTTCGCAGGCAGCATGGTATATCGCCAACTGAAGCAAGAAAGCAAGGTGGAAAGCTGACAGTTTACAACCGCCTGGTTATACAGGTGAGTCTGAAAGGGGCAGAACCTATGAAATACCGTATTGAAGAGAGGGACAGCTTTAAAGTTGTTGGTATTAAGCGGGAATTTTCTTACGCAAATGGGGAGAATCTTAGCGGAATTACTAAGCTGTGGCAGGACGTTAATGCCGATGGAACCAATGAATTATTGTTTAGTTTAAATAGCAGTCCGTCTAAACGTGTGTTAGGTGTATGCGTCAATGACAGTGATCAGGAAGCAAAACAAGTTATGGATTATTGGGTGGCTGCTGAATATGATGGCGAGGTTCCAGAAGGGCTGTCCAGTCTCGAAATACCTTCATCCCAATGGGTGATCTTTGAAGTTAATGGACCGATGCCGGATGCGATTCAAACAGTGTGGAAACAAATTTTTGCGGAATGGTTTCCTTCGAGCGGTTATAAACAAGCTGGTCATATCGAAATAGAGTCTTATCCTGATGATAATCCATACGCTGCTGATTATTATTCTGAGATATGGATACCTGTGAAATAGATATTGTGAAGGGGCTGCCGTAAAAGGCAGTCTTTTTTGTTGTGTTGAGATCATGGTTGCTCGATAACTGCGGAGGTTGACGCTGTAAGAAATGCTGGATATAGTTTATATAAATGAAGAAGGAAATAAAAGAAGAATAACAGTATGATTGTAACGATAAGAACAGTAACAAATAAGGAGTGCACATCATGGATTCGATATTGTTTATTGCAGCATGGGCTATATTTGGAATTTTTATTGGTGGTTTAATTGTGGTTTTTAAAGCTAAATTCAAGAAGTAAGGATATTGAAGGGGGAGACCAGTCTAACACGTATTTGGTGTTTGACTGGTTTTTTTATAGGATTGCAGAACGGAGATAAACAATGGATTAGAATCTTATGATGGAAAAGGGGCGTTTCCTTTGTCTGAACCTATGTTGCATCAATCTATTGAAAGATATGCTGAAACCATCCTTCGAATCGGTTTAAACTTGCAACATGGGCAGAATCTTATTATTGAGGCCCCAATCCAAGCTGCAGCATTTGTCCGCATAGTGACCGAGTATGCCTATAAGCTTGGAGCGGCTCAGGTCCATTATGAATGGTCGGATGACGAGCTTACACTAATTCGCCATCGCTTCGCGCCTATGACATCCCTAGGCTATTATCCAGATTGGAAAACGAAAGGTCTTGAACAATATGCACGAGATAACGCAGCTGTATTATTTATTCAAGCACCTAATCCTGATCTCTTAAGAGAGATACCTTTGGAACGCACTGCCTTAGAGTTGAGAGGACGTTCTGCTATCCGAAGACCATTCCTAGAATACACACACCATAATAAGATTAGTTGGGCGATTGTCAATGTTCCGTCCGTGACGTGGGCAGCCAAGATTTTTCCTGAACACCAAGAAGATGAAGCCATAACAAAATTGTGGGACGTGATTTTGCAAGCGGCAAGAATTTATGATAATGACCCCATTAAAAGCTGGAGAGACCATATAGATCGGTTACAGGCTAGAACGGATCAGTTAAACGTTCTTCGAATCCACAAGCTCCATTACCGTGCGTCAGGTACGGATCTTATTATCGAGTTGCCTGAACAACACAAGTGGCTATTTGGGGCAAGACCGAATAGCTCAGGTATTCCGTTCGTGTCTAACATGCCTACAGAGGAAGTATTCACAATGCCAGCTAAGGATGGTGTGAATGGAACTGTTCGCAGTACGAAGCCCCTGAATTTTAACGGTACGCTCATAGAGGACTTTTCATTAACGTTCAAGAACGGGAAAATCGAAGCGTTCAGTGCTGCCAAAGGGGAGGAGCTATTGAAAACAATACTAGAGACTGACGAAGGGTCTTGTTTCTTAGGTGAGGTTGCATTAGTACCCTATCATTCGCCGATCTCTATGATGAATATCATTTTTTATAATACATTATTCGATGAAAATGCCTCCTGCCATTTAGCCTTAGGGCAGTCTTTTCCAGATAATATAATAGGAGGTGCAAGTATGTCCTCTCAAGAACTCTCCCTTCATGGTGCTAATAATAGCATGATACATATCGATTTTATGATTGGTTCACCCGAACTAGATATAGATGCTGAGCTTATTGACGGTTCAACGATACCATTGTTCCGTCAAGGGGACTTTTGCGAATGAAAATTTTAACGATTGTTTAGGAGGAATTTCAGGTTGGTCCCATTATTAAAGATAAGCAATATTACGAAATACAAGCATAATGCTTCTGATGGCTGGTTGTAAGGATAATCAAATAATGATAAGGGTTGACCAGTCAAACACGGATTTAGTGTTTGACTGGTTTTTTGTTTAAGTATCCGCACAACCTCTTGTAATCGATTTTACTTAAAATAATCTGTGATAAAGTCAAGAAACTTGCGCGCCGCCAGGGAAAAATAGCGGTTCTCCGACCAATAGACCCGGTAGTTCCGTTGGCAAGCAGGGGACTCGACCCGCAGCAGCTTAATGCCAGCCTCTTCGCCGCTCTTGCAACCGAACAAAGCTACGCCTAGTCCGGTACGAACGAGGCTGACGATAGACGCGGGTTCGTCTACTTGGCAGACGAATTTAGGTGATATGCCTGCTTGCCGGAAGAAGGCGTTGTTTATTTTTTGCATGGCGTAGCCTTCCTTGTACCCGATAAACGGATCATCGCCTACCTCGCTGAGACGGATCGTGCTGCGATTGGCGAAGCGGTGATCGCGGGGAACGGCGAGATAAACATCTTCCTTAAGCACGGTTACCGAACTTAATCCCGTCAGCTCGATCGGCAATGCTGTAAAACCGATATCGATGCTGCCGGCTTCCAACATGCGAGTCATTTCTTCCGTCGATGCTTGCGTAATTTGGATATTAACGTCTGGATATGACGCAAGAAAGGCACCGAGCGGATCTGATAAGCGATCCAGTGCCGTCATGGCCAGACGAATACGGCCATACTCCAAGCCTGCGAGGTCAGTCACTTCACGACGTCCCTCCTCAAGCAGCTCAAGTGCCGCATCCACCTTTTCCAGAAAGGTTTTGCCGAGTGAATTCAGCTTAATTTGCTTGCCGATCCGGTCGAAGAGCGGAACGCCGATGTCCTCCTCCAGCCGAGCAATCGTTTTGCTTAGAGCGGGCTGAGCGACTTGCAGCTCTTGAGCGGCTTTTGTCATATGTTCCATTCGGGCTACCTTCTGAAAATACCGCAATTGTAACATTTCCATGGTCGTAACCTCCCCTTATATACTTGATGGAATAAGATATATATTCAAAGATGTATTTTTAATTATTGATTATCGGTTATAAAATAGCTTTACGCAAGTGAAAAGCTGTCATGCTTTCCCAGGAAATAAGCCTGTGCAAGCGAAAGCGGGTGGAGAAGTGGAATTACAGGCGAAGAAGGGGCAAGGAAAGGCAATCATATACATTCTCGCGTTCACGCTGATTATATCCGTTATGAGCGCAACGATGTTCAACATCGTTTTGCCCGATATCGCTGAACAGTATCAGTTAACGGTTGCTCAAGTCAGCTGGGTGACGTCAGGGTATTTGCTAGTCTATGCAGTCGGGACTGTCATCTACGGTAAGCTGTCGGATATGTATGGACTGAAGAGTGTGTTGACGTTCGGCTTTGTTTTGCTCGCGCTCGGATCCTTATTCGGATTGCTCGCACAGACTTATTGGATGGTTCTTCTAGGCAGGGTCATACAAGCTGCTGGAGCGGCAGTCATCCCGGCGGCGGCAAGCATTATCCCTGTTCGCTATTATCCAGAGGGGCAGCGTGGCCGGGCATTGGGCATAGCGATGACCGGCATGTCGATCGGCAGTGCGCTTGGTCCGGTCGTTGCCGCTTTTGTAGTCAGTTCCCTCGATTGGCGTTGGCTGTTCTTCATGCCCATCCTGACCTTAATCACTTTGCCGTATTATCACAGGTTCTTGAAAGAGGAGAGCGGGAGGAGAGACAAGCGCATTGATTGGATGGGAGGCGGACTGCTAGTGGGAGCAGCAGCCTTGCTGCTATTGGCTATCACATATGAGACGTGGATAGCAGGTATTGCTTCATTCGTATTGTTTATCTTGTTATTGCTGCGAATTCGTTACACCAATGAGCCTTTTATTCCAAGGGGGTTGACTCGCAACAAAGGATATTCGATTGGGTTAACGTTAGCCTTTCTTGCAACGGGCATCGGTTATTCACTGAATTTTCTGACTCCGCAGCTATTGAATCAAGTCCAGCAGTTGGATACCGCACTGACAGGGTTCGTAATGATGCCGGCAGCCGCTGTGGCGGCGATACTGGGAAGGAGCGGCGGCAAATTGGCGGATGTGAAAGGCGTATCGTTCTTATTCTATTCAGCATCCGCCATGTTGTTGATCTGCTTTACCTTGATGTCTTCTTTCACGGAACAGTCACCTGTTGCTATTGCTTGTTTTCTTATATTAGGCGTCGTCGGGCAGTCCTTTCTCTATATGGCATTATCTAATCAAATATCCCGGACATTAGCGAAGGAGCAGATTGGCGTAGGGATGGGCTTGCTGGCCATGTCGAATTTTATGGCTGGTGCCGTGACCGCAAGTCTATACGGGAAAATCGTCGATCATGGATCCGGTGTGCAATGGAACCCAATGATTATGGAGCCGAAAGCATTTGTGTACAGCAATCTTTATCTTGTACTTGGCATTTTGTACGTGTGCATGCTATTGATTTATCGGTATAAACTCGACAAAACGGTAAGCGCTCGTATAACAGACAATAGTTGATCATTATCCAACTATCGATTCAAGGAGGAGATAGCAATGAAAGCAGCAGCGTTTAATGAATATGGCGGACCGGAAGTGATGAAGGTGATCGAGGTTTCTGACCCGCAGGCGGGAACTGGTCAAGTGAGGGTTCGGGTGAAAACAGCGGGCGTGCAGCATTACGATTGCAGTATACGGAGCGGATGGATGCCGCCGGGAGTGAGCGATCAATTGCCGAAAATTCCGGGGAATGAATTCGCGGGCATCGTCGATCAAGTAGGGGAGGGCGTGGACGGGTTCGAGGTTGGCTCCGAGGTGCTCGGTTTTACCTTGTTGAATGGTTATGCCGAATATGTGGTTGCCGGTGTTGACCAAATCGTGAAGAAACCCGTAAGTATGCCTTGGGAGGTAGCAGGCGGTTTGACGGGAAACGGACAGGGTGCTTATATCGCACTGAAGGCAATCGGCGTTGAAGAGGGCGATACGATTCTGATCCATGGCGCAGCGGGTTCGCTAGGCTATTATGCGGTGCAGCTTGCGAAGCTGTGGGGAGCGAAGACGGTCATCGGAACGGCAAGCGAGAGCAACCACGACTATATTCGTTCATTGGGTGCAATACCGGTTACGTACGGAGAGGGGCTTGTCGACAGGGTACGTGCTCTCGCTCCAGAAGGCGTTGATGCCGCCTTTGACACGGCAGGCGCCGAGGCTGTCCGGGCGTCGGTCGAATTGGTGGAGGACAGAAACCGAATCTGTACGTTTGTCGCTTATGACATTATCGAGGAGCTTGGCATCCCCGCTGTCCGTGGTGTTCGCTCTGCGGCTAGGCTCGCCGAGCTAACTGAGCTTCATGCCAGCGGAAAGCTGCGCACGACGATACGCCAGACGTTCCCACTCGAGCAGGTTGAAGCAGCTCATCGATTGATCGAGACCAGGCACGGTCGCGGTAAAATCGTTCTTATTATGAATTAACTATCGAGGAGGTAACAAATATGGGTAACAGAAACTTGAGAATTGGGATTATTCTTGGAAGCACGAGGCAGGGCAGGGTTAGTCCGCAAGTAGGCGAATGGGTGAAAGGTATAGCGGACAATCGAGCGGATGCGGAATACGAAATCATTGATATCCGCGAGTATCAATTGCCTTTCTACGGGGAAGGAGACGGGGAAGAGCCTGGCCCGAAGGCATGGCAGCAAACAGTCGATCGGCTCGACGGGTATGTCTTTATCGTTCAGGAGTATAACCATAGCATTACGGGCGCATTGAAGAACGCGCTTGATTCCGCGTACAAAGAGTGGAACAACAAAGCAGCCGGCATCATAAGCTACGGTTCAGCAGGTGGCGCTCGCGCTGCAGAGCATTTGCGGGGCATATTAGGCGAATTGTCGGTAGCCGATGTCCGCGCTAATCCAACCTTTTCCCTCTTTACGGATTTCGAACAGTACAAAACGTTCAAACCAGCCGACTTGCAAGCGAACAACGTCAACGCGATGCTTGACCAAGTCATCGCTTGGAGTGGCGCTTTGAAGAGCTTGCGTGAAAGTTAAGTTAATGAAAAGACCATATCAGAGCCATGCTCGATATGGTCTTTTTTAGGAACCAAAGTCAGTGACCAGTAACCACGCTTGCTTGAAAGAAAAGTCAGTTCGCTTCCAATCCGTTGAAAATGTTTAAAGGACTGCCATTAGGCAGTTCAGACTGTAGAGAAAGTCCATAGGAATTTTGGCCAATACCCAAATGAAGCTTGTTCGGACATGACATGGTTTGCTTCTGTGCGACGGGGATGAACAAGCTCCATATGGAGCTTATTTCGACGATGGGATGGATACGGTCGGCAAACAAGCCCCAAATGGAGCTTGTTTGGAGCATGACATGATATGCTTCATAAAAACAATCCCTTCATCACGTAACAGATTTTCATATGTACTCAATTCGAAATTGTTTAGCAACTTCTAAATATATAATGAAAATGATTCAACATGTTCAAACTTCTGTGCTCTGCTGATTCGCTTTTATTTCGACAGATCTGATTCTATATTAACCTATTTCTATCGCACCACCAAGTTATCTTCATATCTTTCACAATTTCAAAAAAATAAATACTTCTTCACGATAGAGCAGCAGGCTAAACAGTAGCCCATCACTCTCTTCGAGAACGGGCAGTCGTATTCTACCTGCCCTGGTCCAATGATAAAAACGGACATCTACTCGCACAAATGGCTCCTCATATGAAACGGGCTGATATTTCATTATAATAATTGACGAGTGAAAATACGGTTCGTAAAAAAGACAACTCTCTCCTAAATTAATAGGAGTGGGTTGTCTTAGGTTTGAATTCTGGCAAACTATTTATTTTTTTCAATGTAAAAGATAATAGCTAGTAAATGTAACATCAGCCCTCACAGCGGTGTGTAGTGGGGCTGGTGTTTTTTAATTAATTACTTGCTTTGTCAATTTCATAACCGTACACACCGTAACCTGCACTATACATATCACTAAGTGTAGTTCCTTCTTTAGAATTAAAAGAATGCTGTGTAAGATATTTATTTGCGGTACCGTTACCGGTATTTTTAGTAATTATTTGTGTATGATCAATGTCAGCGTCACCGCCTGTATTTAAACTTATCGCATCACCAGTTTGCAAATCTGAAACGTAAGCAGCTACACCCGCTCGGTCGCTCCAGTGTTGATAGAACATGTTAGCGCCACCCCACGTCCAAGTTGGAACAAGTGGACCAAAACTCCATGAATACTTGCTAGTATAGGTCGCACCGGTCTTGAATGACATTCCACCAGCGTACAGTGCTTGAGACACAAAGTTAGCACAGTCATTCCATAGGGTCCAACAAGCTGTATCAGTTACATCGCAACCTTTATCTTCAGCATAGTAGGTTGAATAAACTGGATTTCTTCCATCCCACCATGTGTATGCATAGTCGCGAGCTGTAATGTAATTATACCCATTTGCCGCTGCGACAGCATTTATGGATGATCCCTCAATCTCATTTGCATCCGACGAAAATATAGATGTAAGTCCATCGTCTATAGTAGTCTGTACATTAAATTGAATTGGAAGAAGTTCCTGTACATTGACTATTTCTTCAGTAGAAAGCTGTTGTCTTTGACTAAGTTTTATTTCATAGTTGGACAGCTTGTCATTTTTTCCGTAATTCTCATATAGATCCATGAATTTTACAAATGAAACGATTTCTTTCATATCTTCCTTACTGAATAGGCCAAATGAGGTTGCAAACGATAGTACGTATTGTTGGTAATTTACATTGTCGAAATCAGTTTCTAATTTTATATTATCTTTCTGCATCTGTTGATTCACCAGTTCGATAGCATTTTTGTACTCTACCAATCCCCGTTCCTTTTCATTTTCACGAGAATCAGATAGTGTTGTGTAGTACCGGATGTCAGACACATTTAAAGTATCGGTATTACTAGAAACAACGGAATTACTAAACTGAGTTTGTGCCTTTGGCATTGCATGTACACTTCCTAAAGAACTCATACTCAGAGTAACTAGCCCTACAACTAACCAAACTTTTTTGAATTTCATTAATCTTCACTCTCCCATTTCATAATTTGGAATACAGGTTTGTATGAACTTATTTTTAAGCTCATTACAGCATCCTGCTTCAAGTCAGCACATTCTGCCACCTATTGCTTTATTCATTCCTCCCATCTCGTAAACTATCAATTACAGTATAGATAATCTGCAATTGGATATTGCCTACTACATTCTAAGATGCGAGTCTTTGATGTACTTTTGAATATATTGCGGTGAGGAGCCACCAACAATTAAATAATATGGATAAACTTAGGGTAATATCCATATATACACTGAACACCTCGGAACCTATAAAAGTTGCAAGTTTTCTAAAATAAGATTTTTTTAGTTTGTTAGTTTGAAATATCAAAAATACATTTATCAATGTAAAAGGAGAAGTTTAGAGGAAACTAGCTATTTAGCCCATCACTCTTTTCGATACCATTCCATACCGGCCAGTAAATCGTACTTATTTCCTATTCATGAATCCAATAATGGAACAGAGTAACCCGTAGTGGTGGAGTAAATAAGTATTTGCAACATTAATTGCCTTGGTTCCGTTACTTAGTTAGCCCTTGGTTTAAGGTAATGGAAACAATACATTGAATTTCCAAGAAGAAATTAGTGAAAAGGTTTTAATTATTTAAACACTGAAAAATAAGATGTCTAAAAAGGGGTGTAGTAAATGAAGGATTTTCTTATAGGAAGTATGGTAGTTGTTATTTTATTATCTTTATTAGGATGTCAGCAAAATATTAACCAAACAGAAAAGCTAATTTCAAAAGAAGAAATACAAGGATTTTTCGAGTTAGAATCATCAGATTGGGCAAAATATCTAAAACCTGTAACAGAGTACATGTACTATAGAACACAGGCAACAGTTAACAAGGATATTAATCTATTGTGGAATAAGTACCCTGATCTAAAAGAAAACATTGACCAAAAACAAGGAATCAATATAGAGAAATTTGAGGTTGATTTCTTTAAGGAAAGTTTTGATTTATTGGATGCCAATTTTAATATTGAAAAGTACGGAAAAATTAAAGTGAAAAATGTAAATGATACGGAAGTGATTGTTCTTGTACATGGAAGTGTTGAATATATAAGAAATGATTTCGACATATCTGGAGGGGAACATCTAATAAAGGTATTTTTAAAACAGAAGGAAAATTATTGGCAGGTCGTAAAAACGGACGAACACACTTTGTCTGAATTAAAAGGATAATTGAAGGAAGAAGAAAACATTAATTACTTTTTGAGGTATGATAAAACAATTAACCACCTTCTGTGAAAAATGCGGTTTTCTTTTGATCGCATAGTTAACCAATCCCTCTTATTCTGTATCAATAGAAATGAAATAAAAAGAGCAGCAAGCTATTTAGCCCACTGCTCTCTGCATTTAAATAATTATTCGTTCAAGTACTGGCAGCCGCATCTTACCTGCCTTAGTCCAATGACGAAATCGAACTCCAATTCGAACAAAAGGCTCCACATATGCAATATCTTTTGTCTCTCGGATAATCGCCTTCTTTAAGAATGGGAATATAGCTTTTCCGATGGATCCATTTAAGCCGTATTCTAATAGTCCAACTGGTACCATTTTATCGCCACGTTTTACACCAATTGACCACGCTACTGATTTCTTGGAGAATCCTGTAACGAAACACTCTTCTCTTTCAAATACGAGTACACGCTGCCATACACCTGCAGGTCGCTGGCCAACACAGTACCGGCTATCCCGACGTTTCAAAACGATCCCTTCCAGTTGCTCTTCACGACACTTTTCAAATAAACGAACAAAACCGTTTTCCACATATCGAATGCGCTTAATGGTATCATTTTCGTGCAAAGCATCATCTAAGATAGCTTTTCTTTCCATTAAGGACATCGTAGTAGTATCTATACCTTTATACGCTAATATATCAAATGCCACAAAAAAAAGGCCTGGCGTTTTATTCTTCATACTACGCGTGGATTGAAATCTAGATAGTGTAGCAGCATAGAAGAAGCAGGCTTTCAGCCTCTACTAAACAAAGGTTATAATAAAAGGATTACATAATAGTAGTCGTAACGTTAACGATTGTTTAGGAGGAATTTCAGGTTGGTCCCATTATTAAAGATAAGCAATATTACGAAATGCAAGCATCATGCATCTGATGGCGTGTTGTTCAAGGATGTCACGGCTGAGATGAATAGAGGAGAGCGTATTGCGCTGATAGGCGCATCTGGCACAGGCAAGAGCACCTTACTCCGTATATTAGCTAGATTAGAGTCGATGGACGAGGGCATTATTGAGCTGCACGGTAACTCGAGTGTGAACGTTAAATCGAATGATTGGCGTAAAAAAGTATGCTATGTTGCACAATCGCCTGTTATGCTGCAAGGCAGTGTGGAGCAAAATCTGCGTATGGTGAGCCAGTTGCACGAGCTTCCATTTGAGGAATCATTGGCAAAGCGATGCATGGCGGCAGTTGAGCTCGGACACTTGGACTGGTCCAAGTCGGCTGCTGATTTATCCGGTGGGGAGAAGCAACGTACGGCGCTTGTCCGATCCTTATTGCTTCGGCCCGATCTTCTGTTACTTGATGAGACAACGTCTTCGCTTGATCCGAGCAGCAAAGCGGCTGTTGAACAGCTTTTGAATGAATGGACTGTGGAACAAGGAACGGCAATGATATGGATAACGCATGATTTGGAACAAGCACGCCATATTAGCGACCACGTTTGGTTGATGGGAGAGGGGTCGTTGCTAGAGAAAAGCGGTACTGCAGCTTTTTTCAATGAGCCTGTTACGGAACAGGGGAAAAGATTTATTAGCAAGCACAAGCAGTCAGCTAAGGAGGTATTTGCAGATGAGTAATTTCGCGCTGGCTTGTACGCTTGTTTTTGTTGCGTTTACTGCATTTCTCTCCTTTAAACAGAAGCTTGGGTTAGAGAAAGATATCGCGATTGGAACGATCCGATCTGCTGTTCAACTGTTGTTCATCGGCTACGTCCTTCATTTTATATTTGAGACGAGTAATCCGATGTTTATCGTCTTATTATTAATATTTATGATTGGAGTAGCCTCATGGAATGCTGGTGCACGTGCCAAACATGTTCGCGGAATAAGGCTTCGCATCGCCATTGCACTAGCCAGTACGGAAGCTATTACGATGTCATTGCTTCTTGGCTTGGATATTATTGAATCAACAGCTCAATATATCATTCCTGTCAGTGGTATCGTAATCGGAAGCTCTATGATTGTAGCGGGCATATATTTGAACCAAATGAAGCAGGAGCTGGAATCCTCGAGAGGAGAAATTGAGACGCTGCTTGCGCTTGGCGCCACTTCTAAGCAGGCGATACATAACGCTGTTAGGCGCTCCGTCCGTTCAAGTATGATTCCTACACTTGATGGGATGAAGACGGTCGGGTTAGTTCAGCTTCCTGGTATGATGACAGGTATGATCGTAGCAGGTGCAGATCCGATCGAAGCGGTCAGATATCAAATTCTCATCATGTTCGTGCTTGCATCTGCCGCAGCAATAACGGCGATTGTACTAAGTGTGATCAGCTATAAATTGTGGTTCACGAACGATTTACGCTTGCTGGAAAACAACTAGCGGATATTGTTCCGCAATACCAATGTGTCCGTAATAGACAACAAATAAGAGGGCTTTCCTAATCAAGGAAGCCCTCTTATTTTGTTTATTGAAAGCTGTATTCATTACATTTACAAATTAAAATAGCGATAAATAAAAGATTGAACGGTTAAGCAGGATGTTATTATAATTGATTTCTTCATACTCGGAAGGTTGATATTGGGATATTCCGTTAAGAGAATGGCTGTTAATGTGCTGGACTGCGCTGACAAATAATTGACGAACAGGCAAGTCCTTGGCGTGAGGATCGTTAGCTGTTAGGATGGCATCTGTCATGCCTCCAACTCCGATGAAACGAGGTAAAGCCGCACTCCAAGTGTCCCAGTTAAGAGGCTTCTCGGCTGCACAAATAAACAGCTCACTCCATCCATATCCTTGATTGGTCGTTAGACGCATACAAGCACGGAAGCCAGCTTCATCGATTTCTAAGGATGGAATGATAAATAGTTCAATTCTTTTCACCTTTAATAAGAGATGTTGCTGAAGATCCGGTAAGGGATCAACAGTCTGGCAGGTTATCATAATAATCTCTCCTCGTGTTCGCTTACGGAGTTAGCTGACGGATTCGGGACAGAGAGCTTCCCTACAGCCGCTTAATTAGCAGCGACCGATTCACCCCGAGCTCATGATGAGAATTGTTCATTCATCATTTGCGTTGGTTCCCCCGTTTCTCAATTAAAGAATTCAGCGATAATTTGCGGCTGTATACAGCTTGGCGTCTATGTTAAACCGATGACGTTGTTTTGTAAACTGTTAAACAGCCTTTGACAGACTGCATTAGACCATAATGGTTTCAGAGCTGTTGATTTTGCCGCAAAATCATGATCATTCGCTTGAATACTCGTGTATACTCTGTCAATTAACTGCAAGTAAAAAATCAGATAATTCCGTTTCTAACTCCATTTTAAATGCAGAGCCTTATTTTCAAGAAACGAAGATAAACAGAGATAATAGTAGTATTTTGCAGGTAAAAATATATGTAAGCGATGTTATTCACCCTAGGATGTCTATTTTTCAACCTAAATCGCTTTCGGACTCGCTTTACACAAACAGGTGTGGGGAGTAAGATTCGATTCATGGTTCATGTAGTTATTACCAGATTTTGAATCGCTGAATTTCTGTCACAAGACAGGGAGCGGGGGAACCAAGCAATAAGTAGCCTTTAGGGAAACTTATTGCTGAGCGTATCATAATCCGATGTGAGAGTCGGAGAGTGGTGACGCAGGGGTGAATCTTGGACCGGGTGCCATGGAACCGGTTGAAGTAGGGCGACTCTCACCGTCCGAATCCGACAGCTAACCTCGCAAGCGTTGATAGAGAGAGGAATGATGAAGCTGGAAATCAAGTGAAATTAATTCACAGTGTTATGTATTTCTGTGATTAGAATAATCGGCAGCGAAGCTGCTAAGTAGTAAATGGTCTTTATCGCTGAGTCCCGTGAATAACGGGAACGGGGGAACCAACCGAGCAAACGTGCGTTAACCACGTCACGCAGCTCATGGGGTGAATCGCTTGGCTTGCAGCCAAGTGTAGGGCGACTCTCACGCCCGAATCCGACAGCTAACCTCGTAAGCGTACTTTGAGAGAGGCGACAATCGTCGTGTGCCGACTTGTCATGGTTTGTTTTGCCATGATCTAAGGAAGCCTCGGGAGAATTTCCTCTGCTCCCGAGGCTTCTTTTTTGTTGCCTTTTTCTCCTAATTTAATGATTTTCAGGAGGAGAATGCTGTGGAATTGGAACATATCGTAGTGGTTGGCATGAATGAAGCAGCCCTAACATTTATAAGGTTATTGATCTATAAAGAGCTTTCTTTCGTTGTTCTAACTAACAACAGACAAGAAGAGAAGCAACTGTTGAATATAGGAGTTCCTAATGTTATTCGAATAAACACCAATGATCGATCTACTTGGAGTATCCCAACGATGGTTATTGGTGAGGTGTTTATATTTGAAAGCAGCTTGGCACTTAGCTGCCGTTATGTACAATGCTGCAGGTTATGGACGTTTAAGCCTATTTATGTCATCACCCCCTTTTTAAGTCCTCGTGCAATCTATAAGGGGCTAGGCGCTAATCACGTCATCTATTCACAAACGGGAGAAATCAGTTTTCTGCTGAATGTCCTAGATGCCGGGCTATAACAACGATTAATAGGAGGTTATGTGATGGTGGACGTGTATATGATTGCTTGCTTAATCGTTTGTTACGGATTATTCACAGGCTTTCTAGCTTGGTGCAGCAAAGATATCGATCAGCCAGGAGGGGGCAGCCAATGATTATCGTATTAGTGGCGACTGTATGTCTGTTCATTTATCTTGTTTATGCATTAATTCGTCCCGAGAAATTTTAATATAGTAGATTTGCTTCGGATAAACAAAGCACATGCTTACGAAGTAGTTTTGCTTCGCAAAACTAAGATTATGCTTACGAAGTAGTTTTTGCTCCACAAAACCAGTTGCGCAAAAACTAAGAATATGCTTACGAAGTAGTTTTTGCTCCGCAAAAACTTTAGGAGGGGTTACTTATGGATATCTTGCAAATTGCGGTTGTAGTGGCCATCCTTGTTATTTTGGTCAAACCGCTTGGTACTTATGTGTACCATGTATTCTCGAATGAAGCCAACCGGCTTGATAAAATATTCGGACCGATTGAACGGCTGATATACAAATTGATTGGTTTAAGGCTGCGCGGCGGAATGAGTTGGAAAAAATACGCGTTTAGTTTTATCGTGACGAACATGGTACTCGTTGCGATTAGTTATTTGATCTTGCGCCTTCAAAAGTTCTTGCCGTTCAACCCGAACGGTGTCGACAACATGGAGGCAACTCTTAGCTTCAACACAGTCATTAGCTTCATGACCAATACGAATCTCCAGCATTACTCTGGAGAGACGGGCTTAACCTATTTTGCACAGATGGCTGTCATTATGATGATGATGTTTACTTCTGCGGCAACAGGCTTCTCGGTCGCAATCGTATTTATTCGCGGTATTACAAGCAAAGGAACTACGATTGGTAACTTCTTTGAGGATTTCGTCAAAGCACAGACCCGTATTTTCCTGCCGGTTGCCTTCATCATTACATTGGTGTTGGTTGCCCTTCAAGTACCGCAGACACTAGATTCAACATTAACTGTGAAAACACTTGAAGGTGCTATGCAACAAATTGCGATCGGACCTGTTGCATCACTTGAATCAATCAAGCATTTGGGGACGAACGGCGGTGGCTTCTTCGGAGTCAATTCTGCGCATCCATTCGAGAACCCGAATCCATTGACGAACGTGATTGAAATTTTATCGATGTGGGCTCTCCCTGCTGCACTGCCTTACACTTTCGGGTTATTCGCTCGCAGTAAGAAACAAGGCTGGGTTATTTTCTCGGCTATGTTGATCTTGTTCCTCGTCTTCCTTACGACGGTATATGTGTCTGAGAAGATTGGCAACCCGGTAATGAATGAGCTGGGTATTGATTCCTCGCAAGGAAGTATGGAAGGTAAGGAAGTAAGATTCGGTATCGCACAATCAACGCTGTTCACGGCTGTAACTACAGCGGCGACGACAGGATCAGTTAATAATATGCATGATACGCTCACACCTATTGGCGGTTTAGTGCCGCTGGCGGAAATGATGTTGAACGTTGTGTTCGGAGGTAAAGGTGTCGGATTAATTAATATGCTGATGTACGCGATACTGGCTGTCTTTATATGCGGCTTGATGGTTGGTCGAACACCAGAGTTTCTTGGCCGAAAAATCGAACCGAGAGAAATGAAGCTGATTGCAATTGCTATCCTGGCACATCCGCTCATTATATTGGCTCCAACTGCGATAGCGCTTATGACTGATTTAGGTACAGTGGCTATTTCGAATCCGGGCTTCCACGGCATTAGTCAGGTTTTATATGAGTATACGTCATCGGCAGCTAATAACGGCTCGGGCTTCGAGGGACTTGGCGATAACACCTCGTTCTGGAATATCAGCACCGGTCTAGTCATGCTATTCGGTCGATATATTTCGATAATCGCCATGCTGGGTGTAGCGGGTTCGCTTGTCAGCAAGCAAAGAGTACCAGAGACGATTGGTACATTCCGTACAGACAATGCCTTATTTACAGGACTATTAATCGGTACTGTCTTATTAATTGGCGCATTAACCTTTTTACCGGCAATCGTGCTTGGTCCAATTGCCGAACATTTAACACTCCGCTAACGGAAGAGGTGAAGCCATATGAATGGGAATCGTAGAACGAGCATGTTGAACGCCGAGGTGGTTCAGCGTGCTGTAAAAGATAGCTTTATTAAACTTAATCCAGCTGCAATGATGAAGAATCCAGTTATGTTCGTAGTCGAGGTCGGTACTGTAATTGTTCTCCTTATGACTATATTTTCAGGTTATTTTGGGTCAGAGGATCGTGTAGGCTTCAATCTGACCGTATTTCTAATCTTGCTGTTCACGTTGCTGTTTGCCAACTTCGCGGAAGCACTCGCTGAAGGTCGTGGCAAAGCACAAGCGGACTCTTTGAAGAAGACAAAGCAAGAGGTTAAAGCGAATAAATTAACAGGAATATCGTTAACGATCGTTCCGTCCTCGGAACTTCGGAAGGCTGACATTGTAGTCGTGTCTCAAGGAGAAATGATTCCTGGAGATGGAGAAATTATTGAAGGTCTTGCCTCAGTAGATGAATCTGCTATTACAGGTGAATCTGCTCCTGTTATTAAGGAAGCTGGAGGTGACTTTAGCTCAGTAACCGGGGGGACGCGAGTCGTGAGCGACTCCATTAAAGTGCGAATTACAAGCGATCCCGGTGAGTCCTTCATCGATCGAATGATTTCGCTCGTTGAAGGTGCGAAGCGGCAGAAGACGCCGAATGAAATTGCACTGAATACGCTGCTGACCAGCCTAACCCTTATATTTTTAATTGTAGTTGTGACATTGGCACCAATAGCGAACTTCGTAGATATTAAGCTCGAGATCCCAGTATTAATCGCCTTGCTGGTTTGTCTTATTCCGACAACGATTGGCGGCTTGTTATCAGCGATTGGCGTAGCTGGTATGGACCGAGTTACCCAATATAATGTTCTTGCGATGTCGGGTAAAGCAGTAGAGGCTGCCGGTGATATTAATACGATGATTCTGGATAAAACAGGTACGATTACATTTGGTAATCGGATGGCGAGTGAACTTATTGCTGTTGGACAAATGAGAAAAGACCACTTGGCTAGTTGGGCGGCAATTAGTTCGCTTAAAGATGAGACACCTGAAGGGCGCTCTGTTATAGAGTGGGTGAAGCAGAATGAAATGAGCTATGACTCTGCTCTTGCTGATGGGGGAGAATTCATCGAATTCAAAGCCGAGAAAAGAATGAGCGGTATTAATTTGGCGGATGGACGCCAAGTCCGCAAAGGTGCTGTTGATGCTGTCCGCAAATGGGTCTTGGCACAAGGAGGTACAATTCCTGCTGATTTGGAGGAGAAATCGAATATCATTTCTTCTGTCGGAGGAACACCGCTTGCTGTTGCAGTAGATAAGGAATTGTTTGGTCTCATCTATTTGAAAGATACGGTTAAGCCTGGCATGAAGGAGCGGTTCGAACAACTGCGCCAAATGGGTATTAAAACGATCATGTGTACAGGCGACAATCCGCTTACAGCGGCTACGATAGCGAAAGAAGCTGGCGTTGACGGATTTATTGCAGAAAGTACACCTGAAGATAAAATAGCTGTTATTCGTCGCGAGCAAGCGGAAGGAAAGCTGGTTGCGATGACAGGAGATGGTACGAACGATGCACCTGCATTAGCACAAGCAGACGTAGGTCTAGCGATGAACAGTGGCACGACTGCAGCCAAAGAAGCGGCGAATATGGTCGATCTCGATTCAGATCCATCTAAAATCATTGAAGTTGTTGCTATCGGCAAACAGCTGTTAATGACGCGAGGAGCACTTACGACTTTTAGTATCGCGAATGATATCGCCAAGTATTTTGCTATCATACCTGCGATGTTCATGGCAGCCATTCCTGAGATGAATGTGCTCAATATTATGAAGCTGGGATCACCGTATTCTGCCATATTGTCGGCACTCGTATTTAACGCGATTATTATTCCGTTGCTTATCCCGCTGGCGATGAAAGGTGTCGCATATAAGCCTATGAGTGGAGCTCGCTTGCTTAGCCGCAACTTGTTCGTCTATGGTTTAGGCGGTATCATTGCACCGTTTATTGGAATTAAGATCATTGATCTAGTCGTTCATTTGTGGGTTTAATACGGATAATTACTGAAGGAGAGATTGAGCCATGGATACAACAGCAAACGGAACAAATGGAACACAATCAAGCGGCTCCGTCATATGGATTGCCGTACGAGTAAGTTTAGTGTTTATTATTATTTGCGGTATTATCTACCCGCTTGTCAGTACGGGAGCAGCACAGCTGCTCTTCCCTCATCAAGCGAACGGAAGCTTAGTTAAAGACAGCGAAGGACATGTTATAGGATCAGAATTAATCGGTCAGAACTTTACCAATCAGCAATATTTCCAAGGCCGGGTATCTAGTATTGAATATAAAGCAGAAGCATCTGGTACTAATAACTTTGCACCTTCGAACCCTGCTTTGCTTGAAAGAACACAAGCATCCATTGAACAATGGAAGCTCAATAATCCTGATGTACCGATCAGTGAACTGCCTATTGCATTGATTACCAATTCAGGCTCAGGCTTAGATCCGCATATTACACCTCAATCAGCTGCTGTACAGATTCCTCGTATAAGCAGGTTGACTGGACTTTCGGAAGATGAGTTGAATAGGATGCTAGAAGCTAACATTGAAGGCCGGGATCTTGGTTTATTTGGCGACGAGCGTGTGAATGTATTGAAGCTGAATATACAACTAAATGAACGACTAACTAATAAATAGAAACAAGTATTGGCCCGAGCTGCTTATGATCATTAGATTGAGAGGAGACGGATGATGGTTTACTTCAAAAGGAAAACACCAGAGGAAATACTGCTCTCTATATCGAAGCTGCACAGAGGAAAGCTGAAGATCATCATCGGTTCTGTCAGCGGCTCGGGCAAAACGTATCATATGCTGCAAGAAGGCTCGCAATTAAAGGAACAGGGTATTGATGTTGTCCTATGTGCGGTATCCACGATGCAACGACCGGAGACTACTCGGCAGCTAGGCCAATTGGAGCGTGTTCCGAGCATTCATTGGTGGAAGGATGATGTGGAGCAGAAGGATTTGAATCTAGAGGCTTTAATTGAGCGGAATCCCGAAGTAGTGCTTGTGGACGGACTTGCCCATTGCAATCAGCTTGGCTCTCGTCACCGTACACGACTAGAAGATATCGCCTATTTGATGGATCATGGAATTAGTGTGATCACAACGATTAACGTGTATGAGCTTGAAGGAGCAGATGATATTGCTTTGAAGCGAACGGGCATCCAAGCAGAAGAAACGGTTCCTGCACATACGTTGGAGATTGCTGATGAAGTCAGATTAATTGATGTCTCTCCGGAGACGATGCTTAAGAGGATTGAGGAAGGTGTACTCGGTACACTTCGCCATCCGGCAATGTCTGGGCTAGGCAATTTGGGTGTGCTGCGAGAATTATCTCTTCGTCTTGTAGCTGAAGGGGTAAATGGTTCATTGGAGAAGCATCGCGAAGAGATGGGACTCATTGGAGCTTCAGGCGCTGCGGAGAGAATTCTTGTATCTGCCCAATATCATTGGAATGGTTCTCTCTATGTCAGACGAGGGCAGCAAGTGGCCAAGCGGCTTAATGGAGATTTAATCGTATTGGCTTTCATCAATCCGAAGAAGCCGCTCACGAAGGATCAACTGACTTTTAAGCGATCTATTACTAAATTAGTCGATAAGGTCGAAGGAAGATTTCAGGAGCTGCCTTTAGTAGGGCGTCGTGAACTTCCTTCCATCTTAGTGCAGTACGCAGCTGAACATAACGTGACCCGGATTGTAATGGGACATTCTAAGCAAAGCTGGTGGCAGCAACTCTGGCAAGGCTCTCTTGCCGATAGTATGCTTGGCACAATGAAGGGGATAGATCTATCCCTAATGGCAGACCGAGCGGAGCATGAAGGGGAAAGGATACTGCCGATCAAGCAAAGACCAATCGAGGAGCAAGAGTTATTCAGACGACTTAGCTCGGAAGAGATGGAACGAAAAATCAGGAAGATTCGCCGAGGGAATTTCAAAGTCTATATCGGAGCGTCACCTGGAGTTGGCAAAACCTATACGATGTTGCGTGAAGGCAATGTGCTGCTTCGCAAAGGTACTGATGTTGTTATTGGACTTCTAGAGACGCATGGGCGGAAGGAAACAGCTGAACAGATCGGAGACCTCCCATTGCTGCCTAGACTCATCATCAATTATCAGGGGAAGCAACTGGAGGAAATGGATACAGAGTCGATTATTCGAAGGAATCCAGATGTCGTCCTTGTTGATGAGCTTGCGCATTCTAATGTTCCTGGGAGCGTCCGCAAGAAGCGATATGAGGACGTAATTCGCATTGTGGAGCATGGGATTTCGGTTATTACAACAGTTAACGTTCAGCACTTGGAGAGTTTGAATGATGCAGTAGAAGGTCTTACAGGTGTCAGGGTGAGAGAGACAGTACCTGATGCGATGCTTAGGCTTGCTGATGAGGTGGAATTAATTGACGTGACCCCTCAGATGCTGCAGCAACGAATGCGTGATGGCAAAATCTATGCAATGGATAAAATACAACAAGCATTGGGTGCCTTCTTCACAACGAATAATTTAATTTCCCTTCGGGAGCTGGCTCTTCGGGAAATTGCTGATGATGTCGATGAACGGCTAGAGGCATGGGATCGAGGCCATTCACTGCGAGGACAGCTCCGCAGACGAGAAGTCATATTCATTGGCATCGATATTCATTCGGGTTCCTCTGAGCGCCTCATCCGTCGCGGCTTCCGAATCGCTTTTCGGTTAAAGGCAGATTGGTATGTCCACTATGTATATGATGGCAGTCACTTAAACGAGGATTCCATTAAAAAACGTGAAGCACTGATGGCTTTAACGCTCCGAATGGGAGGGGAATTTGATTCTTCTCAAGGAAATAATCGTAAAGAGATTGCGGAAGGCTTGCTTGCCGCAGCGAACAAAGTGAAGGCGACCCAGCTTATCATTGGACAATCCAGACGGAGTCCATGGCACTCTCTATATAGGGGTAACATTGTACGTCGAATATTGCGGCTAGGTCGTCATATGGATGTACTTTTCGCGACTGAGAGATAAGAATTGAAGAAGAGCGGTCCAAGCGGTCTGTATAGACTGCATGCGACCTCTCTTGTTTGCTGTATAATAGAAAGGAGCTGTTCCAGGCCATCAGTAAAGATGGTGA
This sequence comes from Pristimantibacillus sp., assembly GCA_048976605.1. Taxonomy (GTDB): domain Bacteria; phylum Bacillota; class Bacilli; order Paenibacillales; family Paenibacillaceae; genus Pristimantibacillus. Next base: position 8,875 of record JBHGUX010000095.1, on the reverse strand, counting down.
GAACAGCTCCTATAACAGACTGCGCTTATTGTTGAGCAGGGGTTGGTTCAATCCAATCTTGCGACCATCGTTGGATCTCTCTTACAACAGGCTCCAGGGCAAGACCTTTTTCGGTTAAAGAATATTCAATGCGAACGGGAATTTCCGGATACACAGCTCGCGATACAATTCCTTCGTTTTCTAGATCTTTGAAACGTTCGGACAGCAGCCTCCCACTAATCGGAAGGGCATCTTGAACAGCGCAGAATCGCTGGGGACCTGTTAACAATTGGTATATAATCAAGCCGGTCCATCGTTTTCCTATAATGTCCATTCCTTTTAGCAGACGGGGACAAAGGTTGGATTGCTCCATGTAATCACCTCGTTTTAACTTCCTTTCAAGTATAGCTTTAATATCTATTTTATACAAGCATACTTTATGATTGTTCTTAACTTGACGTAATTAATTGATGAATATATAATTAGTTACTAATAGTAAGCATGTTGACGAGGAGGAAATAAGATTGTCCCCTTTATTTATAGCACATGGATCGCCTATGCTGGCGATTGAAGATAATGAATATACCCAATTCCTCGCCAGGACAGGTGCAGGACTTAAGCCTAATGCTATTGTTATTTTTACAGCACACTGGGAAACGGAATTAACGACAATAAGCTCGAAAGACGATATATACGATACGATTTATGATTTTTATGGTTTTCCTGATGAATTATATGAAGTGACATATCCAGCAAAAGGCTCTGCCAAAGTAGCGGCACTTGTGAGTCAACTTCTAGATGCTAAAGGAATTAAGACGGAATTCGATACTTCAAGAGGGTTAGATCATGGTTCATGGACGATGCTCAAGCATATGTTTCCTAAAGCGGATGTGCCTGTTGTTCAAGTTTCGGTCAATCCTTATCGTTCGGTAGAGGAGCAATATCGAATAGGAGAGGCGCTTCGGGATCTGGCCGACCAGCATATACTGGTTATTGGCAGCGGAGTTACTGTTCATAACTTGCGTGTTGTAAAATGGGGACAGCAGGACGCTGAACCATGGGCGGTCGAATTCGATGATTGGCTTATTGATAAGATCCAAGCTCATGATCTCAACTCATTGTTTCAATATGACACCCTTGCTCCTCATGCTAAAGCGGCTGTACCGAGAGCAGAACATTTTGTACCCTTATATATAGCACTTGGAAGCGGGAAGTCGGACTCAACACCGAAGGTCATTCATCGTCGTTATGAAATGGGCAATTTAAGTTATCTTTCGTATCAATTTTAAACTTTAATTAGCTAAGAAGGTGCAGAGAATGAGTAAAGAAAAAATGATGTCAATTTTGAATAATAAAATAAAGTCGATTGAAGGCGTCGACCATCGAATTTATGTAGTGGGTCCTATCCAACTGCCTGTTGATTTGGATGGCGAGACTAAAGTGTTTCAATGGTATAGCTGGCTGCGTCGTGACAAGAACGCAACAGAATCGGTCGAAGAGTTGCTGAATGAACTCAACACCGTTCATTATGCTGATATGCAGCAATCCAGTGTTCTCGTATATGGTGATTTCGAATTTGAAGAAGAAGCACTCATCCGTATGCATAGTATTTGTCATACGGGAGATATATTCGGAAGCCAACGTTGCGATTGCGGGTTCCAATTAAAGCAGTCGATGAGAATGATAACTGAGCATGGTACAGGTGCATTATTTTATTTGGCCAACCACGAGGGCAGAGGCATTGGATTATTCAGCAAAGCGATGGCGTACTTGCTTCAAGAAGAAGGACTTGATACAGTAGAAGCTAATATCGAACTTGGTTTCTCTGACGATTCAAGAAATTATAGTGATGCGATTAACGTGCTTAGACTGCTGCGCACTGCGCCAGTATCCATTATTACGAACAATCCTCGCAAAGTTGAGGCCTTACGTAATGCCGGCATGAATATACATGCAAGAGTGCCGTTATGGGGCGAAGCTTCTGTGTATAATGAGAAGTATTTGTCGACTAAAGTAATGAAGTCGGGTCATTTTGAACCAGAACTGGTTAATAAATAACTTGTTCTGAACAGAGATAGTTGCAGAAACCGAAGGAAGGACACTTGCTAGTCAAGGGTCTTTCCTTCGGTTTTTTGTTGGGAATAAGAATTTAACTGTTGATATACCTCCTACAATGAAGTCGTTTCGACATATTGAAACCACTTTATTGTTCCATTCGTCTTATGGATATGACGTATATGGTATACAATAGCAGTATGGAAGGTTGTGTGGATATGAATAATAAGGATAATCATAATAATATGGGCTGGAGAACAGCATTTCTGGCATTTTCTATAATGGTACTCATTTTGACAACGGCTTGCGGAGACAATACAACGGCAGAACCGAGAACTATTGATTCAGACACATCACAAACTTCTGCTGTTAATGATGAAGATGTGAATCAAGACGGCTTAGTTGAGCAGTACCGGACAACAGTAAGTCATGCAAAAGAGACTGGCGAAATTATTTCTTTCCTCAATGAGAATCTGGCTAAGGCTGGAGAGAAAAATGCAGATATCATGATTAGAGAGCTGAATGTTTTTTACGATGCTGATCTAGAGCGCACGCAGGATGCCTTTTTTCAACCGAAGGTTCAAGAAAGCCTGATGGCTTTGCCATGGCCGATTACATCAGCTAATGCAGGTTCTATTGAAGATGATGAAATTAAACAGCTTGTTGTGACGAAATTATCTGGCGGATACAAGCTGGTTGAAGTGGAAGGATCCATTTATCCGATCGTCGATTATGAGATGCAGAAGAAGATGTCCAGCAATTATTTGTCTGAGCCTCTGAATCAATACATCACTCTAAAGGCATTGGAATCTAATGAGATGTCGGCTAAGGATGGTGGTCTCGTTATCTCGTGGGATGAATTAGCGAATAGGGCCGTTATGTCTGAAAATTTTGTCAAGCGCTATCCAGATTCACCAGAATGGGAAGAAGTGAAGCAAACGTATCTACAACGATATTTATCGATATATTTGATTGGGCTTAACAATACACCTGTATTTGATTATGAAACCTACAAGCTGTCGAGCGAGGTTCGCTCAAGTTATGAGAGATTAATTAGTTTGCACCCGGACACGGTAACTGCTAAGATGGCACAGCGATTCTTAGACGTGCTCGCTGAGACGAAGGGGCAAGTTTTCACTAAAATAAATGGTCAACAATCGGATATTGCCGTGGTGAGACAATTCCATGATAGCTTCCTTTCCGAAGCAGAATCCATGCTGATACCGTCATAAAGAAGGGAAATTAGGGCAGAAATCGACAAATTTATTTTGCGTTCTGCCGCTATTTCAAGTATGATGAGTGGTAAAAAGATCTGAGAATAAGGATTAGAAGGAGTAAGCGAATGATTTCAAAAACGAACCATTGTAAAATTGTAGATTGCACGATCCGCGATGGCGGTCTGGTAAACAACTGGGATTTCAGTGTCGAGTTTGTTCAGCATTTGTACAAAAGCTTGGATGAAGCCGGCGTTGATTATATGGAAATCGGCTACAAAAACTCTCCTAAATTGCTTAAGGGAGCGGAATCCGCAGGTCCTTGGCGTTTTCTAGACGATGCATTTTTGAAACAAGTTATTCCGAACAAAGGTCAAACGAAATTGTCCGCCCTTGTTGATATCGGTCGGGTAGATGAGAATGACATTTTGCCGCGCAGTGAGAGTCTGTTGGACCTGATTCGTGTTGCTTGCTACATACAAGATGTGGACAAGGCGCTTGAACTGGTTAATGTATTCCATGAGCGTGGTTATGAGACGACACTTAACATTATGGCGCTTTCCAACGTAATGGAGAACCAACTGCTTGATGCTTTCGAACTCATCAATAATAGCGTTGTTGATGTTGTATATATCGTTGATTCCTATGGCAGCCTGAAGCCAAATGATTTCAATTTCCTAGTAGAGAAATTCCAACGTCATTTGCCAAATAAACGTCTTGGCGTTCATACGCATAACAATATGCAACTTGCATTTGCCAATACTCTCATTGCTGCAGAGAAAGGCGTTGAACTTCTTGACGCTTCTGTCTATGGAATGGGTCGTGCAGCAGGCAACTGCAATACCGAGCTTCTGGTAGCTGACTTGCATAATCCCAAATATAATGTTCGTCCCGTTCTCGATATGATCGAGAAATACATGATTCCTCTACGTGAGAAGGAAGAGTGGGGCTACATTATTCCTTATATGATCACAGGTATTCTTGACGAGCATCCTCGTTCGGCTATGGCCTTACGCAGTTCTGCTGATAAAGATAAAGCCGTTGAATTTTACGACCAGTTGACGACACCTGAAATTGCTCATAGCAAATCATAATATGACAATAAGAAGGGCTGTCCTAGGTGTTAACACCTTTGGGCAGCCCCTTCTTATGTCAAGACCAACCATTGGGTTGGTCTTATTTGTACAGCTTGCTTGGCTAGATGATTGATTTGGTCATTGTTACATGAGGAATATCCTCTTCTAGAAAAATATCAGACTGCGTACGATAGCCTAGCTTTTCATAAAACTGTTCTGCTTGTGTTTGAGCATTCAGCTTCGCATTCGTTAGACCTTCATCCCGCGCAACTGCTTCTAGTGCCCCGACGACTGCTTTGCCCAATCCATAGCTGCGATGAGAGGCCAAGACGCAAATTCTTTCTAGCTTGGCGATTCCGTTAACATTTCTTAGTCTGCCAGTTGCTGCAGGCTGATTATCATATAAGACGAGGACATGTTTGGCAATTTCCTCGAATTCATCGTATTCATTCTCAGCCGGTACGCCTTGCTCCTCGACGAATACTTGTGTTCTAATCGCATAGGCGGCTTTCAGATCCTCGGGATTATCAATAAGTCTGTACGAAATATTCATGTATAGTTCAGTCCTTCCATCATTTTCAAGTCTAGTTTACAGCTGATGAAGCTCTCCTTCGCCTCGGATAGCTGCAGCTTGGTGAGGCTCGTTCGGGTGGAAATAAGCGATTCCGGAGTAAGATCGTCCACTGTGATCACGTAGTATCAGCTTCACTTCAATATCTTCGCTTTGACCGAACCAGCGCAGCAACGCTATATCTTCAACGCCATCAACGTCAACGTACCATAATCGTGAACCAAAGTCTGATAGAATGTTAAGCTCTGCGTTTGTAAAAGATAATATTTTCGTTTGCTGCTGATAAGTCATTTCAATACTTGCTAATTCAATGGTTTCCATTATTCCAACCCTCCATGCTTGGCGAACGTACAAGGTCTGATGGACAATACTTACGTTGCCTGAATTCGATTGTAATGTTCAATGGAGCTTAATGCAACAATTGACAAGCACTTTACGTCATAATGGAAAAAGATAGTGGGGGTTGAAAAATATGTTGATTACAAGTCTTTTCAGGGGGAAAAGGTCTATATTAACAGTTGTTTTCACACTGCTGGCAGTCTTATTAGTAATAGGGGGCTGTTCAGGCTCTAACAACAGTAGTGATCAGGCAATTAATGCTTCTGAGTCTGCGTCGGAAAATTCTGAGAAGTCAGCAGACAGCGGGTCGAGAGAGAGAGACACAGAACACTCAAGCGCAGCCGTTCAGGGTGATGATCGAGCGCCTACTGGGGAAGAGCCAGCGCCAGAGAGAGAAAAAGAATCGGATGGCGGTAGAAGGTATGGTTCTAAGGATGCTGTTCAACAGGCTGGCCAATTGACAGCAGGTGAATGGGATGATTTGGCTGCATGGGAGCGATTCGGTAATTTGTTGAATAGCCGAGAAGGTGATTCGAACTTGCGTCATTGGAATTTCTCGAACTTTGATCGGCTTGAAGTATCGGTTACGGCTAACGGGAGAGCGGTAGCAGATGCACGAGTATTATTAAGCAATGAACAGGAAGTGATCTGGGAAGCCCGTACTGATACAGACGGTCGTGCTTATCTATTCACCAATTTATTCGAGGATAGAGGCAGCGAAAGGCAAAGTAATTACAAGGTAGAAGTAAGGGCAGATCAGCAAGAGACAACATTTGATTCGATTAAAATTCCAGAACAAGACGTGTTAAAGCTAACGCTGGACAAAGAGATCAAACCATCAGATCGAGTTGATGTTATGTTCGTCGTTGATACGACGGGATCTATGGAGGATGAGCTCAATTATTTGGGTGCTGAGCTGAAGGATGTTATTACTAGAGTGGGTAAACAGCATGCCAATCAGCTTGATATTCGTGTGAGCACTAACTTTTATCGAGATAAGCATGATGATTATGTTGTAAAGCCATATCCCTTTACTCGAGATATCGACAAGGCAGTAGGTCAAATTGTGAAGCAGAAAGCGTCAGGCGGCGGTGATTATCCTGAAGCGGTAGATCAGGCTTTGCGGGATGCGATCCGGGAGCATGATTGGAGTGAGGAGGCGCGGACTAGACTGCTGTTTCTAGTATTGGATGCTCCTCCGCATGATGAAGCGCAGACGATTGATGAGATTCATGATCTCATCGCTGAAGCTGCCCAACAGGGAATACGTATTATTCCTGTCACTTCAAGTGGAACTGATGTGGAGACCGAATATTTGACGCGATTTATGGCCGTTGCAACGGGAGGAACGTACTTGTTCCTGACAGATGACAGCGGAATCGGTGGAGATCATTTGGAGCCCGCAGCAGGGGAATATGAAGTGAAGCTGTTGAATGATTTGCTCGTTGAAGTCATCAATCGTTATGTTCAACCATAAATAGAGATAGGGAGCCGGCGTCGCCATTCGAAATGGTGTAGCCGGTTTTTTATGTTTACTCGGAAAGGATGGCATAGGCGTGCATTATCTTTTAAACTAGATATAAATGGCGGATGGGGGTCCAGGATGATTATTGAATTCATGCCGCTTGGTGATCGGGCAATTGTTATAAGACAGAAAGAATCCACAGGAATGAACGACTGGAGGGTATTGGCGGCACTTGCTGAAGCTTTAAATGAGCGGAGTGAATCATGGATTCTCGATATCGTGCCGGCGTATGAGACGGTAACTATTGTGTACGACCCTATTCTAATACGTCGGTTAATGCCGGCGGGGATGGGTTGTACGAGAGTTGTTGTGAGTGAAAGAACTAGTGTAAGTGCGAGAGTGAATGGAAGTGAAAATATAGGGGCTAGTACAGATGTAAGTGAAAGTACTTGTTCAAGTACTGTAAGTGCGAAAGCGAATGTAAGTGCAGGTGTGAGTACAAGTACAAGTGCAAGTACAAGTGCAAGTACAAGTACAAGTGCAAGTACAAGTGCAAGTACAAGTGCAAGTACAAGTACAAGTGCAAGTACAAGTACAAGTTCAAATGCAAATGCAAATGCAAATGAATGTCCTAACACTAGTTCAAGTGTAGATGTCAATGAAAGCAGTTTAAGTGTTTCTACAAGTAAGAGTGCAGAAGTAAATCCAGAGGTAGTAATAAAGTATCTAGAAAAAGGTTTATGTTTGAGTAAGGAAGCCACTCCATATACGTTTGTTGTTGAGAAACTTCGTAGTATGATTGAGAATTTTGACTGCTTATGGCTCGAAAAGCCGTTGCGGAAGGTTGAGATACCGGTGTTCTATGGTGGACAAGATGGTCCAGATTTGGATGAAGCGGCTTCAAGATCTGGTTTGACACCAGAACGGTTCGTTCAGTTACACGCAGAAGCGGAATATACAGTCGCGATGATCGGGTTTATGCCTGGCTTTCCTTATTTGAGCGGATTGCCGCAGCAGTTGGAGCAGCCTCGTCTAGCAGTTCCACGAGCTTTGGTGCCTGCGGGTGCTGTTGGTATTGCTGGCAAGCAAACAGGGATATACCCTTTGGCGACACCGGGCGGCTGGCAACTAATCGGGAAGACAGCGGTAAAGCTGTTTGACAAAGAAAGAGAACAACCAGTGCTCCTGCGAGCAGGAGACCAACTCCGATTCGTACCGGTTTATAGAGAGGCTGGGGAAAGTGATAAAAGTGAACGTGGCGTGCGGAGTGAGCGAAATGATCAAAGCAATCGAAGTGAACAAAGTGAACAAAGTGAACAAAGCAATCAAAGTGGTCAGTGCAATCAAAGCGATCAAATAGACAATAGAGGGCAAGACGAGCGGGATGATCAAGGAGAGCATAGCGAGCAAATCGAGCGAATTGATCAAAGTGAGGATAGAGGGCAACTCGATCGAAGCGATCAAAGTGAGAATAGAGGGCAAATCGAGCGAAACGATCAAAGTGGGCATAGCGGGCAAATCGAGCGAAGTGAACTAAGCAAGCACAGCGTACAAGCTGAGCGAATTGTTCAAAGTGAGGATAACGTGCAAACCGAGTATTTTATAAAAAATGAGCAGTTAGAACAATTAGAAAGTAATGAACAAAAGATAAAGATTACTATAGATAGTTGTGGAATGCGGGTGAGGAAGCCTGGTTTGCTTACAACTGTGCAGGATTTGGGTCGGAGTGGTTTTCGTTCCTCTGGCATAACGACAAGTGGAGCGATGGACAGTTATGCACTTAGGGTGGCTAACTTGCTCGTGGGAAACGAAGAGGGAATAGCAGCGTTGGAGTTGACGATGGCTGGACCTGAACTAGTCGTGGAAAAAGATCTGTTGATTGCGATCTGCGGCGCCTACATGCAGCCGACAGCAAATGGGGAAGAACTGCCAATGTGGCGACCGCTATTTGTGCAGAGAGGCGCGGTTCTTCGGTTCGGCCGTGCGGCGAATGGCTGCCGCACCTATGTAGCGGTAGCCGGTGGCTTCGGCGTACCGATTGAGCTCGGCAGCAGAAGCACGGACACGCGCGCCGAGCTGGGAGGTGTCGCGGGGCGGCGGCTAGCTGCCGGCGATGATCTGCCTTGCGGCGCAGCTGGCCACGCCGCTGCGCCATCCCGCTGGCGGGGCCGCCGGG
>JBHGUX010000094.1:0-16837 GCA_048976605.1 Pristimantibacillus sp. | reverse complement strand
CTGTTCTCTGTTCTCTGTTCTCTGTTCTCTGTTCTCTGTTCTCTGTTCTCTGTTCTCTGTTCTCTGTTCTCTGTTCTCTGTTCTCTGTTCTCTGCTCTCTGCTCTCTGCTCTCTGCTCTCTGCTCTCTGCTCTCTGCTCTCTGCTCTCTGCTCTCTGCTCTCTGGTCTCTGGTCTCTGCTTATAGCTAGCTCCTTGCTAGCAGCCTCTCTCACTCCTTCGATCTGTGGAGTAGGAGCTGGCGACGGGGCAACACAGATCCTCGCTCTTTGATCTACCAGCGAGTTAAAGTTGGCATACTTGAAGCGAGCTGCATCATTAGGGTAAGTGGGCGCGCGATAGCAGCCCACATGCCCCTAAATGGGGTTCAGTGTGAATAGCGGGAGCGGAGCATGCGGGATCGTTCTGGAGAAGCGGCAGCGTTCGCCTTTGTCCCCGAATTTCAACCGCTAAAGCGGTTTGGAAATGAAGAAATTCGGGGACAACAGCGATCGGAAGAATGACCCGCAAGCGCAGCGGCAGTCTATTCGAACTGCACTGCTCTGCACTTCAATTTAATTCCGTGGCATCAAACAAAAAAATGCCACGCCTTAATTTACCCTCATCAAAAGCTTCAGAAAAGCCGGACATTAAGGAGTGACCCACATGGACAGCAACAAAGCTGAAATCATTCGGAAAATTAAAGCTTATGGCATAATAAAAGACCCACAATGGCTGGACCGCCCTGATGAGCTGGTTCCATTGTGGGTCATGCTTGATGCAATGATTAGACTAATCGAACGATTCGATCCGCCTAATCGCCCTTATGATTGATTGGATTGGCCGAACGTATAATAATATTCGTTATAACATCATTCTTGTCAACTGGGATGATTAGTTTACCCATTGATTTCCGATCTTCGATCGGCGCTTTTTCAGAAGAAGCTATTATGTGTGCTCCTGAAGCGGTTAGAGCTACCAGATCCAATGCTTCCTTGCAATATAACGCAGATACTAAAGCTGCTCCGTTCGGCTTCACTCGCTTGCCTTCTTTGAACTCGAACGTCTGCACACCTTTACCGCCCCTGCCTTGGACCGGATAATCCAGCAACAGAGTTCGTTTGGCATAACCGATGTCGGTAACGACAAGTACTTCGCCTTCATCATCCGCTACCCACTCAGCAGCAACTAATTCATCATCGTCTTTCAATTGAATGCCGCGAACGCCTGCGGCAACTCGTCCCATTGAATTCACGTCGCTCTCAGCGAACCTTATGCTCATTCCTTGCTTACTTACGAGCAAGAGATGCTTCGTTCCATCACTCAAACCGACACGGATAATATCGTCACCTTCGGCCAGCTTACTAGCTGTAATTGCGGTTGAACGAGTGGTCGCATAATCCTTCAATTCCGAACGCTTCACTTGACCACGTTTGGTTACAAACACGAGCGAAGCTCCTGGTATGTTGAAATCTTTAATCGGAATAATGTTGATAATGGAGTCATCTTTCGGAATCGGTACAATATTAACAATGGCAGTTCCAGTATCTTTCCATTTAAACTCCGGAATTTGGTGTACAGGCAGCATATAATATTGACCCTTACGTGTAAACAACAGCAAATTATCAATCGTATTCACTTCATAATGGTCTCGGATGATATCGCCTTCCTTGATACCTGAAGTAAGCAGATCCCCGCCAGAGCGAGTAAATGACAACATGTTTGTCCGTTTAATATATCCATCCTGACTGAGTGTAACGAGTACATCCTCCGGTGTCACCATAACCTCAAGGTTAACCTTCAGCTCCTCCACCTCTCCGCGAATCTCAGAACGGCGGTCAATGCCATATTTATCTCTTATTTCAATAAGTTCATCCTTAATGACACCCATAAGCTTCTTATCGCTTGCCAGAATCGACCGTAAATAGGCGACTCGCTTCATCATTTCTTTATGTTCTTTTTCAAGAGAAGTAATCTCAAGATTCGTCAAACGATACAATTGCAAAGTAAGAATAGCATCAGCTTGCCGTTCACTAAAGCCATACTTTTCAACCAAATTATTTTGAGCATCAGCGCGGTTCTTCGAGCCTTTAATCGTTGCGATAACTTCATCCAGTATATTAAGTGCTTTAACAAGGCCTTCCACAACATGTGCGCGATCTTCAGCCTTCTCCAGCTCATACTTCGTACGGTGAGTAATAACTTCCTTCTGATGATCGATATAGGCGCTTAAAATTTGCTTAATTCCTAGCTGCTGCGGCGTTTTATTCACAATGGCTACCATGTTAAAGTTATAAGCCACTTGAAGGTCGGTTTTCTTCAACAAATACGCTAGAATCCCGTTGGCATCCGCTTCCTTCTTCAACTCAACGACAATTCGCAAGCCATTGCGTCCGCTTTCGTCACGCACTTCAGCGATGCCTTCTACCTTTTTCTCTAATCGGATGTTCTCCATCGCTGTTACGAGCCGCGATTTAACAACCTGATAAGGAATTTCGGTAATGGTAATTTGCTTGCGACCGCCGCGCATATCCTCAATTTCTACTTTGGAGCGCAAATAGATACGACCTTTGCCTGATGCATAAGCTTCACGAATACCATCTTCACCCATAATAAGTCCGCCTGTAGGGAAATCAGGACCCTTAACGATCTTCATGATATCTTCCAAAGACAGCTCAGGACGCTCCATATAGGCGATACAAGCGTCTATCACCTCGCGTAAGTTATGTGGTGGTATTTCCGTGGCAAAGCCAGCAGAGATGCCGCTGACCCCGTTTACAAGCAGGTTAGGGTATCTTGACGGCAACACAACTGGTTCTTTTGTCGTATTATCGAAGTTATCCTTGAACATTACCGTTCTTTTATCAATATCACGCAACAATTCGATTGCAATTGGCGATAATCTTGCTTCCGTATAACGCATTGCCGCAGCCGGATCATCATCCATCGAGCCCCAGTTGCCATGACCATCTACAAGGACATGACCCATTTTCCAAGGCTGAGCCATTCTAACCATACCTTCGTAAATCGATGAATCACCATGCGGATGATAGTTGCCCATAACATCGCCGACGGTTTTAGCTGACTTCCGATACGGTTTGTCCGGGGTATTGTTAGAATCATACATGGCGTACAAAATACGGCGTTGAACAGGTTTCAAGCCGTCACGAACATCAGGAATTGCTCTATCTTGAATAATATATTTTGAATAGCGTCCGAAGCGGTCGCCTACAACCTCTTCCAGAAACGCAGGTAAGAATTGTTCCAGAATCCCCATGTCTTTACCTCCTATTCCTCATGAAGCTCATATTCCATAAAATCAACATTGTCCATAATCCAGCGTTTGCGCGGCTCTACCTTATCGCCCATCAGTGCGGACACACGGCGCTCCGCTTTGGCTGTATCTTCAATCTGAACTTGCAGCAGCGTACGTGATTCTGGATCCATCGTTGTTTCCCATAATTGATCGGGATTCATTTCTCCGAGTCCTTTGTAGCGCTGAAGTTCAAAGCCTTTACCAAATTCCTTCAAATAATTCTGCAGCTGCTCATCCGTCCAAGCATAACGTTTCGTTTCCAGCTTGCCGGATTTCTTCGAAATTTTGTACAAAGGCGGCTGAGCTATATATACTTTTCCAGCATCGATCAACGGTTTCATATACCGATAGAAGAACGTAAGCAACAGCACCTGAATATGGGCGCCATCCGTATCCGCATCGGTCATTATAATAATTTTGTTGTAATTGCACTCATCGACCTCGAACTCTGGACCGATACCAGCACCAATAGCAGAAGTTATCGATTTATACTCGTCATTTTTCATAATATCATGAAGCTTAGACTTCTCAGGGTTCATCGGCTTACCTTTAATCGGCAGAATGGCCTGAAACTTCGAATCCCGCCCTTGCTTAGCTGAACCGCCGGCAGAATCGCCCTCAACAATAAACAGCTCATTACGCGTAAAATCTTTCGATTGCGCTGGTGTTAGCTTGCCGTTCAGATTGGAGCTCTCGCTTCTCTTCTTGCCGCTGCGAATTTCCTCACGTGCTTTCCGTGCTGCTTCACGAGCTTTCGAAGCTTGTACAGATTTCTTTAACAGCATTTGGGCAATTTGAGGATTTTCCTCCAGAAACACTTGCATTTTGTCAGTCACAACAGCATCGACTATGCTGCGCGCCGATGCACTTCCAAGCTGATCCTTCGTCTGACCGACAAATTCTACTTCAGACATCTTAATATTAATGACAGCCATCATGCCTTCACGCAGATCATTACCCTCAAGATTCTTGTCTTTCTCCTTGAGAATGGCTGCTTTGCGGGCATAATCATTCATCACACGAGTATAAGCTGTCTTGAAGCCTGTCTCATGTGTACCGCCGCCACGCGTTGGGATTGAGTTAACGAATGAAGCTATTGTCTCCGTATAACCATCATTATACTGTAGCGCCACTTCAACCTCGATATCATCACGTTCGCCGCTAAAATGAACAGCCTCATGCAAAACCGTCTTATCTTCATTCAAAAATTCGACGAACTGCCGTGCGCCGCCTTCATAATGAAAAATATCCTGTTTGCCATTTCGATCATCCTTAATCGTTACTTTAAAACCAGAGTTCAAGAAAGCAATCTCCTGAAGCCTCTCTGATAAAGTATCGTAATTGATCGAAATCCCGTTCTGGAATACACGAGCATCCGGTTTAAAAGTAACCTTCGTGCCTGTCCGGTTAGTCGTACCCGTTATCTCTAGACCTGTTACAGGCTCTCCGACATGCTCCTTGCCCTTCTCATCTATCCAGTATTCGAAACGCTGTTTATGTATTTTACCGTCACGGAATATTTCAACCTCGAGCCATTCCGATAGAGCATTCGTTACAGATGCGCCTACGCCGTGCAATCCGCCCGACTTTTTGTAACCTGCGCCTCCGAACTTCCCGCCCGCATGCAGAATTGTAAACACAACCTGCGGTGTTGGAATTCCCGTCTTATGCATGCCGGTTGGAATCCCCCTGCCGTTATCATGAACGGTTACTGAACCGTTCTTATGCAAGATAACTTCAATCGCCGAACAAAACTTTGCTAAATGCTCGTCCACCGCATTATCGACTATTTCCCATACAAGATGATGCAAGCCCGACGTGCTCGTGGTGCCGATATACATACCCGGGCGTTTCCGTACAGCTGTCAAACCTTCTAGTACTTGTATATCATCGGCCTCATAGTTTCTGTCAATGGCCGTTGTATTCGCAACAATATCGTTTGGCTCTGTCATGGGACCCTCCTAATCTGTAAGTCACGTTTCCACGTCTTCTTCAAGCTATTTTAATTCAAGATGTCCTGTTTAGTAAAGACACCAAAGGAAATGATAAGCGAGACAATCGCCCAAATCGCAAGTACCACAAGGGAAAACAAGAACGACATTCCTTCTATTGGCGGGGGCGTTCCATCTAAATAACCAGTTAGTTTAAGATTAACTGCGAACAAATACTTCGCGCTCTGCCAGGAGGAGGACATGTTAGTCAGTATTGTTCCCGTAATGACAGCTGCCATCATCGTTACCATACTTGCCGCCGTACTCCTCATTAGGATGGATACCATTATCGCCAGTATCGCAATCGTCATCGCTGACCCCCAGACTAGACCAGCCTGCATTAACATATATAACCATTGCGGAACAGCATGAACGTTATTGCTGTTGACATTCGTGTTATTAATCTCAAATCCAGTGAATACCGGCATCGTCCACCCCCCGTATCCGAAGAATAGACCAGAAACAACATAACAGAGCAGTTCCATTACCGCAACCGTCAATGAGACGTATAACGCTAGAGCAATCAACTTGCTAAGCAGCACCTTCCATCGCTTCACCGGCTTGGTCAGCAGCATCTTAATCGTTCCGGTAGTACGTTCTCCTGAGATTAAATCAGAGCCTAGCGCCAACACGAGCAGCGGAATAAATAAATTAACCGAGTTATCCATAAACTCACGGGTGAAATTAACGGCGTTTGGCGCTGCTGGGTTAACATCATGGTCCAAATAATATTGAAGCTGCTGAATCATCACCCGTCTAGATCGTTTCCACTCTTCTGGAATTCGATCACTGGACAATGTATTTTGCATATCTGTCATTTGCTGCAGCACTTGATTATGCCAATCCTTAAATTTCTCCGCATTGTTCTGTGTAACCTTTAGTTCGGCATAAGTAAAAATGGGAATGAGCACCAGCAAGATAAGGACAATAACGAAAAAACGCTTCTTCTTCCATATTTTCAACGTCTCATTCTGAATTAAGGGCAGTAGATTATACATCCTGTTCTCCCTCCGTCATCTTCAAGAACAGTTCCTCCAAGGTAGGAGCCACTTTATGCACGTCATAAACTGCGATCCCATTCTGGACGAGCTTTTTCACAAGAATGGGTATGAGTTCATGAGGCATAGAAGTAATGATGGCATCTGGCATTGCTGAAAGCACACCCTCGTCAATCCGATGATTGTCGGTATCCGCTATTACCGCCTGCGGTTCCGCAGCGATCAGTTCTCTGCCTAGCTCCGGATCATCCAGCTGCCACAACACATAGGAGCCCGCTTGCTTTACAAGCTCCTCAACCACACCTACAGCAATGATTCTTCCTCCATTAATAATCGCAACGCGATCACACATGAGTTGTATTTCACTAAGCAAATGGCTTGAGATAAACAAGCTTAGACCGTCATCTGCCAGCATCCGGACAAATGCTCTCAGTTCTTTAATTCCTTTTGGGTCCAAGCCGTTAGTCGGCTCATCAAGAATGAGTAGATTCGGCTTGCCAAGCAACGCCTGTGCAATACCGAGGCGTTGACGCATGCCAAGGGAGTAAGTTTTAACCTTATCATGAATGCGTTCATTAAGCCTTACGATCTCCGCAACTTCATGAATTCGATGCTTATCGATCCCCTGCTGCATTCTCGCAAAATATTCAAGGTTCTCCCAACCTGTCAAATAAGGGTAGGCTTCTGGATTTTCTACAATACAACCGACATGACGCAGCGCAAGCTCCGGTGTCCGCTGAACATTGTGACCGCAAATTAATATTTCACCGGAAGTCGGCTTAATAAGATCAACAAGCATCCGAATCGTCGTTGTTTTGCCAGAACCGTTTGGCCCGAGAAAACCAAAGATTTCACCACGGTTCACTTGTAGGCTCAGGTCGTGAATGATCGTTATTCCTTTGATTTTTTTGACCAAGTGTCTGACCTCTAATACGGTATTCATATGTACGGGTGTGCTCCTTCCGTTATAAAGATTGGATAATACGTTCTGCTATAGCTTTATACCCCTCATGATTGGGATGAAAATGATCCGAAGACATATAATTTCCTATCTTCTTTTCAAATAAATCAAACGTAGGGACGAGCTGCATTTGAGGGTACTTATGGATGATCTCATACGCTCGCTTATTCCACTGTTGAACCTCCAGACTGCCATCTCTCAATTCATCTAAATCATAGAACGGATTATAGAGACCGACATAAACCAATTGCGCGTCTGGATTGATGCGATTCAACTCGGCAAACACGACTTCTAACCGTTCCAGCCCTAATGGCAAATCCTTAAGCAGCGCAGACATCTTAATACCAGGCTCGCCTGGTGTTCTATTGTTCATTGCGAACTGAAATAAATCATTGCCGCCAATGGTTAATAGAATCAAGTTGGACTGCTGAAGAGCATATCGCATTCCTTTGTCATTCTTGAGCTTCTTAGCAAGTTGATCGGCCCGCATTCCATTCACTGCTAAATTATTAATTAACCTAATTGGCTTTTTCCATTCTTTCTTCAGTCCTTCAACCATTTGGCGAACATATCCTTCTCCGCTGGAATCACCTGTTCCTTTGGTTAAGGAATCACCAATTGCTGTAATTCGAATTTCATTTTGATCCGCTGCAATAGGTGCAGATTCTGGACTTGGAGAAGGTATCACTTGCTCTGAAGTTGGGTTAGTTGGAAATAGCATGTCCCTGACTGCGTATCCAAAGCCAAATATAAATATTGCTGTTGCGAACAATGAGAGACAACCAAGAACAGCCCATAAACGATAAGATTGCATCTTCATTTCATTCCTTTCCAATCCCTTATAGCGGTAGGCAAATTGCCGCTGTAAACATAAGTTTTTCCGTAAAATCGTATTCGTAAGCCTAATTTATAAAATATTGGGGCTAAATGTAGGATGTCAGCACACGAAACCTGATTCTTTCGCAGATATATTACTTTTAAACAGCCAAAAGGGAAGGAAGTTTACGAATGACCTATGATTTACCAAAAGAGCTCTATTTTGGAGCTGCTCAAAAAAACAATTTTATTTGAAATATGGCTTGAGCATGAAGGCGGTCAAGCTACAACTGAGAATCGCCAGCAAGGTCTTGACTGGCCATTAATTGCACACAGCATGATTGGACGCATTAGAATGAATCAACTTCATTTGGCAATGGAGGCTGTACTATGCGAAAATATTCCCGGAGATTTCATTGAAACAGGAGTATGGAGAGGCGGATCTTGCATCTTCATGCGCGGGTTTCTAAAAGCGAATTTAGTGAAGGACAGAATGGTTTATGTGGCAGATTCCTTTCAAGGATTGCCTGAACCGGATCCTCAGTATCCGATAGATCAAACTTCGACCTTCCATGAACAAGATTTTTTACGTGTTTCACTGCCAGAGGTGAAGAACAATTTCAAGAAATACGATCTATTAGATAGTGGAGTAGCTTTCTTGAAGGGATGGTTCAAAGACACGCTTCCTGCTGCTCCCATTCAGCAAATCGCGATCGCCAGACTCGATGGAGACATGTATTCTTCCACAATGGACAGCTTAACCAACCTCTACCCTAAAGTATCCACCGGAGGCTTCATCATTATTGACGACTATTCAATCGGTTATTGTTCCGCTGCAGTACTTGATTTCAGAGCGCTTCACAACATAACAGATCCGATGCACAAGATCGATACAACAGGCGTGTATTGGCGAAAAGCAACCTAACCAAAGTGTAGGTAAAGGGTTGTCTAAAAAGTCATTTTGGGAAAGTTCGGCCTCCACAATGGGGTTGAAAAATAATTTTCAGCTCCACTTTGATAGTAGTATTGAAGATTACTTTTTTGTATTTCATAATAATGACCTACGGGTTTACTCTATTGGGAAAGCCCCTCGATCATGATTCGGACATCCCATCATGGAGAGATAAGAGCACAATTATCCAACTTTAGAACACACTATTTATTTGTACGAGGACTGAGGTTCCGCTATTTGTCCGATTTTATTCATTTGAGTGTTTAGGCGGACAGGAGATCCGTTATTATCGATTAATCGAGTGAATTCAGGGCTCTTGTGGGGAAATAACGGATTCTCTGTCCGCATAGATCAACATATATAGCTAATTCCTACAAATAACGGATTCTCTGTCCGCCAGATTCTTCGACTGACTAGGATAAGCAGCTACCACAACTCACTCCGTCCAATTTTCATGATCAAGATTTTCTTGTAATGAGAACACATCACTGGCAGCGATGAGGTCAGGGGTGAGAGTCCCATGCAAGTATAGACTAGAATAGAGAAATAGCAGTACAGGGATAGTTCTCCTGTACTGCTATTTTCATATCTGCGGGCTTTATGCTTTTCATACAGCCCCTTTATTAATCTTTATATTCAATCGATAAGGACTCTGCAGCCTGACGTGCAACCTCACGAGCTTGCTCCACATCCAACGCTGTGCTTAATGCGACAGCCATACGGCGTCCCACTTTTGTCTCAGGTTTTCCGAATACACGTACTTGTGTATTAGGCAATGCAAGTGCAGCTTCGATACCATTAATACGGAAGTCGCCTTGCTCACGATCTGCCTTAAGCGTATGCGATGCACCTGGTGTAAGCAGCCGTATACTAGGAATCGGGAAGCCAAGAATCGCACGAACATGTAATGCGAATTCGGAGAGATCCTGCGTTGCCATCGTTACCATGCCTGTATCATGCGGACGCGGCGATACTTCGCTGAACAAAACGCCTTCTTGTGTAATAAACAGCTCTACTCCGTAGATACCGTAACCACCCAGTTCATCTGTCATTCGAAGAGCTATCGCTTCCGCTTGCTCAATATGCTCAGCTGTCATCTCATGCGGCTGCCAAGATTCAATATAATCGCCATCTCGCTGAACATGTCCAATAGGCGGACAGAAGCGAGTACCAGAGACTGAACGTACCGTCAACAACGTAATTTCTGATTCAAAGGTAATGAAACCTTCGACTATAATCCGTTGCTTCTTCGCACGTCCGCCCTCCATTGCATAGTTCCAGCACTCTTCAATGTCAGATTCAGCACGGCAAACACTTTGACCTTTACCCGATGAGCTCATAATCGGTTTAATGACACAAGGTAGACCAAGCTCCTTGACCGCTTGCTTCAGTTCGTCCAAAGAATCGGCGAACCGGTAAGGTGCAGTAGGCAAACCAAGCGTCTCAGCAGCCAATCTGCGAATCCCTTCACGATCCATCGTCAGCCAAGCAGCACGCGCCGTCGGAATGACGTTATAGCCTTCACGCTCAAGTTCGAGCAATGTTTCTGTCGCAATAGCTTCTATCTCTGGAACGATATAATCCGGTCGCTCCTCTTCAATGATGCGTCTAATAGACGCTCCGTCAAGCATATCTGTTACATAAAAGCGGTGAGCAACCTGCATGGCAGGAGCATTCGCATAACGATCAACTGCAATGGTCTCAACGCCGAGACGCTGCGCCTCGATAATAACCTCTTTACCTAGCTCTCCTGATCCGAGCAATAACATTTTACGAGCTTGCGAAGACAACGGTGAACCATACATAAAATTCAAGAACCTCCTCCAAATTTCACAACAATAGCTTGGTTTCCAACAACCTATACATCAGCTTAATGAAGACGGACCTTCGAGAAAATCGTGATTACGATTCTTCGAAAGTCCGGTCTATTTTTTCTTATATTGTGGAGGTTATTAGATTAAAAATCAATAGTTAGGCGGACAAGAAGCGATATTGTGCTTCAATTAATCCGTTATACACGCCGCCTTTGGCAATAAGTGCTTCATGATTCCCCTGTTCAACAATCACACCGTGATCAAGTACAACTATTTCATCCGCATGACGAATGGTAGATAGACGATGAGCGATCATGAACGATGTGCGGCCTGCAAGGAGTATCTTCAGCGCCTCTTGAATTCTCAGTTCGGTCTCTGTATCAATACTTGCCGTCGCCTCATCAAGAATAAGCACACGCGGATTAGCGAGCAAAGCACGTGCGAAGGAAAGCAATTGACGTTGACCCATCGACAGAATGTTGCCGCGCTCCTCTACTTCCGTGTCATAACCATCTGGCAGACTCATTATAAAGTCATGAGCATTTACAGCCTTCGCTGCCTCGACAATTTCCATATCCGTCGCGTTCAAGCGACCATAGCGGATATTGTCGCGAATCGTTCCAGCGAATATGAATGTATCCTGAAGTACAATGCCAACCTGTGAGCGCAAGCTGTCGATCGTCACATCCCGTATGTCTTTGCCGTCAATTAGGACGCGACCTTCCACCGGATCATAGAAGCGACAGAGCAAGTTGATAATCGTACTCTTGCCTGAACCTGTATGACCAACGAGTGCAATGGATTGGCCTGCCTTCACATCGAGACTGATGCCTTTCAGCGCTGGCCTGCCCTTCTCGTATTCGAATACAATGTTGTCGAATTTGACGTCGCCGCGAATATTCGGCAAAGGATTAGCTGCCTTCAACTCACCCACCGTCGGCTCTTCATCAATGAATTCAAATATTCGCTCCGAGGATGCCATAGCGATCAATAGCTGTGAGTACATTTGACCAAGCCGGTTAATAGGATCCCAGAAATTGCCGATGTAATTGGCGAAACCGACGAACACCCCGACTGTAAGCAAATCCGATTGAATCAAATGTGCACCGTACCAGAATAAAATGAATGTACCAACAGCCGATGTAATTTCGATAACAGGTCCGAATGCTTGGTTCAGCGCTGATGCTTTGTTCCAAGATTTCAAATTATCTTCATTCATACCCTCGAAAAATTGTAAATTATCTTTCTCTTGTACGTACGACTGTGTAACCTTCATCCCTTGAATACTCTCATTCAAATGAGAGTTGATGCGCGACTGCTTCATCCGAACGGTCTGCCATGCGAAGCGAATTCGTTTGCGCAGTGCGGTAGACACGAGGAACATAAGTGGAACAGTGAGCATAACCGCTAAGCCAAGCTTGAAATTCCACACGAGCAATATAACGACAATCCCTACGAGCTGCACGCAGTCCATAAGCAAGTTGACTACACCGTTCGTGAACAGATCCTGCAGTGCATTCACATCATTCGTAACTCGAACGAGCACCGAGCCTGCAGGACGCTTGTCATAGAACCGGAACGACAATTTCTGAATATGCTGGAACAAATGATGACGGAGATCATAGATAACCTTTTGACCAATAATATTCGTGTATTTGATCCGATACGTATTCGCTGCCCATTGAATAACGAATAAGGCGAGCATGATAGCTGCTATCCAATAGAGCTTAGTAAGACTTGGTTCACCAACTGCCGGTTTAATTGCCTCATCAATCGCCAGAATGACGAGCGCCGGTATGGCTAATCGAGTTAATGTACCTAGAATCATCATAATAATGACAGGTATAAGCTGTTTCTTATACGGACTCATATAGACGAACAATCGGCGAATTTGAGACCAGTTAAACGGCTTTTCAATCGCTTCATCATCTTGATAAATGAACCGTGCTCGTTTATCATTTACATTCTTGTTCTGGCTGCTCATTGGACGATACTCCTTTTCTGCTCATTAGCTGCGAGCTCTGTATCATCAAGCGGGTGATCGGCATATTGGATATTATAGGTTTGTCGGTAAGGACCATCCTGCATCAGCAGCTCTTGATGAGTACCGCGTTGTACGATTCGCCCCTCATCCAGAACAACGATCTCATCTGCATGGCGCAAAGACGAAATTCGGTGTGCAATAATGAAGGTCGTACGACCAGCCATCAGCTCTTTGAAGCCGGCTTGAATCTCATGCTCAGTTTCCATATCGACTGCACTTGTCGCATCATCCAGAATAAGAATTTTTGGATTCTTGATTAATGCGCGTGCGATAGCAATCCGTTGCTTCTGACCGCCCGACAAGCCCATGCCCCGTTCACCAACGATCGTATCGTAGCCAAGAGGCAGCTCCATAATGAAATCATGCGCTTTAGCTAACTTCGCAGCGTATTCAATCGCTTCATTCGTCACTTCTTTCACACCGTAAGCAATATTAGCTCGAATCGATGCTGAGAATAGGAAGGTCTCTTGAAATACTGGTGCAATCTGACTGCGAAGACTCTCAACATCTAAGTTGCGAATATCGATGCCATCCAGTGTAATTCGACCCTTTTTCACGTTATAAGCTCGCATTAGCAATTGAATGACCGTTGATTTACCTGAGCCTGTCGCTCCCAGCAGACCAATGACTGAGCCTTTAGGCGCATCTATTGTTACATCGGTTAACGCTGGAGCTTTGTCAGGATAATTGAATGTGACATTCTCGAAACGAATATGTCCTTTCACTGATTTATCATCCAGGACGATCGCTTGCTCGATATTTTTCACATGAACATGCTCATTCAATAGTCCTAGTACCCGTTCACCAGAAGCCTTCGATTGCGTATAGTTATTAATATGGAAGCCAATGCCCCACATAGGACCGATAATATACCAAATTAGGCTGAAGAAGGCGACTAGCTCACCTAATTGAAGCTCATCTCTTATAACTAATGCCCCACCTGCTACAAGTAAAATAACGACACTTAGATTAGCGAACAGCTCCATGAAAGGAAAGAATTTCGACCAGATTGTAGCTGCACCGACTTGGTTATTCTGATATTCTTCGTTGCGAATAGAGAATTTGCTAACCTCATGCGGTTCTCTTGCAAATGATTTAACCGTACGAACACCTGTAATATTCTCTTGCACCGCAGTCGTTAAATTACTCATCGCTTTGCGCATTTCACGAAATGCGGGATGAATTTTACCTTCGAATCGAACCGCAGTGAAAGCAAGGAACGGAATGGTCACAAGTGTGATAAGTGTAAGCTGCCAATGGATCGACATCATCATCGCTCCGCCGAACACAATCATCAGCAATACATTGAATAGTTGAGCGAATCCAAAACCTATGAAGTTACGAATGGCTTCAAGGTCAGCGGTTAGCCGCGACATGAGATCGCCTGTCTTCGCTTTATCATAATATTGGAAAGAAAGCGTTTGTAATTTGTCATAACAAGCATTGCGAAGTCGCGATGCGACCCGGTTGCCAAGTCTTCCCCCGAAAAATCCGTGTAAAAATTGCATGCTTCCCTTCAATGTGACGACACCTACAACTGTCAAAGCTAACATAGGCACTTTGTCAAATTGTTCATTCAAAATGACATCGTCAATCAGAATGCGCAGCAAGTTGGGATAAACAAGACCCAGAGCTGTCGCAATCATTAGGCATCCGATGGATGTCAGAAGATACTTACGTTCAACCCAATAAAACCGTTTTAATTGCCTAAAGACGTCCAAGTAAAATCCATCTCCCCGTTCAATATTTGTAAGTATGAGTGAATATTATCAGCATAGTAACAGAGGAGCAAACAGTAGAAAAATCCGTATAATTGGTTTATACAGCCGTTTATGTCAAATTCAAAAGTATTAAGGGTGTATGCTCTTAAATCGTCCAAAATCATCCTAAACATGTGCGTATTACTCCGTTTTTGCATAAAAACACATAACAATAAAAAAATGCTCCTAACGGCGTTTGAGAACCGTTAGGAGCATTGAGCTGTTTATGCGATTGAATGTCATGCAATCGTTGACGATTGGAGATCAATGATACCTTGATGAAGAAGGGTAAGCTGACCGATATCTGCATCATCAGCTAATGAGTTTTGCTTACCTTGAACATAACTGGATAGATCTGTACGCAAAGCAGCCGCAACTGAATTCGAGGATTGTTTCCACAATTCCGAATAAAGTACTGACCATTTCTCTTTATGTCCATTCATCCACTTCTGAAGAGAAGGCGCAATAATCATCTCCAGCTCTCTGCGGAGTGACGCCTTGCCTTCACCTTCGAAAAATTGGCGTGGCGATTTAAAACGGCTCCACAGCCATTTATCATCTACCTCTGCTGATTGCCACTCCGATACGGACTCTGGAGTCGACAGTTCAACAGCAACGAACGGAACCCCTGTATAACCGCTTATAAGTGACTCAAGCTGATCTGCGCATACGTTATATTGCTTGTTCAGCAAGCTGTTCAACATACGCTCCATGCGGAGTGTAGTGGCTTGCAGCTCTTGCGATAGCTCCATTTGAACAAGTCTTTGCAGCTCAAGCCAAGACGTCCACAGCATTTTCCGCAAATCACGTCCGTCATCTTGAAGCGTAGATGGGTTGAATGCATAGTTGTAGAACTCGCCAAATCGCAATTGATTGCGCTGAACGACATAATAGAGCAGCTCATTAAGCTCTTGAGTAAGCTGAGCGGGAGACTCGCTATGACTAAGACCCTCGACTAACAGCTGGCCTTCTTCTTGAAGACGGCTTAATTGCTCACGCTCCGCCTGTCTTGAAGCGGCATCTCCGGCGGCACTGTTCAACCAGCCTGCTACCGTTGCTGCCGCACGTTCTATTTCTTGCTCAGCGGAATCAACAGCTAGCTTGCCTAAGTCATGTTGAACAAAGTTAAGGAAGGATTGTTCGAATACAGCTACTCCAGATTGTTCAAGCAGCTCACCATTTCCCTCTTGCTTCGCATCAAGCGCCTGTAAGCTGGAAACGGGAAACAGTCGCGGTGATCTAATCCCATGCTGGAGTAAATTCTGTTCCACATGCTTAAGAACTCCGGTCAGCTCTTCCTCATCTGCCGCCAGGTCGGCTGCATTAACCAAGAAGAACATTTTATCAAGCTCGAACTGATCCTTCACGCGTCCGAGCTGCATAAGAAACTGCCGGTCCGCCTGTGAGAAGGCATGATTATAATACGTGACGAACAAGACAGCGTCAGCGTTCTTAATATAATTGAATGCAACTCCAGTATGACGCGCATTCACAGAGTCTGCGCCAGGTGTATCGACCAATACGATTCCTTGCTGTGTCAGCGGACAATCATAATGCAGCTCAATTTCACTGACGAAGCAAGAACGTGATTCCTCAGCAACGAACAGTTCGTATTCGGCTTGCGATACGGATATCTGTTGACCGAGCAATTGCTCATGGGTATCCCAGCCTGCTCGCGCGGCGCGGAGGAAGCTGTAATGCGGCCTGCCGCCGGAATGAATCTTATCCGGAGACAGCCGATCAATCGCACGCATAAGCGCAGCAGCGTCCGGCACAGCCGCTTGAGAAGCGTCTTCTCCGAGCAAAGCTAGCGAATAGCGCAAATCTTCAAGGATCGCTTCACGTGATTTCATCACGACGGAAGCTGTACCATGCGCGTGCTCCGCCGTAGGCGGGACGAGCCTGTTGATCGCTGCGGTCGTCGGATTCGGCGACACCGGCAGCACAGGCTCGCCGATCAAGGCGTTGGCGAGCGAGGACTTGCCCGCGCTGAACGCACCGAACAGCGCGATCGTGAACCGGCTATGCTGCAGCCGGTTCGCCTTGTCTTGCATCGCGTGCGCAGCTGCGGCAAGCGCCGCATGCGGCGCCAGCAGCGCAGCAGCGCGCGTCAGCCGCGCAGCAGCGCTGTGCTGCTGCGCAAGCGCGGCTCCGCCTGCGAGCGCAGCGCCCGCTTGCGGCGCCGCGGCATTGCGCGCGGCGCTGCCG
>JBHGUX010000093.1:0-9739 GCA_048976605.1 Pristimantibacillus sp. | reverse complement strand
CAGGTCATCCGGCAGTTTCTTGTAACGAACAGTATGAATGCCGTGCTGAATGTGATGACGATTGTTGTTTACATAGTCATTATGTTTACCTATAGCGTTACGTTGGCTTGGATTGCCCTAGCGTTCATTCCCTGCTTCATTGCCCTTACGCTGATCGTGACTCCGCTTATGAAGCGCAACAGCAGGAAGCAATTCCAAGCCGATGTCGACTTGCAGAATGTATTAGTAGAAGCTATTGGCTCCATGCGTACCGTGAAAGCTCTCGCGGCCGAGGACGAGGTAAGGAAGAAGGTGGAGGGAAGGTTCCGTCAATCTACTTTTGTACAAATGAAGGGTTGGAAAATCGACATCTTCTCCGGTTCTGTCGCCACTGTGCTGCAAACCTTAAGCGGTATAACCGTGCTGTATGCAGGGGCTGTATTTATTATCGGGGACAAGCTGACCGTCGGGGAGCTGATGGCTTTTAGTGCGGTGTTTGCAATCGTTACCGATGCGGCGCTAGGCTTAATCGGAATGTGGGACGAGTTTCAAAGCGTACGGATTGCCTTGGAGCGGCTTGACGATGTATTCGAGACGGAGGTGGAGGAGGCCGATCTGAACCG
This sequence comes from Pristimantibacillus sp., assembly GCA_048976605.1. GTDB lineage: Bacteria > Bacillota > Bacilli > Paenibacillales > Paenibacillaceae > Pristimantibacillus. Next base: position 9,137 of record JBHGUX010000093.1, on the reverse strand, counting down.
GCTGACAGCGCTGCCGAAGCTTACGGGGGCGATTACTTTTGAACGCGTATCGTTTCGCTATGCTTCCGACGGGAAGAATATACTGCAGAACATTACCTTCGACATGGCGCCAGGCCAAACGACTGCAATTGTTGGTCGAAGTGGGTCAGGGAAATCGACCTTGGCGAATTTACTGCTTAAGCTATATGCGCCAAGCAGCGGGGTGGTTCGCATCGATGGGCATGACCTGCAGCGGGTGCAGGCTGATACGCTCCGTAAGCAAATCGGAGTGGTACAGCAGGAAGCTGGACTTTTTAGCGGAACGATTCATGAGAATATTGCTTATCAAATCCCTGATGCTTCGATGGATGAGGTGATGGCGGCCGCCATGCTCGCGGGGGCGCACGAATTCATTATGACATTTCCGAATGGCTATGATACACAGGTTGGGGAGCGGGGGGCAAGTCTATCTGGCGGGCAGCGCCAGCGTATTGTCATTGCGCGGGCACTGATCGGCAATCCGCGTATTCTAATCTTCGACGAAGCGACGAGTGCGCTCGACAATGAATCCGAGAAGACGATTCAGCGGAATATGAGTACGATACTCAAAGATCGTACGACCCTCATCATCGCGCATCGACTGAGCACGATTCGGCATGCGGACCGCATTCTCGTACTGGATCAAGGTGTTATTGCAGAGTCAGGTACTCATGAGCAGCTAATGATGGATAAAGGTCTTTATCACATGCTGGTAAGTCAGCCGTTAGAATAATTATAGAAGAAATCACATGGAATTCGCGGTCATACTCATGAATGTGCTGAAGACGCAGACTGAACGAGCAGATTTCATTATTTTGGGTGAAGCTGAATCGATATCCAAGGTGACCCGTTTAATGTTCATATGGGTTTTCCAAAATGATGTTAGCAAAAGATTCTGAATGGGTAGCTCATCACGCTGAACAACTACAGTTCTTACACGCAGATGTGGTTATTGGAATCGCTTATACTCTATGTCCTGATCCAAATCGTCGTGATCGGCTTTGTAGCTCCGGCGCAAAAACGTGAGTTCTTATTCTATTCATAATATTAGGAGGATACAAGATGTTAATAATGCCTACAAAAGGATTGTATTGGTTAATGGTTGTCGTTTTGTTAATGGGTGCTATTTCGGTTAATTTCTCAACCACAGCTTATGCAGCCGTATATCCAGAAACTATTCATGAAGTCCCTGCAGCTGGGGGATTTAAATCGCCGATAATTGGGGGAGAATTCGATCAGCCCGAACACGTAGCAGTTGATCTTAGCGGAAACGTGTATGTGACAGATGGTTGGAACGGCCAAGTACAGAAGTTTGATTCCAACGGTAATTACCTCTTACAATGGGGGAAAGATGGCAGCGGTAATGGGGAATTTAAGGGCCCTGATGGAATAGCAGTTGATGCTAGCGGAAATGTGTATGTGGTGGACTCATTCAACGACCGTATACAGAAGTTTGATTCCAGCGGTAATTACCTCTTACAATGGGGGGAAAAAGGCAGCGGTAATGGACACTTCGATTTCGCTCAAGGAATAGCAATAGACATTAGTGGATACGTGTATGTGGCTGATGGTAACAACAACCGTATACAAAAGTTTGATTCCAGCGGTACGTACGTCACGAAATGGGGGGGGAATGGCAGCGGTAATGGACAATTAGATTTCCCTCAAGGAATAGCAGTAGACAATAGCGGAAACGTGTATGTGACAGATGCTCGGAACTACCGTATACAGAAGTTTGATTCCAGCGGTACGTATGTTACGCAATGGGGAAGTGAAGGCGTGGGTAATGGACAATTCGATCGTCCTATAGCAACAGCAGTTGACAATAGCGGAAACGTGTATGTGGTGGACTCCCTCAACAACCGTATACAGAAGTTTGATTCCAACGGTACTTACGTCACGAAATGGGGGCAATTTGGAGTATCCACCCCTAAACGAAGTTCTACTGCAACAGATAGCAACGGAAACGTGTATGTGATGGATCATATCAACGGCCGTATACAGAAGTTTGATTCCAGCGGTAATTACCTCTTACATTGGGGGAAAAATGGCAGCGGTAATGGAGAATTCTTTTCCCCTCAAGGAATAGCAGTTGATGCTAGCGGGAATGTGTATGTGGCGGACACATTCAACAACCGTATACAGAAGTTTGATTCCAGCGGTACGTACGTTACGCAATGGGGGAAATCTGGCAGTGGTCATGGAAAATTAAATTTTCCTGGAGGAATAGCAGTAGACACTAGAGGGAACGTGTATGTGGCGGATAGCGCCAACCATCGTATACAGAAGTTTGATTCCAACGGTCTTTACGTCACGCAATGGGGAAGTAAAGGCAGCGGTGATGGAGAATTCGATACTCCTAATGGAATAGCAGTCGATACTAATGGAAACGTGTATGTGACGGATAGTAACAACAACCGTATACAGAAGATTGATTCCAAAGGTTTGATTACGCAATGGGGAAGTAAAGGCAGCGGTGATGGAGAATTCGATACTCCTACTGGAATAGCAGTTGATACTAGCGGAAACGTGTATGTGACGGAGACTTCTAACAACCGTATACAGATGTTTAATTCCAGCGGTACTTACGTTACGCGATTGTGGGGCAGTAATTTCAATGGTTTCAATTTTCCTGTCGGAGTTACGTTTGACAATAGTGGGAAACTATATGTATTGGATATGAATGGTGGTATTAGAAAATTTAGCCTAAATAATAACGCTCGTATAACTAAATTAACGTTCACGGGGGGAACGCTCAGCCCGTCGTTTACACCTGATACAACTTCTTACACGGCATCTGTCGCTACTAGCGTATATGCAGTGACGATCACACCGGTGCTAGAAGATCCGATGGCGACAGTGGATGTATCGGGTGCATCCGGTACGGTTACTAGAGTCGTATACAACAATGTAGCTTCGTTCAGCGTACCTTTGAATGTGGGAGAGAATCCGATTGCGGTTACCGCCAAGGCAATGGATGGAGTGACTAAGAAAATCTACACGATCAATGTGACAAGGACCGCAGCGATCAGCAGCAATGCGGATTTGAACAGCTTGGCGCTGTCGAGCGGGAGCTTAAATCCGATGTTTGTGTCAGGCACGACCAGCTACACGGCAAGCGTGGGGAACAGCGTGAGCGGAATCACGGTAACGCCGACGGTAGCAGATAGCAGCACGACCGTGAAGGTGAATGGTGTGGCAGTGACGAGTGGGAGTACGTCAGGAGCGATCAGCCTGAACGTAGGCGGCAACACGATTACTGTGGAGACAACGGCACAGGACGGAACAACGAAGAAGACATACACCGTAACCGTGACAAGGACGGCAGCGAACAGCAGCAATGCGGATTTGAACAGCTTGGCGCTGTCGAGCGGGAGCTTAAATCCAGCGTTTGCGTCAGGCACGACCAGCTACACAGCAAGCGTGGGAAACAGCGTGAGCAGCATCACGGTAACGCCGACGGTATCTGATACCCTATTTGGCACTGTGACCGCGAACGTATATAACAGCAGCGGCGCGCTGGTGAGTGGTCCGATCACGTTGACGAGCGATACGGCGTCCTCATTGCTTCCGCTGGGCGTAGGCAGTAACGTGGTCAAGATTGCAGTGACGGCAGAAGACGGTTTGACAACCCGAATATATAGCCTAACCATTCGAAGAGCCACAGCACTGACGGCTGATTCCGCAACGCCGATATGGGTAACGTCGAGCACACCAGTAACGATCACCGTTCCCTTAGGCGTAACGAACGCAAAGGTGGCCGTCACACCGGTAACGGTAGGATCTAACAAGGAAGCGATGCTTCCGTTAATCGAAGTACAAGCGGCTACTTCATTAGGTATTGTGAGCATTGTGATCCCAGATGGAACGAAGATTACAGGTCCTGCTAATTGGGACGGAACGATCAAACTGCCTGAAGTACTGAGCACTAGCAGCGTGTCGATCAATAATGCTATCGTGCACGCTGTCATTGAAGTAGGCTCCTCGGATGTATCGTTAGCATTTGACCGTGCGGTACGTTTGTTGATCCCGAATCAAGGGGACAAATCGGCCGGTTACGTACGAAATGGCGTGCTTACGCCGATCACAGGCACGATTTCAGCAGACACCCAGGCTGCAGCAGATCGAGAAATTGCAGCTGGTGGGGATGCAAGAATTACAGTTGGCAGTGACCTTGTCATTTGGACCAAGCACTTCACCAAATTTGTAGCCTATACACCGGTTACACCGACTAGGAGTGGTGGAAGCGGCAGTGGCGGTGGCGGTGGCAGTGGTCCTTCCAATAATTTTACGATCGCGGCTTTCGCCGATGCTGAGTTCACTCTCAACAACGTCAAGTTTTCAATTCCAGAAGGGGCTACGGACAAGACGATCCGAGTAACTGTAGATAAAGTGGCCGACATCTCAAGTTTACCTAAAGATGCCGCCCTCCAATTACTTGGAGACGTCTACGAAGTTAAGAAAAACAGTGAGGGCAATTTCATTAAGCCTGTTACGATCGTACTGCCTTTCGACGTGTCGAAGGTAGACTTCAACAAGAATGAGGTAGCAGTCTACTGGCTGAACGAACAAACGAGCAAATGGGTGGTACTGGACAACACGAAGGTGGATCAAGCAAGCGGCACCGTATCTGGTACTGTCATGCATTTCGGGAAGTTCGCCGTGTTCACTTCGGAACGAATTCAGACGCCTTCACCGTCCGTGAGTGAATTGAACTTGACCGACATCAAGGGTCACTGGGCGGAAGCCCGTATTCGAGAATTGATCAAAAAGGGAGCAATCAACGGTTATCCGGATCAGACCTTTAAACCGAATAACCATATTACCAGAGCCGAATTCGTCTCCATCCTGGTGAAGGCATTTAAGTTGACAGCGACGATTAGCAAGACTTTTACCGATACGAATGGTAGTTGGGCTGAGGACTCCATCGGTACGGCAGCAACTTTAGGAATTGTTTCCGGATTTGAAGACAATACCTTCCGTTCGAGCGATCTGATCACTCGTGAACAAATGGTTGCGATTGTAGTCCGTGCAGTAAAGCTGAGTGCATCGAGCAAATCTGTCAGCTTTAAGGACAATTCAGCGATTTCCAGTTGGGCAATCGAAGATGTAGCAGCAGCGACCGACAAAGGGCTAATTGACGGTTATGAAGATGGTACATTTAGGGCAAAAGCCAATACCACTCGTGCGGAAGCTACTGCGGTCATTCTTAAAGCAATGGCTCTTAAGAAATAAAATCATAGAATAGAATTAATTTTTTGAAGTCAGGGAATCCCATTTGAGGTACCCTGATTTTTTGTTTTCAAGAAAACGTGCTGAAAACTGACACAAGTGATTTTGCCTTAGAGACGATACGATTAACCGTATCATAAGTAGGGTGAAATTTTTGGCATTACCACTCACTGTGGGCGGAAATTAGCCCCAGTGGACGCTAAGCGATAAGAATATCGAAAAGAAGTACTCGCTTTCACAATAGAATAAAAATGTATAATTTAATTATAGAGGGTAGTGGTGCTGAACCTTACCGGAAGAAGCATATTGTTAAGAGGAACTCCGATCTCGATAAGGACAGAGACTTAGGTCGCGCGATATGAAGAAAACAATGGCACTTTTGCACATAAAGAAGAGAAGCGGGCAGAAGATCGTAATGTTGAATTGCTATGATTATCGGACGGTAGTTCTGCAGGAATGAACATTCGACGAAGCTGATTGTAGGAGCGATGGCTGCGGTTTGCAAAATGATCCTGACCATTTTACTTTTAGAAGACTAAAGAACCAACTTTGCTTCAACGCACTCGTCCAGCATTTTTTAGGATGATGTAATTCGAAGGTAGGTATATCCTATGTATGATGGCAAGGTGAAGGTAGGCGGTCCCGAGGAACGCATAGCTATCCAGATTGACCAGCTGGAACAGCATTATTTGGTAGGGCGGGACATCGAAATTCAGTATTTCATAGAGCAACTAACAGTCGGCGGACAACAGGGACGGATCTTAAATCTCTATGGTACCGGCGGCGTAGGAAAAAGCTATTTAATCGACGAGTTCCGTCGGCTGGCGGTGAATCTGAATGCCGACTTTCTGTTGATGGACAGCCGCGGGTTCTCTCATACACCGCAGGACTTCTGCACGCAATTGTTGCGTATGCTCGGCTATCCGATGGAGAAGCTGCAGCAGATCGCCGAGCCGCAGGCGCTTCTAGAGCTATGCCATGACATCCTGAGGGAAAAGGCGGTGAATCAGAAGCTTGTTCTCGCATTAGACACATTCGAGGACATGGGTGATATGGAGCACTGGCTGAGAGAGGCATTCCTCCCACAATTATACCCGGAAATCCTGATTCTCATTGCGGGAAGATTCCCCTTGCAAGGCATATGGCTCAGTTCACCTGCATGGCGCCATTGGATACACCGGATGCCCATTGGGGATCTGGATTATATCTCCGTTAAGCAATATCTAGAGAGCTCGGGCATTTCTCAGGAGTCGATGATCAAACAGATTTGGATGAAAACTAGAGGACATCCGCTCACGTTGTCCTTGATCGTCTCGACGACGATGGTTCAGAACACTCAGGGCTTGGAATTGGTGGATGGAAGCGAAGTGTTCGAACATATTGTGAGCATTTGGTTAAAGGAGGTTCCGGACGACAATCTTAGGGAGCTCGTAGAGACTGTGGCTGTGCTTCGGCATTTTAACCAGGAGCTGCTCTCCTATGTATTGGATCGGGAGATAAAGACGGATTTATTCCAATGGCTGATCGGACTTTCCTTCATTCGGAGAGTGGATAGGGGTTGGATCCTTCATGATTTGATGCGGGATGCCATCGGCTATGAGCTGCGTTTGCGCCAGCCTGAACATTACGACTGGTTATGGAAGCGTTGCATCATGTATTACTATAGCAGGATGACCAACCAATCCGAGAGAAAGACGATCGCTTGGGAAGGCGTCGAATGGTACTATTATATCGGCGATCATGTTGTCCGCAATTTCTGTTATCAGAAATTGACTCCGTATCTCATGGAGACGTTGAATCCGTCCAATTGGGCGGAGGCAGAGCAGTATTTGGACAATCGTCACATCAATCCGAAGGAAATTTGCCTTCCTCTCCAGAACCCGGACACGGGGGAGAGGTTCGAGTATATGATTTCTAAAGAAGAAAGTTTATATTCGATTAAGCATATTCATCTTCAAGAGCTTTACGAGCTCGATCCTAGCATTGTTAAGCTGATGAGAGATCAGCAGGGGGCAATATGCGGCCTGACCGCAATCATTCCGATTCATGCAGGAACGCTTGACTACTTGCTAACTCACCCGCTGACATCCACTTATTTCCAAAGTTTACCGGATCATAGGCTAAAGGAACTCCGGGTGCCGAATGAACATATTGCCGGTTATTTTGTGAAAACGATCGATGTATCGGATTTTGAGGACGTGGCGATACGTACAACTGCAGGGCTAACGTTCATCTCACTGCTTATTTCTTCCGATTATGTCGTGGCTGCTCCTCCGGATCTCCCCTTCTTAAAGGATTTCCACCTTAGCTTGGGGTGCGAGCAGACGAAAAGCGTTGCACATTACGATTATGACATTAACACTCCTACGCCGTATTATGTTCTCGATAAGAGGGGCAGCAGGCTGCAGGATTATTTGAACAAAATGATAGCGTCTTTCGGCTTTGTAGATCAATCCAAGCAGCAGGATGATGGTATGCCGATGCTGTCCGAGCGGGAAAAAGAAGTGGTGGGGCTGCTGGTGAAAGGTTATACGAATCAAGAAATTGCGGCGGACTTGTTTATTACAGAAGTAACGGTCAAGAAGCATTTGACAGCGGTATTTCGGAAGTTGAATGTCAGGAATCGAACACAACTGGTTAACAGCTACTTGAAAAAAACAAAATGATCGTAATCAGACAAGTTTCTCTTAAGAGAGAGCTTGTCTTCTTTTTTTATCCTTGAGGAGAACGAAGGTATACCCGAATTCGACTGTTTTGCTACGTTTGGATAATAGAATGCGCGAAAGCAGGAAGGCATTCTTAATGAGATTAAAAAACTTATTTTACTGGAGGAATAATACAATGTCCAATGAGAACGAATCAAAAGATTTAAAGCTTGAAGATTTGGAGAAGCCATTGACGGAGACGGAAATGAAAGAAACAACTGGTGGAGCATTGGGAAAAATCTCTGGGACAGTAGTCCGTAATGGTATGAGTCGAGGTTCAAACTAAAGCACAAGTTAAAACGATAGACTCGGATTGTTGGAATGATTTGTTTCTTTTAAAAACAGATTAATGAACTGGGAAAACCCTAACTATCGTTAGGTTTTTTCCAGTTCAATGTGAAGAGGTGGCTTATTATGGATGCTATGGAGCTGGTAGCGTTTAAAGTGAACGGTACGGAATGGCGTCTACGCGATGTATTAAAGCTTGCGTGCATGGAGGAGCGTTTTTCCGCTGTCGAGGATAGCATTCGAAGAGCCATTATGAAGGAGTTTGCGGAACAGCATCAGATATCAATCGATGAGCAGGAATGGAAAGCGAAAGCCAATGAGCTGCGACAGCAATTGGGGTTATACAGTGCAGCAGAAACTTTGGCTTGGCTTAAAGTGCGAGGGCTCACGATGGTCGATCTGTTCGAGTCGGCCAAAGCCCGGCTTCTGACGGAGAAGGTGAAGCGGATCGCATCAGAAGATAAGGTAGATGCTTATTATTTGAAAAGCAGACTTTCCTATGATAAAGCAATTATTTCTCAATTAATAGTCGGTTGCAGAGAGCAGGCGCAAGAGCTGCTGTTTCAGCTTGAAATGATCGACGCGCACCCTGAATTGAGGGTGTACTTACTTGAACAATTGGCCGATGATGCGATGCGCAAATTTCTGAAGCGGACGGCGCTGTTTGCCCCGCTACATCATCAGGAGCTGCGCTCGCTGCTTGATATTATGGTTATGAAGGAATATGCGCCCGGCCAAGCGATTGTCCGTGACGGGGAGATGGGTGATGCGTTCTATATCCTTCGAACCGGTACGGCTTCCGTACTGAAGGAAAGCGAGGGGAACCGGAAGCTTAATATCGTCAAAGCAGGGGAGTTTTTCGGAGAACTCGGGCTGTTGACCGGAGATCCTCGT
>JBHGUX010000092.1:0-4213 GCA_048976605.1 Pristimantibacillus sp. | reverse complement strand
TTCTAGTAGCTAGTGGCGAAACTTTCCGCACTAAAAACTTGATCGCGGCAACCGGTTCCTTTAAAAGACCTTATTTTCCTATTATCAAGGGTTCAGAAGATTATCTTGGGGAGATATTGCATTCAGCAGCTTATAAAAACCAGAAGCCTTTTCTAAATCAAAATGTGATCGTTGTTGGACGTGGTAATTCCGCTGTACAAATAGGGGTTGAGCTCAGTCAATTGACAAACACGACTTTAGCGGTTCTAAATCCGGTTAAATTTGTTCCTCAAACTTTTCTAGGGAAGGATCTTCATTTTTGGCTTACCATTACCGGATTGGATCGATTTCCATTTTGGCGCTTTAGGATAAAAGCAGGTTCAAGTACCTCCGTCATTGATTCAAACGACTTTAAATCGAAACTGCAAAAAGGATTACCTAAACAAAGATCGATGTTTACTTCCTTTAGTTCAACTGGGGTAGTTTGGGCGGATGGGAAATCCGAAGATATTGATGCAGTTATCTTCGCGACAGGATATCGAGATCATGTTTCTTATCTACAGAATTTGGGGGCTTTAAATTCTAACGGCAGCCCTATACAGAAAGCAGGTGTAAGTAGTGTCGTTCCTGGTCTGTATTACTTGGGACTAACTGGACAACGATCATTTGCTTCTGCAACCATCAGAGGAACAGGAGGGGATGCTAAGATTATTACGAAAAAAATCATTCGTCAAACACGTAACTAATTAGTTATTACAACATGTGAGATCCATTTCTTCAAAAAAATATAAGGATTAACGGAGGATAAATGTTATGAAAAACATTGAGCTTAAACAAACAGGAGTTTGTTGTGTATCGCCTACGGTCGAGCATGATAATGAAACTCAACCAAAAATGAAATCGTTGCCTGTAGCCATCATTGGTGCAGGTCCAATAGGCTTAGCTGCAGCAGCAAATTTAGTGGAACGAGGTGAGAACTTCATCCTCTTGGAATCAGGCTCGCAAGTAGGACAAAACATTTCTGAATGGGGACATGTACGCTTGTTTTCACCTTGGCAATACAATATGGATAAAGCAGCTGTAAGATTATTGTCCAGACATGGTTGGAATGCTCCAAATCCTGATGGACTGCCTACAGGCCAAGAGCTGATCGAGAAATACTTGCTTCCATTAGCTGAACTTCCGGAGATTAAATCTCAACTGCGATTAAATACCAAAGTTATAGCGATTAGCAGAAAAGATACTGACAAAATGAAATCAGATCTTCGTGCGAGCAAACCATTCATTATTTATGCGGAAACAGAAGGCAGGCTGCAGCATTATGAAGCAAAAGCAGTAATAGATGCTTCTGGAACATGGGGAAACGCTAATCCGCTCTATGCAAGTGGTGTCTGGACTAATGAGGAGCAAGCGCTGAGTGAACATATTTATTATGGGATCCCTAATATTCAAGGCAATGACAAGGGATGGTATATTGGCAAAAGTATCGCAGTTGTTGGAGGTGGTCATTCTGCTATAAATACGTTGTTAGACCTTGCTCAGCTACAAGAAACCGATCCAGCTATGAATATAATGTGGATCATGAGAAAGAACCGGGTAGAGGACGCATATGGCGGAGAAGCTAATGATCAACTTGTAGCAAGGGGAGAGCTGGGAAGCCGTATTCATCAATTGGTGAAATCTGAGCAAATCCAGGTTATTACACCGTTTAGAATCCAAAGATTAAGTAGGAATGCTGGGAAACTGACTATTAGTGGAGAGAGCGAGGAGGGTAGCAGAGACTTTGCAGGGATTGACAAGATTATTGTCAATACAGGAAGTCGACCGGATTTCACATTCTTGCGAGAGCTTCGACTTAGCATTGATTCAGCAACAGAAAGCACAGAAACTCTTTCTCCACTCATTGATCCTAATGTCCATAGCTGTGGTACAGTTCGCCCTCATGGAGAAAGGGAACTTCGACATGCGGAGAAAGACTTTTATATTATAGGAATGAAGAGTTATGGTCGTGCACCAACCTTCCTAATGGCTACTGGTTATGAACAAGTTCGATCTGTCGTTGCCTATATTTCGGGTGATTACGAGGCTGCTGAGAAGGTCGAACTTGATTTGCCGGCAACAGGCGTGTGCAGTATAAATAATTCGCCCACAAACAAGGAAGACAGCTGTTGTTCGACTGCTCCTGCATCAAATTCTTCATGCTGCAGCTAACCGTTAAACGGATAGCTGTTGAAATTCAAAAATGAGCATGTTATGATACTCATAATTTTAGTGATTGGAGTTGAAGAGGATAATGTAATATTTCTTGCTTATATAAACCAATAAAACAATTAGAGCGGTTTATTTCGCCTGTTTTATTATTTATATGCAAGAAAGTTACTTATTCTTTTCACTCAAACAATATATCCTAATCTAATTCCATTGCGGGAGTTGGATTAACTGTATTTATTTGAGCTACAAGAAAGTAACTTTCTTGTAGCTTTTATTTTTGAGTACAGGAGGATACTTTATGTCATTAATTAATGTTACAAACCTGACTTTTGCCTATGAGGGCAGTTACGATAACATATTTGAAAACGTAAACTTCCAAATCGATACCGATTGGAAATTGGGTTTCACCGGAAGAAACGGGAGAGGCAAGACAACCTTTCTAGGCTTGTTGTCAGGTAAACATGAATACAGCGGCAACATTTCTGCTAATGTCAGTTTTGAATATTTCCCTTTTCATGTCCAGAACAAGGAAAACAACACCATTGATGTCATTAGCGACATTTATCCCGATTATCTTCATTGGAAATTAGTTCGTGAACTATCATTGCTTAAGGTTTCAGAAGATGTTTTATATCGTCCATTTCAATCCTTGTCTAACGGCGAGCAGACGAAAGTGTTACTAGCTGCCTTGTTTATCAAGGAAAATCGTTTTCTGTTGATAGATGAACCAACCAATCATCTTGATATGAAGGGAAGAAAACTCGTCAGTGATTACCTCAATACCAAAAAAGGATTCATTCTAGTGTCTCACGACAGATCATTTCTTGATAACTGTGTAGACCATATCCTGTCCATCAATAAGACCAACATAGAAATTCAGAAAGGAAATTTCTCAAGCTGGTGGGAAAATAAAACGAGACAAGATAACTTTGAGCTTGCAGAGAACGAGAAGCTTAGAAGAGACATTAAACGCTTGTCGGATTCTTCTAAACGAACAGGCAACTGGTCGCATGAGGTAGAAAAAACTAAAAACGGTACAAGAAATTCTGGCTCAAAGGTAGACAAAGGATATATTGGCCATAAGGCTGCTAAAATGATGAAGCGCTCTAAAGCCATCGAACAGAGACAGCAATCGGCTATTGCTGATAAGTCGAAACTACTTAGAAATATCGAGAACTCAGAAAGCTTAGAGATTTCGCAGCTTGATTATCATAAAAATCAGCTTGCTGTACTTGATCAAATAACGATTGTTTACGGTGAGAAGTTGGTTTGTAAGGATGTAAGCTTTTCTATTGAGCAAGGTGAGCGAATTGCACTATCGGGTATTAATGGCTCTGGCAAATCAAGTATCATCAAACTTATTTGCGGTGAGGATATCGGCTATACAGGCAGCTTCATAAAGGATAGCCAGTTGGAGATTTCCTACGTATCGCAGGATACATCTCATCTTCAAGGTAATTTATCTGACTATGCGGCGAGTTGTGGAATTGATGAGAGTCTTTTTAAAAACATTTTAAGAAAGCTTGATTTCTCTAGAGTACAATTCGAAAAGGATATTTCAACTTATAGCGGAGGGCAAAAGAAGAAGGTGCTGATCGCAAAAAGCCTTAGTGAAAAAGTTCATTTGCATATTTGGGATGAGCCGCTTAATTTTATTGATATTATCTCTCGCATGCAAATTGAAGAGCTGCTGCTCGAATATTCGCCAACCATACTATTTGTGGAGCATGACAGAGAATTTTGCAATCATGTAGCTACAAAGATTATTGAACTCTGATGTTGCTTTGGCTGTTAAACATGATTAATGCTTGCTTCATAAGTCCAAGTAAGCGTAATTCTCTTCATTTTTACGAAAGGGCTGTCCTAAGGTCAATTCTGACCTTTTGAGACAGCCCTTTCGTATTATTAGGTCAACCGAGATTACTGGTTGGCCTTTTTTTTTTGGTCGTTTTATGATGGTGGTAGCCGAGAGAACGTGACAGCCCTTGGGGAGTTACCCCGTACTAAAAACAGTTCTCCACTA
>JBHGUX010000091.1:0-32697 GCA_048976605.1 Pristimantibacillus sp. | reverse complement strand
GCATTTATGCGGCATTTTGTTTTTATGATATCAAGTTCTTGTCAAAGTTCGATGACAAGAACTTGATATCATTCCCGACGAATGACAAGAACTTAGTTACATTCCCGAAAAGAAAACGATAAAGTGGACCGGACAGAACAATCAGTAAATACATCGGATACGGTTTTCAAACAAAGGCAGCCGGCGAAATGGCTGCCATTTTTGTTCAACTAACGGGCAGTTTAGTTCAAGTTTTTGGGAATAAAAATGATATAATGGGATGGAAGGATTTTGAATTGTGGGGTGGGAAAATGGGGATAGATTTCTCAGCTGTTTTTAAACACTCATTAGATGTTACAGCCATAGAAGTTTTTAAAGAAGAGATCATTAAAGGGACCAGATTCCCTAAAGTTGTCAAATGTATTAAAGAAGTTAATTTTCATAACCCTCATCTTGACAGGCAATGGTTATTAAATCGTGATCGTATTAGTGAATCACGCAACTTTGGGCCATTTGATCCCGTGCTAATAGGGGATGAAGAATATGTTGAGCTTGGAGGCCCCGGTGGGTTTAGATTTATATTTAATAAGTACATCTGTGAGTTCAGTCCTTGTTTTAGGTGGTACCACTTTATAGAAAATCAAGAATTACAATTTGAACTAAGGGGAATATGCCAAGAATTTGCTGACTACTTCGGTTATAACTTTGCAATATATATGGGAGATAACTATTGTGCGTTAGACTATGTTTTTGAAGGTCGCGATATGGATTATTATAAAGCCAATCTTATGAGTAGATTTGGTAAAGCTAAATCGTCTATCGGGGCATTAATACAGAAAACTAATAGTGGCTGGAAATCAGAAGGCTATTTTATAGATGATTTTAACGATTTGCAACGTAATGCGTTGAGCTAACGGGGAACATTAGTTTAAGATGGCAGCTGGCATGATGGTCAGCTGCCTTAAGCTTGATTGTAAATCGTCAGCACGTTATATCCTTGCATAAATGCTTGCAACTACCTCTCTCATTAGGACGTAAAAGGGATAAAGCAGAAAGGATGAGCGCATATTTCTACCCGAGCGGCTTTATTCCGAAAAATGAAAACGCCTGGTTCTATTTTCTTCGTATCCGTGCTCCTCGTGTCTATCCTGACAGGCGTTTTGTCGAAACCCTATTTCACGGATCGTGTCTTCTACCTGTATGAGGATACGTACAAATTCGCCGGCGAGCAAGACCGTCTAGTCATCTATCATAGCAGCACGGCGGGTCCCATCCAAGTACGCACCGACGACGAACTGCACCGCACTTTAATCATCGGCGGGCAGTCCTATGCGATTGCAGACAAAAGCGTATCTTACTCGACCAAGTTTCGTGTAACCTACCCGAACGGCCATGTCTACAGCGTCGAGGATAACAAAGGCATGCTCTTTAGCTACGATGACAAAGGCAATATCGTCATGGTTACTCAGGTGTACGTTAACGGCGAGCGGATCAAGCAGGAAGGGGAAGAAGATTTTACGCCGTCGGCGCTCGTAAGTGCGGCTTACTCCGATTACCATGTCAAACGAGGCATACCAGGATTTCTGTTTCTTGCCCTTGGCTTGTTGATCTTTGGTTGGTGCAACTTCCGGTACCAAGCCTTCCAGGATTTAATGTTCCGTCTATCTCCGCAGCGGCTCATGTACGAGAACCCCGAGCCGAGCGACTTCTATTATTTCATGAGTAAGGTCGGAGGCATTGTCGTGATGCTCGGTTCGATTTTCGTCGCTATTAAAGCGTATTAGGCGCATGTGGACCTAGGCAGCTATTAACGAACAGGCGTCGAGTGGTAACGATATGTATATTGTCATCGGAGGACCTTGGCTCCTGGATATTAACCGAGTTGATGAAACTGCCGGTGAACAATCGGCAGTTTTGTTACGTTAATGGGCAGTTTAGATTCAATATGTGTTATTGTAAAGGTGAGTTCGTTTTAACTAAATAAGGTAAACATCAATTGAATTAAACAGCGAAAAGGACTGAATTCAAATGACGAATACGATGTGGCAAACCATCTATAACAAAACAAACAATCAAACAACTCGCAAAGAAATTGACGAACTGCTCTCATCACTTAATGAAGGTAGATGTAATTTATCGGATGATGAAATTACAATTAAAGTAGGGTGTTTTATTCCCAGTCAAGGCTGTGAAGGTGCTGCAGATGGCTATTTAGAGTTGCTAGCAACCATATCACCGTTTCGAACTAATATTACCCAAAACCTTCTTATTATCGCACTTCAGCCAATTTATTATATGGGCTTTGAGGAGACAGAGAGTCTCTGTCAGTACGTTGCTGCTGTCGCAAGAAATGGGCATTTTTTAAACAATTTTCAGAAAAAAGTGCTAGCGGACTTAGCGACTCAAGAAACACTTATCGAATCTGCTTTTACTACGATGTTGCAGTATGAAAAAACATATCAATAATTAAATTCTTTTACGCAATTATAGAAGGACATAAAGTTATGAATATAGACCATTTGGCAAAGTTCATTACGCTAACGGAGAACGATAGTTCCATCCCTGAAGGGCTGCCACATGGAAGCCCTTCGCTACGCTAACGGGCAGGATGCTGCCATCGCCTTGGTACCAGGAGGAGCATATTTATGAATTTTAAACTTATTGATATGTATGGAGTTCCCGTAATTTCTTTACCACCAGGTTTTGATTTATTAGAATCATTTATCGGGACAAACCTTCAAGATGATGATGAAAAGGGTATGTGGGTGATTGATTCGATTAATGAAATAATGAGCGGTAAAGTGACTAACACAACCCTTGCCGGTGTGAAGTATCATGTAGTCGAGTTAAACAATACGACCGCGAGGATAATTGACCCATATTCCGACAACAGAGCTTATTGTGAGTTGCCATTAGACACCTTTAAAAGCATAATTGTAAACTGGCTCCAACAAAAGGATAAATACTACGGATTAAGCTAACGGGCAGTTTAACGCAATGATGCCCACTCCTAAACTGCTTTTTCCTGTTGGCAATGACGTGTTTGTAGATAGGGAAAAAGTGTTGATCACTGGTGCATATCGTGGACTCGGATACGAATTGCTCAAAATCTATTCACATTAAAACAATATTACGTTTCCACTTGAATTGGCATTGAGAGGCCATTGTTTTAAGAATCATTTACGAATAGTCATAGGGGTTGAAGTAAATGCCAGATGAGCAACAGTATTTCAAAAATATAGAGAATAGAGACCAGTTCATTAAGTTAGCCAGCTCCTCCTATATGATACCAGAAGAATACAGACCCTACTTCGCACAGGGGATCAAAGAGTATGCGAACGGGCCTCTTTCCGATGAAACCATCTTTAAGATGGTGGAGAAAGAACAATCCTTTGGCCAGTTTGCCAAGAGGCTCAGCCATGAGTTAGAGCCTTCTCGGCCGCTTGATGAATCATTTGCACATTGGAAAGGCTACTTTGCAGAATGGGTTACATGCCTTGAGTATAATTCACTGAAGAATAAAGGTAACGTACTAATGACTATTGTTAACCCTGATACAACATCCAAGGCTGATCTATTGCATCTTATCTCTACAGAAAATGGGTTTAAAGTCGTACCTGGTCCCGATGTTAAAACAGGACAACCTGAGTATGTCTTGTCATCTTATGAAAGACTGCTTAAGGAGAAATATGAGATTCCGTTTGTTGATGTATTCGGTCACATAACTACGAATGTTTATGCCCTATCCAAAGGACAACGAAAGCGACTAGAGAAAGCTTTATCCGATTACCCAGGTAAGAAGCCACTCCCAAGCTTGATACCAATGAGCGAATTTAATAGACTCGTTATGGACTATTTAGCATACATAAAGACTGACAGGTTGCCAAGCGAACGAATTAAAGGGGACTTTAAGTTACCTAAAACAAAACAGAAAGTAATGCAACTAATCGAGCTAGCACCCAGTAGACAAAGACCATTAATCTATTCATGGCACGAGTATAAGATCGATTTTACCTCCCCCGAGAAACCTGAAACAAACAAACCGAATCAAGATTTAGCTAATGAACCTACACACACAAATGTGATCACAGAGAATTCATCAGCGAAAGCATTCAGTTCAAGTATAAACAGCACAAGAAAACAAACAAAACGTCCCAAGAAGTTGCCGATTAATGTTGGAAAGAAAATTGGATCGTTCTTTGTAGATCTAATGACTGATGTTGTTAAGGAGACGGCTTTTAATCTGTTGTCTCAAAAATTAGTCAATATTGCTTCTTCAATTTTACCCAGATCCAACAGTAACTCTGACTTAAATACCGCAAATATTGCTTCCCGTCAGCATGAATCATCAACCATTCACGTAAAGAACAGCCATACACCCATCGGATCAGGTACAGAAAAATCCCCACATGCCCGTTCAGGCCATCCGAGAACCCTCAATAATGGCAAACAGATATGGATCTCAGATACTTATGTTAATAAGCATAAGCTTACGGATAAGAATGATTAAGGAATGGGGGTCTTGGTTTAGCCTCCTCCCCTTGGACGACCTGCACCTACTCGTTTGAGTAAATGCAGCAACTACTTGTCTTTTAGATTAAATCGACATCCTTTGCACTCCTGCCGTCGGAGGGGATATTAAAAAGCCTGGGATCGGGACGGTTTTTTCTGAGGTTAGACCTAAGGATAGGGCTAGTCAGAGGTTTTCAACTATCGAGGGAACGTTAGTTGAATAAGCGACGAACATGAAGCTGTCGGTGCTGACCGGCAGCTTCATTACGTTAACGGGCAGGTTAGTGGGAAAATCTGTTTATAGTTCAAGGAGTTCATGATATATTCAAGATAACAACATTTAAATACAGATTGGAGAACGATTATGAATGAGTTTATAAGAGATGTTCTCAAAGCTCCATTGGATAAGGAATTTTCAAATGGATATAATGAGGCTGCTAATATTTGTGTGGGAATTATAACAAAAAAAATTGATGAATTGTTTAGTAAAATCAATTCTGATTCTTTTCTATCCACTCAGGAACAATTCCTGCTTTCAAAGCTGAAGGAACTAAAATCTGAAACAGAAGATGAATTACGAAACTTCTGGAGTGGGAATGAGTAAGTAAGCTAACGGTGAACTTTAGTTTAATGAATAAAGCTGCAGCGGATCGGAGGATCTACTGCAGCTTTGTTGAAGTAAAGGGCAGGATTCTACTCTCGTAATATCAATAAAAGGAGAATTAGTATGAATTTCAAGCTTATTGATATGAATGGAGTACCTGTGATTTCATTACCAGCAGGGTTTGATTTATTAGAAACCTTTATCGGGACAAATCTTCAAGATAAAAATGAAAATGGTATTTGGTTGGTTAATTCCATTGATGAAGTTCTAAGCGGCAAAGTAACCAACAGTACCTTAGGTGATGCGAAGTACCATGTGATCGAGTTAAGCAAAACAAGCGTGAAGATAATCGATCCGTATTCCGATGAAGGAATATATTGTGAGTTGCCTTTAGACACCTTTAGAAGCATAATCCTCAAATGGCTCAATCAGAAGGATAAATACTACGGATTACGCTAACGGGAGACTATAGTTTAATCATCACCAGTTTGAAACGGCAGCCTCGTTGAGCTAAATGGGAGTTTAACACTAAAGCAAGATTTGGAAAATGCTTGAGGAATACTATTTAAAAACATAAATGTCAGAAAGTTGATGAGTGAAATGATAGGAATGCTCCGAGCAAATACAATTATTTATAAAGGGGAGTAAGAATGCCTTTTTTCATAGGGATCGTTCCACCTGAAGAATATAAAGAACAAATTTTGGTGTTTCGTAATAAATGGGCAACGACATTTCGAAATCGATGGGATAATAACGGATTTATGGCTCCTGTGGAACCTCATATTACTGTTAAACTCTCAAATGGACTTTCGGAGGATATGAATTGGATTGAAAAGGTAAGAGAAACTTGTTCTTCATTTCCAATTTTCCAGTTAACTTTGTCTGAACCAGGAACATTTGGAACAGCGGTTACATTCCTTAGCGTTGAATCGAAAGAGATATTTAATCTACATAAGAATTTGGTAGATGCAATTTCCCCACCACCCGAACTTATTGACAGTAATATAGAGTTGGATAACTTCATTCCACATTTGACTTTGGGTCAAATAAAATGGGGCATGAATGAAGCAGAAATTATAGAAATGAAATTGGCTGCGAGAGAAGCGTTACCTCCTTTTCCAAGCTTCGATGTAACATTCGTTCGGTTATTTGATATCCACAAAAGCGTACCTTTAGAAGATATCAAACTTGCCAAGTTATTCTAATCAGACCATTGAACTATTGGGAGACTATAGCTCAATAAATAGAGGGGCAGCGGATCAGAAAATGAACAGGTATGAAACTATTATAGGAGAATCCTAAATGGAAAAGAAAATGAACTATTTAGTCTTACTGTTAATGATCATCTTAATGGTTGGTTGTACCAATGCAGAAAATATAACTATTACAAATAAAGAAGATGCTCAACAAGAAGCCACAGTTAATAAAGAACCTATTACCGGGGTCATTGAAGAGACAAGAGGAGAAGAAACTACCCAGACGGTTGTTGACGAACCGGTAGCCGAGGAAACACCAGCCCAATCAAATAACGAACTATTCTCAGGATACAAACGTATTGAAGTGGATGGTTGTGATTTGTCTGGGCATCGTGAACCTAATGTCGTTGTGGATGTTGGTTACGGGGACCGTGAATACTGGGCATTTACAAACAAACACGGGCAACTAGTGCGTGTCATTGCTGACGAAATCATTCTACAAGATGACAGTAACGAGTCTGTCTCATCGTCTGGTAGATATTGCTCTGATGAGGCGAAAGTCCCTGGTGTCGAAAGCGATGTATTAGATGAAGGACATGTCATTGCCGATTCTCTCGGAGGGGTATCGAATGCTTATAATATCACCCCTCAAGATAGTACACTCAACCGACATGGTGATCAAGCATATATGGAAGATGCGATACGCAAAGCAGGCGGAGCTACTGATTTCGAAGCAATTATCACATACCCGAATACAGAAACTCAGATTCCTTCAAATTATCAGTATACCTATTCGTTAAAGGGTAACGTAATTGTTGATACATTTGATAATGTGAACCCGGATGAAGTAAACGCATCACTCGGATTAACAGGCAGTGATTCTTCTGATTCAACTAGTTCAGAGGATCTTTCTAGTGTCGATACAAACGGAAACGGAAAGGTAACGATTAAAGAAGCAATGGCAGCCGGTTATAGTATGCCAATAACGAGTGACCACTGGCTGTACAAATATATGGATGATCGTGATGGTGACGGCATGGTAGGTGAATAAGACTAAAATAAATGAACCAAAAGAAGTTTAAAACAACAAGCCGGCAGCAGATCAGAGATCCGCTGCCGGTTTTACTATTAAGCGTTATATAGTTAACCCTTAGAAGATATTTTTATTCTAAGGCGGTTTGAAGAGCGGGGAGAAAGCATTCATGTATGTATAGAAGTTCTTGTCGTTTTTGTATAGAAGTTCTTTTCATGGTCAGTAACGGGTTCATGTATGTTATCTCTCTTTTAGCTAGCTCACTGTAATCCATCAAGGAATTTTGCTAATGAGGTAATTGCTACAACAACACCAGTCAATAATCCAAAACCAATAATTATACGCTTGAAGAGATCATTCCAGAGCAATTCAAATAACTTCATTGATTACTACACCTCCTTTCATCCTAGTTCTTTCGACAAAAAAAGAGGGGATTCCTTCCTGCTGTCGAATCAATTTGTACTACAAATTAGGGGGATTTATATGTCGTGGGAAAATGCAATAAGTATAACAAGTATTGTTGCAAACATTGGACTAACAGTGGTTGTTATATATTTAACAAGTAAAGGTGCCACAGCAAATGAAAAAAATGCAAAGGCTGCTCAAGACAGTGCAGATGCAGCAAGATTGAGTTATGAATTAAGTAAGCAGATGTTTGAAATGCAGAAAAGTGAACAACAGAGATATTGGGAAGCATTACGGCGAAGATACTATAAAATTGTATTGGATAATGCTTTGTATTGTCATGATGCGCTGCTCCGAGGATATTCGATAACTCAGCCATATCAAACATCGCAAAATTCCATAACGAAAATGAAGACTGCACCAACTGAGTGTGGGTTAACTAATGAGCAATTAGCAGAATACTTTAACAACGAAGAGATTGAACAAATTGATAAGGGTTGGAAAGCATTTAATTCGTTTAAAGGAAGTCACTACTTTGAGCATGGGTTTGATAGTGAACAAGAAAATTTAGCGATTTCTGAGGCGCACATTCCGATAATGGAAATTACCAACGTGATAAATATTCTCGAAAGAAATAGACCAAAGAGTTCCCACTAATGAGAACTAATTTCAGTGTACTAAGGAAAAAATACTTTATGTAAAAATATAAAAATCCCCTCTGCAGAAGGGGATTTTTATTGTAAATTGTACAGAAATCAGTGATTCCGACTGAGAAGAAAGGAATAATCTTAATTATAAGATACTTATCGTCTGTATGCTGCACGCAAGGTTACTCGTTTCAATGGCTACTTCGAGGACAATGGCTCACTAGTACTGGTGTATTCAAATGATGAACTAAACGGGTTCTTCCGAGTTAGAGCTGCACCTATAAAAGCAACCTTGGAATAGTACAAAGGAAAAGAAGATAAATACATTATGCTTAAAAATAAAACAATAGCACTTTACCGGTCATTTGAATTAGGCTATGAATTGCGGTTTCAGAAAGACGGGTTGCAATACACGTTGACAATCGGCAACAAACACTTGAAGGCTACATTTAATCCAGAAAAACTAATAACGATTGCCAACTTGATGGTTTAATGTCGTGTTACAAGAACTTCGTGATAGGATATCATTGAACAACACAATAGTAGTCGTCGGGTAAATGGATGGCAGAAACAAACAATGACAAGAATTTAATTACATGACAAGAACATAGTATCGTAAGATGCCGCATTTATTGCGGCATTTTGTTTTTATAATATCAGATTCTTGTCAAAGTCCAATGATGACAAGAACTTTGTTACATTCCCGAAATAATCGAGAATTCACACGGTATGTACGCCTGACAGTCACATCCTGGGTCAATACTTGCTGAAAAAAATACGTCGATGAAAAGGTAAGGATCAATCCGAAGTACATTTTATTGAAATAAAGCGGAGTAATAAGTTCATAACCGATAAGATGATATGTAAAGAGGAAAATACACTTTTCAACAAAATGTCCATTTTGTATAACGTACTGGTGCTAAAGGAGAATTACATCCAGTTGCTACTTAAGTAAAGGTAGTTCTGGATGGTTGCAATACGTAAAAATGAACAGAACCCGCTGAATAGGAATAGTCAGTGGATTTTGTTCTAATTGAATAACATCTCGAAAAATGCAGGAAGCTGGAGTCGACGATTTTTAGTCCCAATATTTAGTATTGAGGCGGGCGATCAACATTCCTCATCCTCTACACTAGGGTTTTATGGCTTCGGAATCATGCTATTTCTTAAATAAACTGCACCATATTAAAACTGTGAATGTAAATTATGAACTTGAGAAATTCGATGGGATAAATTATTTTGGGACAGAATCAGTCTATTCATTATATGATATGTCTATATAATCAGTTTCTTAATGTGAGATCAGGGGGAGTCCGTAATGCCGAGGCTAGTTACGCAATATGACGTACTCATATCATGTACTGGGGAAGTTAAAGAAGAACTCGACATCATAAGAGACACACTACATAAATTCAACAAAAACGTTGGAAGAGATAAAAATATTTCTCTCAATCATGTGCATTGGTCCACACACGCTTTCCCTGAATCTGGAGGGAAGGGACAATCATTATTAAATGATCAATTTGTTATAGAAAGCGATTTTGCTATCGCTGTTTTTTGGACAAGGTTCGGAACGCCTACCGATAAATATGGATCGGGTACGGAAGAAGAAATCGAGATTCTTCTTAAACAGGGGAAACAAGTCTTCGTCTACTTTAGTACATGCCCAACAGATCCAGACCAATTGAATATTGATCAGTGGAACAAGGTTAAAGCATTTCGAGAGAAGTATGCAGATAGAGGTCTCTACTGGACATATAAAAGCCCATCTGAACTTAAAGATTTGTTGTACGACCATTTAAGCACTTTTGTGAGTAAAAAGCTTAATGATAAAGTTGAATTTAAGAGTGACGGAAGCGAAGGTAACGCATCAATAAAAGTAGATTCAGGTAGCAGACTTTCTGTCGTGGGAACCTATCGTAACAGAATACTCGATGTTCCATATGCATATCAAACCAATTACAGCGAGACATTTCTCAATGCCGATTCTCCGAATGCTGTATTGAGCTTTGTTAACGAGATTAAGGAAATAGTCATTACCAAGAAAATTGACGAAAAGGAAGAGGAAGAAGCAATTGTCGCTTTAAATGAATCGCTTTTCAAAACACTTGGTCCTGCTATAGATTCCTTGAAAACAAGTATGAATATTCAAAGCTCGAATGTAGTTTTAAGTGATTACATAAAAAATACGATAAAAGAACATCTTGTTCAAAACGGAATAGTATTTGACGAAGATACCTTTTTCTATCTTGGCGATTTGAGATTAAAAAGTAATCTCATTACCCAGTCTTTCGGTGGACAGGGCAACATGATTGGAAATGAAAACGAAAAGAAGAAGCATTCTCTATTGATGAACCTTTATTGGAAGATTGATAAAATTTATCAATTTAATAAGTATTTTTCTCAAATTGATTCAAAGCACATGGTAGATTTAGTTTTAGATAATAGCGGAGAAAAATTTGATGAGGATATTGACGTTAAGCTTTTTATTGAACAAGGATACTTGTGTTATCCTGAAGACTTACCGTTCCCAGAAGATGCTTTGTGGGATATTGATGAACTGTATCAAAGTATTTATAAGTCTAAAGAAACGCCCTACATAGCTGAGTATAAAGATCAGTATAAATTTCAGATAGAACCTATAAATTTCCCATTATATCCGATGATGAAGGAATCCTTTCAAGAAAAGATCGGAAGAAAGCTAGATGCATATCGTCGTGAGATCAAGTCCATTTTCGATTATACAATCTTTAAGGGCGTTGGTGTTGATGCGATTAGCTATAATCAAGGTTACTTAAAGCCGGACTCCAAAGTGCATTTCCCTTCAAGGCTTGTGTTCAATAAATTACCAGAAAAAATTTCATACAAATATCCTCTAAACATTCCCCAAAAACGATAGAGGGGCAAATTCAACTAAGCACTGAACAACCTCAAGTATAAAGGAAATATACCTTGTCCTTTCGAGGATGGGGTTTATTTTGATGACCAAACCATGACGTATAAGGAAGCAGCGAGCAAGGCTGGAAAACAGCCTGATTAATGTTCTTATCTTGACAAGAACTTATGTCCTTAGCCGACATGTGACAAGAATATAGGTCCTTATCCGCGATACATATTTGATGTAAGTAGTTTTGATAGGATTTCTCGATGTCGGTCTTGATCCGACGAGCAAGGTTCAAACGGTCAAATCATCAATTTCGGGCGCTATGAAGAAATGAAGTATGTTATTGCCCGAAACATGACCGACTTTCTGCAATTTATGCAAGACAAGCTGATAAACTGCCGTTACGCAGTTTCAAACAGATAATCGCTTTTATAGCGTGAAAGTGGTGGACGATGAAGGCGATGAGGAGCATCGGCTCGAGGAATTGAAGAGTTATCTGAAAAACGAGCTAATCGTAATACTGAAGTGGACGAACACGAACGAGAATACAAGAGACACTGCAAAGATGAATAACATGATAAACATAGGATCCCTTATGCCGGTCGCTATCCTGCTCTTAACCTGTTTGCTGACGGCTGTCGTTATGCTGCGAATGATGAAGCGAGAGGCCGTCATTATTGGAACTTTCTATTCTCAAGGCTATCGAAAAAGCGAAATCATAAGATATGATATGATGAATTTTTTTAGAGTTAGTAGTTAGAAAAAACTGTCGGGTGACAAGAACATTATCTCATTAAGGGCCGCGTAAATCGCGGCTTTTTTTCTTTATGGGATAAGGTTCTTGTCAAAAACCGATGACAAGAACCTTATCCCATTCTCGATTTTGACAAGAACCTTATCTCATTCCCGACTGACGTAGGAAAGTGGAGACCTTAAAGATTAAGCTAACGGGCAGTTTACTGCGCAATTATGGTAAAATTATAAAGCCTTGGTTTTGTAATGGACATTTTATCGTAGAGGGGAGATTTAATGACAATTGTACGATTAGCTACTTTAGACGATGTCAATGAACTTGTGCAAATGCGTTGGGACTTTTCTGTTGAGGATTATGGATATAGTACAGCTAACTTTGAGGAGTTTCACCAGATTTGTAGCGAGTTTTTGATTAAGTCGCTTGAAGGAGGAGATTGGTACATTTGGGTTGCAGAAGTGGATAAGAAAGTAGCTGCACATATGTATCTGCAATTAATACATAAGGTTCCACGACCAGGGAAATCTCCAGATCCTTATTACGGCTATGTTACCAATGTTTATACTCGTCCCGCCTTTAGAAACCAGGGGATCGGAACCAAAATTCATCATGCTATGGAAAATTGGTCAAAAGAAAATGAAGTAGAGTTTCTTATACTTTGGCCAAGTAGTGACAGCGTAAAGTTTTATTCAAGAAATGGTTTTTTTCGATGCGAAGAAGCTATGGAAAAGCACTGGGATTGATCAGGAATTCGATTACAACTTTAAGCTAACTGGGAACGTTAGCTCATCGACGCCAGGCTGCCGGCATTGATCGGCAACCTGATCAGCTAAACTAAAGGGTAGGATAATATAATAATCATCGTGAATATAAGCTGAGATCTTAGCCAGTGAAGGGAGTTTTATGGTAAACGGAAAGCAACCATTTGTCATAGCTATTGCATCTGTTTCTGGCGGTGGTAAAACAACAATTACTACCCTACTTAACGACACACTACATAATTCAAAAGGTCTGTTCTTTGATGAATATGATTTCGAGGGACCTGAGGATATTATCAACTGGGTGGACAATGGTGCAAATTATGATGAGTGGAACTTAACTCCACTAATTAGAGATTTGCAATCCTTGTTAACCGAGCCGTTAGATTATGTTGTATTAGATTTTCCTTTTGCATATAAACACAGTAATACAAAAGACTTTATTGACCTTGCTGTTTTTATTGATACTCCTCTGGATGTTGCAATGGCTCGTCGAGTAATTAGAGATTATCAGGGTTCTACCACAGAAGATATTATTGCGGAAATGAGAAATTATATTCTGCATGGAAGACGTGGTTACCTTGAAATGTTAAATTCGATAAAAACAAATAGTGATCTTATTGTGGATGGAACATTAACCGCAACCGAAATTATAAGCGCTATCATGGAGAAAATAAATACTAACAGTGTACTGAGCTAACGGAGAAAAATAGTTGAATAAAGAACAGGAAGAAGCTGCCGTCGCTGATCGGCAGCTTTATTACGTTAACGGGCAGTTTAATTCCATAAGAAGGAATAATATTGCTCTATGTAGAATTGGGTAAATGTGTATTGTACGGATTAAGCTGGTGAGGTAGATAAAAGGGGTGGATAGAATGACAGTGGTTCCAGTTTTTTTAGATATAATATCTGATGACATAATTAAGAAGATTGATACCGGAGAATATAAAAGAATTGGTGGCGTGGTTCGTGATAACAAAGGACAAATTGTTACACTTCCTAGAGATGCCACTATGACAAAGGTTATTCTGCATTATGCCTGGAATAATAGGGATACCCTTATTAAGGTAGGTAAGGGTGGTTATAAACTAGCAAGACTTTACTCTGATTCAAAGAAAAAACAACAGCCAGTTGTGAAATTTAGAAAGGCTTTTAAGGTCTACCTAGACGCTGTGTGCAAAGGAACTCTGACAATGGAGTTAATTTCTGATGTGATGGAACGTTTCGATGAAGTAAAAAGGATTCACGAAAAAATCAACATTCCACTTTCAATGGAGGAGATTGATATGCTTATGAATGGAATGTTTGAGTATACAAAAATACTTGCATCGGATAATGGGGTTGAACTAACCAGTCTAGAGAAAGAAACACCTTCGCGATCTGTGAATCCAATTATTAATCTGCAATGTTTTCTTGAAACACAAAAGCGCATCTTTGAACTGGCTTCTTAGATTCTAGCGAAAGTGAGCAAGCCACCCTATGGAACAATTATGATTATAGTTACTTTACTTAATGAATTTGGATATTTGAGTTTATCGTTTTAATGAGACAGATTGTAATATGAAGTGCGACAGATAAAAAACGCCCTTGGAAGATTCGTGTAAAATGGAGTCACCACAACAACCACTATGATTGAACTAAACCAGCTAATAGTTGTCAAGATTTTTCTGTTGAAAGAACCAGAAATTTTTTTTACCAAGCATATCATCAAATCACCATGGAATTTAATTGTCTATTCTGTAATAATTTCGTAGCCTCAGCTGAGGTCACCTGAGTTTGCAAATTTCATTATCTGATTCAATTGAAAAGTCAACACTTGATTAGAACACATGTTCGTATTATAATCGCCAATGAGGTGATTTGAATGAGCGAACAAAGTATAAGTGATGAAGAATTCAGTCTAATTAGAGACTATTGCATATTGCCTATGATGATACACATGGTTAACCGAAATAAAGACATGATGAAGAATAGTGACTATACAATAAAAACACTATTCGTTAGTAGCGGAGAAGTGCTGCTTAGGATCATAGAAAAGGATCTTTCAGAAGTTAGAAGGAAAGTCCGGAAGATTAACGCTAAGGTGACTGAAGTAAAACGTAATTCAGAAGGCGTTATGTATGAGATTAGGTTAAGAGGGTATCAGACAGAGGTCTCACTGGTAAGACATGTTGTTAAGAATGAGATGAGTTCGAGGTTAAGTAGGTATATTGAGGGTATGTTTAAGGCTTAGGAACTAAATCAATTTGAATATATCAGACTATATAATTGCTTATATTGTAGATATTTGTAATTATTTGTATATGCACTACTATATCGCTTACAAGAGTGAACGAGTAGGAAAGCCTTTGACAAGAGAAGAAGCTATCACGAAGTACTTCGAATTAAAAGCTGACTTCAAGGATTTATGCATATTGATATATGATGAGAACGATAAATTGTGTGGGAGAATACCGAAAAAATAACCGCTGTGTACATTGCCACAAGCGGTTATTGTATTTTCTGAGCTTCAATATAGAATTCATAGTTATCTCGCATGTAATATTGCTCACCGATCAGTATAGCTTGATTGTTAAACAGCAGAATTGTACCGCCTCCTATAAAGTCTGCTGATAGTATGGACACTTCTTTCTCCGCTGCAATGGCGTAGAAGAAGTCTTCGTCTGTTTTGAGTTGGTAACGTCGCAAATGAATTACCTCCTTTTAAGTTGTATATATTCGACATCTCAAGAGAAAAAACCTTCGAATTAAATGGATATTTTATTAAAATAAGGATAATTACCATATATTTAGAAGGGATTTAGTGTAAAATGTCGAATACCTTATCAAGATTTCAATAAGGGGGAGGATGTTTGAGTTGAAGATTACAAAGAAAACAGTAGTTTTTGGGCTCATTGTAGGTATGCTTATTGGAGGAGCTACAGTTTCTTCAGCAGATTCGATTATGAAAGAAATCAAGGCCAAAATTGATTATGGATTTACTTACGTAGTTAATGGTAAAAGTTTTGCTCCTAAAGATGGAGCTAAAAATGAGCTGAAACCGATTCTGTATAATGGAACCTATTATGTGCCAGCGAAGGCGCTCGCGGATAGTCTGAATGTTCCATTTTCACTGGATAGCAAGAAAAAACAGTTATCTTTCGGGGTAAGAGCTACTAGTACAGATTTGATAAAAGAGAAGTTATTTCAAAAAAATCAAGCAGACAAGTATGTTTATACTTCAGTAGACCCAACTGCACTTACGATTGGGAGCAACACATTTAAAAGTGGTTTGATATTCCTTCCATACAACGAATATCAAAAGAAATCATTCGATTTTGATACAGATAAGAAATTCTCAACAGTAACCTTCAAAGCGACAATCGATGAGTCTGGTATAAATTACAAACTAATCGTCAAGGATCAAGAAAATACCGTCTTGAAAGAAGCAATTATAAATAGTTCTGAAATCACTAGCCTTCAAGCAAATGTAACTGGGGTTACAAAATTGACGTTCGAAATATTACATGAAACAGGCAATTTTAAACCGGTGAAAATAATCGTTGGTGATATTCAGGCTAAGTAACTGATCATTTCAATGTGAAGGTGTGAAGGTCCTTCTTTCGGGGAGGACTAAAGGGATATTGTTGTTCAATACACTAGATAATGAGTCGCTTTGAATTCTAAGCGGCTCATTATCTAGTGTAGAATCTACGTAATATTGAGTTGAGGTAACGGGTTCATGTATTCGCCTCTTCGTTAGCTAGCTCACTGTAATCCATCAAGGAATTTTGCTAATGAAATAATTGCTGCAACAACACCAGCCAATAGAACAGAACCAATGATTATACGCGCTTGAAGAGTAGGGAATACCATTGTAACAGACAAGAGTTTACGTGAAACACTAGAAAGGGTGTACCAAACAAAGGAAGCCTCCAATCGAGAAGTACATCTAAGCCAATGGTTAGTTCGCGGTCATTGAAGGAAGCAGCCTTTTGGCGAGAAAAAAGCTCTTCGAAAGTTAATATGAAATAGAACAGAACAAATAACAAAAGCAGACTGTAATCACGGGATGCTTTTTTTGTATGTTTTGATGGGCTATCAGGAAGGTTACGCTTTAATCTTATTTCAGACCCATACAAAACTAACTTTTAAATGTGAGACAGATTGTAATATGAAGTGCGACAGATAAAAAACGCCCATGGAAGATTCGTGTAAAATGGAGTCACCACAACAACCATTGAGGACGACTGTCGGTTGACAAGAACATAGTATCATTAGTGCCGCATATATTGCGGCATTTTGTTTTTATGATATCAAGTTCTTGTTTAGATTAGCAAATACAGCACTGACATTGATAAATACCGTATTACACCGTATTCACACTGGCAAGGATATATTCTCCCGCCTAAGCTTCTACAAATCTTGACGAGAATGTAAAAAAACTAACTCTCATTATCATTAAGAACGAAGAACTACTTCAAACTTTTCTAAGGATTCTACATAGCGTCTGGTGACAAGAGCATAAACGGCTAAGAGTCACGTAACTACTGATTTTCATACCAATATTGATAAAGGTATATATCTTTAGTTGCAAAGCAAAAGAGAGCGCTGGTAATATACATATGCAAATATTGAACGGTTGTGCTTGTCGGCAATTCATTTAATCCAAAACCAATTCTTTTTAGAGATTTGGATTCTTTATAGAGGCTATAACTTTATGGGTAGTGTATCTATCGGGCAGGCGTGAGATTGAATGAAAAACAAAGCTAATTCATGCATTGATAAATTGTTCATTGTATGGTAATTTTTAGATAGAGCCTGTGGGAAAGCATCCCCGGCTCTTTTCTATTTCATCAATATAATTAAAGAACATGCTGGATTTAGAATGATGCTTTACTTTAAGTATGATGTAAACCATCCATTTTTACTTATCATGGATGAGCCTAGGCAGCAGAATTTAGATCCCTTTAGTTTCAATGAATTCATGAAGCTTCTTAAAGAACTACAAGAAAATCACCCAAAAGAGTATCAGGTAATAATTGCTTCATCTGAAAAAGGTGATTGTGAAGAAGAAGATAATACTCTGAACATGGGCAAAGAATATCTTATACAAGAAATGTGAAAAACAAAAATTGCTTACCCATTGTAACGTGGTGCTCTTATATTCGTTTTTTAGGATCCTAGCGGGAAACGATAGTTGAATAGCCATACTAAAGCTGCCGGCTATAATCGGTAGCTTCCAGAAATCTTCTTCATCTTGGCTATCATCGATGCATATAGCTTCCATGCAAAGAATCCGCATAAGACAGAAGGTTTGATCGAGGAGCAGCCCTATGCACAAGCGATATTAAGAGCCTATTTGAACGGGGATCCGTTCTTATTCCAACAACTTGATATCTCTTATTAAATCAATAAAGCGACTTAAACGATAACACTACGACATGACGGCAGCCGGCCACGCGGTTGCCGTTGTAACTGGCAGGATTATGGAGTAATCGTTAAGAATTCCTTGTATTATCATCAATTTATTGTGATACTACTTCTGAGAAACAGAGAGGATGTTGTCAGATGGACATCTTGGGTTTAATTTTTGCGAGCATTATACCATTAGGATTATTGTATCTTGTTAGAAGAGAAAAAAATCGAATAGACAAATTTGGTGTGACGAGTCGCACTAGAAGTTATAGCGGCAAATTTTTGGGACCTCAAACTCGTTATTTTAAAGATGGGTACAGGGTTTATTTTAGTAAAAATAACAAAGGTGAAGATTGCATTAGACTTTATGGAACTGATAAAGAATTCTCTGAAGGGATAGAACACATAAAATCTCAAAAAGATGAAAAAATGCGTAAAGAGAATGAAAAAATAAAAATCATGAAAATCTTAGAGGCTGACGAAGTTCAATTTGTAGGCAATGCTACTTCAAAAAAATATCATGATAAAAAATGTGAGTGGGCTTTTAAGACAAATATTCACAATAAGGTCCCCTTTAATTCAGCCAAGGAAGCAAGAGATCAGGGATATATATCTTGCGGTGTGTGTTTAGGGAATACAAATAAGAGATGATCGTTTCGATCAATAATTACTACCTCGGAGCATGTTCTTGACACCCTAGAAACGGGTGTCTAACGACTGGAGTGCTACGCTAAAAGTGCAGTCGCAAAACACCCCCACATGAAATAAAATGGAAGTTAACGAGGGAGATGATCGGCAATGAAAAGGTACGACATAACATTCAAAGAAGAAGCTGTAAGATTGAGTGATGAAATTGGAGTAAAGTAAGCCGCGGAGCACTCTATCATACGTTGCAGGATTGGCGAAAGCGAAGAACCCTGCAACGTGATAGTGCGCATATAGGCAGCGGACGAGCCTATTCAGACGCTAGCAAGACTACGCGTGAAATAGAGTTAGAGAAAGAAAACGCCGAGCTGCGCCGAGCGAATGAAATTCTCAAGGACGCACTTGGTTTTTTCGCACAAGACCGGAAGCGGTAAAGGCATGCAAGCTTTATGCCTACATCAGTGAACGGCGGTCTCGATGGGCCCCGTCAAGGAAATGTGCCATGTACTTGCTGTCAGCGAATCAGGTTATTACCGTAGCTTGAAGCCCGTACAAAGACAGGAGCGCCGGCAACTTCTTCTGGTCAAAATCAACGAAATCATCGGAGAACACGAAGATAATAGCAATTACGGTGTCCAGCGTATGCTGCTGGCGCTGTCCCATAAAGATATAGAGACCAGTTACAGCACCGTTTATCGGATCATGAAGCAACAAGGGCTGGTGAAGAAAGCGAAACGTCACCCGAACGGTATTACGCGAGAGGATGCTGCAGCTCAAAATAGCGAAAATCTAATCCAGAGAGACTTCACAGCGACAGCCGCGAACAAAAAGTGGCTTTCAGATATAACAGAAGTTCCTTGCTCGGACGGCAAGCTTGATTTATCTGCTGTATTGGATTGTTATAACGGTGAGATCGTAGGTATCGCAATGGATGACAACATGCGTAAAGAGCTCTGCATCCAAGCCTTTGAGAACGCATGTAAAGCAAGAAACGCTCGCGGAATGATCTTTCACAGCGATCGAGGCAGCCAATTCACGAGCCAAGCTTTCCGAGAGAGTCTGGCTAAACGCGGCGCCATTCAGAGTATGAGTGGCACCGGACGTTGCTACGATAACGCGAGAATGGAGAGCTTTTTCGCTACGCTTAAGAAGGAAAAGCTGTACCAGATCCGAACGGAGCGCTACCCAATTTCGTACGTTAAATCCTTATCTTCAGATATATCATGGTGTATTACAACAGACAGCGTGTATACACTTCCAATCCAGGGGGCTGGCCTCCAGTTGTCTATCGTGAAAGATGCCTGTCAAAAGCAGCGTAATAAACAGGAATTAATTGAATATCCGGTTCCTCCGCCCCCTATGCTCCACATCGGAATCGGAATTTTAATATATGGGTGTTTTCAAACTGCACTTTTTTGACAAGTCCAAAATATTCAACTTACGACGTGGTTCCGGGCATCAATGACAAGATAAAGATTGGTAAATTAGTGGCTGAACATATGACACTTGAACAAGCCAAGGATTTTCCTCTAATCAGAGAGATTGAACAATGGTGGAGTACGGTGAGGCCCTAACAAAACCTAATCAGCATAAAACTTAACATAATTATTCTATTCGGTAATGTGGCCGAAAGATGGTAAAAAGATGTGCATTCAAAAATAGATCGCCAAAAGCAGATCGCAAATTGAAGCGTTACTCATCCCGAGTTGAAATGACTGCTGAAGCGAAGTCTAATAAAGCTTTGAAATAATTACTCGTCATGCAGGCCCCATAAAGAGCCCTTGTAATAAACAAGAAATTTGTTTATTACAAGGGCTCTTTGATAATTGTTCGAAAAGAAGCGCGAAGTCTGACTTCAGGCTTTTTTCGAATTTTTATTTTTTTAAAAATTGGAGCGTTTGAAGAAATAGACAGCATAAAAATAAATAATATCGTATTAATATTTGGTATACGAATACCAAAACTAAATACGCGTTGACATGAATGATCTGCGATGCTATATTTTAGGTATGATAACAGTGAACGGTTTAGCAAGGGGGTTATAAAGATGCGTAACGACAAGCAGATTAACCAA
The DNA here is from genome assembly GCA_048976605.1 of Pristimantibacillus sp. Lineage (GTDB taxonomy): Bacteria > Bacillota > Bacilli > Paenibacillales > Paenibacillaceae > Pristimantibacillus. The sequence continues at coordinate 11,812 of JBHGUX010000091.1, read as the reverse complement.
ATTTGGAATCGATATAATGCATTGAGGGGATATACTGCTCAGTCAGAGTTGCCTGTTGCATTGTTCCTTTTGAAAAAGACAAAAGAGGGGTTTGTATCAAATTCAAAAAAACCTACTGAGCACAAAGCTTATGAGGTGATGCTTTCAATAGCAGATAGTTACGGAATGAAAAATCCATATCCGGATTCAAGGACGTTTTTTGGTGCTCTTATAGCTATGGATGATGATGATATTGATTGGGAAATGGCACTTGCATCTGCAGATCATAAAGAGATGTTTTTTATACCGAAGGTGCTAATTACCGAATTTGAAAAACACTTTAATCCAAACACTAACATGGTATTGATCCCTGAAGCTGAAAAATTTGTACCTTACCTTACTGAATTGGTAAGCCGACATTCTGATTGCGAATTCTACATAACTACCATGAATAGCGTGAGTAAAGTTCTCCTCGATGAAATGTTTAAAGAGCATGTGAATGTAATTGTCGAACAGACTAGTATTTATGATTACGAGTTTTCAGCAAGAAAGTTTGATTTAATTCTGGCGGTACCTGTATTTGGGGCAAGAGAACGCGGAGAAGATAATGGAGATTTCATTTGTCGGGAATATGAAATGATAGCTGTAGAGAACTTGCTCTTACACTTGAATAGTTCGGGTGTATTAGTTATTGTACTTCCAGCTAGAATAACTTTTGCTGCGGGCTCGATTAAGGACTTAAGAGATTTTATACAAGGCATGTATAAACTAGAAGAAATAGCTGAGCTACCAACTGGGATATTTGCATCTACCGCTATTAAGACGTATATGTTTACGATCACAACTGGTCGCACAGAAGATGTAATGATTAAGAGGTATGATGCAGCTACAAGCAACTTCAAAAAAAATGGAATCAATGAACTGGTTCTCATTGATGATACATTTGTTATGTTGGAAGAGTTGATGGAAATGGGTTACTGGAATGTTGATCATATCTTTGGGATGGTGGATGAAGATTGGCAGCGTTATCAGAACTCAAGTATTAAAAAAGAAGAATTAGGTCATGTTGCTGAAGTATTTCGCGGAAAGGCGATCAACAAAAAAGATGCTAATGGTAGCATTGGAGTCGTAAATATATCGAACCTTAATGATTATGACATTGATTATGCGGGTCTTGATCACATCGAAGAGGAAGAGCGTAAAGTTGCGAATTACTTACTTAGAGATGGGGATTTATTATTGCCAGCACGGGGAACAGCGATCAGAATTGCGGTTTTTCAAGAACAGAAGTATCCTTGCATCGCGTCATCAAACATTATAGTAATAAGAACGAATGAAAAATTGCTTTTAGGGACGTACCTTAAAGTTTTTTTGGATAGTCCGATGGGAAAAAAAGTATTAGCAGGAAAGCATCAGGGAACAGTCATCATCAATATTAGCTATAAAGACTTGAAAACGCTAGAAGTCCCGTTGCTTAGGGTTGAAGAACAAAAAGTGATTGCAGAAGAATATGAACAGGAGCATTCCAGATATGTAGAAAGTATTCGTCTTGCTGAGGATAGATGGAATGAAGTAACGGAGCGTCTTCAATATACTATTATGAATGTAAAACAATAAAATGATTGGCCTAAATAAATGTGATGAAACGGAAGAGTTATATAAAGAGTCGGTAAAAAGAGATATCGTATGCTGAGGCTTCACTAAAAGAATCAGCCCGGCACCAGGGAGGAAATTGCATGATTGGGGCTATCATTGGCGATATTGTCGGTTCCAGATTTGAATGGGATAATCATCGCTCGAAAGATTTTGATTTTTTAACATACAAGTGTTTTTTTACTGATGACTCGGTGATGTCGTTAGCTATATGTGAAGCACTTATGAGCTGTAAACACGATTATAGAGACTTGAGCGACCAAACTGTTAAGTGCATGCAAGTTATTGGGAGACCCTATCCGAATTGCGGTTACGAAGTAATGTTCTATAAATGGATGTACAGTGATTCGCCTGAACCTTATTACAGTTTCGGAAACGGTGCAGCAATGAGAGTAAGTGCCTGTGGCTATGTAGCTAATTCCATCGATGAAGCTAAATTGCTTTCGCACAAGGTGACAGCTGTAACACATAACCATCCGGAGGGTATAAAAGGCGCTGAGGCTACTGCGGTTGCAGTTTTTCTTGCTCGTAGCGGGAAAAATATCCTAGAAATTCGCGATTATATTGATAAGCACTACTACCCCATGAATTTCTCGCTCGATGGAATCCGGGAAACGTATCAATTTAACGAGACTTGCCAAGAAACAGTTCCGCAAGCACTTGTTGCATTCTTCGAGTCTTCTAATTTTGAAGACGCGATCCGGAACGCTGTCTCTATCGGTGGAGATAGTGATACGTTGGCTGCAATTACTGGAGGTGTGGCAGAAGCCTACTACGGATTGCCGACACATATCAGGAAACATGCACTGACATTTCTTGATGAACGGCTTCTGAGGATATTGCTTGAGTTCGAAAACCTATATCCTGCAAAGATGGAGAAGATACAGTCTTCAGGAAGCGTTAGCATTAAAGAAAAGTCTGTCGGAGCCAAAATAAAAACTGGAGGTAGATACAAAATGATCCAATCAGCAATGGATGCTGCTGATGAAGCGCTAAAAAACAGTATTTCAGAGCCTGAAGAAACAACAAGTCAAAAACTCTTTTCTCACCTTTTTGAAGCCTGCAATATTCTGCGTGGTCCAATTAATCAGGATGAGTACAAAAGCTATGTAACGCCAATTCTCTTTTTTAAACGATTATCAGATGTTTATGATGAAGAAACACAAGCCGCATTAGAAGAATCCGGGGGCGATGAAGAATTTGCTAGTTTTCCAGAAAACCATCGTTTCATTATTCCTGATGGGTGCCATTGGCAGGACGTTCGCGAAGTTAGTGAGAACGTCGGAGTAGCAATAGTCAAGGCAATGAATGGGATTGAACGTGCCAACCCGGATACTCTTAACGGCGTATTTAGTAGCTTCGACGATGCAAACTGGACAGACAAGACAAAGTTGTCGGATGAACGATTGAAAGACCTTGTAGAACATATGTCGAAAATAAAGGTCGGAAATAGCAACTATTCTGCTGATGTTATGGGAGACAGTTATGAGTTCTTAATTAAAAAATTCGCGGACTTATCAAAGAAGAATGCAGGCGAATTTTACACCCCTCGATCAATTGTAAAGCTTCTGGTTATGCTCTTGGCTCCACAAGTTGGTGAGTCAGTATACGATCCCGCAGCGGGCACTGGTGGGATGCTGATTGAGGCTATCCAATATATGAAGGGTGATAAACGTACTTATGGGCGTATCTATGGTCAAGAGAAGAACCTCGCCACTTCTGCCATAGCCAGAATGAACGTGTTCCTTCATGGGGCGCATGATTTTAAGATCTCTCAAGGCGATACGCTTCGATCGCCAAATTACCTGGAAGGCGGCAAGCTAAAAACCTTCGATTGTGTCATTGCGAACCCGCCATTTTCATTGAAAAATTGGGGGGGCGAACAATTTATTTCTGACATCTATGGACGTAACATTTGGGGTTGCCCTTCAGATTCTAATGGGGACTTTGCCTGGTTGCAACATATGGTTAAATCCATGGCTCCGAATGCCGGACGATGTGCTGTTGTACTTCCTCAAGGTGTACTATTCCGTGGTGGAAAAGAAAGCGAGATTCGGAATCAGCTTGTCGAGTCCGATAAGTTGGAATGCATTATTACGTTAGTAGGTGGCGTTTTCTACTCAACAGGTGTCTCGGCCTGTATCCTGCTTCTGAATAATAAAAAGCCGGATAAGCATAAAGGTCGTATATGCATGATTGATGCTTCAAGTATTTATACTCCCCACCGAGCACAGAACATCATGACTGAAAATGACATTCGGAAGGTGTTTGATTACTACACTGATTACGAGGATGTTATCGAACACGTGAAGATCGTCAATATAGATGATATCCGAGGTAAGGACTACACACTGGCAATCAACAATTATATTGAAAAGAAAGAACAAGAAACTGTGCCGCCCGCAGAGGTTCGAAGAGGATATTTTGAAGCTTTTGACGAGATGGTTGAAGCCGAAGAGGAAATGATGAAACTACTCCTGGAAGGAGGATATGTCAATGAGTAAGCGTATTACAATTGAAGAATTGCAGTCCTACCTTTGGAATTCTGCTGTTCTATTACGTACAAATATCGATGCGGGAGCTTATAAACAGTATATATTCCCTCTTTTGTTCTTCAAGCGTATCAGCGATGTTTATGATGAGGAATGCGAACAAATCCTTGAAGAATACGATGGAGATGAAGAAGCTTTAGCATGGGAGGAGAATCACCGTTTCATCGTGCCGGAAGGCGCTCACTGGCGTGATGTTCGAGCAGTAACAGAGAATGTTGGAGTTGCAATTGTGAATGCTTTCCGGAAAATAGAAAATGCAAATGCCAACAAACTGCAAGGCATCTTTGGCGATGGCGCCTGGACGAATAAAAATCGTCTCCCTGATCGGTTACTGAAAGAGTTAATTGAACATTTCAGCACCAAAACACTCTCTATTAAGAACTGCCCGGAGGATGAGCTAGGTCAGGGATATGAGTATTTGATAAAAAAATTTGCTGATGACAGCGGCCACACCGCGCAGGAATTTTATACGAACCGTACGGTGGTACACTTGATGACGGAAATGCTAAAACCTAAATCCGGTGAATCTATATATGATCCTACATGCGGCAGTGCTGGGATGTTGATTTCAGCAATTGCATACTTGAAGGAACAGAAAAAAGAATGGCGTAATGTTTCGGTCTTTGGACAAGAAATTAACGCACTTACATCCGCCATTGGCAAGATGAATCTTTTTCTTCATGGGGTGAAAGACTTTGACATCGTCAATGGTGATACATTAAAAACACCTGCTTTTATTGAAAAAGGGCAGCTGAGACAATTTGATTTAATCCTTGCTAATCCACCTTACTCTATTAGCCAGTGGGACCGTGAAGCATTCGCTAGCGATAAATACGGTCGAAATTTCCTTGGCATACCGCCACAAGGACGTGCTGATTATGCTTTCTTGCAGCATATAATTAAGACTCTTAATGAGGAAACCGGTCGCTGTGCAATTCTGTTCCCACACGGCGTGCTATTTAGAAATGAAGAGCGCGCGATGCGCGAAAACCTCGTTCGCAATGATAGGCTTGATTGCATTATAGGGTTAGGACCAAATCTGTTCTATAACTCTCCAATGGAGGCTTGTATCATTATTTGTAGAATGAATAAACGCCCAGAGCGCCGCGGTCAAGTTCTTTTCATCAATGCAGTCAATGAAGTTGAACGCAAAAATGCGCAGAGCTTTTTGGAGGAAAAGCATATTCAAAAAATTGCTAAAGCCTACAACAATTATAAAACGGATAGCGATTTTGCTCGAGTTGTTACAATCCAGGATTTAGAAGAAAACAACTTCTCTTTGAGCATCCCGCTATATGTTAAGCATCCAAGTAAGGATATCGAAGTAGATGAGCGATCTCTGCAAGAATGCTATGAAGATTGGAGAACCACTTCAGAGATAATGAAATTACGCTATATGAAATTTAATGAAATACTTGGGAAGGAGGTCGGAAGTGATGAGTAGAGTACTCTTGGGTGATGTTGCCAAAGAACGTAGAGAAACTTGTAAGGGCAGCAAAGATGGATATCCGATTGTAGGCCTTGAACATCTGATACCAGAAGAAATTACATTGACAGTATGGGATGAAGGTAAAGAGAATACTTTTTCAAAATTGTTTCGCGAAGGAGATATTCTTTTTGGACGTCGTAGAGCTTATCTCAAGAAAGCTGCGATTGCTCCATTTGATGGCATTTGTTCAGGAGATATCACGGTTATCGAGGCAATACAAGAAAGGATACTTCCTGAAATGCTTCCATTCATAATTCAGAACGACACATTGTTCGACTTTGCAGTTGGGAAATCAGCTGGATCTCTTTCTCCGCGTGTCAAATGGGAGAACCTTAAAAACTATGAATTTGAACTGCCAGATATGGACAAGCAACGTGAGTTGGCGAAAATCCTATGGGCTATAGACACAACTAAAAAGACTTACCAAAAATTGCTGCAGAAGACAGATGAGTTGGTAAAATCTCAATTTATCGAGATGTTTGGTGATCCGAAAAGCAATCCCAAAGGACTAGTTATGAAAACAATTGGCGACGTTTGTGATTTTGAAGGCGGAAGTCAACCACCACGTTCTACTTTTATATTTGAACCGAAAGTGGATTATGTCCGGCTTATACAAATTCGGGATTATAAATCTAATGAATATATTACATATATACCTGAACAGCTGGCAAAAAAGTTTTGCGATGTAGATGACATCATGATCGGTCGTTATGGACCACCAATTTTTCAGATATTACAGGGGTTAGAAGGAGCTTACAATGTAGCGCTAATGAAAGCTGTACCCAAAGACAAAAATATAGATAAAGAGTTTTTAAGATTTTATTTAAAACGTGACGAGTTATTACATCATTTAGAAATGTTTCAGCAAAGGACAGTTGGTCAGGCAGGGATAGAAATGAATGAGCTGCGAAACTACCCTTGTCTGGTACCGCCTATGGAGGAGCAGAAAGAGTTTATTTCTTTTGTCCGTCAGAGCAATAAATCAAAATTTGAACTAGAACAAGCACTTAAAGAGCTGGATTCCACTTACAAGAAAATCATTTCCGAGAATCTCGGCTGATATGTAATGCTCTAATGCTATTTGATTTCCTTCTAATTCATGTTATTACAACATTCATGGGGGAGATTTTATGGTCGATATGGTCGAAAAGTTAATTGTAGGAATTAAACAGAATCTGATCGAAACACTGAGCTCCGTTCAGCTTGAAGTATTGGAGAAGGTGCTGAGCAAGCACTTAGCAACAGTTATGGTCGATGAACACGCGGCAATTGAAAATGTAGGAGACAGGTTGCTATCGTTGTTCATCGCTGCAAAACGAGTAGAAGGGTGCTCGGAGAAAACACTCAAAATTCAACTTTTGGATTAATGAAATATTATAAGCCGTTGAAAAGCAACAGTTCGACACATCAATATAATGAAATAATTTCATTGATCTGAATGACCATAGAGTATAGCAAGAATTATAGAACCTATGTCGTTGACCAGCTCGTAGGAGATGTTTACTACGAATGCAAAAAAATTCATGTAATCAATATCGATATTGTTATTAAGATCGGAGGGCTACTTGATGTTTAATGAAGACAATACGATTGAGCAAATGACGCTGACAACGCTTAAAAGCAATGGCTGGAAGTTCATACCTGCCGAAGAGTTGCCACGCGAATACTCTGATGTAATGGTTGAACCTATTGTAAAACAAGCGCTAATTCGTCTTAATCCTGAAATTGCTGAAGAACCATCTCGAGCAGATGAAGTTATCTATAAACTGCGTACGTTAATATTGACGGTTCAACCACACAACCTGGTAACGCAGAATGAACTGTTCAAGAAGATGGTTTTTGAGGAGAACTCTTACCCATTCGGCAAAGATGGCCGTATGATTCCCATTCGTTTCTTTGGAACAATGACTAAAGAAGACTTAGTGCTGAACGAATATGTTGTCACAAATCAATGGGTATATCCACAAAAAGAGAATGGTAAAAGGCTTGATATTGTTCTTCTGATTAATGGATTTCCTGTGGCGATTGGCGAGTTGAAAACACCTGTCCGTAATTCTATAACATGGTTGGATGCTGCTGGAGACATAGCTGCATACGAAAAGAGCATACCAGGCATGTTTGTAACTAACATATTCAATTTTGCTACAGAAGGCAAATGTTATAGATATGGTTCAGTTTGCATGCCGATTGGAATGTGGGGTCCATGGCATTCTCCGGATCATAAAAGTGAAGGAAATCTTGCCGATGTAAAAATCAGTGTTGAAGATATGATTACACCTGAAAAGGTCATGGACATTTTTCAGTTCTTTGCAGTATTTGCAACAGATAAAAAGTATCGCAAATATAAAGTCATATGCCGTTATCAACAATATGAGGGTGCGAATCTTATTGTGGAACGCGTAAAGGCTGGATATCCAAAGCAAGGTCTTGTCTGGCATTTTCAGGGTTCTGGTAAATCATTGCTGATGGTTTTTGCAGCACAGAAACTTAGAATGATACCTGAATTAAACAATCCAACAGTAGTTATAGTTGACGACCGAATTGACCTAGAGACGCAGATAACTGCAACATTTAACGCATCAGATATACCTAATCTCGTCAGTCTTGGCTCAAAGGACGACTTAGAATCCTTCTTTTTAGGGGACCAGAGAAAGATTGCAATTACAACAATCTTTAAATTTGGTGATATTAAAAAGGAACTAAACCCTAGAGACAATATCATTCTTATGGTTGATGAAGCTCATAGAACTCAGGAAGGTGATCTAGGTAGTAAGATGCGTCTTGCTCTTCCGAATGCATTTTTCTTCGGCCTTACAGGTACACCGGTTAATCGTATTGATAGAAATACTTTCAATACATTTGGTGCAGTTGAAGATAAGAGTGGATATATGAGTAAGTATTCCTTCTCGGATTCAATCCGCGACAATGCGACACTACCATTGAATTTTGAACCGGTACCAGTTGACCTGCATGTTGATAGAGAAAAGCTCGATGCTGAATTTGAAGCATTGACAGAGAATTTATCTAAAGAAGATAAAGCAGAGTTATCTCGAAGGGTCAACATGAAAGCAATTATGTATGACCGCAAACGTATCAGAAAGGTATGTGAGCATATATCTAAGCATTACCGGGAGAAAATTGAACCGAACGGATACAAAGGTCAGGTTGTTTGTTATGACAGAGAGTGCTGTTTTATGTATAAAGAAGAACTTGATAAATTGCTAGGTCCCGATGCAACTACAATCGTTATGGACACCAACAATGACAAGGAAGATAAATATAAAGCATATCGACGTGATAGGGACGCAGAAGGAAAGATTTTAGATAGATTTAGAGAGTCTAACGATCCACTGAAGTTTGTAATAGTAACATCAAAGCTTCTTACAGGTTTTGATGCACCTATATTGCAGGCTATGTATCTTGATAAGCCAATGAAAGATCATAACTTGCTGCAGGCCATCTGTCGTACTAACAGAACCTATGATGAAGGTAAGACACACGGTTTGATTGTTGACTACATAGGTATTTTTGATAATGTAGCAACAGCTTTGGACTTTGATGAATCGAGTATGAAAAAGGTCATCTCGAATATTGAAGAGGTCAAAAAGCAGATCCCTGCACTAATGCGTAAGTGCTTGAGTTATTTCATGGGAGTAGATCGTACAATAGATGGTTGGGAAGGTTTGATTGCTGCACAAGAATGTTTGCCAACTAATAAAATCAAAGACGAATTTGGAGCCGATTATAAAGTGCTTAATAGAGCGTGGGATGCGCTTTCGCCAGATCCATTTCTGAATCCAATGAAATACGATTTTCAATGGCTGACAAGAGTATTCGAATCGGTGAAGCCTACTGATGGAAGAGGCGGGTTGATTTGGGCAGCACTCGGAGCGAAAACATTGGAATTGGTTCACGAGAATCTGCAAGTGGGAGAAGTACATGATGACATGGAAATTCTTACGATGGATGCAGATTTAATCGATGCATTCATTGAAAAACAAAAGAATCTGAGAAAGACAACGATCAAAGTTGAAATTGATTTGGTCGCGAAAATTCGAAAACACAGTAATGATGTTAAATTCGTTAAGTTAGGAGAAAAACTTGAAAATCTCCGTGAAAAACACGAACAAGGGCTAATAAGCAGTATTGAGTTTCTAAAATTGCTATTAGAGCTTGCGCGGGAAGCTGCAGAAGCTGAACAAGAAGTAGTTCCCGAGGAAGAAGTGGATAAAGCCAAGGCGGCATTAACAGAGCTTTTTGATGGGTTGAGGAATTCTAAGACCCCAATTATCGTCGAACGAATCATTGGCGATATAGATGATATCGTTAAGATAGTACGATTCGATGGTTGGCAGGGTACAACTGCAGGAAAACAGGAAGTGAAGAAAGCTCTTCGGAGTGTTGTCTGGGTCAAATATAAAATTAAAGACAAAGAAGTCTTTGATAAAGCCTATCAGTACATTGAGCAGTATTACTAATTCGGAGACCAGATGTGCGAGCAGAGGAGACCGCAAAAATAGCTCTTTTTCCAAAGAAATTTCGGATGAACTAATGAATATGCCAGGAGGCTTTTCAAAGACCTTGAGCTATCATATGAAAAGAAGAGGTCTAATTATTGAGATCGTTGCTGAACGGTCTGACTTAAGCTTAAGAATAATTAGTCATTACAGAATAACGAAGCGTTAACTAAGAAGTTACTAAGAAGTTACCAACGGTCATGGCACTTTGTTCGGATTAATTTACATCAGTTTTATGCTGAGGATTTAATTGCGAAGGCCGAACATAAATGGAAAAAGAGACTAGAAGATGCAGGTATATCTCAACGTCTTCCGAGTAATAAACATTAACCATCATTGACGATAATCAATTCATTAGAGGTATTTTATATATGTCATTTATCATAGTTAGACAGGACATTACGAAAATAAAAGTCGATGCTATCGTTAATGCGGCCAATACCATGCTTCAGATGGGAGGCGGCGTATGCGGAGCCATATTCAAAGCCGCGGGAGCATCCGAACTTCAAGTTTCTTGTGATAAACTCGCTCCAATTCAGACTGGTGAAGCTTTTATTACACCTGGGTTTCGGCTTTCGGCGAAGTATATTATTCATGCTGCGGGACCGGTCTACAGTGATGGTAAGCATGGCGAAGAGGGGCTACTCCGTTCTTGCTATACCAATTCCCTGAAACGTGCCGTGGAAAACAGTTATGAAAGCATTGCTTTCCCGCTGATATCAAGCGGTATCTATGGTTACCCGAAAGCAGAAGCTCTTCGAGTTGCCACCTCTGCAATTCAAGACTTTCTTGCCGACCACGATATTGAAGTATTGCTTGTGATGTTCGACAAGGCTGCGTTTAATGTGAGCAAGAAGCTACTCGGTGAGGTCAAGGCATTCATAGACGAAAACTATGTAGATACACGTCGCCATAATCAGTTTTTACAGGTCGAGCTGGACGCTATAATTACGGCCGCCAATGCTCCAAAATCTATAATCTTCGAAGAGATGAAGACTGGCGGGCTTGAGGATTTGGTCTGTGATCTTGACGAGCCGTTCGCCCAGACACTATTTCGACTGATTGACGGCAAGGGTAAGACGGATGTTGAGGTTTATAAGCGCGCGAACCTCGACCGTAAGCTGTTCTCAAAAATCCGAAGCAACAAGGCAAGCGTACCGCCATAGCCCTTGCTGTGGCTTTGGAATTGTCGCTTGATGAAACAGACGACCTATTAGGGCGAGCAGGGTATGCCCTCTCCAGAAGCCAGAAGTTTGACGTGATTATTCAATATTTTATTACGAGCTGCAATTACGACATTTACGAGATTAACGAAGTGCTGTTTAGCTATGATCAGCCACTATTAGGAGGTTAGAAACTTGGCTATTGAAAAAAAGACAATTGGAGCCCTGAAAGATCACAGGTTTTTCGTGCCTTCCTATCAGAGAGGGTATCGTTGGACTGAATTTGAAGTAACAGCTCTACTTGATGATGTGTCCGATTTTTCCAGCGCAGGCGATCAGATGTACTGTATTCAGCCGCTTATCGTAAAGAAACGCGATGATGGTTCATTCGAAGTAGTAGATGGACAGCAACGCCTCACGACTATATATATTTTCATGAAAATCGCGGCACAAGAAATT
>JBHGUX010000090.1:0-58817 GCA_048976605.1 Pristimantibacillus sp. | reverse complement strand
ACTCCGTCTTTCCCAACTCGGCCATGCGACCAAGTTGTGTATCCGGTATTAGCATCCGTTTCCGAATGTTATCCCAGTCTAAGGGGCAGGTTACCCACGTGTTACTCACCCGTCCGCCGCTAAGTTAGTTGAAAGCAAGCTTTCAACTAACTCCGCTCGACTTGCATGTATTAGGCACGCCGCCAGCGTTCGTCCTGAGCCAGGATCAAACTCTCCATTTAGGTGTTTGACTTGCTCATTACTTAACTAGCTATTTAAAACATTGTTTGGATTTGACGTGATCCATTTGTTCAGTTTTCAAAGAACTTGTTTGGTTGTCACAATTTGTCGTGACAAGTTGTTATTATATCAGCTTTCTAAGTTGTTGTCAACAGTTCGTTTCACATTGTTTATTGCGATTCACTGTTTAACGCGATGCCTCAGAAGCGACAAGAAATAATATACCATGGTCGTCCCAATATTACAAATTGTAATTTTTGACATTCTATATTTGAACTGTAGACAACAGAAAAGCGCCGTCCCGCCTCAAGGGCGAGCACGGCGCTTTCTCTATGCAGTTTAGGCTTCGCCTAATAAACGGAGCAGCTCCTGCTCATCTTCTATTATCGTAATTCCAAGATCACGAGCTTTAGTAAGCTTGCTGCCCGCGCTCTCACCGGCAATGACGAAATCTGTCTTCTTCGATACACTTCCAGACACTTTGGCACCGCATGCTTCGAGTTTTTTGGCTGCTTCATCTCGTGACATGACTGACAACGTCCCAGTCAGCACAACTGTTTTACCGCTGAACACACTATCTTGTCTAACAACAATCGGTTGTTCAGCTTCCGCTTTCACTCCAAGCTGGCGCATACGTGCTATGCTGTCCACATTAATTGGATCTGTAAAATACCTAACGATGCTATCCGCCACTATGCCCCCGATATCAGGAAGCCCAACAAGCTCTTCAGAAGTCGCAGCCATAATCGCATCTAGATTGCCATAATGCTCTGCTAGCATTTTCGTTGTCGATTTGCCAGTGTTCGGAATACCTAGAGCGAATAAGAATGCCGTTAGATCACGATCCTTGGACTTCTCGAAAGCATCTAACAGATTGCGAGCCTTTTTCTCACCGAATCGATCCAGCTTAATCAGATCCTCATAGTCAAGAGAATATAAATCAGCTGGGTCTCGAACACCGCAATCCGCATAAAGCTGTTCAGCTGTCATTACACTGAATGTCTCAATGTCCATCGCATCACGCGAAGCGAAATGACTAATTCGAGCGATCGTCTGCGGACGGCAATCCAGCTTATTATTACAGAAGAGATGAGCACCGCGAAGTTCAAGTACGGTTCCGCATGATGGACAGAGATCAGGGAATACAATTTCCTGCCCTGGCTCTTCATCTACTTTGCCTAATATTTCAGGGATAACATCATTAGATCGACGAATTGATACAAGCGTTCCGAGAGCATGCTTTAGGTTCTTCCGTTCAATATCACCTATATTATTAAGTGTACAGTTCTGAACCGTAACGCCAGCCAATTCAACCGCTTCTACTCGTGCGACCGGTGTGATTTTGCCAGTACGACCGACTTCCCATGAGACAGACTCTAGAATGGTTTCCGCTTCTTCGGCTTCGAATTTAAAAGCAACTGCCCAGCGTGGGAACTTATCCGTGTACCCAAGCGCCTCTCTCGTCCGCATATCAGTGAGCTTCACTACTGCACCATCGATTAAATAATCTAAGCTGCTGCGTCTTTCCACAATCTCCATTAACTCAGCCTGAACTTCTTCAATGGTTTCGAAATAGGCCGTATATGGATTAACCTTGAATAAGTTATTACGCAAAAACTGCTGCATTTCCTGATGATCCGTGAAGGATACGCCGTCCGTAAAGCCAACATTATAGAAATAAGCGTTCAGCTTGCGTTCTGCGGTCGTCTTGGGATTCAAGTTGCGAAGAGCACCTGCAGCTGCATTTCTTGCGTTTTTCAACGGTTCTGCCGCAGTCTCATTATATTGGGCAAGGACAGACAGATTCATAATGCCTTCTCCCTGCACTTCAATAATCCCATTCGTAAAAGGAATGGTAAGCGGCACTGATCTAATCGTCCGTACTTGTGCTAGAATACCTTCTCCAACCGTTCCATTGCCTCGTGTAGAAGCTTGAACGAGACGTCCGTCCTCGTACGTCAAATTAAGCGTTAGTCCATCGAATTTCAGTTCAACTGCATAGCTTGGCTGTGGGAGCGGCTCTTCCTGAGGATGCTTAGCGTTATAGTCATTAATCCCCTTAATAACACGCTGATTCCAGGAGAGTAAATCTTCAACGTTCTGTGCTTTGTCGAGACTCCATAACCTTGCACGATGACGATGCTGTTCAAACCCTTTGAGCAGCTCCCCACCAACACGTAATGTTGGCGAATCAGGCAGTACGACACCGCTGGATGTCTCAATTGCAACGAGCTCGTCATACAACTTGTCGTAATCAACATCATTAATGGATGGTTGATCAAGTGTATAGTATTGATAATTATGGGCTGAAATTTCTGCAGCAAGTTCATTCATTCGCGCTAATTGCTCAGCCGTTGCCAAAGCCGTTCCTTCTACATGAGCATCCACAGGAGGTTCCCCTTCCTTCTATTAAACTTTCGTAATCGGTGCGAATCCTGCCAACAATCGCTTAACGCCTACTGGTGCCGGGAAAGCAATTTGAAGCTCCATATCGTTTCCAGTCCCTTTAACTGAAACAATGACACCTTCTCCCCACTTGCCATGCGCTACTCTATCGCCTGCTGCAAATTGCCGCGCTGCCGCATCACCATCTGCGCCTCCGCTGTTCTGAGCCGCCTTAGCTGCTGTATCAAGCGGTGTGCTCACACGAATACCCGCTCCTGGCGTGCTTGGAGCACGACCTGTATTAGCTCCGCCAAAGACTGCGGTACGTCCGCCGCCAAAGCTGCTAGAGCCACCGCTGCCACTGTTCGCACGTCCCCCACTGAAGCTTCCACCTCGTCCAATCGTTCCAGCAGGTGATACGCCAGCCTTTACTTGATCTGGTATCTCTTGAAGGAAGCGTGAAGGCATATTGGCACTAGTACGACCGTATAGCGTCCGCATACGCGCACTAGTAAGGAATAGCTGCTTCTCTGCGCGAGTAATGCCTACATAGGCTAGCCGACGCTCTTCCTCAAGCTCCTCGTTATCATTCAATGCACGGCTGTGAGGGAATATACTTTCCTCCATTCCGATAATGAACACAACGGGGAACTCCAAGCCTTTGGCGCTATGCATGGTCATGAGGACAACAGAATCCTTTGCCACAGCATTGCCTTTTTCATCTGCTTTATCCATAGAGTCAATATCAGCTATAAGAGCGAGATCAGTAAGGAATGCGACTAGCGTCTTGTCCTCATTGCGTTTCTCGAAGTCCATCGTTACAGAGAGGAACTCGTCGATATTTTCCAAGCGGGCAGTAGACTCCAATGTCTTCTCGCGTTGCAGGTCGATTCTATACTGAGTAAGCTCCAGCATCTTCTCTGTAAGTTCCGTCACTGACAAGTAATCGACCAATTGCGTTAAGTTATCGATGATTTCACGGAATTCATACAGCTGTGCTTCCGTACGTCCGCTTACATCAACACCCTGAAGATTGCCTAACACCTCATAGATGGATGTGCCGCGGCGGAATGCCTCTTCAGAGAGCTTGCCAATTGTCGTATCACCAATACCACGCTTAGGAACATTAATAATACGCAGCAGGCTGTTATCATCAGCAGGATTGGATACGAGCTTCAGATAGGCGAGCAAGTCTTTAATCTCTTTGCGATCGTAGAACTTGATACCGCCGACAATTTGATACGGAATATCTGACTTAATGAGAATTTCCTCTATTACCCGAGACTGGGCATTGGTTCGATAGAGGATCGCATGCTCATCAAATTTGCGTCCGCCTTGTACATTCTTGCGAATCTCACCTGTTACGAAATAACCTTCGTCATGCTCGGAATCTGCTTGATAAATATTAATGAGATCGCCAGCGCCCTGATCTGTCCACAATTTCTTTGGTTTGCGCCCTGTATTCAACTTAATAACCGCATTAGCTGCATCTAGAATATTAGCCGTCGAACGGTAGTTCTGTTCCAGCATAATCGTACGCGCCTCTGGATAGTCACCCTCGAAATTCAAAATATTCGTAATGTCTGCACCACGCCAACGGTAGATCGATTGATCACTATCACCTACGACGCATATATTGTGATGCTTATCTGCCAGCATACGAGTTAGCATGTACTGCGCTCTGTTCGTATCTTGATACTCATCGACATGAATATAACGGAACTTATTCTGATAAAATTCAAGCACTTCCGGCATTTCCTTAAAGAGCTGAATCGTCGACATAATCAAATCATCAAAATCGAGTGAGTTATTGCTTTTTAGCCTTTTTTGGTACATTTTATACACTTTAGCCACAATATCTGTGAAATAATCGCCGATCTTCTGTTCATAAAGCGCTGGAGTCAGCAGTTCATTCTTCGCACCGCCAATAGCAGCCTGTACCGCTTTCGGTTCAAATTTCTTCGTATCGATATTCAAATCCTTCATACAATTGCGGATGACGGATAATTGATCTGCTGAATCAAGAATCGAAAAGCTTGATGTAAAACCGATACGGTCTATGTCTTTACGCAACACACGGACGCACATGGAGTGAAAGGTCGATACCCATATGTCCTGTCCAGTTGGTCCGATCAACGTAGCGACCCTTGCTTGCATTTCACGTGCTGCTTTATTCGTAAAAGTAATTGCGAGTATGCTCCAAGGAGCGACCCGTTTCTTCTCAATTAAATAAGCGATGCGGTGGGTTAGCACACGCGTCTTGCCGCTGCCCGCTCCGGCCATAATTAACAACGGTCCGTCTGTTGCTTGAACAGCTTCCCGCTGCGGTGGATTAAGCTTTTGCACCGCTTGCTCGATACTTATCGGATTAAACATTTTCGTACTCCTTTGTTCGCATTTGTTCGCCTAACTTCCAGTGTAGACAACGACCCGCAAAGTGTCAATTTCCTCCGCCAAAAAAATATTGGGAGTTACAACTGATCCTTACTTTTCATTGTAAAAAGGCTGCTCAGCAAGCATCTAATGGGTGCCTTGCTAGAACAGCCTTTTTCCTTCGTTAAGGCAGCAGATCGCTGCTTACTTCACGCACTGCTGCAACGGTAGACAACGCCGCCTGCAGATCGGTGTATATAACATTTCCAACCACGACCGTATGTGCGGATTCTGCTGCTTGTCTTGCCCTCTCATCACTATCGACACCGCCGCCGTAGAATACCTGAGCGCCGCGCACCGTTTCACATGCCAGCCTAACTAGCCGCATATCACCGAATCGACCGCTATATTCCATGTACACGACCGGAAGCCGCATTAAGTGATCCGCCATGCGAACATGGGCGACTACCTCCGCTTCGTCCAAATCAGTCTGTGCCCCAGTGAGTCGTGCCGCAGCAGCATCTTCGTTCAAGATGATATAGCCTTGCGCCGCTGTCTCTTCCCAAGGAATAAATGGACCGTATTCCTTCAAACCCTCGGTCTGATGCCCAGTTATCCATTCAGCACGATTTGTATTCAGCACGATAGGTACGAAGTAACCGTCAAAGCCAGGCACCGCTCCGTCCATCGTCGATACCTCCAGGGCGCAGTCCACTTCATAACGGCGAATTCTAGACATCAAGTCCACCGTATTCTCAAAAGTGACTCCACTAGACCCGCCGACAATGATAGCGTCCGTGCCAGACATACATATGGCATCAAGATCCTCATCTGAAATTTCCTTCTCAGGATCAAGCTTAAAGACGTGCCTCCAACCTGCGAACCATGCTCCGCCCATCCGTTTCGAACCTCACTTATCCGTCATCCCTGCATAACCGTGTTCAAGCTATCACTTTAGAGCATTGCAGCTTCATAGCTTCCCATAGGGATTCGTCTATTTTGATTATATCCCTATGCTAAGACAGGCGGCCTTGCGATGTCAAACAGGGAATCAAATGAGAGATGAATTACTCTTGTTTCTCTAGTTCATCTTCTGCACTTTTAATCAGGTCCTTGTCATACTCACTAGGCTTAGCAATTTTCCGCAAATAGGTCAGCGCTTTACCTGGATCTCCTTTATCTTCCCAAGTAAAACCATTCAATATCATAAGAGCGAGAGCACGCAAAGCATAATCATTATTGCCCTCCGCTTCATAAGAACGAATCGCTGCCTCGTAATCCCCTTGCATAACAAGCTTGTCGCCTTCCAGCATCCCTGAATCATCGATACTGAAAAATGGTGTTGTATTATTTAACAACGTATAATAGCCGTTCGAGCTGCTTATTAGTTTGCCATCTTCATCGTACGCTCCGACCGACCAAATAAAATTACCGCCTGGATACACCGCTCCCAAAATACCCGATGTACTTAATCTAACTTTACTTCCTTCTCTTCCTTGCGACTTTCCAAAACCACGCAAATATTGCCGTAACGTATCCAATGTATATTCCGCGGACGTCCCTTTCCAACGTTCTTTATCCATCATATAAGATTGGGAACCGACAATTTCATCATTTTCATCCCGCATGAAGTCGGTTATGGACAACTGATAATAACTTGCCCCGGGGTATGCCTCCCAATTGAACTTCAACTTATCGCCGGTAATTAATTCTTTATTAATCGGTGAGACGACCTTCACTTGCGTTGAGAACGACAGATCATACGTGTCTGTTTCGCCATCCTTCACTTTTACGTATTGCTTCTCTTGATCACCTAAATAATTGCCATTCACTTGCTCAGGTGTAACACCGACCCCAACCTGATATTCACCGGGTAATGCCTTATAAAAACGGTAGCTGCCATCCTTGTCTGTGATTGCTATAGGATACTGACCAAAGGGCATTGAATACCATCCGTTATCGTCCTTACCATGCAGCACTACATATACATTAGGTGCTGGTTCGCCACCAATAGTCACTTTGCCCGTCACTAGCGGCTGTTGTTTTGACGATTGATGCCTTGTTGCCAGTATAGTTAAATAATCTTCAACTTCCGTATCATTGACTGAAGAGCTGCCGCTGCCTTTAATCTCTTTGAATAAAACCTCTGCCTTATCCCACTCCATGCTCCATAAATACAATGAGGCAAGACGAAATTTAGTACGATTAATAGCTTGTGACGTTGAATATTCATTTACTAAAGTTTCTAATTGTTGTACGGCATAAGGAAGCTTCTCCTTATTAATGTTCCCGCCTCCGCCATACGAGCTCCTATCGGGAAAGATAAATAATCGGTCATCTCCTTGCGAATAATCAAACGCCTCGGCTGATGATTCATATAGCGCTGATTCAGCTAAATTATCATTAGGGAACCACCTAAGGAGAGTATCGTACTTTTCCATTTTATATAACATAGACGGTGTTTGCGCGTAACCGAACCAACCGAGTAGTATTACTAGGGCAAGTAACAGTACAAGAGTCTTTACTTTCATCCTAATCATTCGGATTCACGCCACCCTTCGTTAAGCTCGGATTTCAAATAGATACCCTCACCCATGACAAGCAGATACTTACTGTCATTCTCATTCGGTTGTTCTTCCTCTTGCTTTACCAGCAAGAGAGATGAGGAATCGTCAGCTGTTAGGCTCAGCCAGCCAATAGTTGGTACTGCTAACAACATGACCACGATAGCAGCCGCTGCCTGCCATGGAATACGCACCTCAATTTCCCACCATGGAACACGCTTAACCCGCTTCATTACGTTATTCATCATCGCCTCAGTAAACTGCGGCGCATCTTTCATCTCTCGATTCAATGCCTTATGAATGACTTCGTCTTCCGGCAGCTTCTTCATCCCACCATCCCCCTTCCTCTAAAGTTATCCTAAGCAGCTTACGACCACGTGACAACTTGCTCTTTACCGTTCCTTCAGGCTCTCGAAGTGTCTCCGCAATTTGGCTTATCGTTAACTCCTGATAGTAATAAAGTACGATCGGCTCCCTGTAGTGCATCGGAAGCAACATAATAGCTTCCTGCAGCGAAGCCGCAGACGCCCATTCATTGGTGCCTGGTGAGCCTAATGGGTGTGCATCCGGTGTATCCTCCAGCTTATCTCTGAATAGTAGCCGTTTCCAAGAAGAAAGCCGCATCCGAGCACGACAGCGATTAATCGTCATTGCGAGCAGCCAGCCTCGCAGGCTGCCATCCTGTCTCAATTGTTTGATTTTGCGAAAAGCATCTATAAATACCTCTTGGCTAACATCCTCCGCTAAATGACGATCCTTCAATAACAGCGCGGCGGTTCGAACCATATCATCGCCGTACTGTTCCATCAGCCATCGGAGTGCGGAGCCATCCCCGCTTCTCAATCGTTCGATCATTGCCTGCTCCGCATCCATTCCGTCACCTTGCCTCTCTCTTCTTAATGATGCAGTCATATCGGCAAAAGGTTGCATAAGTAATGAAAATTTATCCATAACCTTTTCTAAGCAAGCAAACGAAAAAGCCGGCAACTGCTTCTTCAGCAGCCGCCGGCTCCGTCCTCTTTATTATTTCGCTAGTTGACCGCGTGTAACGCCGATCTGGTTTGTTGCCTTCAAGGTCTTCCATACTTTCGTTCCCGTAATCTTGCCTTCAAGAGCTTCCCGGTATAGAGCAAGAACTTCTTGCACTTTCTCGCCCGTTTCTTCTAAGAACTCTACTCGGAATGATGGAACACCTAAATCCAAGAAATTACGAATATATTCTGCGCCTGATTGCTCAACCGCATTATATACCGTATTCCGGCAGCCCTCGTCAACCCGGACGGGGTGGGACATGCCGATGCGATCTTGCAAGGAAGCACGATGTTCCTCACAAGGACGTCCGCAGTTCGTATAGTCCGTACCTTCACTCATAAACGTACAATAGACACAATGCTCCGTATGGAACATCGGCATATGCTGCTGGATCACAATCTCTAGATGTGAAGTATCCGAATGGTTCAACATATCAACCAATTGTTGAATATTGAGATCATAAGAAGGCGTAATCACATCAAGACCAACTTCTTCGAACAGTTCAATCGCCTTGTGGTTGGCTACATTCAATGAGAAGTCACCAATAAGTTGTGGGAACGGCTTGCCTGGGTTCTCCGTACGTGCCCGCAAATAATAATACAGGGCGCCCGTATTACGAATAAGAACGGCATCCGGCTGCAGCTTCAAAATATTCGCATGGTAGCCATTCTCACCTGGCATATGAATCCGTGGTGTCGCCAAAGCGATAGGCTTGCCTGCACGTCTCGCTGTTTCAATAGCCGCTGGGAATTGCTTAATAAATTCGAAGTCGCAATAAATCATTTCTACATCCGTTTGAACCGCTGCTTCAACCTGCTCCAGGTTGCGGCAAAGTGCTGTTAAACGCGGATTGTCCACAGGAATGTTCTTCGGAGTCGCAACCGCTGGTGAATCCTGTAATGGATCAATGATGTTCTTCACATAGATAGGCGGCTTCGGACGCTCACCCGTCAATAGCTCTACCGCTTCACGACGCATACGATTAAGCTCGCGAATTGGAATGATTAAGTCGCCCTCTAAGGCGATATCAAGGTTATCCAGTTGATATACGGTACCGCCAAGTCTGCCAAGCTGGTCTTCCAGCAATGCTGCATCCATCGGGCGTTTCGCTGCTTGCTCAAGCAGAAGCTCTGAAGCAATTTCCACCGTTGTACCTTTTTGTACATCCGTCCACCATGTACGAAGCGGTTCACCTAGAATGCCAGCGACCTTCACATGAAGCGGGAATACACGATAAGGCTTCTCCGTCTCAAACGTAGCGCGAAGACGCTTGTCGAGTGCTGGATCATTGGTCTTCCATACACGGTCGCCTACATGTACCTTGCGCAGATCAACGTCATTGCGTCCAGATACGAGCTCAAGCAGTGTACCTTCCTGTGCTTCGCCTTCAATCTTCACACCTTGTCGGCGTAGATCATAGACGCGTCCGCCTTCTTCCTTCTTCGTCGGATCACCTGCATCAAACACAATTCCATCACCGCGCTTAAGCGGCGCTTCCAATCGAATCGTTACTGCATCACGCAGAATGCGTTCTACTCTGCCGATATAAACACCACGACTTTTCGGGAAAGTTCCTTCAACGAGCATTTTATTATTGATGCCATCCAAGAAGCCATGTGTAAAGCCGCGCGAGAAGCTTTGTTGCAGCTCTCGCACTTCTTCCTTAGAAGGCTTCGAACGATCACCGTCGAAATAACGGTCAATAACGCCCCGATATTTGCTTACGACGTTAGCCACATACTCTGGGCTTTTGAGACGACCTTCAATTTTGAAAGAGGTTACTCCCGCTTCTATTAGCTCTGGAACCAAATCGATTGCTGCCAAATCCTTAGGGGACAGTAAATAAGTCACATCACCCATTGGCTTGTGCACACCATCAACCATCAAGTCATAAGGAAGTCGGCAAGCTTGTGCGCATTCGCCGCGATTCGCGGAGCGTCCGCCCCACATTTCCGAGGTCAAGCATTGTCCCGAATACGAAACGCATAATGCGCCATGAACGAATACTTCCATGGGAAGCTTCGCCTGTTCACCGATTTTGCGAATTTGCTTTAAGTTATTCTCACGGCCCAATACGACACGCTCTAATCCAAAAGGCTTCGTGAATTCAACAGCCTCGGGTGAAGTAATCGTCATTTGAGTAGAACCATGAATCGGGAAATCGGGCGACAATTCACGAATGATTTTGACCAAACCCAAATCCTGAACAATAACCGCATCCACACCAGCTTCAATACACATCTCAATAAGCTGCCTTGCATCCCGTAGTTCATCTTCAAAGACTAAAATATTAAAGGTAAGGAATCCCTTCACACCATAGCTATGAAGAAAGGCCATAATTTCCGGCAATTCCTCACTGCGAAAATTATTTGCACGAGCACGTGCGTTAAACTTTTCTACGCCAAAAAAAATCGCATCCGCTCCGTTTGCCACTGCGGCGCGCATACAATCCCAGTCACCGGCAGGAGCCAGCAGCTCTATATCTTCTCGTTTTATATGAATTGTCATGTAACATTCATTCCTCCAAATCTCAACCTGTTACTGCTAGTGTAACAAACAGAAGCGCTAGATGCCACCACACAATACTGGTAGCTTAATAAAAATAACCGGTTCCTCATAGAGGAACCGGCGTTTGGAATAGCTATTGATCGATTAAATTTGACTAAGTAAATTTAATGGATGCGATGACATCAGCAATTCGTGTTAACGTGCTTGGTGTTGCATTAGCATCACTAATGGAGAATAAGAAGACGAGCGTATTTCCATTATGTTCAACGAAATAATTATACTCAGTCTGTGGAGTATCATAGTTATCTTTAAACTTAGCGATATATTTCGAACCCGTCTTGCCGCCAATAGTAACGGATGAGTCACTTATAAGAGAGTAACCCTCGTCTTCATAGCTTTCCTTAATATTCGCAATAGCGGTATTCATGTCAGTGTCCTCAAGTACCTCGATGGCCATGTATCCGGTATCCATATCATATTCAATGTAATCATATTCAAAATCATCTCTATAAGCATACCAAGAAGCTGGTAGCTCTAATGAATAACTATAGTCTTTACTCTTCTCAGCTACTTTTTTGGTACGATCTGCTACTGCATATTCATCTTCTACAAGACCGAAATTATCCTCAATATATTGCGTATCCAGCTCTACTGAAGCCATTGTTTTGCGGAAGAAATTCTCACCATCAATACCTGGCTTCATATCATAATAGAGATCTAGCGAATAACGATACTCTCCTACAATTAAGAATACTTCATAAGCTGCTGTCCATGTTTTTTGATCATACGTATATTCAAACTGCAATACTTGAGCTTCACCGTTCTTCAATGTGATCGATGATGTCTTCTCGTTGCGAATATAGGCAGGCACGAAATCCTCACGAACAATCGCTTGTCTGCGTTGCAGCCATTCCTCTACTGTATCTTCATCTAAGAGCGAGGATATTCTCATACTGAACAATCCATCTTCACTATAAAACTCTGGAATAGTCGAATTTGGGTTTTGGTACCAGTCTACAGGCAGCTTGACCTTAAGCCCGTAATCTTCATCATGGAAAGTTAATTGTCCGTCAATAACTTTCGTAATGTCTTTTAGTGCTTTGTTTGATTTATCAAATGATGGCTTGAAGCTGTTTAATAAAGCTTGGTAGGCATCTAAATTAGATTTAACTGTCCCTGCGACACCACCCATTACGACATAAAAAAGTTCGCCTTGCTGAATACCCCGATACTCGTATACCATTTCTTGCTCTTTCGCACGAGTTACGATTTTCTCAAAGCTTAATCCCTCAACCGTAATCGTGCGTTTATCTAGAACAATCTCATCACTGTCGAGCCAATCATACAACATATCTCGTTTTTCTTCAGTTGTAAGTTCATCCTCAACGGATTCCGTAGATACGATAACCGTAGCTCCAGTTTTTGCATCTGACCAATTTACATAATCACCTGAATCGGATTGCTGGTTTTGTACAAGTCCTGGCGGGTAATTCATGGACCAGTTCATATAGCTATCGCCTACTAATGTCTTTCCGTAATCGGAATCGATTGAACTATCACCGCCAGTGCTGTTAGCACGAACACCAGTAATGACTGTTTCTTTAGTTGCTGTATCCTTGCCAATATTAGCTCCGAATGCTTCTACGATAACTCTCACCGGTACCATAGTTGTATTCTTCAAGATAACCGGCGCTACAGCGACTGTTTTAGACGTATTATTCACTTTAACCGTTTTACTGCCTATTGTAACGACTACTTTTTTATCATTATAAGTAAGGGTAATCACTTTATTGTCTTGAAGTTTTAATGTTGCTCCAAAAGCTTTTGTAATGACACTAAGCGGTACCATTGTTGTACCATTCGTTTCATACGGAGCTTGAACCTTCATTGGTGTTCCGTTTATTTGGACTGTCGAGCTTCCTACTTTCAATCTCACTTCAACCGGCGAGCTAGTAGAATCTGCTGCAAAAATGGCACTTGGCACCATCGTTACGATCAGAAGTACCGCTAGCAGCATGAAGAGCGAACGCTTCACTTTACTGTTATTCATCATCTGATTCTCCTTTAAGGTTTGTTGTATGAATAAATAAGATTAGCCCGACGCCAGCGTAAGCTTCCGTGTAACCAAATCTCCATCAATCATCATCATTACTTCAATCTGCTGCCCGGGCAGATAGGCCTTCAATATTTCATTAATCTCCACAACGGAAGAAATCTGTTTCCCCGCCACGGAGTACAACACGTCACCGACTTGAATGCCCAGCTTGCGAGCTGATTCGGATTCGACAGAAGTAACCGTCAATGGATCAGAAGTTGGCAGGCCAACGATAGCAGACCAGCTTTCCTCAAGCTCCAAACCTAGAGATGAACGCTTCACGCTGCCGTATTTGAAAAAGTGATCTGTTACATATTTAACGGTATCTGCTGGAATGGAGAACCCTAAGTTATCGATACCTTCGTCAACGAATTTCATGGAGTTAATACCAATAACCTCACCTTTCATATTAACAAGCGGACCTCCGCTATTGCCTGGATTGATAGCTGCATCTGTTTGCAGCAGTCGGTATGCAGAAGAGATCGAACGGTTCATACCGCTTAACACACCTGTAGTAGCCGTATTTCTAAGGGTGAATGAAACTGGCGTTCCAATCGCGACAACCGTTTCTCCCACCTGCAGCTTCAATGGCAAGGCAGCAAACTTCGCAACAGGCAGCTTCGCAGCTTTAATCTTCACTAATGCGAGATCGCTCGTCTCATCTATATTGGATCTTGTTCCGCTATATTGCTTGCCATCAGCCATAACGACTGTAATGTTCGTCATATCCTTGACTACATGGGCGTTTGTCAGAATCCAACCGTCTGCTTTCATAATGACACCTGTTCCATGTGAAAGGGCATAGCGATCATCTTGGCCTCCAGTAGAAGACTTACCGATAATGGCTACAACCGATGGAGAAACTTTACTTACAACCGATGGGACATCAACGGGTGTATAGGCATACGTTTTTGTTGCTGCGTCATAAGTACCCGTCCCCCCCAGAGTGCTTGTCAGCGAGGAAGCTTTCACATACACTTCACCATTGATTTTGGTCGCATTCATTTTAATAGAGGTCGTGCTTGAAGCCCCTGCGGCAAAAACCGTTCCCGCCGCTAACAAAGCGATGGCCACGATAACGATACTTGAACGAATTACTCTTTGTTTCATCTCTCCACTCCCTAGCTCTATATCACAATAAATTGCAAAATCCATAAATTAACATACAAATAGTAACGTAGCACATTTTACCATATCTAACAATCAAATCTTTCCACTTAACTAACTTGAAATCGCCTTCGATTACACAATTTTTCATTCTAATAAGATGCAGGCATCCACTATAAAGGAGCACTACAACAACTAAGCTGCTACATTATATTTGTTTTGTTTAATTATTATGCGATTTTGGCATTTATTCTGTAATCAGTAGGTAACATATTGAACTGGATGATATACTAGGGTTGGCTAATAACATAAATGTTCGTACTAATAGGAGGTAAGGTTAAAAATGAAATTAGGAGTATTTGCGGTACTTTTCTCACAAAAGCCTTTCGAAGAAGCGCTTGATTATATCGCTTCAAAAGGACTTGAAGCCATTGAAATCGGAACTGGCGGCTACCCAGGCAATGCCCATTGTGATCCTGATACGCTGTTGGCAGATGCAGGCAAATTGAAAGCGTTTAAACAAGCAGTAGAATCACGTGGTTTAATGATCAGTGCTCTTAGCTGCCATGCAAACCCGCTTCATCCTCAAAAATCTCTTGCAGCACCTGATGATGCCCTCATTCGTAAAACGATTGAACTTGCAAATCGCCTAGAGGTACCTGTCATTAATACTTTCTCCGGCTGCCCAGGTGATCATGAGGATGCCAAGTATCCGAACTGGCCGGTTGCTCCATGGCCGAATGATTTCCAAGAAGTATTGAAATGGCAATGGGAAGAAAAAGTTATACCATATTGGTCTGAGATCGGTGCCATCGCTGAGAACAGCGGCGTCAAAGTTGGCTTAGAGCTGCATGGCGGTTTCTCCGTCCACACTCCTGCCACTTTGCTTCGCCTTCGTGAAGCAGCAGGCAAATCAATCGGCGCAAATCTTGACCCAAGTCATATGTGGTGGCAAGGAATCGATCCTGTACAGGCGATTCATATACTTGGTCGTGAAGGTGCGATTCATCACTTCCATGCCAAAGATACAACGATTGATCC
This sequence comes from Pristimantibacillus sp., assembly GCA_048976605.1. Classification (GTDB taxonomy): domain Bacteria; phylum Bacillota; class Bacilli; order Paenibacillales; family Paenibacillaceae; genus Pristimantibacillus. Next base: position 43,493 of record JBHGUX010000090.1, on the reverse strand, counting down.
GATCAACGTCAACCGTCACGGCGTAACCGATATGCAATCTTATTCCCTGATGCTTGACCGTGCTTGGCAGTTCCGTACAGTAGGATACGGCCATGATCTCAAAACATGGGCAGACATTATCAGCGCTCTTCGCCTCGTTGGCTATGACTATGTCGTCAGTATCGAGCACGAAGACGGCTTAATGTCCGTAGAAGAAGGTTTCACCCGTGCGGTGCAAAACCTCCAACAAGTCCTAATCAAAGAACCGCTTGGCGAGATGTGGTGGGTTTAATCTCGATCTATCTTGTGTGAAAACAAAGGGGCTGTCTCAGAAGTAGTAAGTTCGCTTTTGGGATAGCCCACTTTGAACAGAAATGTAGGAAAACATGAAAAAATAGCGGTACAGGAGAGCTATTCCTGTTCCGCTATTTTTCTATTTCGGTCTATAGTTGCTTGCTTCATAAGTCCAAGCAAGCGTAATTCTCTTCATTTTTACGAAGGGCTGTCCTAAGGTCAATTCTGACCTTTTGAGTCAGCCCTTTTGACAATAGAGGAACTCTGTTCCTCTATTGTCAGTGCATCACACAATTAGCTTATAATAGCGGATGCACGATCCTTTAATTTATCTCATTGATCGTGTTTCTAATGATTACAGTCAAATAGCGGAACTCCGTTCCTTTATGGCTGGCGACATTCATGAGAAGACAGAAATAGAGGAACGGTGTTCCCTTATTATGATGCGGTTCGGGTTCGGCACCACAAAGCTGACTTCATCCCCTGTTAACCCGAACAAAACAAAACTAGGGGAATCCCAAAAGGTAATTAAACCTTATGGGACAGCTCCTTCTTTATTGAACTATCGTTATCATCACTCAAGTCTCTTCACTCTTCGCTCTTTATTTTTTGATCTCTGCTCTTCACTCTTTGTGTTCTATGTTCTTTGTGTTCTCTGCTCTTCACTCTTCTCCTTGTGATCAATTCCCTACAGGAAGGGAGCAGTAGTTCTTACTGCGTCCCCTTCCCCCTTCTCTTCTCCCACCAAGCCTGCTGGGATGACGGCAGGCTTGGTGGTTGGAGAAGGTTTGAGTAATGCGAAGAGATAAGAATGGAATGCCCCGGAGGAGCTTGCGTCCGCCTTCAGGAACCCTTTTCCACCTTTACAAGTGGGATCAAGAAAAGGGTTCCTGACAGCGGCCGGAGGGGCATCCATTCGTTCTCGCAGCATGAGCGCAAACCATATTCAAGCAACAAAAAAGCCTGCCGACAAAACCGGCAGGCCTCCCCTCATTATGCTAACCAAGTCTCAGTTATCATAATATAGTCAATCACAAGAAATAACAGTAATGCTACGGAAGTAAATCCTATTGCGAATACATTTTTCTTCGGGCGAGCTGCAATCAGGCGAACTAGTCCGATAAAAATCAAAATCGTAAACGCTAACATGAACCAGTCAAATGTATCTATATTGCTGGTTGATTGAGCTGCTTCTTCTGCCAAAAAAATCATCGGGCAACCTCCTTTTATTCACACGTATCCTATAGTAATATATGTTAGCTTCAAGTTGCCTACGATGCAAGTCCGTTCTTACTTTCGTAACAATTTTGTCACCTTTTTTCTATATTTCAATCAAAATTTTAGAATCTAGCCTATCCTTAGTTATAAAATGTCCATCTCTTCCAACATCTATAACACCATTCAATCAGAAATTAACGATTATTCAGTTTAATGTATATATCAATAATTAACAATTTTACCGTACGGCAATCCTATTATTCACACAAAAAAACCTCGCCTAGGAAGGATGCCTCCTTAATGACAAGATTTTTTGCACCTATACAACCAAATATTCAGTAGCGTTATACATGGTTATGCTTCACTTCTTAGAACAATCTGTTGATTAATCGGTAACTCCTGCTGCGACACCTTCAAGCAGCTGTTGCTTGGCAATGGTTCGTTTGCGATCTCGCTCCATAATTGGTTTCAAATACTTTCCGGTATAAGACTTATCTACTTTAACGACTTCCTCTGGTGTTCCTGAAGCAACGATTAGTCCACCGTTGTTGCCGCCCTCTGGACCCAAATCGATCAGATAATCTGCAGTCTTAATAACATCCAAATTATGTTCGATAACAAGCACTGACTCTCCTGAATCGACTAAGCGATGCAAAACAAGCAGCAAACGATCAATATCATCTACATGCAGCCCTGTTGTTGGCTCATCCAAAATATATAGGGTTTTGCCTGTGCTGCGACGGTATAGCTCAGATGCTAGTTTAACACGCTGCGCTTCACCACCCGATAGAGTTGTTGCCGGTTGCCCCAGCTTCATATAACCTAGACCGACATCAAGTAAAGTCTGCAGCTTCCGATGAATCCTTGGAATGTTCTCGAAAAACTTACAGCCATCTTCAATTGTCATCTCTAACACTTCAGCAATATTTTTCCCTTTGTACTTCACTTCCAATGTCTCACGGTTATAGCGCTTGCCTTTGCAAATCTCACATGGCACATACACATCTGGAAGGAAATGCATCTCGATCTTAATAATTCCGTCGCCACGACAAGCTTCACAACGGCCGCCTTTCACATTGAAGCTAAACCGGCCCTTCTTATAGCCGCGTACCTTCGATTCATTGGTTGTCGAATATAAATCACGCACATCATCGAACACGCCAGTATAAGTAGCCGGATTCGAACGAGGAGTACGACCAATTGGCGATTGATCAATATCAATAACCTTCTCCAAATGTTCAATTCCTCGTAGTTCTTTAAACTCGCCGGGACGAACCTTCGTCGCTTTATTCAGATCACGAGCAAGTGTCTTATAAAGAATTTCGTTCACTAGCGTAGATTTACCAGAACCAGATACACCTGTTACGGCAACAAATATACCGAGAGGGATCTTCACATTCACACCTCTCAAGTTGTTCTCCTTGGCTCCTCGAATTTCCAGCCATCTATCGCTAGTCTCTCTACGTTGCAGCGGTACATCAATGAACTTGCGGCCGCTCAAGTATTGCCCAGTAAGTGAAGCTTCATTCGCCATCACTTCAGTTGGAGTTCCTTCAGCTATAATATTGCCGCCATGTATACCTGCTCCCGGTCCAATATCGATAATATAGTCCGCAGCAAGCATCGTATCTTCGTCATGCTCAACAACGATAAGCGTATTTCCGAGATTGCGCATATGCTCTAGCGTCTCAATCAATCGATCATTGTCCCGCTGATGAAGACCGATGCTCGGCTCGTCCAAAATGTACAATACGCCCATCAAACTCGAACCAATCTGCGTTGCCAGTCGGATCCGCTGTGCTTCCCCGCCAGACAGTGTTCCGGCAGCACGGCTCATTGATAAATATTCTAGACCAACATTAACAAGAAAACCTAATCGGCTATTAATTTCCTTCAATATTAGATTGGCAATCGTCCGTTCTTTGGGAGTCAGATTTAGCCCATCAAAGAACCGTTGGGCTTCTCCAATAGACAGCGATGTCACATAGGCGATGTTATGGTCATTAATGGTAACTGCCAAGACTTCCTTCTTAAGCCGTTGCCCCTTGCAGCTGCCGCATGGTTTAGCACTCATATAGCCTTGAATATATTCTCGCATCGCTTCCGATGAGGTATCCCGAAAACGACGTTCCAAATTGTTCACGATACCTTCGAAAGGTACGTAAGCTTCTTTGCGATGACCAAAATCATTCTCATAAAGGAACCGTACACGCTCTCCGCCGGTACCATAGAGAAGCTTCTTCATGTGTTCCGCACTAAGTTCAGCTACGGGTACATCCTTCGCAATGTTGTAATGCTCACATACAGCGCTCAAAAACTGCGGATAGTAATTGGATGTACTTCCTGCCCAAGCCTCGAATGCAGCTTCATTAATGGATTTGCTTGGATTAGGAACGAGCATATCTGGATCAACTATCATCTTCGCACCCAAGCCGTCGCATTCCGTACAAGCACCATACGGACTATTAAAGGAGAACATCCGTGGTGCTAACTCTTCAATGCTAAAACCACATATCGGACATGCTAGGTTAGAGCTAAACAGCAATTCTTCTTGATCTATAATATCAACTAGTACACGGCCATCCGACAGCTTAAGCGCTGTTTCCAAAGAATCTGCTAGTCGGCTGTGAACATCAGGTTTGACAACGATACGGTCTACAACAACTTCAATACTATGTTTCTTGTTCTTCTCCAGCTCAATCTTCTCACTTAATTCACGAAGCTCGCCGTTAACACGTACCCGAACAAAGCCCTGCTTCTGGATGTCAGCTAGTAATTTGGTATGCTCACCCTTGCGCCCAGAAATAAGCGGAGCTAGTATTTGCAGCTTCGTCCGTTCTGGATACTCCATAATACGGTCTACCATCTGCTCTACTGTTTGAGATGTAATCTCAATCCCATGCTCTGGGCAATGCGGTTTGCCTACACGCGCATACAACAGCCGTAAATAATCATAAATCTCCGTTACCGTTCCTACAGTGGAGCGAGGATTACGGCTAGTCGTCTTCTGATCAATTGAAATGGCTGGAGACAATCCTTCTATAGAATCCACATCCGGCTTCTCCATTTGCCCTAGGAATTGTCTCGCATAAGCGGAGAGTGACTCCACGTAGCGCCGTTGTCCTTCTGCATAAATCGTATCGAATGCAAGCGAGGATTTGCCGGAACCGCTCAAGCCGGTCAACACGACGAACTTATCGCGCGGAATTGTAACGTCAATATTTTTCAAATTATGGGCACGAGCCCCTTTGATGACGATTTTGTCGCTAGCCAATCGAATGTCCTCCTTAGATTACATCAAACATAATCAACTTATTAATCATAGTCTTAGAATACAGACTCTAGCTCTCCGCACGCAGTTCCAGCAAAGCATCACGCAGCTCGGCTGCTCTCTCGAACTGCAGGTTTCTCGCAGCATCCTTCATCTCTACTTCCAACCTGTCGATAACTGCCTGACGTTCCTTCTTCGACAGCTTGCCGCCTCCGGCACCTGTCAAATAATCTGCTTTCTCTTCGGCAACTTTCGTTGCCTCTATCACATCAAGCACTTTCTTCCGTATGGTCTGCGGTGTAATGCCATGCTCTTCATTATGCGCAAGCTGGATAACCCGACGACGCTCTGTTTCCTTCATCGCCTTATCCATGGAATCCGTTATCTTATCGCCGTACAGAATAACGCGTCCTTCACTATTACGCGCCGCCCGTCCAATCGTCTGGATAAGCGAGCGCTCCGAACGAAGAAACCCTTCCTTATCTGCATCCAGAATCGCTACCAGAGATACTTCAGGCAAATCAAGCCCTTCTCTAAGCAAATTGATTCCTACCAATACATGAAACGTTCCAAGCCGCAAATCACGTAAAATGGCGATTCGCTCAAGCGTCTTAATATCAGAGTGCAAATAACGTACTTTAATCCCAATTTCTTTGAAATAATCCGTTAAATCCTCCGACATCTTCTTAGTGAGTGTCGTTACCAGCACCCGCTCGTCTTTCGAGATCCGCTCACGGATTTCGAATAATAAATCATCGATCTGACCTTTGGTCGGTCGCACTTCAATGATCGGATCAATCAAGCCTGTCGGACGAATAATTTGCTCGACCATCGTCGGACATAATTCCAACTCATAAGGACCTGGTGTTGCTGATACATAAATCGTTTGTTTCGCCTTAGACTCAAACTCATCAAACTTAAGAGGTCGGTTATCCATAGCCGAAGGCAAACGGAATCCGTGGTTAACGAGCATTTCCTTCCTAGCCCGGTCACCATTATACATCGCTCTAATCTGTGGAATCGACACATGGGACTCATCAATCACAATCAGCATATCATCCGGAAAATAATCCATCAGCGTATAAGGGGTTGCTCCTCGCTCCCTAAAGGTTAGCGGTCCAGAATAATTCTCGATGCCTGAGCAGAAACCCATCTCTGCCATCATCTCTAGATCATACCGTGTCCGTTGCTCTAACCGTTGGGCTTCCAGCAGCTTATTATCTTGTTTCAGTTCTGCAAGCCGCTCTTCCAGTTCGCGCTCGATATTAACAAGCGCAACCTTCATCGTATCCTCATGGGTAACGAAGTGAGAGGCCGGGAATATCGCGACATGCTCACGTTCACCAACGATCTCCCCTGTTAATACATCAATCTCCGTAATCCGTTCAATCTCGTCACCGAATAATTCAACGCGAATGGCCCGTTCATTATTGGCTACCGGGAATATCTCAACAATATCGCCTCTTACACGAAATGTACCGCGTGTAAAGCTAATATCATTACGTTGGTATTGAATATCAACGAGTTTATGAAGAATCACATCACGCGGCTTCTCCATGCCCACTCTTAACGACAAAACAAGACTGCCGTACTCAGTCGGCGATCCCAAACCGTAAATACAAGATACACTGGCGACGATGATAACGTCTCGACGGTCAAATAGCGCACTCGTAGCAGAGTGACGGAGCTTATCGATCTCATCATTAATGCTGGAATCCTTCTCGATAAACGTATCTGTAGAAGGTATATATGCTTCTGGCTGATAGTAATCATAATAGCTGACAAAGTATTCAACCGCATTATCGGGAAAGAACTGTTTGAACTCACTGCATAGCTGTGCAGCCAACGTCTTATTATGCGCGATCACAAGTGTTGGTCTGTTCAATTGCGCAATCATATTCGCAATCGTGTACGTCTTGCCTGTTCCCGTAGCACCAAGTAAAGTTTGGTGCTTCACACCCGCTTCGATCCCTTCAAGCAACTGCTTGATCGCACGCGGCTGATCTCCTTGCGGCGTATATTCCGATTGCAGATCAAACTTCTTCACTTCCAATGCAGCATCACTCATTACTATCGTCCACCCCGTTCCCCATCTTTATCTTATCTATTATTATAGTCAATTTTTATCAAATCAAGCAGAAAAGGTTTATATCCATTCCTCTATAAGAATGTGTGTTCCCCTATATTATAGCTTTTTGGCACAATCGATGCAATGCTATATTTTAGCAATAAGAGTAATTCACTTCCTCTGAGGGTTGAGTAATAGCTTCCTCATAAAATAATAACATTTTACAAGCTTGGACTATAGGCGGTTCGTAATTCTTTGATTGTAAAAATAACGAAGGCTCCCTCTATGTAACTACCCTAGAGAAAGCCTCCATCTAACAATTATTATTAAAGTTCTGTAGAACTTGTGTGATTCCCTGGAGATTCATTTGTAGTACCCCGCCGGTGAGCTGTCCGTGTTCTCCGCAACAAATCCAGTAAAGAGGTAGGCTCCGCTGAAGCGTAATAATTCGCCTGATCGTCGGGTGCAAGAATAACACCTAATTGATGATGCTCCCCCATATATCTGGCACGCTGAACAAATTTCGGTTCACCTTCAAGGTTAAGAACCTCCAGCTTGCACAATGCAGAATTACTTTGAAGCGCTTCATGCAAATCTTCCTTCGAATGTACTCGATACCCGTTTACCTTCGCTATGATTTCACCTGTGACAAGACCCAACGCTTCCGCTGGCGTCCCTGGAACTATACCCAGAATGCGAAGTCCTCGTTGATCATTGACGAACATTGGGCTTTGTCTCGCTTCTAACAAACGACTGCGCCATATGATCAACTCATGCAGAAGCAATGAAGCAACTGCAGCGACAGGAAGCATTATCGGTTGCCACCATGCCAAAATCGCCATAGCAGCCAAGATTACACTGTACAATAGAAGTCCTTTGGCGGCATGACGTGCTTTATCGCGCGGCAGCATCGCTCTCGTCAATTCGCTAAAACCAATAATCATCGGCAAGGCGATTACCGTCCAGCCCTGTGACCAGTCTGCGCCAAACAACGGCGTCCAGGGCAGTCCTGTATCCATATTCGCTCCCGATGAAGGCACTAAAAGCAGCAGCGGAACAGGCCAAAAGCCTTGCAAAATATAGCCGCCTACCAGCTTGCCCCTCTTGCCTTCCAAGAAAAGCGGAGTAGCCAGCTTATCCCCCTGCTGCCTAACCAGAATGGCCTCAACCAAATGAAGCAATGCGACGAGCACCAACAAGCCTGCCATATCAATACTGTCCAGAGAGGCAAACAGGCTGCCTAACCAATCACTGCGCTCCGCAAGCGGTGTCCACCCTGCGATCCATTGCAGAAGTCCGAGTACACCAGCACCATAAGCAAAGCACAAGTACCGGATACGGAACAACATTAATACAGCAGTACAACTCCAAAGCCATAATACAGCATCCGTTGTTAAGCTAATCCCGATGAATGCTCCAACGATTGATACGAATACACCAGCAAGTAAACCAGCAAGCAATGCTCGGCCTAGTAATCGCGGCCAAATATGTAGTCTTACTGCAAACATCTTCCGTTCCAGTCTAACTTGCCGTGTATATTGCAAAACGATAAATAGCACCGCGATATAATAAAAGGGCTGTGCCAGTAATTGCACTGCCGCCGATTCAAATTGTTTCAACAAAGCCAAGGCTGCATCCAATTGGTACAACAACTCCTTCAAGTTTTTTTGTAAGATTAACCCACATATACAACAATAAAAGGCTGACTCCGAAGACAGAGTCAACCTTCTATTCATTCGACACCAGGCTACTATTTCCTGCTGATGGCTTTAATTGCTTCATGCAGCTGCTTGTCGTTGTTCTCATCTTTCAGCCATTTTATAACTTCCAGCTCAAGCGCCTCTGCCGTTGTCGCATCAACTGATCCGGTAGCAGGTAGGCCTTGCGCATTTTGAAACTGTTTAACGGCTTGCTCTGTCGACTCATTGAAATAACCATCTTGGCGTTTCGGGTCATACCCTAGACCAGTGAGCATAACCTGCGTGCTCCGCACCTGCTCTCCAAGCATATCCATACGCAGCGGCTCCGTTATAGATAACCGGGCAACCGTATAAAGTGCCGGAGGCAGAACCTCAGTCGTCGGCTTAACCCCCTTCTCATGAATCCAATTGCCATTTGGCGTCAGCCACTTTGCAATCGTAATTTTCACCAGACTGCCGTCGCCAAGTGTTTTGTTATAACTGACTTGAACGGTTCCTTTGCCGAAGCTTGTTTCACCAATCAGCTTGGCATTAGCCTTCTCCTGCAACGCTCCTGCCAATATTTCAGAAGCACTTGCACTGCCTTTATTCATTAATAAAGCAATTGGATACTTTTTGGCTTCACCCTTGGAGACTGTCTTTTCCCGCTTGCCATCACGATCCTCTACCTGAACAATGGTCTCGCCTTTCGGGATGAAAGACTGGGCGATCTCCACGACGACCGGCAATACACCTCCAGGATTATTCCGTACATCAATGACAAGCCCTTTGATTCCTTGTCCTTCTAATCGTTCAAGCTCATTCTTAAACCGTTCCGCAGTATTCAAAGAAAACTGACGAATCTCAATCACAGCAATTCCATCATTTTTCATACTGGCATACACCGTTTCAACATCGATATCATCACGAACCAATATAAGCTCAATCGGTTCCGATGAGCTTGCCCTTCGAATCAACAGCTTTGCCTTCGTCCCTTTGGGACCACGGATTTTCCCGACCGCTTCAGTCAGATTCAATCCATCGAGCTTCTCGCCATTAACCGACATCACGACATCCTTCGCAAGCAATCCTGCTCGTTCAGCGGGCGAACCCTTAATGGGTGAGACAATAATAATCTTGCCTTTCTCCATCGTCACCTCTGCACCAATGCCCGTAAATGATCCTTCAATCGATTGGGAAAAGTTTTGTGCGGCGTCTTTCTCCATATAGACGGAATACGGATCATCAAGTGAGGTCATCATCCCTCTAACTGCTCCGTCAACCAGCTCATCCCTGTCTATATCTTGAAAATATTTGGATTCAATTAAATCCAGCACCGCATTAATTTTCGTTAGTTCTCCTGCGCTAAGACCCGCTTGAGCGCTTGCGGATGCTGAGATGGCCGACTTCAATCCTCTATCTCCTAGAATGATTTGATCGGCTAAGGTCAACGTGACAAGCACCGAAGCAATCATCGTTATCACCACAAAAGCGATAACAGTACGACCCTTGAAATACACGTCCGACACCACCTTCTCATGTGACCAGATTTATTGACCCATACTAGTATATGACAAGTTGTCCATATTTATTTGTTTGGATGTTACAAATGAGGCAGCCAATTGGCTGCCTCATCGCTTACTTTTTATTATAGATATCGGATTATTTCAAATAGCTACTTGGATTAATTGCGACTTGATCCTGACGTACTTCAAAGTGGAGATGCGGCCCAGTCGATTGGCCGGTACTACCGACTTCTGCGACCTTTTGCCCCTTTTTCACAACTTCGCCTTTGTCAACTTTAATGCCATTATTCCGGATATGTCCGTATAAGGTCCACAAGCCGTTACCATGATCAATGATAACTGTATTGCCATAGCCGCTCGTTACTTGAGCTACGAGAACGACACCCGCTTCAGCCGCGAAGATATCTGTTCCTTGCGGAGCTGCAAAATCGATACCTGCATGGAGCTTCTTCTTGCCCGATATTGGGTGAACCCGGTAACCGAAGTTCGAGCTTACTCGGTAGTTATCACGTATTGGCATGCCAAGCTTGCCGCCTGTATAAGGATTCTTGATCTTATTTTTTTTCTTTTTTTCCTTTTCGAGGTCAGATACTTTCTTAGCTAAAGCCATAAGCGCTTGCTCCTGCTCCTCGCTAATTTCCTCCAGCTCTTCAATCTCTTGATTTAAGCTGGCGATCATGACTTCCTTCTCTTCTTCCTTCTTCACAAGCTGTGTCTTGTACTTCTGCAGCTTGGCATACATCGTCTTCACTTCGTCAAGTGCTGTCTCAACTTCAGCCTTCTTCACGATAACAAGCTCTTTATCTATTTTATGTTGCTCCAGAATGTTGCGGTCTTGACTTAAAATCGATTGTAGAGAATCAAAGCGATCGATAAAATCAGTAAAGCTTGTCGAGCTAAGCAATACATCTAAATAAGAAACGAAGCCATTCTCATACATCAAACGCAAGCGCTGTTGAAGCAGCTGATCCCGTGATTCGACACGTTGCTCAGCTTCCTCCAAGTCCAAACCAGCTTGTTGAAGCTCTTCTTCTTTGGTATCCACCTGAGTCTGAACTCGCGTCAAATTTACTACTACGTCGTCCAATTCTTTCATAAGTGTTTGAAGAGATTTTTGCACATCCAGCTTTTTCGCATTAACACTTTCTTTTTGTTTCTCTGCATCAGATGCACTTTTCTCTGCTTGCTCGATTTGTTTTTTCGCAGAAGCAAGATCTTTATTAATTTTATCCAGTGAGGCAGCATTTCCGCCAACAGGCTGCAACATAAATACGGTCAGCATCGTTATGACAATAAGTAGTTTTTTCATTTTCACCTGCTCGCCACCTACACTTTCAAATATTTTCTAACCGAAATGGTACTTCCCCATATCCCAATTAACGTCCCTAAACCAATTAGCAAGATAGCAACCATTGGACCGCATTCCTCTATGGTGACGAGCTTCATCATCATCAACCCAAGCTCTACCTGAGTCAGACGAACCAGCTCTGAGTAAGACAGGAGAACAACAACCGTTGTTATCGCTGAGGCGAAAATACCGATCAAGGCACCTTCAATAAAGAACGGCCAGCGGATAAAGGAATTCGTTGCACCTACTAGCTTCATAATTCCGATCTCACGACGCCTTGCAATGATGGTCATCTTAATCGTATTAGAGATAAGGAACATGGCTGTAACAACTAAGCCAATAACAACGATAAGTCCAATTGTACGAACCGCATTCGTTATTTTGAACAAAGTCTCAATCGTTCCTTGTCCATATTTCACATTCGTAATGGGCTTCATATCATCATTTTTGTTGATGGTATTAATTTGATCAGCAGCTAACTGAATCGCTTGCGGATCGAACACCTCAACGGTGAATGAATCCGGCAGCGGATTACTCTCCTTGTCATAGCCATCCAGAAGATCATCGCCATCCTCGCCCAAGTTTTTGCGCAAGAGCTCAAGACCTTCTTCTTTGGAGACAAAGGTTACTTTGCTCACTTCGGCAATCCTGCCAATCTTATTCTGCATTTCTTCTACTTTGGCTTTCTCTACGTCTGTCTGTAAGTACACCCGAATCTGAACTTGGCTTTCTATATTCTCAGCTAAGCTATTAAGGTTCAATGCCACGATCAGGAATACACCAAGTAAAAAAAGTGAGATGAATATGGAGCTCATAGAGGCGAATGACATCCATCCGTTGCGGACGATGCTCTTCAACCCTTCTCGCATATGTCGGAGTATGGTACTAAACTTCATAACCGTACTCCCCTCTTGCTTCATCACGAACAATGTTGCCGCCCTCAATCGCGATTACGCGCTTGCGCATCGTGTTCACGATTTCCTTGTTATGCGTCGCCATTACGATCGTCGAACCACGGAAATTTATCTCTTCAAGCAAATTCATAATGCCCCATGATGTCTCAGGATCCAGGTTGCCGGTAGGTTCATCTGCGACAATAACCGAGGGGTTATTGACGATTGCACGTGCAATTGCAACACGCTGCTGTTCACCGCCAGACAGCTGTGCAGGCAAACTTCCATGCTTATGCTTCAGCCCTACCAGATCCAGCACTTCCATCGTCCTTTTCTTGATAAGGCGCCTAGGAGCTTCAATAACTTCCATCGCAAAGGCGACATTCTCATAGGCAGTTAGCTTCGGCAAAAGTCTAAAGTCTTGAAAAATAACGCCAATATTACGTCTAACGAATGGGATTTTACGCGGTTTTAACTTTCCAATATTGAATCCATTGACGGATATTTGTCCTTTGGTCGGTATCTCTTCACGATAGATTAGCTTCATAAAAGTCGACTTGCCAGCCCCTGACGGACCAACAAGATAAACGAATTCATTGCGATCTATGCGTACAGACACACCGCGCAAGGCATGAGTCCCGTCGGTGTATGTCTTCCAAATGTCTTGTAACTCTATCACATTATCACATCCTGTTTTTTGTCAGTCTTACTAATTCGACAAGGATGGGCGAAATCCTCCACAATGGTGCATATTTCCTCGTTTTTCACAATTCTCATAAAGATCACACAACAAGTGGAAAAATTTAAGCTATTGACTTTCGACAACGTTTTTCGACCTTACTCAGAGCAGAAATCTACCTTAAACAAATTACTGACAAGTATGGCTGGAAGAGTGCATATACATGAAACACTGTCATTTTAGAGCGAGTGAAGGGTGGTTGTTCATTTGAAAAAGCTTCATATCTGGGTCATTATCGTAACGGCTCTGTTGCTTGCCGCATCAATTGGGTGGGGCATGCTGTGGTATTATTCTGGCCAAGAGACCGTTCCAGAGGAGGTCACGGCTGGAGGTATTTCTATTGGGGGCATGAGCATCGATGATGCATTAAAGCTTCTGGACGAATATGAAAAAACGCTGGAGCAGCGCACAGTGAAGATCGATGCGAATGCCGAGACCTCGGATTCCAAGCAGTGGACCGTGTCTGAGATCGGCTACAATGCCGAATTCATTGGGATAAGAGAAAATTTAGTTAAGCTTCGCCACGGCAATCTGTGGGAACGTTCCAAATACCGCTATCATTTTCCGAAAACCTATGAGTTGACGCAAAGCTTCGATCGTATGGTATTCGACAATCTTCTTCGCAAGCAATGGGGATGGATTGACCTGAATGAACCAATGGATGCGTCTCGAACCATAACGGATGCGGATAAGGTCGTCTATGTGCCCCATATCGACGCTTATCGCATCAATCCAGAGAAGCTGATCGATGAGGTTGAGCCATGGATTATCGTTGCCGAGGGAAAAATAGGGCAGCAGCCGGAGCCAAGCTTGACCGCTGAGCTGCCGATCGGAATTATTCATCCCAAAGTAACTTTGCAAAGCTTGAAGGATGAAGGAATTGATCGTAAAATTTTCGAGTTCTCCACTGTCTTCAAAACAAGCTCCGAAGGTCGCGCCCATAATGTCACCGCAGCTGCTGATGCGCTGAATGAATGGCATCTCGCGCCTGGTGAGGTGTTTGAATATGGCAAAGTGATTGCTGCCGCCGAGAAGCTGTACGGCTTCAAGGAAGCACCCGTTATTCTGAATGGCAAGCTTGTCCCCGGTATCGGCGGAGGGATCTGCCAAGTATCAAGTACGTTATATAACGCCATTCTTCGAACGGGGTTGGAGATTGTCGAGCGTCGCAACCATTCACTGCCAGTTGCCTATTTGCCAATAGGTCAGGATGCAACCTTCGCCGATGGAGCAATTAATTTTCGCTTCCGCAATTCGACTGGCAAGCATCTTATTATCCGTACCGTCGTGGAGGATCGCAAATTAACCGTTAAGCTATTCGGTACTATGCCGGAGAATATCCGCTACGACATCGAATCCAATACTGTCAAAAAAATTGCTTCTACTATTCAACGTGTTACGGATAAGTCGTTGGAAGCAGGGAAAAACGTTACCGTGCAAGAAGGACGTACCGGTTATGTAGTCGAAACTTATCGGACGCTTCTGCGAGACGACAAGGTAGTGTCGCGTGAGAGAGTATCACGTGATACGTACAGGGCACAGCCGACCATTATTCATGTTGGTCCTGGTACAAGTGCGCCAACAGCGACACCATCGCCGTCTGATGAAATCTTGGAGGATGGCGTTAGCGGATAAAGGCAATCACTTATGTAAAAGGCCACAGTGCAGGAGATGACAATCATCTCTGCACTGTGGCCTTTTTATTATTAATGGCTGCGTTCAGCGTATTCTGTTACCCATGAAGCGGTCTGTTCAAGCTGCGATTCAGCACGGCCGATTGCATCTTGTACTTGCGCCTTCGCCGTACCTCCATATACGTTACGTGCGTTAACCACTTGCTCAGGTTGAAGCACCGCGTAAATTCGGTCGTCGAACAATGGCGAGAACTGCTTGAATTCATCCAGTGTCAGATCAAGCAAATATTTCTTCTGCTCGATACAATACAGCACCGTCTTGCCGATGACTTCATGCGCTTGACGGAAAGGCAAGCCTTTGCCGACAAGGAAGTCAGCGATGTCTGTCGCATTGGAGAAGTCTTGGTTAACCGCTTGACGCATCCGGTCTTTATTGACCTTCATCGTCGCAATCATCGGTGCGAACAATTGAAGAGCGCCTTGCATCGTTTTTACGGTATCAAACATACCTTCTTTGTCTTCCTGCATGTCCTTATTGTAAGCAAGAGGCAGTGATTTGAGCACGGTCAGCAAGCCCATGAGGTTGCCGTATACACGTCCTGTTTTGCCGCGAACAAGCTCAGGTACGTCAGGGTTTTTCTTCTGCGGCATAATGCTGCTGCCTGTGCAGAATGCATCATCCAGCTCGACAAAATTGAATTCCGTGCTCGACCATAGAATAAGTTCTTCGCTAAGTCGCGACAAGTGCATCATAATAATTGAAGCATGTGATAGGAACTCCAGAATAAAGTCGCGGTCACTAACTGCGTCTAAGCTGTTCTCATACACACGGTCGAATTTCAACTGACTCGCCACAAAATGACGGTCGATCGGGAAGGTTGTACCTGCAAGTGCACCTGCGCCGAGCGGCAGCATGTTAATCCGCTTGTAGCTGTCTTGCAACCGTTCAAGATCACGGCCGAACATAGATACGTACGCCATCAGATGATGAGCGAACAAGATCGGCTGTGCCCGTTGCAAATGCGTATAGCCTGGAACGATTGTATCGATATTTGCTTTTGCTTGCTCGATGAGCGCTAATTGCAGCTTTTGAAGGAGCTCAACGAACTCAACAACACGCTTGCGCAAATAAAGATGCATATCCGTCGCTACTTGGTCATTGCGGCTCCGTCCTGTATGCAGCTTGCCGCCAACTGAACCAACATCATCGATCAATGTTTTCTCGATATTCATATGAATATCTTCGTCTGCGATCGAGAATTCGAGATCATTGCGTTTGATCCGCTGCAGTACGCGGTGAAGGCCGTCCTTGATCTTCTCCACATCATCAGCAGGCAGTATGCCTTGCTTGCCCAGCATCGTTACATGTGCCAAGCTTCCTTGAATATCTTCTTCCGCCAGTTCTTTATCGAACATAATAGATGCTGTATATTCCTCAACCAATTGGTCGGTCTTCTTCGTGAACCGTCCGCCCCATAATTTGCTCACTAATTCATAACACTCCCTCCCGAATGCCGCACAAACCGTCGCACGAATGGTCTCATCCTCGGGTAAAGACGATCAGATGCTTCCATTCATGCGACGGCCATATACAGCTGCCTTCGGTTTATTATTTTTTGCTTTGTTCCACACCAGAAGAAACTTTAAGACGCAATGCATTCAAGCGAATAAAGCCTGTTGCATCCCCTTGGTCATATGCTTGGGAAGGATCAGCTTCCATTGTAGCGATGTCAGGGTTGTAGAGGCTGACAGGGCTTTGTACGCCCGCTCCGATTACATTACCTTTATATAGCTTCAGGCGAACTACACCTGTAACGTTCTTTTGCGATTCCAATACTAGCGCTTGAAGAGCTAGACGTTCTGGTGCGAACCAGAAGCCATTGTATACAAGCTGGCTGTATTTCGAGATTAGCGAATCACGAAGATTCATCACTTCGCGGTCCATAGTGAGCGACTCCATTTTGCGATGTGCAGTAAAGAGAATCGTACCGCCTGGTGTTTCGTACACGCCGCGGCTCTTCATGCCGACAAAACGGTTCTCAACCATATCTACGCGACCTATGCCGTGCTTGCCGCCAAGCTCATTGAGTTTATCCATTACGCCCAGCGGGCTTAATTGTTCGCCATTAATAGCGGTACAATTACCAGCTTCGAAGGTAAGCTCTACATATTCGGATTGATCAGGAGCTCTCTCCGGCGAAACGCTGAGCACGTACATTTCTTCATTGTCTTCTGCGCTTGGATCGAACCAAGGATCTTCCAGCATGCCGCTCTCAAAGCTGATATGCAGCAAGTTGCGGTCAGTGGAGTAAGGCTTCGCAGCGGAAGCTTGAACAGGAATGTTATGCTTCTCCGCGTAAGCGATCATTTCGGCACGCCCCGGGAACTCTTCACGGAAAGCTTCTTCACGCCAAGGAGCGATTACAGCGATATCAGGTGCAAGTGCTGCAACGCCAAGCTCGAAACGGACTTGGTCATTCCCTTTGCCCGTAGCGCCATGTGCGATCATTGTAGCGCCTTCTGCGCGAGCGATGTCAACCATACGTTTCGCGATCAGCGGACGAGCAATTGACGTACCCAGCAGATATTGTCCCTCATACATAGACGCTGCTTGGAACATTGGGAAAATGAAATCACTTGCGAACTCATCGCGCAAGTCATCGATGTATACTTTCGAAGCGCCAGTAGCTAACGCTTTTGCTTCCAAACCATCCAGTTCATCCTTTTGGCCAATATCAGCCGTGAATGCGATAATTTCTGCATCATAGGTTTCTTTCAACCATTTTAAAATAACAGATGTGTCCAGTCCGCCGGAATAGGCCAGTACAATTTTTTCTTTTGCCATGATTCTCCTAGCACCCCTTTAATTTAGTCAGGTTATAACTCCCATTATATCAAGCTTGAAGCTTGAAGCTTCAAGCTGCAAACTACATAATTGCTGCCATAATGGCTTTTTGTGCATGCAAGCGATTCTCCGCTTGGTCGAAGATAATGGAGTGCTTGCCGTCAATGACACCTTCACTCACTTCTTCTCCGCGATGAGCCGGCAGACAATGCATGAAGCTGTAATCCTTCTTCGCATATTTTGCCAGCTCTTCGTTTACTTGATAGTTAGCAAATGCGAGTTCCCGTTCTTTTTGCTCCTGCTCTTGGCCCATGCTTGCCCATACATCGGAATAGATCACGTCGGCATCAGCAACTGCTTCTTTCGGATCGCGGCAAATATGAATTTGAGCACCTGTCTCAGCTGCATGATCCCTTGCTTGCTGAATCATATCCGCATCCGGCTCATAGCCTTCCGGTGTAGCCACCGAAATGTTAACGCCAAGCTTAGCCGCTCCCATCATGAGAGAATGAACGACGTTGTTGCCATCGCCGATGTAAGCTACTTTAAGTCCTTCGAGACGTCCTTTATGTTCTAGAATCGTCTGATAATCAGCAAGCGCTTGGCAAGGATGAGAAGAATCCGTCAACCCGTTACTGACCGGAATCGTAGCTCCACGCGCAAGTTCTACTACTTTGCGGTGGGCGAATGTACGAATCATAATGCCATCCAAATAACGTGACAATACTTGCGCTGTATCCCAGATCGGTTCACCGCGACCAATTTGCAAATCATTGCCGCTTAGGAACAGTCCTTGACCGCCTAGCTGATAAATACCAACCTCGAAAGAAACACGAGTCCGCGTGGACGATTTCTCGAAGATCATGCCCAACGTTTTGCCTTTCAGCAGATGATGGGTTTCGCCCGCCTTCTGCTTCTTCTTCAAATCAATAGCTAGATCGATCAAATAGCGGATCTCTTCCGGTGTATAATCGCCCAGCATCAGAAAGTCGCGACCTTTCAAACTCAATGACAACTCTTCATTCACTATATCTTGCATCGGTATTTCCTCCTTCAAACCTTATATAAATGACCGGTAGATAAATTAAGCTCCGGCTTCTGACAATAGTTCAGTTAACATAGTCACGGCCATATCGACCTCTTCCTTCGTCACCAACAGATTCGGCAGCAATCGAATGACGTTAGGTCCAGCAGTAATGACTAATAAACCCTTTTCCTGTGCATCAGTAATAATTGTACCAACTGGTCCTGCACATTCGATACCTACAAGCAAGCCCTTGCCGCGTACATCCTTCACGAAAGAATTGCCGCTAAGCTTATTCTTCAGTTCATCCATTAGATAACCGCCGATTTCTGCTGCCCGCTGAGGCAGCCCTTCGCCGACAATGGTCTCGATCGTCGCTTTCACAACCGCAGTCGCAATCGGAGTGCCGCCGAATGTTGAACCATGACTGCCTGGACCAAATGCTTCTCGCAATTTATCCTTGGCAACAGCTGCACCAACCGGGAACCCGCTTCCAAGTCCTTTGGCCAATGTGAAAATATCCGGTTCAATACCATAATGCTCATAGGCGAACAGCTTGCCTGTACGTCCCATACCGGTCTGAACTTCATCAACGATAAGTAGAATGCCATTCTTCTCGCACAGCTGAACAAGTGCCTCAACAAATGACTGCTCGACCGGATAAATACCGCCTTCTGCTTGGATCATCTCCAGCATGATAGCTGCAGTCTTATCGGAAACAGCTGCTTCGAGTGCGCCAATATCGTTGATCGGAATATAACGGAAGCCTTCCGGCAATGGAGCAAAGCCATCCTTCACCTTCTCTTGACCAGTTGCTGTTAACGTTGCCAGCGTACGTCCGTGGAAGGAATGCTCGAATGTAATGATCTCATAACGACCATTGTTCTGAACCTTCTGCTGATAACGACGTGCCATCTTAATGGCTGCTTCATTCGCTTCCGCACCGGAGTTGCAGAAGAACACGGCATCGCCAGAGCTATTCGCTGTAATCAGCTGTGCCGCCTCTTCCTGATTCGGAATACGGAACAGGTTCGATACATGCCATAGCTCATCAAGCTGCTTCACTAATGCTTCTTTAATTTGGCGTGGAGCATGACCCAAATTCGTAACTGCGATTCCGCACATAAAATCGAGGTAGCGCTTGCCCTGATCATCCCACAGCCAGCTTCCTTCCCCTTTCACAAGGGAGATCGGATATCTTCCATATGTAGGCAACAAGGACTGACCTGCATCCTCTGTCGCTAGTTTCGTTTCGCTCATTATCATACACGCCCTTCTATCTTTTCATAAATTATTGTTGCACGATTCTCGTACCAACGCCGCCTTCACGCACCGCTTTGCTGAGCACGCCCGGTTCTTCACCGCTAACGATAATAACTTCCCGTACACGCCCTTGAATGCACTGTACTGCTGCGCGTACTTTGGGAATCATCCCGCCATAAATCTCTCCGCTGGCGATCATCGCCTCAATGTCCTCAACCGTTACTGATGGAAGTACCTGCTTCACGCCGTCAATTGTACGCATAATGCCAGGTACGTCAGTTACCACGATCATTTGCTCAACACCCAAGTGAGAGGCAACAGCACCTGCTGCCGTATCGGCGTTAATGTTATAGCGTTGACCTTGTTGATCTATACCAATTGGAGCAATAACCGGCATGTAGCCCATAGTCATTATACCTTCAATCACGTCAGCATTCACGTTCGTGACCTCGCCGACAAAGCCGATTTCTGCAGCATTGACAACCGGCTTAGCTTGAATCAGTAAGCCGTCAACACCCGATAAGCCAAGCGCTTTCGCACCGTTCGATTGAATTTTACGCACAATTTCTTTATTAATACGACCAGCAAGCACCATTTCGACGACGTCGAGCACATCCTCATTCGTCTTACGAAGACCGTTCACAAACTCCGTCTCAATACCGAGTTTCGTTAATGTCTCCGAAATAGCTGGGCCGCCGCCATGCACGATAACGGGATGAACGCCGGATTGTTGCAATTCCTTCAGCTCACCAAAAAAAGAATCAGGAAGCGCTGCTAGTGTGCTCCCGCCGCATTTCATTACAAACCGTTGTGCCATCTTGAATTCATTCCCCTTTATTCCAGCAGCTTAGCTTAAGTCCGATACGCTGCATTAATTCGTACATAATCATAGGTAAGATCGCAGCCCCATGCCGTTGCTGATCCTTCTTCCATATGCAAATCAACATGAATAACGACTGTATCGCCCTTCAAATATTCAAGCGCTTCTTCTTCATCGAATGCAACTGGACGCGACTGCTCTAGAGTCAAAATATCGCCAAGACGAACATCAACCGTTTCCGGATGAACAGGCTCTCCAGCCCGGCCTACCGCCGCAATAATCCGACCCCAGTTCGCATCCGCTCCGAACACTGCCGATTTCACCAGTGAAGAACCGATTACTGTCTTCGCGATTGCACGTGCTGAATCATCACTTACTGCACCGCGCACTTGAACTTCGACGAGCTTCGTCGCACCTTCACCATCACGAGCGATTGCTTTCGCAAGCACCTCACACACATAACGAAGCCCAGCAGCGAATGCCTCCCAGCATTCATGTTCCGGCGTAAGCTCACGGTTACCCGCCAAGCCGCTTGCCATAGCAACGAGCATATCATTCGTACTTGTATCCCCGTCAACCGTAATCATATTAAAGGTGTAATCGGTCGCCTTCCGCAGCAGCTGTTGCAAGGCAGCACTGCTAATCGCCGCATCAGTCGTCACAAAACCCAGCATCGTTGCCATGTTCGGATGAATCATGCCCGAGCCTTTGGATGCGCCCGCGATATGTACAAGTTGACCATCGATTTCAACGGATACGCATACCATTTTTTGCACCAAATCTGTAGTAAGGATGGCTTGGCAGAAACCGTCGGCTGCTTCTCGATCAGAAGCCAGCTTGGCAGGCAAAGCATCAATACCGTCCCGCACCTTATCCATCTTAAGCAATTCCCCAATAACTCCAGTCGAGGCAACCGCAACTTGATCTGCTTCTACTCCGATAGATTCTGCGAATCTTGAACGCATTTCATAGGCATCGGCTTCACCTTGTTTGCCCGTAACGGCATTCGCATTGCCGCTGTTAACAATTACGGCGCGCAGCATTCCATCAGAACCAATACTATCACGTGTTACCTGGAGAGGAGCCGCTTGAAACACGTTAGTCGTGTATACACCTGCCGCCGCAGCTGGTACATCACAGACGATTGCACCTAGATCGTGGCGAGTTGTTTTCTTAAGGCCGCAATGAAGACCGCCTGCTTTGAATCCTTTAGGAGTCGTAATCGATCCTTCTGCTATAACCGAATATGACGTTGTAGAGTACTCCTGTCCCATGATAAATTCTTATCTCCTTCAACTATTCGAATATATTGCTAGATTGTATTAAGGATACACCGGAACAAATTGCAGCCCAAGACCTTCATCCCAGCCCATCATCAAATTCATATTTTGAATCGCTTGACCTGCTGCACCTTTGACCAAATTATCAATAACAGAGATGATCGTAATCCGTCCGGTACGACTGTCAACGTCGAAACCGATATCGCAATAGTTAGAGCCCCAAACTTCTTTGGTCATCGGCCATGTGCCTTCTTGACGAACCCGTACGAACTGACGGCCTTCATAATAATTACGGTATAATTCCATGAATTCTGCCGTGCTGTGTCCATCCCGTACAGTCGCATACATTGTTGCCATAATTCCGCGTGTCATGGGTACGAGGTGAGTGGTAAACGTCGTAATAACATCTTGTTTCGCCACATCGGACAATACCATTTCAATTTCAGGAATATGCTGATGCTTATTCAGCTTATACGCTTTGAAATTCTCGTTAAGCTCAGAATAATGCGTGCCCAGGCTCGCGCCGCGGCCTGCTCCGGAAACTCCGGATTTGGCATCAATAATAATAGTAGCAGGATCAATCCATCCCTCTTGCAGGGCAGGTACAAGTCCCAACACTGTCGCCGTTACAAAACAACCCGGATTGGAAATAAGCGCCGCATCGCGAACTTTCTCGCCATACACTTCCGCCATCCCATACACGGCTTGCTTCAAATACTGCTCTTCTGGCGATTCCTTCTTATACCATTGCTCGTAAAGGACCGAATCTTGAAGGCGGAAATCGCCAGATAAATCTATTACTTTCAATCCTGCTTCAAGAAACCCTGGTACTAGCTTAGAAGCCACTCCTGCAGGTGTAGCCGTAAATATAACATCCGCTTTCGCTCGAATAGCTTGCGGATCAATATCATCCAATAATTCCGTTCTAATATTCGTCAAATGTGGAAATCCAGCCGAGATCGGCGTACCCGCACTAGAAGAGGAAATGACTGACGTCACTTCAGCCTGAGGATGTGAAGCTAATAAACGTATGAGTTCAACGCCGCCGTAGCCTGTTGAACCAACAATCGCAACTCTTACCTTATCGCCCATATTCATCTTCTCTCCCTTTGAGATCATCTATCATCCTATATTACATGATTCAACCGCTCATGGAAATATGACTTCGTTTCGTATTATTATACATCCGTATTCATAATAATACAACGGAGAAGAGCCGATTGTTCTGCCTCTTTACTCCAATTTGAAGCCTTGGCCCACCACTTCTGCTGTATTGCTAATAATAACGAAAGCATTAGGATCCACTGATCGAACAAGCTGCTTCAACTTAGCAACCTCCATTTGTCCAACGACAACCATAAGCACAGTACGTCCTTGTCCTGTATAACCGCCATGTCCATCAAGCTTGGTCAGCCCTCTGTCCAAATCATGCAGAATTGCATCAGCGAGCTTGTCTGATTCATCACTAATAATAAAAGCCACTTTGGAGATGGCTAATCCGGTCTGCATAATATCAATTGTTTTACTCGTAACGAATAATCCGATCAGGGCATACAGAGCTACCTCTGGGGAGATCACGATGCCTGTCCCGATAATGACACAACCGTCGAAGCATACAACGGCAAGTCCAAGCGGCATTCCCGTATAGCGATGTAAGATTTGAGCCGCAAGATCCAGTCCTCCGGTTGAACCTCGTCCACGAAACACAAGTCCAAGTCCCAAGCCGACACCTATACCGCCATAAATGGCAGCTAATAGAGCGTTGTCTGTGGGTACTGGCCAATTCGCAGAGAGTAATACGAACAACGGAAGAAGAACCGAGCCTATCGCCGTCTTCAATGCAAACTTTTTCCCAAGGAGCCATAGCCCTGCTATAAAGAGAGGAATATTAAACGCCCATTGCGTATAGGCCGGAGTATAGCCAAGCGTGCGCTGCAATAGAATGGAAATACCCGATACACCGCCAGATGCTATTCCGTTTGGCACTAGAAATAAGTTGAAGCTAACAGCAACAATCAGCGAGCCCAATATCACTTGTAGAATGCTCCATACTGCTTGTCCTCTCGCGCCTATCCTCTGCTGAGTTCGTTTATGTTTTATTTTACCATTATCCGTGCTGACTGACATCTTGCTCCCTACCTCCTTGTACATAGGCCCCAAACAAGCAGAAAAGGCTTCGCCATCCTCTGGAGGCCAAGCCTCTTTTTTGCGGTGAAATAGAAGTTAATTACAGATAAAATACTCCCATTTCATAAAAAAGAAGAGTCCCACCTCATTTAAGTGTTGGAACTCTTCTTCAAGCCTATTCCTATCTAAACGTTAACCGTTAGTTATGACGAATTTGATTACGCAAATAGCCATCGATAAAGATATCCACATCGCCATCCATTACCGCGCCTACATTACCTGTCTCCACTTGTGTCCGATGATCCTTCACCATGCTGTAAGGGTGGAACACATAAGAGCGAATTTGGCTGCCCCAGCCGATTTCCGACTGTTCTCCGCGAATTTCCGCCAAATGCTTTTTCTGTTCCTCGATCTTGCGTTCATACAGCTTGGAACGAAGCATCTTCATCGCTTTCTCACGGTTCTGAATTTGTGATCGCTCCTGCTGGCATGCAACGATAATACCGGAAGGAATATGAGTAATCCGGATTGCCGATTCCGTCTTATTGACGTGCTGACCGCCCGCGCCGCTGGCACGGTACGTATCGACCTTCAGATCTTCTGAACGAATCTCTTCCACTTCGACATCATCTGATATTTCCGGCACCACATCGCAAGATGCGAACGAAGTATGTCTGCGTCCCGATGCATCGAAAGGCGAAATCCTTACAAGCCGATGAACACCTTTCTCCGCTTTCAAGTAACCGTAAGCGTTGTGTCCTTTGACAAGTATAGTTACGCTCTTAATACCCGCTTCATCGCCTGGCAGATAGTCCAGCAATTCAACCTTGAATCCACGCTTATCAGCCCAACGCGTATACATCCGGTACAGCATTTGACCCCAATCCTGCGACTCCGTACCGCCTGCGCCTGGGTGAAGCTCCAAAATCGCGTTCAGCTTATCGTAAGGCTCATTAAGCAACAACTGCAGTTCGAACTCACTCACCTTGCTTACAAGCGATGCTACCCCTGTTATAAGCTCCGTTTCAAGCGATTCATCGCTTTCTTCCTCAGCAAGCTCAAGCATCATCTGCAGATCTTCCTGCTCGTTGTTCAGT
Organism: Pristimantibacillus sp.; assembly: GCA_048976605.1. GTDB lineage: Bacteria > Bacillota > Bacilli > Paenibacillales > Paenibacillaceae > Pristimantibacillus. Next base: position 18,388 of record JBHGUX010000090.1, on the reverse strand, counting down.
CCATTATAATGATCAACGACTGATTTCACCGTATTCATCTCTGCAATAACACCTTGCGCCTTCTCATTGTCATCCCAGAAATCAGGTGCAGTCATCTTTTCCTCAAAGTTAGCAATAAGCTCCTGCTTGAGATCTAAGTCAAAGAGACCCCCTGAGTTCTTGGAGACGCTTCGCTACTTCACGTAAGTCTTGCTTTACCGTTATGTCTATCATAGCGTTTGCTTCACCTCAAAATTAAGTATGTTTGTACCTTTAATTAGAACTTCAACCGTCTTGATCGTACAAACGCGCCATCTCCGCGAAAAAGCAATCGAAACTGCTTTCCCGCACAGACTGACGCGCCTACACTGATCTGGTCTATTACGTTATGCGCTGAAGCTGTCTGACGTTACTTACCTTGTCCGTGACAGAGCTTGTATTTCTTGCCGCTGCCGCATGGGCAAACATCGTTGCGGCCGACACGTTCTTCACGCTTGGCTGGACGTTTCTCTTGGCTCTCGCCAGGGCTGTTCGTTGAGGTCTGGCCTTGAGCTACCTCTTGACGCTCTAGGTTGCTCTCAACACGAGCTTTCATAATATATTTAGCGACTTCCTCTTGAATGTTCTCAATCATTTCCTTGAACATCTCGAAGCCTTCGAATTGATATTCACGAAGCGGATCGGTACCGCCATAAGCGCGTAGATGAATACCTTGACGGAGCTGATCCATCGCATCGATATGATCCATCCACTTGCTGTCTACCGCACGAAGTACGACAACCTTCTCGAACTCACGCATGGTTTCCTGGCCGAGCTCTTCTTCGCGTTGGTCGTAATAATCGGCAACTTTATTTTGAATAAGCTCGATAATCTCTTCTTGCTCTTTGCCCCATAGGTTATCTCTAGTGAAGGTACCCTCTGGAAGAAGAGTTGCGTTCAAGTAGTCGATAATCGCTTCATAATCCCACTCTTCCGGAATATCTTCCGATGTATGAGCTGTAACGATACGCTCAATTACCGGCTTAACCATCTCCATAACGATTTCTCGGATGTTATCCGAGCTAAGAACGTCACGACGCTGCTTGTAGATAACTTCACGCTGTTGATTCATTACATCATCGTATTGAAGGACTGTTTTCCGAGTATCGAAGTTGCTGCCCTCTACACGTTTCTGTGCCGATTCAACCGCTCTTGTAATCATACGGCTCTCAATTGGCTGATCCTCATCAAGTCCGAGACGATCCATCATCCCCATGATGTTCTCGGAACCGAAACGGCGCATAAGTTCATCTTCTAGTGACAAATAGAACTGCGTTGAGCCCGGGTCGCCTTGACGGCCTGAACGACCACGAAGCTGGTTATCGATCCGACGGCTTTCATGACGCTCTGTACCGATAATGTGAAGTCCACCCAAATCAGGCACGCCATCACCAAGCAAAATATCGGTACCACGACCAGCCATATTGGTAGCAATGGTAACGGAACCCGCTTGACCTGCGCGAGAAATAATTTCTGCTTCTTCTGCATGGAATTTCGCGTTCAAGACTTTATGTCCGACACCGCGACGTTTCAGCATATCTGCGAGCTTCTCGGAATTCTCAATGGAGATTGTACCAACCAAGACAGGCTGATTCTTGCTGTGACGTTCCACGATCTCTTCCACAACCGCTTTAAACTTACCATTCTCACTCTTATACACGACATCATGCAAGTCAGAACGGATCATTGTGCGATTCGTTGGAATTTGAATAACATCAAGACCGTAAATCCGTTTGAACTCTTCTTCCTCTGTCTTAGCTGTACCAGTCATACCAGCCAGCTTACGATACATACGGAAGTAGTTCTGGAATGTAATCGTTGCGAGTGTCATGCTCTCATTCTGAACCTTCAGTTGTTCCTTCGCTTCAATAGCTTGGTGCAACCCGTCGCTGTAACGACGTCCAGACATCAAACGACCAGTGAATTCGTCAACGATAACGACTTCCTCTTCCTCTACAACGTAATCTACATCACGTTTCATGATGACATGAGCTTTGAGCGCTTGCTGAATATGGTGGTTGAGCAGTACATTCTCATGATCGAATAAGTTCTCAATGTGGAATGCTTTCTCTGCCTTATCAACGCCAGCTTCAGTTAATATAACAGTACGAAGCTTCACATCTATCGTATAATCTTCTTCTGCCTTCAGACGAGCTATGAAACGGTCTGCAGCAAAATACAGCTCAGTCGACTTCGCAGCCTGTCCGGAAATAATAAGCGGCGTCCGTGCTTCATCGACAAGAATGGAATCCACTTCATCTATAATGGAGAAATAGAGCGGGCGTTGAACCATCTGCTCTTTGTAGAGCACCATGTTATCACGCAAATAGTCAAAGCCAAACTCATTGTTCGTACCATAAGTAATATCGCAGGCATAAGCTTCTTGCTTATCATCATGTGACAGACCATGCAGGTTATAACCTACTGATAGACCGAGGAAGTTATATAGCTCAGCCAACTTCTGACCATCCCGTGATGCCAGATAGTCATTGACTGTAACTACATGAACGCCTTTGCCGAGCAGCGCATTCAGATATACAGGCAGCGTAGCGACTAGCGTCTTACCTTCACCTGTTTTCATCTCAGCGATCTTGCCTTCATGAAGGACCATACCGCCGAGCATTTGAACGTCGAAATGACGCATGCCAAGTGTACGTTTCGACGCTTCACGAACAACCGCAAAAGCCTCCGGCAAAATTTGCTCCAGCGTCTCGCCTTTTTCCAAGCGCGCTTTGAATTCCTCTGTTTTGTTCTTTAATGCATCATCCGACAACCCTGATAAGGCGGATTCCAAACCGTTAATTTCGTCTACTGTACGAGTGAGACGCTTAATTTCGCGCTCGTTCGCATCACCGAATATTTTCTTTACTAGTCCGAGCATGGGCTTCCCCTTTCGTAATTACGCCTGTTTGCTATAAATTGTAACAGTTTGTAGAGACCGCCGCAACGAGTCGTATTCATTTCCATTAATAGGAGTGAATTGAAATGAGCCAACTGTGGAAATTTGAGGATGAATTGAAAAGAAATTAGAGATAAATTAGCGAGAATTTAGAAATTTAATAGAGAGTCTGCAGCCTCATTTCCTATTAGAAAGGGCCCTTCTCCACAGAGGAGAAAAGGCCCGATGAATTGCTATGTTGTCAATAAGTATTAGTTATTCTAAGCGGATCTATTAACTCTGCTCGATGAGCCCATATTTTCCGTCGCTTCGTCTATACACTACATTTACTTCCTCACTGTCGACGTTGGAAAATACGAAAAAGCTATGACCGACCATATTCATCTGCAAAATGGCTTCTTCCACATCCATCGGCTTAAGCGTAAAACGCTTCGTCCGAACGAGCTCCAGATCATCCTCTTCATCGAGGACGCGCACTGCTGATGAACCCTCCTCCTTAAACAGCGATCTTACGCCGCTTTGTTGTCGGAACTTACGGTTAATTTTCGTTTTATGTTTGCGAATTTGACGTTCTAGTTTGTCCACCACGACATCAATGGAAGCGTACATGTCCTGGCTCTTGTCTTCGGCTCTTAATAAAACACCTACAAGTGGAATCGTTACTTCTACTACATGTTGTCCCTTAGTTACAGACAGCGTTACGGTTGTTTCGGAGGCAGGTGCTTCAAAATACTTTTCCAAGCGGCTTAGCTTCTTCTCGGCGTAATCTCTTAATGCCTCTGTCACTTGAAAGCGTTGACCTCGAATGATGTATTTCATGGGGCATTCCTCCTTTTACATATTCTTATTATAACATAGGTGGAGGCCCAGATCAAAACAGTTTTTGGTTTATTGTGAATTTTCTGAAAACTTAATTGTAGAACGGCCAAAGCCGTTTTTTATTAGTTATTCTTAATAGTAAGTAACGGTACGCCCTCTTCAAACTCTATGTTGTAGATGGCTCTACTTGTCTGAAGTCTGTTTGAACTATAGATATTTTTGGGTTTGTCATTAAACTCTACTTGAGAGATTACATAATTGAAAAACTTCAAAAAATCTGCATTCAATCCATGCGCGGCAGATTTGAATATTTGTCCGTCCACATGACTATCTGTAATTAAATGAAAATGACAGCCTTTTATATTGCTCATTAATACCTCTTTTTTCTCAAATGGAACCAGCGCATCAGATACTCCATGAAAAGAAAATATAGTAGAAGCATTGGCTGGCTGTCCATATACATGTTCTAAATCTAATATTTCATAATCCATCTTCAAAGCTGAAGCTAGATAATCAAATTGTATTAGCAAGGCAACTGAATTTTTAGAGATAGATATTCGCCTCGGAGATTTTAAAAATTGGGGGAATAACCACGCTGAATTATCGATAACTAGATCAAATAATCCTGGAATCAAACCATTGCATAATAAACTTAAATAGGCGCCATGTGATTGACCAGATACCATAATTTTATTCTGATTAAATTTTAACTGATTATCTTCAATAATTTTAATTACGTAATATAATGCAGTAATATTGTCCATTGCCTGCATAAGGCCCATCTCATTAAAGTTCTCTATATTTTCTGCTGGCTTATAGACGGAGGGAATCATATTAACGCCATTCTTGTTTAAAATGATCATCAATTGTTCCCACGGATTTTGACTTCCAAATAACTCTTTCCATTCACCTTCAGAAAGATTCTCTTTCAAAAAATCATCAGTAATACCTTGATAGTCATCCGGGATGGATTGCATAAATTCACTTCCGAAATAATCACACTGCAGCACAACAAGATTATGTTCATCAGCAAACTGCCTTCTCATTTTTTGATAGACCTTTGAATTGGGAGTTGCCCCATATCCGGCGACTAGCAGTAGTATTCCAGTTTCCTCATTAACCCCATTGTCTGGCTCAGAAAAGTATATCTTAAACTCTCTTGTGCTATTATTGTTGTGGATATTGGGATGAGTAAAGCATACAAACTCATGGTGTTTAGACATATTTTTTATCGTTCCAATCTATTTTATCATATAAAAATCCCCCAGTTTCCCGGGGGATAGTAGGCACTTATTAATCTAATCCTATAATTTGATTGAACTATTCTGATAATTACAGTTTGATCACGTTAGCAGCTTGTGGACCACGAGCGCCTTCTACGATATCGAATTCGACGGATTGACCTTCTTCAAGTGTCTTGAAACCTTCTGATTGGATTGCGGAGAAGTGAACAAATACGTCGCCGCCTTGCTCAGTCTCGATAAATCCATAACCCTTCTCTGCGTTAAACCATTTAACTTTACCTTGCATACACAAACAGTCCCTTCATCTTCAAATACTGTGAGTCGACTTAAGTAAAGACCACAATTCGAATATACCAAAGGACAAATGGAAATGTCAACATTTTCTTGAAAGCGAATACATTGCTATTACCGTTTTCGATTATCTATTATTCTTCCAACAGTAGTTCAGCACTCTTTCGACATAAAATGCCTCATCTACTTAATATTTCGTTTAAATACAGGGTTTATTTTTCCGCCAGATAGAAATGATTTCACTGAGCCCTGACTAATTACTTGTTTGATATTTAGCATCGCTTCGTCGGCTGCTTTGAGAAATAGATCAATCTCCGTTGTTGTATGCGAGAGACTTATATTGTTAATAGCCAACGTTAAGATCCCATTGTTAACCATCGTTTCTGAATAGATTGAATTAATATCCAAGTAATCAAGAGCTCCAGATCCTTCGAAGGAAAGACCACAATGAGGCGCCAGACCACTAACGCTTAGCACTTCTTCAAGACTATGCTTTTTGATTAATTTTTCTAAGCCCGTTAACATCAAAGTCCCTAAGCTCCATACATGCTCATAAGTACCAGGCTGCTCCAATATACGAATAACCTCAAGTGCCCCAGCTAGAGATAATGCCTCTCCACCGAAGGTCGTCGATATGAAGACGCCCTCTTCTATTAATTTCATAATATCGCGTCTTCCGGAAACAGCTGATATGGGAAGCCCATTCCCCATGCCCTTGCCAAATGCCGCTAAATCCGGAATGACCCCATACATCTCTGATGCCCCGCCTAAGGCATATCTGAATCCTGACACGACCTCATCAAATATTAATAACGCTCCAAACCTATGAGTTAGTTCCTTCAAACCTTCTAGGTAGCCTTTCTCAGGTCCATCTCCTTGTATCGGTTCTAATATTACGGCTGCAATCTGATTGGGATATTCATTAAATAGCCGCTCCAGCGAATCTAAGTCATTATAGGTAAAGTTTTTAGTTAAATCACCAACTGCCTTGGGTACACCTTTATCGTTGGTTGTAGAGCCAATATACCAATCATGCATACCGTGGTAACCAGAAGCTGCAATAAGATCTCTTCCTGTGTAAGCACGAGCCAACCTAATAGCGGCCGTCGTCGCATCCGAACCATTTTTAACAAATCTCGTCATTTCTGCGCAAGGTATGATCTCCGAAAGCTTCTCCGCTAACCTAACCTCTACTTCTGTTTGCTGTGAGAATATGATTCCTTTTTCAAGCTGCTTAATGATCGCTTCATTTACTCTTTTGTCATTGTAGCCAATCGTTATTGGCCCTAATGCGCATACGAAATCTACATACTTATTGCCATCGACATCAAAGACGTAACATCCATTCCCGTGGTCAATAAAGGACGGAGCATTACTCTCACAATAATATCTATGACTCTTACTAAAGGTTTGGGCTCCTAGCGGCGTAACCTTCCTTGCTCTATCTAATAATTCATTACTCTTAGCGTATTTGTGATACACATCTATTCCTCCTTAAAAATCTGTCCACTTTCTAGGATCAATTAAACAAACATCATCAACAGACAAATCATTAAAGTTAATATTCCCAAAAGGGTCTCTCTCGTATTGGTTAATGAGATTAATATTCTCAATTAATTCCGCCACCGTATCCACGCCAATTATCGTCGATTGAATCGATTGATTATAATAGACGAATAATAAAGCTAATTCCTCTACTTTCATCGATAGCTTTTGCGCTAAATGCGAAAGCTTGATCTTGAACTCCTTCAACCCGCCCAATGCGATAGGCAAATCATCTAATGAGCATGGAATAATTCCCTTTAGAAAAGTTGATCTACTTATCAAACCTATTGAATACTCGCCTAATTGTGCTTCTAGCTTGTCGAATCTTCGATCAAACACATTGTAAGGCACCTGAAAAAAATCAATAAGGCTGTTGTAATTCGCTATTAGATACTCCGTTTCAGCTTCATCATATACGGATACCCCAAAACCATCGATCACATGCTCGCTTTTAAGCTCATTAATAATTTCCCAAAAAAAATTATTATTTATTAGATAATGGTCCGTTTGATGTAATTGCAGCAAACTAAGCTTATCTAGTTTTAAATTTTCAAGCGATGCTTCTATTGAGCGATATACTCTTTCTCTAATCGATTTAGGATCTAAAGCTAATTCAATCGGTATCTTTTCTAATTTAGTTGCAACAACGAATGAGTTGCTATTTTGAGATATAAATGTTCCTATTTTTTCTTCGCTATCTCCGTATTCTCTTGCTGTATCAATTAATTTAACTCCGTTTACATTAGCACAGCTCAGTATTTCATCAACCTGTTGCTGCGTTTTTTTTTGGGTGAATCCATAATCCATGCCGAACTGTACGGTGCCTAGTCCTATTTTGGAAACTAATTGTTTCGTCTTACCTAATGTAATGGTATCCATACAGCACCACCTTGCGATTAAAGTTCATCGTTCTCTAAAGACTTAGTCAGTCCTTCATTCCTACTTATATCCACATTAATACTACTAATATCGGGATACTCTTTTAATAAGTTTATAACATCATTCATCAAAAAAAGAGTATCCTCTGTATATAAGTTATCATATATAATCTTGATTAGATCGAAATCTCTTTGTTCATCCAAAGTCCATCGCAATGGAGAGAGGTCTTCATCATTTTCAACATTAACTAGTTTAAATTGCTCCTTATGATTTCGGATGTACAGGGTGACATGTTCTCTTTCTGATTGCAGCTTTGCATTTGTCCACATCTCTTCCAAAACCGCAAACGTCATGACTTCGCAATCCAAACCATCTGGATAGGTGGGGATTATGACATTGGAAGCATAATCAGCATTGTCAATTTGCAAGGCAGCAATGGTTCGATCAATAACTTCAGGATCAATTAAAGGACAGTCTGCTGTAATTCTAATAATAATATCCGAAGGTAATACAGGATTAGATTTTGCAGCCCTATAATATCTATCTAGTACGTCATTTTCACTTCCAGAATAACAGGGAATAACATGCTCTTGGCAAAAAGCTCTGATACTATCATTTTCTTTTTCCACACTTGTGGCTATTATTATTTTATCGATTAACTTGGAGTGCTTAAGTCGTTCTACCATATGCCACAAAACCGGTTTTCCACTTAAATGCAACATTACCTTACCTGGTAGTCTTGTAGAACCCATTCTTGCTTGTATAATTACATAGATCATACTCATGCACCCTCTTCTATTAGCTAAACAATTCTAATACTACACTATCTATATAACGCCCTTCAAAAAAGTACTTACTTTTTTCCGTATAGGCTTGAACAAAACCTACCTTTTCAAAAGCTCTTATTGACCCTTTATTCTCGATATAGGCTCCCGCAACCAGCTTTCGTAGGTTTAGTCTTTTGAAAGCATAGTCTACAATCAGTTCAAGCACCTCCGGCGCAATTCCTTTACCCCAATAATCTTTATTACCAATAATGAGTCCAATATCTGCATATCTATGAATCCAATTAATATTGCCCAGCTTAATATTTCCTATATGATTATTACTGCTCTTCTCAACTATTGCGAATGCCATGTTTTTATCATTGTTTAATCCTGTTAAATAATTCCGTAGACTATCCATGCTATTCGGATAAAATCTGCTCTCCGTATACTTAACTACTTCATAATCATTTAGCCAATTCAAGTATTCTTCTGTCGCATCCGTTTCTTGCAATGGTCTTAAATATATTCGGTTACCCTCGATGAAACAGTTGTTATACATCAGTCGCTACCATCCTCTCATGTGATCATTCACGTTGTAACCTAAAAACCCTGTTGCTCGACAGCAACAGGGAGGCGAGTGAATAATTTAACGTATTTCACCATTCGCATAACGCATGTGAATTTTATTCACTGCAGCAATTACATCTTCAATGTCACGATCGCTCATTAGCGGAAACAAAGGCAATGTTAACGCCGAGCTGTAATAAGCTTCTGCTTGCTCACATTGTAAATGATCGTAGCCAGACTGAGCATAATAGGGCTGTTTGTATACGGGAATGTAATGGACATTTACCCCTATATTCTCAGCACGCAAGTCTTCAAATATTTGTTTCCGGTCTGCTTTGAAAGCTGATGGATTCCAGCGCAATACATAAAGATGCCAGCTAGATTCAGCTGATGGATGCTGATATGGCGTTATTAATCCAGCCATTCGAGAGAAGGCTTCTTGATAACGCATCGCAATTTCACGTCGTCTTAGGACAAATTGATCGAGCTTATCCATCTGAGAGTTTCCTAGTGCAGCTTGTAGATCGGTCATTCGATAATTATATCCAAGCTCAGTCATTTCATAATACCAAGGCCCATCATTATTCTGCATCAAGGCAGCATCACGAGTCATACCATGATTACGGAACAATAGCAGGCGACGATAGTACTCTTCGTTGTCGGTCACAATCATTCCGCCTTCTCCACTAGTCACATGCTTGACAGGATGGAAACTGAACATTGTCATATCTCCAAAGCTTCCTACTTTCTTACCGTTATAGGAAGCCCCTAATGAGTGTGCCGCATCGTGGATAACAACTAATCCATGATCACGTGCGATCTGCTCAATATAGTCCATTTCAACAGGTTGTCCTGTAAAATCGACTGGAATGATTGCCTTCGTTTTATTCGTAATCAACTGTTCTATCTGCTTGGGATCAATGTTATAAGTATCCTCTTTGATATCTGCAAATACGGGTCGACCGCCCATATATAACACACAATTACTGCTAGCCAAAAAGGTAATCGGAGTCGTAATGACTTCATCTTCGTTACCGATACCTGCTGCAAAGCATGCTCCATGTAACGCTGCCGTACCGTTACAGTAGGCGACTGCATATTTCACGCCTGCGTAGCTCGCAACTTTACGCTCGAATTGCTCGATTGCGGGTCCTTGTGTAATGAAATCGCCTTTCAACACTTGAACTACCGCATCAATATCATTATCGTCAAGCCATTGCTTGCCATAAGGCAATAATGTATTTCTAACCGGTTGTGAGGATTCCGTCATAGGTGCCGCCCTCTTCCTTATCAGATCAAATCCGTTGAAGCAACCCACTGCTCCGTTAAACGAATACCTTCTTCAAGTGAAATAGCTGGTTCCCATCCTAGCAAGCTTTTTGCTTTAGAAGAATTACAGAGAAGCTTCTGAATTTCACTCTGAGGGTGGATATGTTCCACATGATGAATGCGACTATCATCCCCGACGATCATTTTCGCTAAATCATTAATTGCAATATCTCGACCTAATCCAGCATTGACAATTTCACCATTTACAGCATCGGAATATCCTGCTTCAACTACGAACCTTGCGCAATCTTCGACAAATAACAAGTCACGTGTTTGCGTTCCTTCTCCGTAAATGTTGATGTCCTTGTCTGCAAGTTTGTTTTTGATAAATATAGCAACTACTCCACCCTCACCGCCTGTTTTCTGGAACGGTCCATACGTATTGAAAGGCCTAATAACGACAGTCGGCAACCCATACGCATAATAATAAGAAAGAACCATATTTTCAGCGGCAATTTTAGAGCCAGCATAAGGAGACGCCGGCTTAATGGGATGCTGTTCCGTAATACCGGTCTCATCCGTACAGCGATCATAAACCATACATGTACTCATGAAAACAACCTTCACATCATGTTTGCGACATTGTTCCATCACATTGAAGGTTCCAATTGTATCGTTGTTAAAGGTTGTGCGCGGGTCGTCAATCGAATCCTGAACATTAATAGAAGCTCCAAGATGATAGCAAATGTCGAACTTGGTATCCGTGAATAATTGCTCTAAGAGCTGTTCATCTAATATCGTTCCCTTGATAAAAGCTTTAAGCTTTGGATGATCTCTGAACTCTTCAATATTAACTTCTCTGCCATTCGATAGATCGTCTACTATCCAAACGGAATGTCCATCATTCAATAATCTCTTGGCCACCCAACGCCCTATAAATCCTGCGCCGCCAGTTAGTAATATGTTCATCGTTAAGCCCCATTTCACATTTTATAACAAGCTCCAAGAAACTGGTGTTCCACGAGCAATATTTTGTTTCGCCGTTTTCCCAATGATTTGATCCAAGTATTTCGTTGGCAGCCCATACCCCGGACGAACCGCTTTAATATTATCCTCACTAAAAGTCTCTCCAGCTTGTATATCCTGAGAAACATACAGTGAACGACGGTATTGCAATGAACTCTTTTCTTTTTCTGTAGGACCGTATGTAATTTGTCCAATCGCTTGCCATGCCCGTTCAGTTTCGATGACAAGCGATTGCATTTCCTCTGGTTCCAAGGAAAAGGCGGAATCTACCCCTCCGTCTGCACGTCGTAATGTGAAGTGTTTTTCAATAACAGTAGCACCTAATGCCACACTTGCAACGGAAACACCAATGCCCATTGTATGATCGGACAATCCTACCTGACAATTAAATAGCTCTTTTAAATGAGGGATAGTAGAAATGTTCGTTGTCTCCGGAGTAGCCGGATAGGTACTCGTACACTTCAGGAGCACGATATCATGGCAGCCTGCTTCTTTTGCTGCACGAACCGTTTCATCTAACTCAGCGACTGTAGCCATACCGGTTGAGATAATTAGAGGTTTCCCTGTAGCAGCTACCTTACGAATTAATTGAATATCCGTATTTTCGAATGAGGCTATTTTATAGGCTGGCACATCAAGCGTTTCTAAAAACTGAATAGCCGTTTCATCGAACGGTGTGCTAAACCCAATGATTCCAAGTTCTCTGCAACGATCAAAGATCGGTTTATGCCATTCCCACGGAGTATAGGCTTCCTGGTAAAGCTTATGTAACGATGTACCTTTCCATAAGCTGTTAGGATCAGCAATATAAAAATCGCCGTCTTCTAGATCCAAAGTCATCGTATCTGCTGTATAGGTTTGAATCTTTAAGGCATCAACACCCGTTTTGGCCGCTTCCTCTACAATTTCCAGCGCTCTCTCCAAAGACTGATTATGATTACCTGACATTTCTGCAATGATAAAAGGCTTATATTCTCTTCCTATCCTTTTATCACCGATCTGGATGAATGAGGGTTTCACGATAAAATCACAACCTTATGTCATATTCATATACAAAGTTTATGTTAAGTGTAAACCTAACTCAAGCTTAATCGTATCATGATTACGATTGATCTGCTCGTAACCAGCGTTCGCAAAACATTTCAGGGAAGCCTTATTGCTTTGTTTTACAAATGCTGTAATTACTAGTAACCCGCTTTTCCAAAGCAGGGCTTGTCTGCTGCTTTCTCTTACTATAACGGAGCCCAACCCTCTCCCCCTATATTGAGGAGCAATATTAATGCTTATTTCCGCTTCCGTAGCGCTAATCTCATCCAACCTTACCATGCAAACCCGTTCATCATGAATTTCGACGATTAAGATTTTCCTAGAGTCCATAGAGAGGCTTTTTGAAAACCAATTTTCGTGTTCTTCTAAAGTAATTTGATGGCTACTAAAGGATTGCGATCGGGTCTCATCATCATTCCGACAATTTAATATCCATTCACAATCATTGAATTCAGCATCTCGAAAAATCATTCGCTCACTCCCCGGACATGCTTAATAGAGCATTTGCAACTCTTCGGACACCATCGCCATCCACATACTTCATTGCTTTCTCCCTTTTAACCGGCAACTGATCAGCATATTTGATTTGATTAGAAATAGCTTCCCTTAATAGGGATGACGATACGGATTGAGCAGGACCCAGATATTCGTCAATCTCTAGCTTTTGTATGGAAGCAGCATTCAGTAATTGATTGTCAGCTACGGAAATCGTAATTGCAGGAAGCCCCAAGCAATATCTTTCCCATGTTATCGTTCCTAAGGAACAAATAGCAAGATCAGCCTGATACATTAATGCAGCCATTTGATCGGTTTGAATATGTAAGGAGATATTTTTCATTTGAGTACATAGTTGTTCTATAGAATCTAAATTGTTGTTAGCTCTGCCCACAATACAATCAAATTCTATATTTGAAAATAACGGATCATTTATAGCAGCTAACGCTTTAATTGTCTCACCTGTTGGATCACTGCCTCCGAAACAGATGAGCACTCGTGATATGGTATGTTCATATCTTTTATTTTCTCGTCTTATAATAGAGAAATCACGACGTAGAAGGGCATATTCAAGTCCTAATAACAATATCGCTTCATTCGGTAGAATTACCCTGTATCTCTCGCAATTGTCCATCGCGCTTAAATTCTGATCCAACAATAAATCACAATCATGATTTCGATTTGCAAGATCATCAATAACACCAATACGTTGTACATGCGGCCTTAACTGCACTTCCAAAGATTGATTCCATTCATAATGATCCACAATAAACCAATCTACTGATTTCTCTTGTCCTTCAAGCAGGGAAATGATCTCAGTAGGTTCTGATTCCCTATTCTCAGTCGCCAGCCTCACTATAGCGACCTTTTTATCATATACAAGCGGTACCATAGCATCGGGGATTTCCTTACAAATAAACGTAATGTTAGCACCAGATGCGATTAATTCTTCTGCAAGAGTAAGACAACGAATAAGATGCCCCGTTCCAATTTCATTAGAAGCATCTAAACGGAAGTAAATATTCATAAACTACTCTCCAATGAGCTTTTTTATACCGATATCCATTCTCTGTTCAATTCAATTGAACTAATCAATTTGTTCTCTATTAACATCTTTCTAACCATCTCTTTACTGATAGGTGATGAATGATGTGAACTGTAGCTTCGAACAGTCGCTGGTACAGCTCCCTGATACTGCCTTTGAACAACAAATGCATTCGGTATAATAAACATCTTATCCAATTCAAATGCGTGTACAGATTCCTCTTCAGTCATAAGCTCCTCATACATCTTTTCACCAGGTCTTAGTCCGATTTCATTAATGGTTACTAACGATGGTGATCGATTAAGCTGCTTACTCACTTCTTCAATTACACATTCAGCTAGATCTTGAAGTAAAATAACAGGCATCTTCAAAACAAAAATTTCTCCACCTTGAGCTTTCATAAGGGCATCAATAGTAAGCTCTGTTGCTTGCTGTAAAGTCATCATGAAACGACTCATATCTTTTTTAGTAACGGTAATTTGTGATTTGTCGATAATCTGTTTCTGGAACAATGGTATGACCGAACCTCTAGAGCCCATTACATTACCAAATCGAACCGCCGCAAATATCGTTTTACCTGCTCCTCCATAATACTGCGCTGCAGAAATTAATCTCTCCGCCATTAATTTAGAAGCTCCATAGGTATTGGTAGGTGATATGGCTTTATCCGTACTAGTAAACACTGTCTTTGCAACGCCACAATCCAATGATGCTTGAATCACATTCTGCGTCCCTAGTATATTGGTTTGAACGGCCTCGAAGGGATTATATTCACAGGAAGGAACATGCTTCATCGCAGCAGTATGGAAAACATAATCAATATCCTGCATCGCCCGCCGAACACGCTCATAATCACGAACATCACCAATTAAATAGCGAATATTCGAGATATGGCCCCACTCCTGCTGCAATTCAAACTGTTTATGCTCATCGCGGCTGAGTATACGAATAACCTCGGGATTATCTAATAATATCGTTCTCAGCAATGACTGCCCTATCGTTCCCGTACCACCTATGATTAGAACTTTTTTACCTGTAAAGAAGCCATTCATACAGCCTCATCCTCTCAAAGGTGTCAGTGATTGACTAGTAAACGTTCCTGTACACGTTCTAGCGATGAATCCATTAGTGTAACTAACTTCGGAATATCATCATTCATCATATTTATTAAATTACCCAAATGCTTCAATACAAGTTTACCTTTCTCGCTCGGATCTTGTGTTTCGACAATTCTAGGTACATATCTACTATATACAAGGATAGAAGCTTGAAAGAAGTTGCCGATTACAGGATCAAATATTTTTTCTGAAGTAAGCTCTTCCCAATAGCG
Organism: Pristimantibacillus sp.; assembly: GCA_048976605.1. Lineage (GTDB taxonomy): Bacteria > Bacillota > Bacilli > Paenibacillales > Paenibacillaceae > Pristimantibacillus. The sequence continues at coordinate 3,147 of JBHGUX010000090.1, read as the reverse complement.
ATTGATGTGAATGAGACTGCTAGAGATTTTATTCGTATCATCCACTTCAAGAGCTTTCTCCAGGTTATTCATACATTTGATCATACTGGAAATGGCTTGTTTCTGTACTTTTAATAAACGATCGTTGATCATTTTAATTTTATCTACTATAATTTTTTTCTCACGAGCAGTGTAATCGGATGTGTTATCTCCCCATACTTGTTTAAATCTTTCATGTCCCATGTCATTACTCTTCAGTTTATCTAGTAAATTGTCCAAAGACACATCTGTTGTTCCTTTAATCTTTGCTCCAAAATGTGATGTGTTCATAAAATTACACTCATCTGCATGTATGCTTACAATCTGTTCAATATCAGAAAGTGTAGCTAGCATTTTTTGTTGTGTCGGGTTCATGCCCCCTTGGACGTTCTCTACTTCTGCATCACATTCATCAGCAAAGCTCGCTGCATCCTCTTTATTCATATTGCCAACATTGTTGGCATACATGATATGGTTGGGATAAGAAAGATCTTGTCCTACTAGAATTATATTATCCGATCCAAAATAAGCAGCCAACTGCATAGCTACACCTGTAACCGATGCTGCAGAATAGATTTGTTGCATGGGTTTATTAGTATCAAATAAATACTTAAACAAAGTATCTGTTGATATAAAAACATGATGTAAATCCTCTTGCGGTACCTGCTCCAGTATTTGATACTGAATCATAGGAGAATAGACAAATGGAATGCCTTCTGTATCGAGATCACGGAAAATCTTATAGTTTGCCGCACCCCCATCCATCGAAACAATCATATGTGGTCGAACTCCGGCAGATAACAACGCTTTCGTACTACTTCCTGCGGCAATAATCGGAATATGATGCTGTAATTCCCTAAGATATTCCAAATTATAATCAAGTGAAGGCCCTGAGCCAACGACGAGCATTGGACAACCTTCATATTGTTTCTTAAGCGGCCAAATGGAGCGACTGAATAGTGTCTGAGGTATGTTCATAATACTATTCAAAGACCACTCCGTCTTAAATCTAATATGTGTATGTAAATTCACCCGCGCATCAAGCACTGATCCACGGAAAATAGCAGTGAATTGCTCTATTTCATCCTTATAGTGCTTGGTATAAAACGGTGGATACAAAACGCTCAGAGAACTATCTATATAGTTAGACATAAGGATAGCCGCATGTTGAAAAACAAGCTTATCTTTACCTACTGACATAACGGTAATGTTGCGATGATTTAATATTAATGACAAATCTCTTGCTTCCATAGCAGCTAAAGTATGTTCTATCTCTGGTTCGATAATATATAACTTACGCTCAGGGTATTTCCGGATGATTGCTTCAATATGATAACCTAGACCCATGCCAAATACGAGAATATGGGAAGCATCCCCAATTTGATTCTCGCTTTTATCTAACCATTGCTCAGCCTCATATACAGGGTCATACTTACTATGCATAAATACAGATGCCTTGTCAGCTTCTTGTATTTCTAGAGTAGGATAATTAGAACGTGTATGTATAATTTGATAGCGTTCCACGTCTCTTTCTTTGTTGCGTATAACATGATAGATTTGATTAAATTGCTTACGGAACAAGAGTAAATTATCAGCTACATAATGGACCACACTACTCTACCTCACTTTGCTAACGTATCTTCTAGAGCCGAAAACAGCTCAAACAGTTCGTATTTAATGATATCTGCTATAGCAACGTATTCTTTTTCTTCCATTGCCTCTTCTATATCCTTCAAGTTAACCAACAGTTTTCCATCTATTTCTTTAAAGTATGCGGCGAGTTCTGGGTGAACTCCAGTCCTTATCATAAGCTCAGCACTATTAAATAAAGCATCATGCACCCAAGTGAACCCCGCTAACAATTGGCTAAATGTGTGCCATTCTTGTTCAGTCGGTTCTCCATAAAATGAAGGTCCTAGTGAACTACAGTTCTGTTTCAGGATACCACTATAACGAGCTATTTCAGCAATCGTCTCTTCTAGTAATTCCAGTTCTGAACTAGAAAAGATCTGCAATTCAGCAGTGTTATGAAAACCACTAGCAATTAGCACCTCGAAATTCTCAAAATAGTCAACACCATCAATATTAATTCGGTTTATAATTCGTCCGTTTTGAGATAAATCCCCAATTAAATGTCCCCAATAATCATTGAATACACTAATATCTACAAAGGTTTCTTGAACATTATCATCTACTTTAAGAAACATATTACCGCCGCCTTTATGGTTACTATATACACTATATCGGCTTTTCAATAGCTAATTTGAATGGAAAAAGACTCCATTCCATAAGGAAAGGAGTCTTTTCTTAGAAATATTAGCCCAAGAGCTTAAGTACGCCTTGTGGCATGGAGTTCGCTTGAGCAAGCATAGCTGTACCAGCTTGTACAAGGATCTGGTTACGAGTAAACTCGGTCATTTCCTTCGCCATGTCTGCACTGCGAATACGCATTTCAGCAGCAGCCAAGTTTTCTGAGTTCACACCCAGGTTATTAATTGTGTGCTCCAGACGATTCTGTGCTGCACCCAAGTTACCACGGTGAGTAGATACTTGAGTAATTGCGCCTTTAATAACTGCTAGGGCAGATACTGCACCTGCTGAAGTACTAATGTCAATAGCTGTAACTTTCGTAGCAGTTACGCCAAGTGTAGTTGCATCCATCTTCTTCATGGTAACCGCAAGACGGTCAGTGCCAGTTACACCTACTTGGAATGTAACTGTTGCCGATGTGCTTAGCAAGTTAATACCATTAAAGGTTGTTGATGTTGAAATTGAATTAATTTCACCGATAAGTTGCTTCACTTCTGCTTGCAATGCTGTACGATCCTCAGAAGCATTCGTACCATTCGCCGATTGGTTAGCAAGTGTATTCATACGTTGAAGCATGGAATGAACTTCTGTCAAAGCGCCCTCAGCTGTTTGAAGCAAGGAAATGCCGTCTTGTGCGTTGCGTTGCGCTTGGTTCAAGCCGTTGATTTGGAAACGCATTTTCTCGGAGATTGCAAGACCAGCTGCATCATCAGCAGCACGGTTAATGCGGTAACCGGAAGAAAGCTTTTCCATTGTTTTGCCCATTTGTGTGTTGTTTGCAGCAAGGTTGCGGTGCGAGTTGATCGCAGCAACGTTCGT
>JBHGUX010000089.1:0-16528 GCA_048976605.1 Pristimantibacillus sp. | reverse complement strand
TAAACGTATGCAATTGTAGAAATAAGGTCTCTGGTGGCCACGAAAGTCTCAAAATCGTGTTTAAGCAGCAAATAACGTCCCTGGTGTCCGTTCAGATCGATTTTTAGTTAATTTTAGATAAAGAGCAACGTAGATGGCGTTAGTTAAGAGCAGTATAGATGTATATAGGAATATATATTTGCTAGTAATGTTAATGACATTAAGTAAATGATGAGACTGTCACAATTCCGTTTAGTTTGATGTGATTATAATCACAAGCATTAAGAGTCATCTTGTATATAATTGGCTCATGAACAAGTAAATCCACGAAGTGAGGCGAATGCAATGCTTAGCAATGAAACGATCTCTATTATTAAATCAACCGTACCCGTCTTGGAGGTTCATGGAACTGCGATTACGAAAAAGTTTTATCAAAATTTATTTGCCAGTCATCCAGAATTATTGAATATATTTAATCACGCTAATCAAAAGCAAGGCAGGCAGCAAGCTGCTCTAGCCAATACTGTATACGCAGCTGCCAAGTATATCGATCAATTGGAAAGTATATTGCCGGTTGTGAAGCAAATCGCTCATAAACATCGCAGCTTAGGTGTGAAAGCGGAGCATTATCCCGTTGTAGGACAACATTTGCTAGGTGCAATCAAAGAAGTGTTGGGCGATGCTGCGACAGATGAGATTATTGGGGCTTGGGCTGAAGCTTACGGTGTCATTGCAGATGTATTTATGAGTGTTGAAGCAGGAATGCTTCAGGAAACCGTTGAGCAAGAAGGAGGATGGGCGGACTTTAGACCATTCCGAGTGGAGCGCAAGGTTCGTGAAAGCGACGTTATCACATCCTTCTATCTCGTACCACAGGATGGCAAAGCGCTTGCCAAATTTGAACCGGGACAATATGTGAGTGTCAAGCTAGATATCCCTGGTGATGAGTACACGCATATTCGTCAATACAGCTTATCTGACGCACCAGGAAAACCCTATTATCGCATATCCGTGAAACGAGAGGAAGCTGCAGCTGAACGGCCGGCAGGAGTAGTCTCTGTTCATTTGCATCAAGAGGTGGAGGAGGGAGCGATCCTGATGCTCTCCGCGCCTGCTGGTGACTTTACGCTAGATCTTAAAGACACACGACCAATCGTGTTGATCAGTGGCGGTGTTGGATTAACACCGATGATGAGTATGTTAAACCATTTGGTTGAATTCGATCCAGCACGTCAAGTGACTTTTATCCATGCTGCGCAAAATGGCAATGTTCATGCGATGAGATCCCATGTGGAAAAACTGGCAAGCATGCATTCCCAACTTTCTTATCATTGGTGTTACTCATCCCCGACAGAGAACGATCAAGCCAATCAACTGTTCCAGCAAGCCGGGCTCATTGATTCAGCTTGGTTAAGTAAGGTAGCTCCGACTAAAGGAGCATCTTACTACTTCTGCGGTCCAGTGCCATTCATGAGAACGGTAAACCGTATATTGACTGAATGGGACATTCCCGAAGAAGATATTCATTATGAATTTTTCGGGCCAGCAGGTCAATTGTAATCATCCTTGCTCTGCAGAGCTTGCATACGAAGTAAACGATTGACTGTCTCACGTCGGAGTCCAATGAATTGGCCGATCTCATCTTGTGTTAGAGCTTCGGTCAGTTCCACAGGTGAAATATAATGCTGAAACCATTTTTGCAGCTTTTTTAGCTTATCAGCAGGTGTAATCTCGGTAAGCTGATCGATTCGCTGCTGCATCATCCGGAGCTTGTCCTGTAAGAGTAAAGCAATTTCTCGGCATTGGTCGGGGTTGTTCTCCAGATTACGATACCAATTCTCAGCAGGCAGCATTTCTACCTCGCAGGTGACGAGTGCTATTGCAGTTCCGAAATAAGGATTCGGACTAATGAGAGAATGATGCGGAATGATTTCACCAGGTGTAATGATATTAACTAGAATACTGTTGCCGTCTGCATGAACACGAACAATCTTTAGCAGACCGCTCTTCAGGGAATAGAGAGGACCTGCCTCTCCTTGACGAAACAGCGTTTCGCCTTTATGTAGGTTCATTATTGTCACCTCTTTATAAAAGTACAGCGGCTGTCCAACAGGGCAGCCGCTTATTCTTGTTCGGTTTAGTAAAGTTTATGTTCTAAAGTTGTAGATTTTGCATGTTCTCTAATACTTATCCATTCTGACAGTTGATTTTGTAAATTCTCGATAAGCTGATCCATATCATTGTAGAAATTTTCTTGCCGATCAGCAGTAATATTCGTAATGGAATAAATCATATCTACAGAAAGAGGACTATGAGCAGGGAGGGCGGTCAGCAATTGATGCAATTTGTCCTCAATCGGTGTTGTTTTTGGTTTGGCAATAATTTCTTTACTCGGTTCCTCTTGTTTAACAGAAGCAGGAGCGGCCGCCTTAGGTTCAACAGGTTTATCTTTCTCTGCTTTATTATGTTGATGCACGGACCATGTTTCAATCAGTCCAGGACCTGACTTGTATAACAGCTTGTCTTTTGTGGCTGCGGAGATTTCTTTATCCTTGAATAAACGAGCAATTTTCTTAACATCACTAACCGGCATTTCGTCCCTGGCGATGATCAAAGCAAGTGGATCACGGTGTTCAATCGGCAAGTCCTTAAGCGGCAATAGTTGATCCTCGGTCAGCTTATCTTTTTTAATCTCAGTACCGCTAATAATTAGCTTCTTTACGGCATTGCTGAACTTAAGCAGTTCACATTTGTTCTTTATGTAGGCTTCCGGCTTGCCAAGCTTACTCGAGAGAAATTTAGTCGAGCTGCTGAACTTCGAATCATTCAACAATTTATGGAAAGCTTCGGCCTCTTCAATTGGAGAGAAACCTTCTCTAGTCAAATTCTCAGCAATTTGCTCCAAATAGATTTCCATTTCATCCGTTACATTCGAGATGATGCATGGAATCGTTAGACGACCTAAAGTTTTGGAAGCTTTATAACGGCGGTTTCCATAAATGATTTTGTAGCGGCCGTTAGGTGTCGTCCTTACTTTAATGGGAGAGAGCAAGCCGATTTCATCAATACTTTTCATTAATTCCTGTAAGGCTTCTTCGTCGAATTGATATCTAGGTTGATCCGTATCTTCGTCAATTAGTGCCATTTGAAGTTCAATAATATCCATATGATTTCTCCTTAGATATAGCGTAAGATTGGACGTGCATCGCTCACGGCGATCGATCGACCCTATCTATTATAGCATTATATGACATCGTTCGAGTTGTCAATAGTCTTAAGAATCTAGGCATTACGCACTGAAACGATAACATTGCAACGAATGATATAAGATACGACTGCAAACATGGGGGAACTGGATTGAAGAAGATTACTGTAAAAAGAACATTATGGGGCATTTCCGCTCTAATCGGAGTGACTATGCTTGGAGGCTTAATTACCTTTCATTCACTTGTAGCAGCACAGGATATAAGTCAATTAGATATACCTCTTCCTGCTGCAACGATCAACTATGATCTTAACGGAGAAGAAGCGACTCGCCTGGAATTGAATGATATTGATGAAATCGCCTATTCTGAAATTCCTTCACATATGGTGAATGCCATCGTAGCTGTGGAAGATAAACGGTATTTTGAACATAAGGGGATGGACTTGAGAGCAGTTGGGCGTGCATTCATAACGAACCTAACTTCAGGCGGCACAGTACAAGGGGGAAGTACGATTACGCAGCAGCTCGCCAAAAACGTTTTTCTCTCTCATGAAAGGACATGGACGAGAAAGTGGAACGAAGTGCTGTTAGCTAAAAAAATCGAAGATCATTATTCGAAGACGGATATTATAACGATGTATTTGAATCAAATCTATTATGGGGAGGGTGCTTGGGGCATCCAACGAGCGTCTCAGACTTATTTTGGTAAAAATGCTAGTGAGCTTACCATCGCGGAGTCTGCATTGCTCGCGGGTCTGGTTAAAGCTCCGTCGACGCTAACTCCTTACAAAAATCCAGATAAAGCGAAGGAGCGTCGGAACGTTGTTCTTCAACTCATGAAGGAACAAGGAGTCATTACAGATGATGTCTATAACGAAGCGATAGTAGAGCCTATTTCTATATTACAAACTAAGCCTAACCGAATGGATAAACTACGATATCCTTATTATGTGGATCAAATCATCCGTGAAGCGACAGTGAAATATGGATTTACCGATAATGAAGTGCTGCACGGTGGATTGCATATCTATACGGCGTTAGATATAGAGATGCAACAAGCGGCGGAGAAAGTGTACGAGGATGAATCCAAGTTTCCTGACAGCTCTAACGATCAATTGATTCAAAGCGGTGCAGTATTAGTAGACCCGCGTGATGGGGGCATTAGGGCATTAGTCGGAGGAAGAGGGGATCAACCGTTTCGCGGTTTTAATTATGCGGTACAGCTTAAAAGGCAGCCAGGCTCAATCATGAAGCCAATCGCTGTGTATACGCCTGCTTTGGAACAAGGCTATGATCCGACTGATAAGCTAGTAGATGAACCAGTCAGCTTTGGCAGTTATTCGCCTCGAAATGCCGGAGGAGCTTATCATGGCGAAGTATCCTTATACGAAGCGCTTATTCATTCTTATAATATTCCAGCAGTCAAATTGTTGAATGAAATTGGCATTGATAAGGGGATGGAGGCATCTGCGCGATTTGGTATTCCGCTCGTTGAAGGTGATCGTGTACTTGGTCTGGCGTTAGGAGGCTTGCAAGAGGGAGTATCACCGCTTCAAATGGCAGAAGCTTACGGGGCATTCGCTAACGATGGAGTTCGAATGGAGGCGCATGCGGTGACTCGTATCGAATCAGCGGATGGTACAGTTTTAGTAGAGCTGAAGGGGACAGAAGGACAGCAAGCTACTTCATCAGAAACAGCTCGTACAATGACAGCTATGCTGGAGGGCGTTATTCAGGATGGGACAGGCCAAGCAGCACAATTAGAGGGACGTGCACTTGCTGGGAAGTCAGGTACGACTGAAATGGACGGTACGAATGGGGCAGGAGCCAAAGACAATTGGTTTGTCGGTTACACACCGCAACTCGTCGGAGCAGTGTGGTTAGGCTATGATAAAAGCGATAGCAATCATTATTTGACTACGAGCTCCAAAGCGGCGGCAGTCGTTTTTCAGGCATTAATGACAGAAGCGCTTAAAGATGAACCCATTATGAAGTTCCCGGCAGCTCCTATTTCATCAATGAAGAAGCCTGACCAAGGTGATAAATCTAATAACAAGAATAATAACAAAGATAACAATAAGAAAAAGGAAAATAAAAAAGACAAAAATTCAGATGAGAAACGGGATAAGGATAAGAAGGAGCATAAGTGGGAAGGCAAAGAAAAAGACAAGGGTCAAGATAGAGACAGGGACAGGGACCGGCAGGAAGAAGATGGAGAAAATAATGATTAGAGCTTCAATTGTTAAGAACATTTTGTTAGGAAATTATTGTTAGACTGACTTAACAATTGAATCAGCGGCAGCCAGGATGAGATAAAGTCCTAGACTGCCGCTGATTTGTTGAACTACTGTACATATTAACACCATTTTTTAGGGATTCTTGAACATCTAACATGGCTTCGATATATCCACCATAGGACACTCCCGATAATCGGAAGTGTCCTTATCTACTTTTATATAATGAGTAAGTTAGGCTATAATGAAGAACACTTGAAAAAAGTAACTACAAAAGAAAATGGAGTGAATGATTTACCATGCAGGGACATCAGAAGCAATTACACAAAGCAACAAATCGAAAATCTTACGCACAAGTAACGCTGCTCATCATCGGTATTATTTTTATCGCAGCCAATCTAAGAGCCCCAATAACGTCAGTTGGACCACTCATTAGTAATATTAAGGACTCATTAGCATTATCTAATACGGCCGCAGGTATTATTACAACTTTACCTCTATTAGCCTTCGCATTCATGTCACCATTCGCAGCCAAATTTGCACGTAGATATGGGATTGAAGCCGTATTATTGATTGCGATGTCAATCCTTGCGATAGGTGTTGTACTTAGATCCAGTGCAGGCGTAACATCCTTATTCGTTGGAACGCTTTTACTGGGGTTAGCGATATCAGTAGGCAATGTATTGATGCCGAGCTTAATCAAGCGAGAGTTCCCTGAGAAAATTGGACTCATGACAGGCATCTATTCTGTTTCGATGAATCTTTGCGGTGCGATAGCTTCAGGAATTAGCATTCCACTTGCTTATGGACTTGGATTAGGGTGGAAAGGTGCTTTAGGCTGCTGGGGCATGCTAGCTCTGATTGCCTTACTGATTTGGTTGCCTCAATTACGGAAAAGAAAGAACTTAGCAGCGGCATCGGTATCAGCAACTTCAGACTCAGCTTCACAGGTCAACATTTGGCGTTCGCCAATAGCTTGGCAGGTCACTATTTATATGGGGCTGCAATCTTTATTATTTTATGTGAGCATCGCATGGTTCCCCGACATACTGATTCAAAGGGGCATGAGCTCTAGCGCTGCAGGTTGGATGCTGTCACTAATGCAATTCGCCGTACTGCCAGCTACCTTCATCGTACCTGTGCTGGCTGGTCGCATGAGGAATCAAATTTTATTGATTATTCCAATGACTGCCTTATATCTAGCCGGACTATTTGGCATACTTTATGGTGGGGATGGATGGATGCTTCCTGTATCTTTCATTTTACTCGGAGTGGCGAGTGGTATTGGTTTTAGTTTGTCTATGATGTTCTTCAGTTTACGTACTCGCAATGTACAGGAAGCCGCTGAGCTATCAGGTATGGCTCAATCCATCGGATATCTTGTAGCAGCACTAGGCCCAACATTGTTCGGAATGCTGCATGATGGGACAGGAGGCTGGACCATTCCTTTAGTTATGCTGTTTATCGCTATTATATTTTTATTCCTATTCGGGATGGGTGCCGCAAGAAATAAGTATGTGTAATTCAATTTGAAGGAGAGAGCTATACGATGAGCAGAGACAATATAAAAGTCCCATATGGTTATGAGCCGCCTAAGGATGCCCGTAAAGGGACATTGATCTACTATGACTCCTTCGAACATACGACAGACAGAGAATTGGAACGCGCAGCGGAGTATGCGTCAAGCTATTCTTTTGCCAAGTTCGTATTGTACCCACTGCATGAGGAAAGCGTACGGCGCATGTCTAAGGAGCCCGTAAGCAGTTATTATAAACGATTGGATCGCTTGCATGAGTGGAAGCGGGACCAAGGGACTTCTGATCTATTCGTTGAAGGATGGGAAGGGAAACGCAAGAAGTATACACCAATCGATGCTGCTCTAAGGCATATGACAGAGGGATATCCATCACCTTATTTTCTATATCTCACAGCAGATATGGCCAATCTGTTCGCATCATTCGCTTCCTTCGAGGAATGGATCGTCAAAATCAGACTTGTGTTATCCTCTGAGCCATTGAAGCTGCATCCACGACTGGAGAAGTTCCGCCATCGATGGAATGTGAACGAATAAGTATAAAGAGTCTAATTTCCGTAAGTTGCGGGAGTTAGGCTTTTTTATATGGATGGAACATAAATGCAAACTGAATCAATTGTTTGAAACTTGTCTTTTTATCTAGACTATTCCCTTTCTCTATTAGCAGCTGGTAATATATAGTTATGAAAGCGTTTCCTGTCGAAAGGGGATACTAAGCTTTGTTTCTATTACGATTTTTCCGTCAGATGCCGCATCCATTCAAAACAGGTACGCTGAGACGCACGCTAGTCATCTATTTGCTCATCGCTTGTTTGTTTCCTCCGATTTTATTTTCGATATTTACCTATTCATCGCTGCATTCCATTCTAACTAACAAAATTCAAGCGGGGATTAATGCTAGCTTAAAGCAGGAAGCGACCGGTTTGGAGAACCTCTTAAGCAATCTCGACTTCGTATCGAAACAATTCGCTTTAGATGGTCAAACGGCTGAAATTGTGAACGAGTATTTGAACACGGAGAAGATAACGGAGAAGGCCGAGATTATGAAGGACATTGAAGAAAGCCTTAACGTCGTTAATTTTACTAATCCTAATCTGGGATTAACGGTATATTACAATCCGCAAGCCAAGAATCCGATCCTATTCACCAATCTGGCTGTAAGCACAGAGTTTGGCGTTGCAGATCTTCCAACCTTTGTACGCTATAACGGGGCTGCTTACTTTGGTCCACATCGAACGCAATACAAGAATAGCTCGAATATCGTGTTCTCCTCCTTGCGTGAGGTGAAAAACGATCGAGCCGCTACCGTCTACATCTATTTGGAATCCAATTATAATTTATTTCGGAAAATCATGAACAGCGAATGGTATGGCATGAAAGTATCCCACTATTTGATGAATGAGCAGGGGGAAGCGTTATTCGCTGATCAAGGAACAGCACCAGTAGATCCAGCATTGCTGCATTGGGATATGGTCGAGTCAGGCAATCAGCTTTATGAAGGCCACTATTTATTCGGTTATGAGAGCGCACAAGGCTGGAAGCTGATAACGGCCGTCGATCAGAACGTATTCAATCACGAAATAGACAATTGGGTTCAACGAATGGTTTTATTTATTATTGGCTCTATTATTTTCGCTATTATTATTGCGATGCTCATTTGGCGTAAAGTGTATGGATCGCTGCGCAAAGTGAATCGAGAAATCGTACGGATGACTGGAGAACGTGAAGCGCCGGTGAGCTTCACGCAAGTAGAAGAGTTTGACCAGCTGCTCGGTAATTTTCAAGTGATGAAGACGACAGTTAATGAGTTGATTAATGAGGTAGGCAGGAATGAGCGGATGAAGAGTCAGCTGGAGACAGAGAAGTTACTTAGCCAAATTAATCCGCATTTTCTGCATAACACGCTGAATACGGTGCAGTGGCTCGCTCGATTGCACGGCAAGAATGATATCGATCGAGTCGTGACGCTGCTCGTTCAAGTGCTTCATTACAATATGGGCAAGCCGGGACTAATTGTTACAGTAAATGATGAAATCGAAGCGTTGAAGAAATATATTGAGCTTCAAAGCATTCGTTATGAGGGTGAGCTTAATTTCGTAATTGATGTTGATCCGAATACGTTGCATCTGCAAATTCCAAGGTTTATGCTGCAGCCGCTTGTGGAGAATGCCATCTATCACGGCAAAAAAGAGCAGGATGGTGTAATTCGAATTGTCATACAGAAATTAAATTCAGGAAAGCTGAGGCTTGAGGTAAGTGATAATGGACCAGGGATGGACGAGCAAACGGTTCGCAATTTGATGGGGAATGGCAATGAAGCTCCAAATCTGGGGATGGGGATCGGATTGAAGTATGTACGCAGGCTGCTTGACCGTTATTATGGCAACAGCAATTTAATTAAGATTGATAGTGAACCGGATCAAGGAACGATTCTGTCTGTCGAAATTCCAACAGAGATTGAGGTGAGCAGATATGATGCGCTTAGTATCCATAAGAATTAGTTTGTTCATATTGGTCAGCTTATTGTTGTTGATGTCTGCAGCTTGTTCCAAAGATGGGGAGTTGAAGGTAACTGAAGTTGAGGAAGCCTATGAGCCACTAGATCCTGGAGTAACCATGAGAATCGCATATTCCTATTCGGATATCGTATTGCCGGAAGGAGATATTAGTGATGATCATTTTCTCACCAGATATTTAAAGGAGCGGACAGGCGTTACAATCAAATATGATTGGGAATCAAGTGGTGAAGAATTGTACGAGAATATGTTGGATTTAGCCATTCGAAGTAATGACCTGCCCGATGCGTTCATCGTGAACAGATTGCAATTCCGCTATTTGGTTCAACATGACATGATTGAGGATTTAACATCGGTATATCCACAATATGCATCTTCCTTAGTACGCTCTATTTATGACGCCACAGATGGCAAAGCGCTGAAGGAAGCTTCTGTTGATGGCAAACTGTATGCCTTTCCTAATGTTGCAATTGAAGCAGATGCTCCAACCTATTTATGGATCCGTCAAGATTGGCTGGATAAGCTGGATCTTGCTCCTCCAAGTACAATAGAGGAGATCGAGACGATCGTGAGCGCTTTTAAAGAACGTGATCCTGATGGCAACGGTAAAGCAGATACAATCGGCATTCCAATTGACAAGCTGCTTATATATGGAGAAAAGAATGGGGTACATGGACTTAATGGCATTTTTTCTGCCTTTCATGCATTTCCGAAAAGCTGGGTTTATGATGATAACGGTCAAGTCGTATATGGCTCGATACAACCGAATGCAAAAGCAGCATTAACTATTTTAGCCAAGTGGTATAAAGAAGGTATTATAGATTCCGGGTTTGTTCTGCGGAAAGATATTTATGATCTGCTTGAGAATAACCAAACTGGAATCATATTCGGACCATGGTGGGCGCCATACTGGCCATTAAGCAGTTCTGTATCGAAGGATACGAAAGCGGAATGGCGCGTATATACCGCTCCAGTAGATGCAGGCGGTACCTTTGTTACGAACACAGCACCAATCACAGATCGCTATCTCGTAATACGCAAAGGTTATGCCCATCCTGAAGCAGCCTTGAAGGTAGTGAATGTATTGACTCGCCTAGAACGCAATCAAGATCCGAATTGGAAGGAAGCCGAACAGCTAAGGACGACTGCGGAACAATTCGGGACGCAATTAAGAAATTATTATCCTTTTGACTTGCTGCTCGACTATCCCGATGCTGTTGCGAAGCGACATGATTGGTTAATTCAAGCATTAAATAAGGAGATTGCCTTAGACAGTCTGGATCCGGAGACGAGGTCACTATATGACGATATGATTGATGAAATCGAACAGCCGCGTAAAAACTTGGAGGCATGGAGCTCATCGCAAGCCTATTTGCTCGGAGGAGAAGTCAGTAAAGCACCAATGATTAAAAGCGAAAGCTTATTTTACGATACGACGCCTTCGATGGAGAAATATTGGAGCAAACTGCAGCAATTAGAATATGAAGCCTATTTGAAAATCATAACTGGTGACTTATCGATTGATGCTTTCGATAAATTTGTTAAAGAATGGATGGAGCAAGGAGGAGATGAGATCACGCAAGAGGTAGCGGCTGAGGTCAGCAAGAAGAATTCAGATGTTGCTCGGAAATGAGGATCAGTGATTGCTCAACCGTATTCACATAAACAAGCTGTCATCCTTTAGTAAGCCATTACTAACCTGCGGTGACAGCTTTTTTTGCGACTTTAATTACAATTGAGATTAAGTATAGGCCAAGCACCACTAGGTAGACAACCGCATACCATACCACAATTATCGTTTCTCGAAAACGGATAAACGGGGGTTGTTGATCATGGCTGTTTATCGTAATGTTCAGGAACTTATTGGTCATACACCGATTGTAGAGCTCACTCGCTTCCCGTTGCCTACTGGAGTTCGGTTATTTGCTAAGCTTGAATTTATGAATCCTGGAGGAAGTGTAAAAGATCGACTTGGTCTTCAGTTGCTGGAGAGTGCCTTTGAGAGCGGACTGCTTAGAGCTGGAGGTACGATCATTGAACCGACTGCAGGGAATACGGGGATAGGACTGGCTTTAGCGGCGATTGGCCGTGGAATTTCCGTCATCTTCGTCGTTCCTGAGCAATTCAGCATAGAAAAGCAGCAGTTAATGAGGGCACTTGGAGCAACCATAGTCAATACGCCGAATAAGCAAGGCATGCTGGGTGCGATTAAGAAAGCAGAGGAGTTAGTCAAGGATATTCCCGGTGCTTATTCGCCAGCTCAATTCTCTAACCCAGCTAATCCTGAGACCTATTATAAGACGCTAGCTCCGGAAATTTGGCATGATCTAGATGGGGAGATCGACATATTTGTCGCTGGAGCGGGTACTGGAGGAACGTTCATGGGAACAGCGAGATACCTGAAGGAACAGAATCCGAATATCAAGACCGTCATTGTTGAACCAGAAGGCTCGATTCTGGGTGGTGGAGCAAGCGGTTCGCATAAGACAGAAGGAATTGGTGTAGAGAAGCTTGCGCCATTCATGGACGTATCCTACTTCGATGCGATTCACACGATAGCAGATGCTGATGCCTTCAATAAAGTGAAGGAAATTACGCAGCTTGAGGGGCTGCTTGTTGGAAGTTCTTCTGGGGCCGCTATGCAGGCTGCATTGTTGGAAGCGGAGAAGGCAGCGCCGGGGAGCCAGATCGTGACGATATTTCCAGATGGAAGCGAACGTTATTTAAGCAAAAATATATATGAGGGGGGTATTTCATAAATGAAGCTGCGAACGAAGCTGATTCATGGCGGTATCCCTAATGATCCACATACAGGAGCGGTCAGCATTCCGATCTATCAGACGAGTACGTATAAACAAGATGATGTTGGTGTTCATCGGGGTTATGAATATTCTCGGACTGGCAACCCAACCAGACATGCGCTTGAAGAGTTGATCAAAGATTTGGAGGAAGGCGAGCGAGGATTTGCATTTAGTTCTGGTATGGCGGCCATTACAGCCGTATTTATGCTGCTCAATTCTGGCGATCACATCATTGTGAACGATGATGTTTATGGAGGGACGTACCGGATTGCCACTAAAGTGTTGAATCGATTAGGGATCGAGTCGACCTTTGTAGACACGACTGATTTGGAAGCAACTGAGCGGGCAATTAAACCGAATACGAAAGCATTATTTATAGAGACCCCTACGAATCCGTTGCTTAAAGTAACAGATATTGCGCTGGCAGCGAAATGGGCAAAGGCAAACAATCTGTTATTCATCGTGGATAATACATTCAGCACACCCTATTGGCAGACACCGATCACCTTAGGTGCGGATATTGTTCTCCATTCGGCGACCAAATATATTGGCGGCCATAGTGATGTCGTGGGCGGACTCGCTGTGGTGAATAGCGTTGAACTAGGCGAGCAGCTTCATTTTATACAAAATGCTACTGGAGGGGTGCTTGGTCCACAGGACTCGTGGCTGTTGATTCGAGGCTTGAAGACGCTAGGTTTGCGAATGGAAGCGATTGAGAACAATACAAAAGCGATCGTGTCATTCCTGTCGAGCCACCCAGCAGTTAGCCATTTATATTACCCAGGATTGGAGAGCCATCCCCAGCATGTCATTGCGAAGCAGCAAGCAAGAGGGTTTGGAGGGATGGTTTCATTTGATATGGGTCATGCAGACAGGGCACTTGAGGTATTGCGAAAGGTGAACTATTTTACACTTGCAGAAAGTCTGGGGGCGGTGGAAAGTCTGATCTCCTTGCCAGCTAAAATGACTCATGCATCGATTCCTAAGGAACGTAGAGAAGAGTTGGGGATAACGGATGGCTTAATTCGGATATCAGTTGGAATTGAGGATGTTGAAGATCTTATTGATGATCTAGCACAAAGCTTCTAGTAATTATTATAGCCGGTCGAAAGTCACCAGTTCACTAGGCTTGTTTGGGTTATGAATCGCCGCACGAGTAGGAATAAGCTCGGAATGGGGCTTGTTTCTATTCGTGGTGAGCAGGAACTGATCAATGGGATGAAACAAGCTCGATTCCGAGCTTGTTTGGGTTATGGATCGCTGTGAAAGTAGGAATAAGCTCGGAATGGGACTTGTTTCAACTTATGGTGAAGAGTAATGAACCAATCTTTTAATTGCTGAAGCGGACAAAGGCAGAAGAACATGTTATGTTAGAAAGCAGGACTAGCTTGGAATTAACGACAGACTTATGAATGAAGGGGAGTAACAATGAAAGCTGTTAGGAGAAAATTCACTAATAAGCGCAGAATGGCTCTACTAGCTGTAAGCAGCTTGATGCTGTTCGCCACAGGATGCAGCCAATTGACGAATATACCAATAGAATCAGCAATGCCGATGCCTACAGCTTCGATTGAGCCGCTAATTGTAGAGAAACCGACTGAAACCATAGAAACGGAGTCACCAACTATTGAGATTGCAGCTCCATCAATCAGTCCTTTCCCTTCGATAGGAGAGGTCACAGACGTTGTAGTCAAAAAAAAAAATTTGCCAAATGGCTTTGTATATTTGGATGAAATTATCCCAACGGCATTATACGACATTCGCTATTTCGGTCATTATAATTTTATAGGGAAAGGCATCGACGGTTATCATGCACCAATCGCCATAATGTCCAGTGAAGCAGCAGAAGCATTAAAGGCAGTTAATGTTGAGCTTGAAGAGCAAGGCTATCATCTCAAAATCTTCGATGCCTATCGGCCAAGTAAAGCCGTGGCACAATTTGTGAGATGGTCGACTGATCTTGAAGATGTCAGTATGAAGGATGAATTCTACCCGGATATCGATAAACAGAATCTATTCAAGCTTGGCTACATTTCGCGGAAATCTGGACATTCTAGAGGAAGTACAGTGGATCTAACTGCGGTGGACAAGTCCACAGGCGAGGAATTAGATATGGGCAGCACCTTTGATTGGTTAGGGGAAATATCGCATTATGGGACCAAGCTGATTACAGCAGAGCAGGCTGTCAATCGAGACATTCTGAGAACGGCTATGATGAACCATGGGTTCAAACCGTACAGCAAAGAATGGTGGCATTTCACTCTTAAGGATGAACCTTACCCGAAACAATATTTTGATTTTGACATCGAATGAATTTTAGAACCGCGGTTTACGCGGTTCTTTCTATATATTTTCAGTCAAAAATCTAGGTTTTAGTCGACAAAGAAATATTTTTTGAGATCAGAAAGTTTGACATGCTTCTCAGCCTTGTATGTGTACAATCTTACCTATACCGAAGGGTATGATTCACAAGACTAGGGAAGAGGTGTAACCATGCGTAGAAAACTGAACCAGCATTTGTTCGTTTATGTGCTATGTGTAACCTTGCTAATGACACTCGGAATGACAGTTCAAACGATAAATAAGGATATTGCAAAGCCTGATCCGTCGCCAGTTGCTCTGTTCGCAGCCATTCAAACTCACCCCATAGCACAACCTCCGCAGTTCGAACGCCAATCCTCAAGTGACATTGAACCTCTCGAGAACGTCATTCTAGCCCTTGAACAGGATAAGAAAGAAGTTAGGATTGCCTCTATGCCAGAGGCGACAGATACGATAGCAGAAAGCGCTGTGGGTGATTATGAAGTTACTGCGCATTACTTGAATGTTCGTGCTAATTCAAATGCGAATCAGGATACACAAATCTTATATGTGGTAAAGCAAGGGACTCCGCTTGAAATCACACATACGACAGACAATGGATGGCTTGCTCTGAAAAGTGGTGGATTCGTTCATGGTAAATACGCGAAACAAATACATGAAATAGTGAAAGTGGAAGCAGAAGTGAAGACAGCAGCTATTGTTGCAGATTCAACAGAATGGATAGAACCTACTGATGACTTTTTAGTTATGAAACCCGGAAATTCCATCGATCAAGATGTGAATATAGAGCCAGAGAAACCAACTTCAGCTGTGGGCAAGGACTCAGGTCTGACAGAAGATCATATTGCAACGATATTAAAAAATACAGCGCTAGGCGGTCAGGGGCTTGAGGAAAGTATTCTTGAGATAGAAGATGAATATGGAATCAACGCTTATTTCACCATTGCCGTCATGAAGCTGGAGAGCGGTAATGGGAAGAGTAAGCTTGCCAAATCCAAAAATAATTTATTCGGTTTGAATGCTACGGGCGGTAATGCACATAAAAACGCATTTAGCTTCGAGACCAAGGGAGACAGTGTTCGGAAATTCGGACAACTTCTCGCCAAGAATTACGTAGGCAAAGGTTATACGACAATCGAGAAGATCGCGAAGAAATATTGTCCGGCCAATCCGAAATGGGCAAGCCTCGTCACCAATATTATGAAGCGAGATTATAAGAAGCTCTGAATAAGAGGATATTAAAGGGGTGGCAATCGCCGCTCCTTTTTCTATTTTATGGAGGATATGAATGATGATAGGTAATTGAAATGCGAGAAATTTGGCAAACACCCTTTGATCGTCGTATAGTAAAGAGTATCATCATTAAGATGCATGTACTACAAGGTTAATCAGGGAGGGGCTTTACAATGAGTGAGCTTTCAAATTATGGAATCAAATTAAATGCAAACGCGATTCACAGTAAACAATTCGAAAAAAAAATGAGGGGTTATGATCCGGATACTGTGGATGATTACTTGGATGAAATTATAAAGGACTACACACGGATGCAAGAGTTAATAGCTAAGTTTGAGGCCGATTTGGCTGGCATACATAATGAGCTATTGAAGAACAAGGAGTCCTATGATCAATTCATGATCCAACGGAGAATTGAAGATTTGGAAGTCAGGGTATTCGGTGAGAAACGAGAAACATTGCGAGCACGGATATAGCAGATTATGGTTGCTTGCTTCATAAGTCCAGGTAAGCGTAATTCTCTTCATTTTTACGAAGGTGCTGTCCTAAGGTCAATTCTGACCTTTGAGACAGCCCTTTCGTATTATTAGGTCAACCGAGATTACTGGTTGGCCTTTTTTTTTTGGTCGTTTTATGATGGTGGTAGCCGAGAGAACGTGACAGCCCTTGGGGAGTTACCCCGTACTAAAAACAGTTCTCCACTA
>JBHGUX010000088.1:0-14632 GCA_048976605.1 Pristimantibacillus sp. | reverse complement strand
ACCAGATAGCACCTCTACGACAAGCTCCTTTTTTGCTTCAACAGGACACCTAAACCGTCTTTTCATGGATTCATTCCTCCACTTATCTTAGTTTATCTGATGTGGTTAGAAGTGTCCAAATGGATTAGGGGGCTATATAGAAAAGAATTTATATGTTTTGGGTTTGGGGTAAGCGAAGCTTACCCTACTTATTGTTCTAACCAGCTTCCTAAGGTGAATTGTCATATTTCGATTACTTTGAGGAGATAATCTTATGTGAACAATTTCGAGACTGGAGGCGACGAGGTATGAGATTTCAAGATAAAGTAGCTATCATTACAGGCGGAGCAAGCGGAATAGGTGCTGAGACGGTTAAGTTATTCGTTCAAGAAGGGGCCAAAGCGGTCATTGCCGACTTCTCTGAGCAAGGAAAGAAGTTGTCGGAAGAACTAAACGCCGAAGGTTTCGATACGTTATTCGTGAAGACCGATGTAACGAAGATAGATGATTTGAACAGAATGGTTGCAGAGACGGTAAGTAAATATGGTCATATTGATATATTATTTGCGAACGCGGGCATTGCAAAGGATGCTCCTGCTCATCAGCTTAGTCTGGACGGGTGGCAGACTACGATTGATATTAATTTAACAGGTGTATTTCTAAGCGACAAAGTAGTCATCGAACAAATGCTAACGCAAGGAACGGGCGGGGTAATCGTTAATTGCGGTTCAATCCATAGTCATGTCGGCAAAGGGGCGGTCACTGCTTATGCAGCAGCCAAGGGCGGTGTGAAGCTATTAACTCAGACTTTAGGTATCGATTATGCATCCAAGGGTATCCGAGTGAATGCAGTATGTCCAGGCTATATTGATACACCGTTACTTGCAGGACTTAGCGAGGCTGTTCATCAGCATTTAATCGGGCTGCATCCGATAGGTCGTTTGGGTAAACCACAAGAAATAGCTAAAGCCGTATTATTCCTTGCAAGTGAGGATGCCTCCTTTATTACTGGAACAAGCTTGCTTGTCGATGGCGGCTACACAGCCCAATAGAAACGGAAAAGCCTTGCAAGCATAATGAAATGCGTGCAAGGCTTTTGGATGATACGTACGTGCTGCAGCGAGTTCGGGTTCGCCTCATCGCCTTCGTCCAATTTTACCAGAGCCCATGCGTATTTTGGGTGCTGATGATTTGCGCGGCTTGGTGAAGACCGAACTGGATTTGGTTGACGATTTATCACGAGTAATGACACTTTTCTTCTTGGTATCTGTAGAAGTGCTGTTGCTGCCTACAGCAGTCGAATCGGCGTTCTTGGAACGTTTGAATATGGTTCCTGTACGATCGACGGTCATCGGCGGTGCTTTCTTCACATCTTGGGCAGTTGGAGTCTTATACGATTGTTTAGGCTTGTATACATCCTTGCTGGAATAACCGCGATAACCGCCGTTACCATAACGGCCATTATCGAATAAGTCACCAATCAAGCTCGCAAGAAGATAACCTTGAAGAAAACTCATGTTGTAATTTTGACGGACATATTCTTTGGAGCTTACTTCGACTAGCGAATCCTCGGGCTTCTCTGTATCTTGCTGGACATGAATGATCTCATTGGAATAAACGAGGAACATTCGCTCCGTACTTTGTTCAGATTGTTCATCTGGTTTCTTCTTCTCAATGAGTTGAGTCGCTACTTCAGGAACGGTCTGTCCGGCCGCTCGGTATACATAGGAAGTCTCGTTGCCAGAACCATTGACCGATTCCAGCGGATATTCATCTTTAACCGTATCCGACATGTTGCAAGCAACAAGAAGCGGTACGATAAAGCTAATTAACAACAAATATTTAATTCCCTGAAGCCACCACTTCTTTGTCATTTGCTTCCTCCTACAGTTTTTGCGGAGCAAAAACTTCTTCGTAAGCATGAGCTCTAGTTTTTGCGGAGCAAAAACTTCTTCGTAAGCATGAGCTTTGGTTTTTGCGAAGCAAAAACTTCTTCGTAAGCATGAGCTCTGGTTTTTGCGGAGCAAAAACAACTTCGTAAGCATGAGCTCTGGTTTTTGCGGAGCAAAAACTTCTTCGTAAGCATGAGCTCTGGTTTTTGCGGAGCAAAAACTTCTTCGTAGCATTCGCTCTGGTTTTTGCGGAGCAAAAACTTCTTCGTAGCATTCGCTCTGGTTTTTACTCCGCTATCGTCTATACGCCTCGCAGAACGTGTACGTCAGCAGGCAACACAGACTCGCCAGAGTAGAGCATGAATCGTCCGTCCAGCCATTCAATGCGAAGCAGCTTTAAGTCATCTGACTGATACTGCCACACATGCTGCTCGCCGCCTTGCAAGAAAGGGGTTTTACCGCTTGCTGTAATCATACCAGAGAAATGCTCATCCATATGATAAGTGCGATCATCCAATTCTAGGATAGTAGGTACTTCGTCAAAAGTATCCAGTCTTCCGTCAATCGACTCGTATATGGCGTAGATGGTACGTTCTCTCTCTTCAATGGAGAGATAACGAATATCTGTTCCATCTTGCAGGGTGAGAACGACAGCATTTCGATTGCGATTTTGGGTTCTGCCTGTCACTTGATAGGTGACAAGAGATACTTCGCACACATCACCTGCAGTCAGCGTCAGAATGCTTTTTTCCACTTTAGCAGGCTCAGGCTTGGCTAATATATTTTTTATGCGTTTGAATATGCTCATTGGTTATGCTCCTTCTTCGATCACTCGAGTCTCGAGTACAGTTATACAGCTCCGATAATGAGAGCGCCTGCTATATGCAAGGAACCAGCAATTAGGGCGAAGCTAATTTTACCTTCATGAATACCTTTTTCCAATTGAATATTGGCAGACAAAGCGAATACAAGTCGGAAAATCCATTCTACGATGATCAGTGTAATGAAGGATACGACCGAGATGACTAATGCTTCCCACATATAGGTCGACTGGTCGATGGATTGAGATAAGATATACGCTTGCGCGCCTAATTTCATCACAAACCGGGTCGTGACTGCTACATTGCCATTTTTCATTTCTTGAAAATCATGATACTTCGTGGTTAAGGAGTCTAAATACATAAGTATAAATAGCAAAATCGCTCCCGCGCCGGTCCACACCGGAATTTGCAGCAAATCAGTCCAATTCACATGGTTTCCCCCAATTTCGTTAAAATAAGTACAAAATCCGCCGACGCTTCAATCGGATGTACCGATTATAAACGCCGGCGGATAGGACGCATTAGATAGCGCCAGGCATTGCTACCTTATTACTCTTTTTTCTCGTATTGCTTAAGAAGAGCAGCAAGCTCGTCATCAACGCCCTTGTCTTTGCTCAATGCTGCGAACTCATCGTCAAGCGATTTGCCTTTCGCATCATGCAGCTCATTGCTTGCTTCTGCACGTGCTTCCATTTGAAGCATTTTCTCTTCCATACGTTTCAAGCCTGCGTTAGCAGAATCAGTACCAAAGCCGGACATTGATTTGTTAATTTGCTCTTGCGCTTTAGCTGCACTGTAACGAGCAGCAATCGTTTCACGTTTGTTCTTCATATCTGTCAACGCTTGACGCATTTCGGAAAGCTTGCCGCGAAGATTGTCAGCCATTGCTTTGTTGGAATCAAAGCTTGTTTTGTACTCAGCAGCTTTTGCTTCTGCGGATTTCTTTTCTTCCAAGGCACGACGAGCAAGATCGATGTTTTGAGCTTGAGCAGCGATATGTGCTTGCTCTCCACGTTTCTCTACTAGTTGTGCTTGTTCTTCATATAGTTGCTTGAATTTTTTCTCAAGTGCGATTTGAGCGGCAACTGCTTTTTCTGCATCTTCTAGGTCTTCCTGCATGTCGCGAATATACTGGTCAGTCAATTTTATCGGATCTTCGGCTTTCTCAATAAGGGAATACACGTTGGATAAAGTTAGGTCACGCAATCTTTTGAACACTGACATTTGAACAGGCCTCCTAAGATTTCATTGTTTATTGTATTTCTCCTACTACGATTATAAACTTAAAATAGTTTCATTTCGATCAGGAATTTTCAAATTGTTTGAGTTTCACTAGTAAGTTGAACGAATTAATCCATCTTATGGGAGGGTATACGAATGGCATTGATCCAATGTGATTATTATTCAGAGGTACTTGGCATAAGTACATCAATGACGGTTATTTTACCTCAGCAGACTGCAACACAGATTGGCATGGAAGGTTCAGCAGGTGAAGGTAAACGGCATCCTACACTTTATTTGCTGCATGGCCTCTCAGATGACCACACGATATGGGGACGGCGAACATCGATCGAACGGTATGTTTCTACTCTAGGGATCGCTGTTGTTATGCCTAATGTACATAAAAGCTTCTATACCGATATGGTGTATGGTGAAAAGTATTGGACGTTTCTAACGGAGGAATTGCCAAGGGTTGCCCGCTCGTTTTTCCCGTTGTCTGATGCCCGCGAGGATAATTTCGTGGCAGGCTTATCAATGGGAGGCTATGGTGCATTCAAATGGGCGCTCAGCTATCCTGAGCGCTTCGCCGCAGCGGCAAGTTTATCTGGTGCGCTTGATATGCATGAGCGCAGAGAAGTTACGCCGCAAGGCGATTGGATGTTCAACACCTTAGAAAAGGTCTACGGTGGACAACCTATTAGAGGAACTGGCAATGATCTATTCTGGCTGCTTGAGAACCAAGCCCAAGCTGGTCAAGATGGTCCCAAGCCTCTGCTATATCAATGCTGTGGGACTGAGGATTTCCTCTATCAGAACAATGTGGATTTCCGTGATGCCTGTCTCAAGACGGATATAGCGCTTACCTATATAGAGGGTCCAGGGGGTCATGATTGGAGCTATTGGGATGCTCGAATTCAGGATGTATTGAAGTGGCTTCCACTTAGAAAGACTTAAAGAAGAGGTTTCATTATAGGCGATCTTCAAAAAAATCGCTTTTGATAATAAAGATTGAATCAGGATATGATTCCGCATCAAATCTTGTCTGTATAGCTTGTAAATATGCAAGAGTCTGTGATTGGAGGATGCGATCACAGACTTCTTTTTTCAGTTTATCCACAAGGTTATACACAGTATCAACATAGGCCATCCACAAACTATTCGTGTTATTCGCAAACTTATCCACATGTCCACATAAACTTTTATCCACATAAAGTCCTAGTTCCAGCGGCAGGTTGGATATTGCATATTGACTCTGACGTTGCGTCATCGTTTACGATTGGATTCATGGGAGGTGATTAGTATGGTCGAAGTCAAAGTGAATGAAGCAGCAAAGCTGGCAGGTGTAAGCGTTCGGACGCTTCATTATTATGATAAGATCGGGCTTCTCAAGCCGAATGCAGTCGGGGAGAACGGGTATCGATTGTACAGTGAGGATGATTTCATACGATTGCAGCAAATTCTCTTTTTCAAAGAGTTGGACTTTTCGCTGGAAGAAATCAAAAATATTCTCGATAATCCACACTTCGACCGGAAAAGCGCGTTAATCACACACAGACAATTACTTGTGGAAAAGCAGCAGCGGCTGAAGAAAATTATTGGATCTGTGGACAAAACGATTCAATCGATTGAGGGAGGAACAATGATGTCGAAGCAAGAAATGTTCGAGCCATTTGATAGGCAGAAGATCAAGGAGCATCAGAAGCGTTACGAACAGGAAGTAAAAGAGAAATACGGTGATTCTGATGCTTATAAGCAATCGAATCGCAAAACAGCAGGGTACAAGGAGAAAGATTGGCAACAAATTCAGGGGGAGATGATCGATATTTACCGCCGGATTGCGGCTGTGATGTCGAAGGGTGCAGGAGATGAGGAAGTGCAGCAGGCTGTGGGTGAATGGCGGCAGCATATAACCAGTCATTACTATGACTGCACACCGGAAATATTCCGTGGGTTAGGCGATATGTATGTAAGCGATCCGCGGTTCACGAGCTTTATCGATAAGGAGCAAGAGGGGCTAGTTGCGTTCCTGCGTGAAGCGATGCATGAGTATTGCGACCGTTTGGAGCGGGAACCATCTTAATTCGGTAATGATCGATTAAATTGATTTACAATCTGACAGCTAGCTGTCATTATGGATAGAAGATTTGTTACTATTATCCATCATGACGGGAGACAGAAGTATGATTTGGCTTGTATATTCCATTCTAGCAGCATGCAGCTTTGGGATGAGGGGAATTTTATATCACTGGACTAGTCAGCAGCCGCTTAGTCGCAACGCCTTATTGTGCGGAACCTTTTTCTCCGGGGCGGTTATCAGCTTAATATGTGCAATAGCAACGGGTCAGCAATGGACATTGTCGGCATTAATAGGTATACAAATGGGGCTGTTCTCTTTCGGAGCTAACGCAAGCATGTTTAAAGGGTTTGCAGTTGGCAAAGCTTCACTAGTTGCGATCTTGACAGCTCTGCCTTCTGTTGTAGTTGTTATTGTTGCTTTTGCTATGTGGGGCGAAACGTTGAATATGATGCAGTTCGCAGCATTTGCAGTCATCATAGCGGGCGTATTGCTTGTACGTTATTCGAATGATCTATCTATGAAAAATTTGCAGGGGGCACAGTGGGGTTTGCTGGCGATGCTGCTGTTCGCGGCGAATGATCTGTCGGGGAAATGGTCCACGATGATGGAAGCACCGATGTTTCCCACACTCGTCTATATGTTCGCGAGCGGAACGGTATGCTTTGGATTGTGGTGGCTTAAAGATAAGAAAGCAGAACAAACCCAGGCTGCGCTGGCTGGCAAGAGGTTGAATGCGAGCGAAGGATCTGGGGAAAAGGCAGTTATCGCATCGGTTAATGAATCTCCTGCTCGTTGGAGCAGCAAGCGCACTTTTATGACGGGAATGGCAGTTGGCATAACCAATGCAGTTGGAATGATGCTGATCATTACCGCATTTGATCACGGCAAGGCCGGTTTAGTATCAGCAGTTACGGCGCTTAATGTGTTGATCGTATTGCTTTACACTCGCTTTGTTGTGAAGGAACGGTTCACGAGGCTGGAAACCATCGGTATTTCAACCGCATTTGCTGGCATTTTGTTTATGAGATTGTACGGCGGGTAATGCTAATAGAGACAGCCTCTACTTCTAATAGAAGGTAGGCTGTCTTTTTCATTTGAGATTAGGAGCAGGAGGTACCTTGTGAAACGATTTCTACGAAGTTTGATGCGAAGTGAAATGATCATCATGCTTATAGCTGCCGTTGCTTTATTAGTGCTGTTATTTATCGAGCCTATCGTTGGAGTAGCCAATAACGGAGATTTCTATCGAATTATGCTAGCTGGAGGAATTGATTATGCCGACTTGAAGGAGACAGCGGAAGAAAGGTTTTTCGGGTATTTTCATGCGGAATATGGTTATGGCGTCTATGGATTTGGAAGCTACATATCCTCGCAAGTTCTATTTGTATTTGTCGCAGGCTTAATTGGCAGAATGCTCCATTCAGAGCTGTTTGATATTCGAGTTTTATCCGCTTTGTATAGCGTAGTCTTGCTAGTTGCTCTTTGTATCATTGTAAAATACAACAAATCAACTTCTGAACATTCACAATCGCTCTTCCTCAATACGGCGCTCGTCATCTGCTTGTCGTTGGTATTTCTTGATATCGGCTACCTTGCTTACTTCAATTCTTTTTTCGGTGAGTCGATCACCTTATTATTTATGCTGCTCACCTTCGGGCTCGCATTAGCCAACATTAAGACCGAACAGCCTTCCCGCTGGTTGTTGATCGCCTTTTATATTTCAGGACTATTCCTCATTACAACGAAGCTGCAAAATGCGCCTATCGGAATTATTATCATCCTGCTTGGTGTTCGATTCTGGGGAATCGGTCAGGACCTTTGGTGGCGAAGGACGATTCTTATTGGATCTTCGGTATTATTAATTTCCATGATCGCGATGTACATAGGTGCGCCTAGTCATTTGAAGCAAGCGAATCTGTATCAGACTGTGTTTTTCGGCATATTGAAGGATTCTCCCGATCCGTCGCGTGATTTGAAGGAGATGGGTTTGCCGGATGAATTCAAGGTAAATGCGGGAACAAACTATTTTCAGAAGGATACAGTAATCAAGCAAAATGATCCGCGAATAGTGGAGGAGCTGGGCAAGTTAAGCCATAAAGATGTGCTGCTCTATTATGTAAAGCATCCGACACGGTTTGTGCAAAAGCTGGAGCGAGGTGCTGAGAACGGAATGAGCATCCGCCCTTATTATCTCGGCAGTTATGAGAAGTCGGAGGGCAGGCCATCTGGTGAAATCAGCTATATGAATTCGACTTGGAGTGAGTTTAAGATTGCCTATATGCCGAAAAAGTTATGGTTCATTGCCTTGTTCTATCTCGTATATGTCGGAATTCTAGCAGTGGAATATGCAAGGCAGCGACTGCGAGGGAGATTGTTTATCGAAGCGCTGCTTGCGATTGCGTTGATCGGCATCATTGCGATGGTTGTGCCATTGCTAGGTGACGGTGAAGCCGATCTCGGCAAGCATTTATTTCTGTTCAATGTCTGCTTCGATATGATGATTGTCGTTGCTGTGCTATACCTTTGTAGAAAAGCTTGGGCAGGGGCTTTAGGTATTCTAAAGCCTCGAAGCCCGGTGACGAGAGGATAGGCTTCAGTAGATTGAATCCTATGAATAGGGTAGTGAAAAACCCCCAAACATCGCCAATGGTGCGGATGGCCGGGGGTTTTATTGTGCGTTGATACGTGTAACGGTTAGAGACTCTTGTTACAAGACTTGTTACTGTTGACCTGGACGGATACGAACGACAGCGATTTCGTTGGCGTTGATGGCGAATGCATTTCCACCTTGGCCAATTCTTGCTAAAGCTTTTTGACCGACTTGAACATTCGTTTTCCCATTATTCCATTTAACGACGTTGGAATTTGAAGATTTTTTACGACTCATAGTAATCACCTCCTTGCCTATTGCGGTGAGAACTAAGAATAGATTAACGGCGGCGTTTTTGTAGTTTCTTTTTCAATATTTGTACATTTACGGCATTGCTGGCTAACACATTTCCTTGTTCAGCGGTTGCTGTTGCAGTCTGGAAAATATTGATCACGATAAAATTGTTGCGGCCGACGCGGTACTTATAAGTCTTTACTTTGGACTCGATCAAGTGGTTGTTAACCTCCTCAAAGTTTTGCGAAGCAAAATCTGACTTCGAAAGCAATGGCTTTAAAGCTTTGCGAAGCAAAATCTAGCATCAAAAGCTAGTGTTGCTATATAACTTATGTGAAGGTTAGACAGGCCGCCTCGGCTAATGCTCTGCATCATTTATACGGGGGAGGTATTTCTCTTGTATGCGGATGGAGTCATACCGGTAAATTTTTTGAACATGCGGTGAAAATGGGGCAGGCTCTCAAAGCCGCAGTTATCGGCGATGAGCCGAATATTGTCATCGCTAGCCAGCAATAGATCCTTGGCACGCATAATCCGTTTGGCTGTGACGTATTCGGTCACGTTCATACCTGTTAGTTGCTTGAATACACGCGAGAAATGGGCCGGAGTTACCGCCGCCATATCAGCTAGAACGGACAAGGTCAGCGGGGATTCAGGCTGCTCGTCGATGTGCAGCAGAATAGTCCGCATCCACAACGGTCCGATGAGTGCAGCATCTCCGGAATGGGCTGGCGACCTAGATGGGCCTGGAATGAGACTGCGGTTCAAGAGCAGCAGGATATGCTCTAACTGAAGCAATACCGCTTGGCGGTAGCCAATTAGCTGCTCCTGTCGTTCTTGTTCCAGCTCATCAATGAGCCGTTCTAAGTTAACCTGCTCCTGTTCGGAGGGCTCGAATTTATAGCTTTTGAATTTTTTGGCATGCTCAAAGCAACGCAAATAGGTGAATGAATCACCGAAAGTCGCCGTCTGCACGAACAAGGTACTGAAGAATATCGCTGTAGACGTAACAGGTTCTACCGTATCCGGCAGCGAGCGATGGATCGTATTGCCCGGTATGATGAATAGGTCGCCGCGCTTCATATCATAAAAGGTTTGATCAATAAAAAAGGTACCTTTTCCTTCGTAAATGTAGACAAGCTCATACCAATCATGAAGATGGTCGGGCAGCTCAGTCTGCCAATGCTTCTTGTCCCGGTATACGCAGTCGAAAGGAAACGGAGAACCGACATCGAATGGTTTGCGAAAAGGCTTCATGTAGAACCTCCTTAAGGTTTTTGCGTAGCAAAAACCACTTCGTAAGCAATTGCTTAGGTTTTTGCGTAGCAAAAATCCACTTCGTAAGCAATTGCTTAGGTTTTTGCGTAGCAAAAATCCACTTCGTAAGCATTTGCTTAGGTATATCCCTGTGAATAGGAATAGATTGCTGGAAATATCAATATTGAGTACAAATATGCAAGAATACGCTATTTTTAGATTCATTATTGGTTTTATAATAAGAGATATAGAGTTGAAAGTAAACGTTAAGTCATTATTCAGAAGCATCAGAAGTGAAAACGTTAACATAGTGTGAGGGGCTGACAACGAATGAGGATTGACGCGCATCAGCATTGTTGGGCAATTAAGCGAGGCGACTATGGCTGGATTACGCCAGAAGTGCCCGTGCTTTATCGAGATTATTTGCCGATTGACCTCGAACCAATCTTACAGAAGCACGGCATTGAGCGAACTATAGCTGTGCAAGCTGCACCGACGTTGGCGGAAACTGAATATCTGCTGGCTCTTAGTGAAATGACAGATACAATTGCTGGTGTAGTTGCTTGGCTGGATTTGGATGATCCTGAACATTTCTCTCATTATGAACGGCTTAGCAAGCATCCCAAGCTTGTAGGATTCCGTTTAATGATTCAAGAAATGTCGGATGCATCAGCAGTGCTGGAGCCGCATTTCATTCAAGCTTTGAAGCTTTATGCGGATAAGGATATACCGGTCGATTTACTAGTTAAGTCTGATCAATTGGGTTCATTGATCGAGCTGCTGGAGCGAGTACCTCATTTAAGAGGTGTTGTTGATCATATCGCTAAGCCGCGAATTGCTGAAGGCATTCTTGATCCATGGCGCACCCAAATAACAGAGATCGCACGACATAAGGGCATCTATTGCAAGTTATCAGGAATGATTACCGAGGCAGATCACAAAACATGGAAGCCAGAGCAGTTGCTTGCTTATATCCGCCACACCATTGATGTGTTCGGACCGGAGCGAGTGATGTTTGGCAGTGATTGGCCGGTATGCTTGCTTGCGGGCAGCTACGACGAGGTTGTACAAGTATTAAAGGAAGCAATTCCAGAGAGCTGGACCGAAGCGGAGCGAGAACAATTATTCGGACTAAATGCGAAGGAGTTTTATAAAATATGAACTATTTAAACCAATCATTGCTTAAAGGTGCAGATAGAGAACTATACGATGCTTCTCAAGCTAGTCCGATTACGGTGCTGCAAATAGGAGAAGGGAATTTTTTACGCGGATTTATCGATTGGATGCTGCAGGAATGCCGCAAGCAAGGTCTATATAACGGAAGTGTAGCTGTGACACAACCACGTCCTACAGGCAAAGCGAAGATAGATGCGCTCGCTGGGCAGGATGGACTTTATACACTCGTTATCCGCGGTCTTGAGAACGGACAACAGGTGGAGCGTAAAGAAGTGATGTCTGTGTTCCAAAAAGCTTTTGATCCCTACTCAGAATGGTCAACGCTGATCGCATTGTCAGAAAGTAAAGATTTGCAGTTCGTCGTTTCGAATACGACGGAAGCAGGTTTAACCTATCGGCCGGAAGCACTTGTTGAAGGACAGCCGATTCAATCTTTTCCAGGCAAGCTGACCTATTTGCTGTACCGCAGATATTTGGCTTTCAACGGTGATCCGCAGCGCGGGCTTATCTGTTTGCCATGTGAGTTGTTGGAGCGAAACGGTGATGAGCTTAAGGCTTGCATTCTCCGTTACAGCGATGACTGGGAACTGCCTGAAGCGTTCAAACAGTGGGTAAGTCATCATAATCGGTTCTTGAACTCTTTGGTTGACCGCATAGTAACCGGCCATCCCGATGCTGAGCAGGCGGAGCAATGGTTCAAGGAGTGGGGCTATACCGATGCGATGGTGAATACAGCGGAGCCCTATCATTTCTGGGCGATCGAAGGGGAACAGGAGCTGGACGAGAAGCTGCCATTGCAGCAAGCAGGCTTGAATGTGCATTGGGTTAAGGATTTGAAGCCGTTCCAACTGCGCAAAGTGCGTATTCTGAATGGTGCACATACATTGATGACACCGCTTGCTCTCGTTCACGGGCTAGATCAAGTCCGGGAAGTCATGGAGCATCCGAAATTTGGCTCATTCATTCGATCTGCTGTGGAGGAAGAGATTATTCCTGCGTTGACGCTGCCCGCTGACGAGCTGAAAGCCTATGCCGCAGATGTATATGAACGATTCCTTAATCCTTTCATTCGGCATCGGCTCGCTGATATTGCGATGAACAGCATAAGCAAATTCAAGGTACGTCTTCTACCATCTTTGCTTCACTATGCAGAGAATGGCAAACCTTTGCCGGAGCGGATAGTAACAGGAGTGGCTGGCTTGCTGCGTTATTATAAAGTGAAGAAAAGTGACACTGGTTATGTGGGCATCGACTTGAAAGGGACGGTATACACCGTTCGTGATGATGAAGGTGCGTTAGAAGCATTTGAGACGGCTTGGTCGAAATCAGAGAGCAGCGGCAAGGAGTCACTAACGGATACGGCATCGAGATTGCTAGCTTTGAATGAAGTATGGGGAATGGATTTATCTGAGGTCGCTGGACTTGCTGAAGCGATAGCTAAGCATTTGACCGAATGGGAGAGTGAGCGTGTATGAATAGTTGGGTAAGGTTGAATGAGCTGGATCATGTCATCATAGCGTTGATGCCTATGTCGAAGGGTGAAATAGTAACTTTGGATGGCAATAAAGAGATTGTATTACAGGATGATGTGCCTAAGGGTCATAAAATAGCAGTACAGCTCATCGCCCAACATAGTCATGTGTTGAAATTTGGTTACTCAATTGGCGTAGCGAAGCAAGATATCCAAGCAGGCAGCTGGGTGCACACGCATAACTTAGGGACAGGTCTGAAGGGATTCGTTGAGTATGCCTATGAACCAGTTGTCGCAGAAATAGCGGCGTCAGCCATAGCTGATGGAGTGCATAGCGGAGCTAATGCAGCTGCAGCTGTTGTTGCTGTTGCTGATCCTGCTGCAAGAAGCTTTCAAGGGTATGTGAGGAAAGACGGCGAGGTTGGTATTCGTAATGAAATATGGATTATTAATACGGTAGGCTGTATTAACAAGACCTGCGAGCTTGTGGCGAAAAGAGCTGACAATCTATACGCTGGCCGTGTCGATGGCGTCCATCATTTTGCTCATCCTTTCGGCTGTTCACAGCTTGGCGATGATCTGACGCATACACAGAAGCTGCTTGCTTCACTCGTTAATCATCCCAATGCGGCAGGCGTTCTAGTGATGGGATTAGGCTGCGAGAACAATCAGATTGATTCGTTCAAGAAAGCCATCGGTGACTATGATCCGAATAGAGTGAAGTTCATGAAATCACAGGATGTCGAGGATGAACTTGAGACAGCGCTGGATTATGTGGAAGAGCTGGTTGAATATGCGGAAGGCTTCAAGCGTCAGCCGGTGCCGATATCGAAGCTCAAGCTTGGGTTGAAATGCGGCGGCTCAGACGGTTTATCGGGCATCACTGCCAACCCGCTCGTCGGAGCGGTGTCTGATCGACTGATCGCTGCAGGTGGAACGGCTATATTGACCGAGGTGCCTGAGATGTTTGGTGCCGAGACGATCTTAATGAATCGCGCGGAGAATGAACAGGTTTTTGGTAAAATCGTTCATCTCATTAATGATTTCAAACAATATTTTATAAGACATAATCAAGAAATTTACGAGAATCCATCACCGGGCAACAAGGATGGGGGAATTAGCACACTAGAGGAGAAATCTCTCGGCTGTACGCAAAAGGGTGGCCATGCGCTCGTAAGAGATGTGGTTCCTTATGGTGAGCGGGTGACGCGTGAGGGGCTTAATTTACTTGAAGCGCCGGGCAATGATCTCGTGTCAGTAACGGCCTTATCTGCTGGCGGCGCACATATCGTACTGTTCACGACAGGAAGAGGGACGCCATTCGGCGGTCCTGTACCCACAGTCAAGATCGCGACGAATAGTGAGCTGGCCACACGCAAAAAGAATTGGATCGACTTCAATGCTGGACGCCTGCTCGAGAATAAGAGTATGAATGAGTTGACCGACGAGCTATGGGAGCAACTAATCAGTCTCGCATCGGGAGAGCAGACAACGCATAATGAACGGAATGGCTTTAAGGAAATTGCGATCTTCAAGGACGGCGTTATACTGTAGGAGCAATTTTTCGCCAATAGCTAACGGCTAGCCTATAACCAGCTAATTCATCTAGAATAACGGAACGCCGTTCCGTTATTCAGTTCAAAGTAGCATGGAGGACCAACATAGCGGAACTGCGTTCCTCTATAGTTGGAGAGGCAGCTCCTTCCAGCTAGTTTGGTGTGCTGTCAATAAAGTGGACACAGATTTAAGGAACTACCTCGAATTATGATGCCATTTTTTCATAGTACAGTTGTTCAAAGCGATGTGTAGTCTTGTAGCCCAAAGTCGAATGCAGGCGAAGTCGATTGTAATCAA
>JBHGUX010000087.1:0-9907 GCA_048976605.1 Pristimantibacillus sp. | reverse complement strand
AGACGGACATAAAGCGACTAAAGGAAACCTATGAGCAAAAAACAGAAAATACAGATCAAGTCATGGTTGGGGTATCCAATTTGAATTAATTGCATTCGTTATGAAAAACAACTGGTTAGAAATATGGAAAGGCAGCTGGTCACATCCAACTGCCTTTTGTTTTACATCACTATTGAACTGTCTATTGAGTAAACCATTAGAGAGAATTAGGCATTCTTTTGAGACAATCGAGATAACAGTCTGCTTATCGTCACATGCATAATGAGGTTATATTAAAGGCTATTACAAAAAATATTCGACCAACTGTCCAAGTTGGTAAATTGGAGGAAGTAAAAATTGGCAAAGCATGAAGAAGTGAAAAATGGCGTTATTTTCCCTATGGGCGAAAAAAATGAAGCAAATGCACAATTTTTTGTGGGACAAAGTTACCTTAAAACATTGGTTGTTGATCCAAAAGTTAATGTTAGTGTTGGGAATGTAACCTTTGAACCAGGATGCAGAAATAATTGGCATATTCATCGTGAGGGATTTCAGCTTTTATTAGTAACAGGTGGAGAAGGGTGGTTCCAAGAAGAAGGAAAGGCACCTCAATTCTTAAGGGTAGGTGATGTTATTGTTATCCATGATGGTGTGAAACACTGGCATGGTGCTGCAAAAGACAGCTGGTTTGAACATATTGCAATCACTGCGGGTAAGCCAGAATGGTTAGAACCCGTTTCAGATGAGGTGTATAACCGGTTGTAAATATCATTGCTCAAAACGGCAGCCGATTCGGCTGCCTTTATGCTTTCTTTAGGAAAATGTCTCCTTTTAATTTTCGAGGACACATTTATACTTAAATATTCAGTTATAACGAGAAAATTAGGCAATCATTTGAGACTATTGAGATATTTGTTCTAAAAATTTTATTCATAATTAAATGAGTCGAGATTTTCTCTGATGTATTAGTTCCATTTGGACAAGAGCGAGGATCTGAATGCGCCAATCTTCGTGGGTGAGGGTGGCGAGAATAACTGCGACTGGTATACCTACCGGAACATTCCGAATGAACGAAGACCATGACATCTCTTGGAACTTCTGGACATGGGAGAAGCTTGACTGTACAAATTCCCCATATTCCGTCTGTAGATCGGATGGTTGGCAACTGCTTATCGACTACTTGGAGGGTGGCAAGAAACCAGATGCGGATACGGCGGAGCGAATCCTATGGCTAAGTAACTGCGAATATCAACCCCATGTGAGTGACGAATGCTTTATTCCGGCGGCCTGCTGTACGAATCCCGGCAGTCTTCTACGGTTATCGGGGTGCAGGCGTTAGTTACAAGGTTGATAAGCGGGTCGAGCACGGACTCGGCTTCCGCGCCGTAGACGGGACGGGCATCCGGTTCGTCGTTGAAGGGGGGCGGGAGAAGCCGAATTTCCAACATATGAGAGGAGAGGAATGGGAGGCGGACGAATGGCTGTATGTGTGTCTTTCCGATGACGATTGGCTCACATACGAATTTTCGCTTCGAGATTCCCAGTTACTTACACTGGAATTTAACCTTAGGACAACAGAAGGGAGTTTGCTTGTTACCGTAAACGACCAAATGGCAGGATACGTTACCTCGTTACGGGCGACTGGGAAACGTTTCGGATGCCTTTTGCGATACAAGGGAAGAGGGCATCAATATTGTTCAAGTGTTGGCGCATAAGCATTCAGTCGATTTGAAATGGCTCATGTTGACGCATGTGGATTAGCCGGAAATAGTATTGCTACGGTACATTTATTGCCTTAGCACCGTTTTAGACATGATCGAATTCAGGATGTAGGATCTGGGTTATTCCAGTTCTCTGTTAGAACGGTTGGGCAATGAAACATAAACAAACCAAAAGTCTGAGACGAAATAAGCGTCTCAGACTTTCTTGTTTAATTTCCGCAAATTGCACGTCACCCAGTCAATATCTGTTGGCTTCGAGAGGATTAGGCAATCATTTAAGACGATTGAGATATCGGTTCAATCATACTTTCTTTCATAATAAAGTTATGTTCTTTAACTGCCACATCGTAAATGCCAATATGATGTGACAATATCAGGCAATGAATCTAATGTGTACATGGGAAGTACGTTCGGAGGAAGAATAAGTTCTGTTGACTGATATAACCTAATGATTAAGCGAGGAATGAATAATGAACAATAACTTTAAAATATACATGCTGGCACTTATCAGTTTCTTGGTCGGAACTTCTCAATTCAGCATCGTAGGCATGCTGGATAAAGTAGCGGCTTCCGTCGATGTATCTGTATCAACAGCAGGTCAGCTGATTACCGTTTTTGCTCTTGGAAATGCAATTGGCACACCTATTGTTATGGTCGTGACAGCTAAATTCCATCAACGTAAGCAGTTAATTCTTGCTCTTACTCTTATATTAATCGGAACGATTTCAACGTTGGTGCTTCCAGGATTCGCCAACCTCATGGCGGCTCGTGTAATTCTTGGGATCGGTACAGGTGTCTTTGTCGTCACCGCATATTCAATTGCTAGCAAGTTAGCTTTACCCGGTCGTCAAGGAGGGGCGATGTCAAACGTAGCTATGGGTTTTAGTTCTTCCCTAGTCTTTGGCGTTCCAATCGGCCGTGTAGTTGCTGCTTCACACGATTGGAAGACGGTTTTTTGGATCATTGGCTTTTTCAGTTTAATTGCAATCGTAGTTGTCGCTATGACTATTCCGGCTTTGGAAGGTGATTCTGCTGTACCGTTAGGTAAACGTCTTGCTCAATTGAAGGAACCGAGGGTTGCAGTCGCTCTCGCGGTAACATTCTTCGTGTTTATCGGTTACTCCGTTGTAAATACGTATATTACTCCGTTTCTAACGTCTGCTTTGCCGCAAATGGAAGAAAATCTAAGCATTATTTTATTTAGCATGGGAGTAGCTAGTCTGATTGGCTCTAGGCTTGGAGGCTTCTTAGCTGATCGGATGGGTACCTCGCGCACGCTCTTCGGCTCGATGGTTATACAGTTCGTGTCTCTGGCACTGCTGTCAGCAAACCACAATTCCGCATTCTTCATGATCGCTTTGCTTATGCTGTGGGAGATCGCATGTTGGACATTTGGGCCCACACAGAACTTTAATCTCGTATCACATGCTCCTAATGCTTCAGGGATCATACTTAGCTTGAACAGCTCTTTCGTTCAGCTCGGATTTGCAGCAGGAGCTGGTATCGGAGGGATTACCATAGGAGGCGTTTCTGTGCTAGCAATTACTTGGATCAGTGCAGCATCTGTTGTCGTAGCAGTCATTGTTGCTGCTTTTTCTATTCGTTATGCTCCAGTACCTTTGAAAAGCAACTGATGAAAAACGGGAGAGCAGATTCATATACAAGATTTGGTGTCACCGAGATTCAAATTGAAGGAGGAAGAAGGAAGATTAGAAATTATAAACAAATGTTGTCCATTCTTTTAAGTTTCAATGTTGCTTTTTCAATAAGTTCAGTGGGATTAGCTGCCGATGTAAAAACGGATTTTTCAGATGTGAGTCCTAACGCTTGGTATGCCGATGCGGTAGCTTATACTGCAAACCATGACCTGATGAGCGGAACGTCTGAAACAACCTTCTCTCCGAATGCCTCCATAAGCAGGGCGATGGTGGCCACGGTTCTTTGGCGAATGGATGGCAGTCGATCGGTCAATGACGCAATCTCGTTTGAAGACGTAGCCCCTGGCACTTGGTACTCGGATGCCATTCGGTGGGCGAGTTCCGCGGAGATATTAGAAGGATATAATTCTCAAACCTTCGGTACACATGATCCTGTGACGCGTGAACAAATTGCGGCTCTAGTGTTTCGTTATGAGATGTACAAAAATGGTATTCCTACTTTTAATGAAACACTTGGTTTTTCTGATTCCAATCAAGTGGGGGATTGGGCGACAGATGCAGTTGCATGGGTTAAGCAAAACCACTTCATAAATGGTAAACCGGGAAATCTATTTGATCCGAAAGGTACAACGACTAGAGCCGATTTTGCGACAGTACTCATGAACCTTCGTTCGAGATGGGCTATGAAGAACGCCCCCTTCTACGCAGATGGTGAATACACAGCAACAGGTCAATACGGAAGCCTTCCCTCCTCCATAACCGTAAACGTCACTCTGGTCGATGATCTTATTACCTCCGTAGAAGTTACCCCGCATGCGACGAACCCGACTTCTCTCGACTTGCAATGGCGCTTCGCCAAAGCGGTCCCGGCGGTTGTCGTTGGGAAGCGCATTGATGAGGTACAAGTGGGGCGTCTGGCAGGATCCAGCGGTACCCCCGACGGATTCAACGCTGCGATTCAAAAGATTAAGGAGCAGGCAAAGCTAAGATAGGCATTGACACCGAAGTGTCGCTTAGATGCTATTAGTCGAAAGCTACAAGCGAATCATACATGAGGACGGTGCAGTAGATTCATGTTCAAATTCAAAGCTATCGGAACACTATGGGAGATCGAGACAGACGAGCCGCTTAGCCGTCAATTGCAACAGTGCATTCTCGATCGGATCGAACAATTCGAAACCACATACTCGCGGTTCCGCTCGGAATCGCTCGTGTCCCGGATTGCTTCAGCCTCTGATGGTGGCTGCTTTGTCTTCCCAGAAGACGCAGTCGTCCTCTTCGAACTCTATGATCGTCTACACGAGGCCACGTTAGGCGCCATGGATCCGTTAGTTGGCCGTGACCTTGAACTCCTTGGCTATGACCGGACATATTCGCTAATACCTGTTTCTGAAGAGATCCGGTCTGAGGCATACGCTCAAAAGAAAGCGGCTTGGTCGAAGGACATCATCCGGAATAATACGATAGTAGTTACACGGCGTCCGCTCGTGATCGACGTCGGGGCGGCGGGAAAGGGATACCTTGTCGACATTGTTTCTAAGCTCCTCAGTGAAGCTGGAATAGCTAAATTCGTTGTCGATGGCAGCGGTGACCTTCGTCATTCGGGAAATTCAAGCATTCAAGTTGGACTAGAGCATCCTTTCGACTCCAGTCTCGTAATCGGCGTGGTTGAGCTGAAAAATCGTGCTCTGTGCGCATCAGCCATTAACAGGCGCTCTTGGGGCGAAGGACTGCACCATGTACTCGATGCGCGGACAGGCCTTCCGGTGCGAGAAGTGGTCGCAACTTGGGTTATTGCGGACGATGCCGCAACAGCTGACGGGCTTGCGACGGCGCTCTTCTTCACGAGTGGGGAACGGCTGGCTGAATTATTCGAGTTCTCGTATGTGCGAATGTATGCCGATGGCCGAGCCGAGACCTCGCGGAACTTTGTTGGCGAACTCTTTACTTGAGAACGCATCGCAGTGAGGAACTGCTAAATCTTCATGAAAAAAAACAGATCATAACCAACCCATTAGGAAAGGAGAAGCTATGAATATCAAATCACTTGGCAGTTTGATGATATCAATGTTCGTTTTTTTTTCACTCGTTATGGCTTCTTGTTCTTCGGAAGATAAAACTATCGTGAGACCGACAGTTATCCCTAATTCCGGTGTCAGCAGTTCGAGAGCGGAACTGAATAAAGACTACATCTATACAGATGGCGAATACACAGCGACGGGTAAATACGGTAATCTTCCGTCATCTATCACCGTAACCGTTACCCTTATCGATGACGTCATTGATGACGTCAAAGTAACAACTCATGCGACTAACCCGACATCACTCGACTTACAGCAGCGTTTTGCCGACGCGATACCAGCTGTCGTCGTCGGAAAGCACATCGACGAGGTAAAGATAGGCCGTCTTGCAGGTTCAAGTCATACCCCTGACGGGTTCAACGCTGCGATCAAGAATATTAAAGAGCAAGCGATAAAAAGTGGGAAGAGGGAAACAGATTGAATCGAAATATGTTAATCAAGCTGGTCATTGATGTTACGATGACAGTTCTCCTGTTAGTGGCCATGGCTTACCATATTACCGGAATTGTAGTCCATGAAGTGGTTGGAGTCATCCTGCTAGTATTATTTATTGTCCACAACATTTTAAATCGCAAGTGGTATAAATCGATTCTGAATGGAACGTTCAATGTTCGACGTATACTGAGCATAACGGTCAATCTGTTATTTCTAGTATCTATGGCTGCAGTGATGATCAGTTCCGTACCGATTTCTCGCGAAATTCTGACTTTTATTCCAATCAACAATGACATGATTTTCATGCAAGTCCATGTCATGACTTCATATTGGGGATTTATCCTCATGGCCATTCATATAGGATTGTCCTGGGGGACTATTATTAATGCCATGCGAAAAATGACGGGAATAACCGATTCGAATCGGTTCCGAACCGTTTCATTGCGTGCCTTAGCAGTATTAATTGTCGTTTATGGAGTACAGGCTTCCTTTGAAAGAAATTTAGGATCCAAGCTCATCGTGTACGATCCTTTTGGATCCTGGAACTTCGATGAATCCAGCATAAATTTTTTAATTGATTACCTGTCTGTTATGGGGATTTATATCAGCGGGACGCATTATGCTCTGAAATTTATACAGAAGCAGAGGAGGAAGGCTGTATGAAGAAAAGTATGCTATTCGCATTCGTGGTTGCATTCCTATTATCTGGATGCGGGAATGGAAGTAACACCAATGAAATGAACAATGGAATGAACAGTGAAACGAGCAACACCACCCAACAGCCATCAGAACAGCAAGGAAATGAAAGTGGACTTGTAGAACTTCCGGAGAATTATACGGATGATGTAATTTACACGACTGTAGACCGAGGAAATGCTCATGAAAAACTTTATGCAAGTCCAGAAACAATTGAAGCGGTACAGAACGGCGAGTCAATCCCCGATGGCACTGTATTAACTCTTGAAATTTATAGAGATGAAGTATTATCCGATATATTTGTAATGGAAAAACGCTCTGATTGGAATGACCAACCAACAGAGGAGCAAAATGGGGATTGGCGATTTCAAGCATACAATGCAGATCATTCATTGAATACCGAAAGGGATATAGCAAGTTGTATTTCTTGTCATGCATCCCAGGAACGGGATGACTATATCTATACGTTAGAGGAAATGAAAACTTTCCAGATTGAGGATTTTACAGCATCTGCTGAAGACTACACGAATCCTAGTGTGGAGGATTGGAAAATTGATGCGTTAACCGATTATCTAGTCAGTATTACAAACCCTTCAAGCTGATACTAAACGACCACCGTGATTAATGAGTTCAGTTAATCGAGGTGGTCATTTCTTAAAGATAAACACAAAAATTGGCAACGAACTGTTCAGAGATCATTGAAGAAGGTGGTAGTATGCAATATAGGAAGTACAGAATGGTTTTTGTCATCTCTTTGATGTTCATTTCACTGTTTACTGGATGCAGTAGAAACATAGCAGAAGAGCGGGTTTCTATTGAAAGACGACAGGATACAGCGAAAGATTCTGGTACAGCTGCAATAGAGGAAAATATAGAAATGAGCTATACTGCGGACACAAAGGTATGGGATGTCATTGATGATCCTGTCTTTGAAGGATACGGGAGACTGATTTTCCCTGCCGATAAATCAATTGACAAAAGTATGAAACTGAGTGAAGTTGGCAACATCCTGAACTGGTACAACCATGTCAATCCAGATCGGACAGTCGAAATAGTAAATTATATGAAAACAAAAGCAAGAGCGAAGGAACGGATTTTTTATGACATCTACACGGATGAAGAAAAAGCCACTGATCCCGCCAAGGAAAACACCGGACTTTTCTTTTTTCGGGGGAACCCGGGTGAGAAAGTTGCTATTGTAAATGCCGGTGGCGGATTTGTATATGTAGCAGCCATGCATGACAGTTTCCCGCATGCATTGGAATTATCGAAAAAGGGATATAATGCATTCGCTCTAATTTACCGACCGAGAGCCGAAACAGCCAGCGAAGATCTTGCACGAGCGATTGCTTATATCCACGAACATGCGGATGAACTTGAGGTCGATTTAGTGGATTATTCCCTGTGGGGTGGCTCTGCTGGTGCGCGGATGGCGGCTTGGCTTGGATCATACGGAACAGCAGAGTTTGGAGAAGCGGAGTACCCGAGGCCTGGAGCGGTCATCATGCAATATACAGGACTTTCGGAGGTGTACGGAAATGAGCCACCGACATATGCATCTGTAGGTAGCAGCGACGGCATTGCGAGCTATCGTACAATGGAGAGTCGTATTAATCAGATCAAGTCAAATGGAATAGACGCAGAGATTGAGATTTTCGATGCTCTGCCGCACGGGTTCGGACTAGGTGAAGGAACGATTGCTGAAGGCTGGATAGATCATGCGGTCAAATTCTGGGAGAACCAGATGGACTGAGGAGAGGTGGAGAATGAGAGCAAAAAGAGTACTCGCTATTATAGTGTGCTTATTGGTTTACTAGGGGCATGTGACAGTCCGAGAACAGAGGGTGTTACCTCAGTCTCTGACGTACAGGATCATGCAGCCAGTGAAACAAGACAGGAGGTGGCTGAAGGTAACATGAACACGGGAAGTGGTACTGAGCATCCAGTTCCGCAGGAACTTGAGTATATTCCGGAGGAATATTACCAAGCAGAGAGCATCCGGGAACCTTAGTGGAGCTTATCTACAATACCTATGATTCCAAAACATATGAACAGAAAAGTAAGGAGCTTACAACACGGGCAATCATATATCTGCCATACGAGTACTCCGAAGAAAACAAGTACAACGTTTTGTATCTAATATGGCGGCTGGAGTAATGAAACATCGACTCTCGGCACACCGGATAATCCGAATTCCTTTAAGAATGTTATTGATCATGCCATAGAGAATGGAGAGGTAGAGCTGCTTATCATTATATGTCCTACGTACAATAATGAAAGTCCGGAAGACAGTGCAGACTACACGTTGGCGTTTTATACTCTGACTCGACATATGCGGAAAGCACATCATCGGAAGATATTAAGAATTCGAGAGACCACCGTGGCTCCGAAATTTTCTGCCGATGAGCGGTGCGATGGATTATGAGGGCGATGATGTAGATGCGGCGGTCACTGCCTCAGGTCACAGCCCGGACGATTTCTTCATCTATGCAATTACCGGAACGGATGACTTTGAATAGGGTCATTTCACTAGACAAATTGAAGGAATGCTTGGTATGCCGAGTGGGAATTTCAAATCGACTGATAGTGAAGAATGCGGAAATATCGCACTTCGAAATAAGGAAGGATATTCG
The DNA here is from genome assembly GCA_048976605.1 of Pristimantibacillus sp. GTDB lineage: Bacteria > Bacillota > Bacilli > Paenibacillales > Paenibacillaceae > Pristimantibacillus. The sequence continues at coordinate 704 of JBHGUX010000087.1, read as the reverse complement.
CACGACGGTCATGCAGCAATGGAATATACCTATAATGGCTTAATGTGGTTTTGGAGCTAAGAATACAATGTGCAGCCTGTTACAGATGAAGGCTGAGAATTTGTAACAAAAAAATAAATATTAATAGGAGAGTTATAAATGGTAAAACAAACTAAAGGTCAAGATTTACTCGGAGATTTCGCTCCGAAATTTGCTGAATTAAATGACGAGGTGTTGTTTGGCGAAGTCTGGTCAAGAGAAGACAAGCTTTCAGCTCGTGATCGTAGCATGATTACTTGTTCAAGTCTTTTATCTCAAGGCGCTTTCCCTCAACTTGAATCTCATATGAAAATGGCGAAAAATAATGGCGTGACTAAGGTTGAAATGGTGGAAATGATTACTCATTTAGCCTTTTATGCTGGCTGGCCCAAAGCATGGTCTGCTTTTAACTTAGCAAAAGAAATTTTTGGTGAATAATAGCGAAAGTGACACTCGCGCCATTTGCAGAAGTGAAAACAGCTTTATCCAAAAATGAGGTTTTAGCCGATCTGTCGGATGACAAGAACATAGTATCATTAGATGCAGCATTTATGCGGCATTTTGTTTTTATGATATCAAGTTCTTGTCAAAGTTCGATGACAAGAACTTGATATCATTCCCGACGAATGACAAGAACTTAGTTACATTCCCGAAAAGAAAACGATAAAGTGGACCGGACAGAACAA
>JBHGUX010000086.1:0-127671 GCA_048976605.1 Pristimantibacillus sp. | reverse complement strand
CATGGCAGCTTAAATGATTATCCGCCAAAAGAATATCTTTCTTTGGTTAAGAAAGGATTCATAAAACCGAAAGATATTGCGTTATGATGCGATTTCATCAGAATGAACGTGGTCAGTGTCCAAACTTAGGGGGTTAACCCGAATTCACTCGATTAATCGATAATAGCGGATCTCCTGTCCGCTCAAACACTCAAATGGCTAAAATCGGACAAATAGCGGAACCTTAGTCCTCGTATAAATAAATAGGGTGTTCTCAAGCAAGTTAACTGCTATTGAGACAATCCCTAATGTTCAGAATCATAACTCCCTACACTTCTACTGCGACCTTGATTCCATCGGGAAGACGTAAAATAAACGGTTCCGAATGTCCTTCTTCCCAGCCTGTTTCAATTGTTCCGAAAGGTGTAGGAATGCTGCCCATACAGGTCCCAATGCCGTTCAGCTTCTGTGGTCGGAAAGCGATACTCCGATAGCCCGGCTCCAGCGGCACAACGCCCAGCACCCTCGACATTATCCAATGAATTGGAGTACCAGCCCAGCTATGACAGAGACTGATTCGGTATGAGTTGTAGGCGGTATAGGTTGTCAAAGCATCATGAAAGTCTCTCTCATGTTTAAGTGTCACACTCTCCCAACAGGTGGTTGCCCCTTCCTCCAGCATTTTACCCCACACTGTTGATACAGCTTCCCAAGCCTTTTCCTGCAGACCGAATTGCGAGCAGCATTCTGCAAGCCAATAAGCAGACAACGGCGTGATAGGATCCTGTATTTGATAAGAACGCAGGAATGCCTCTCCTTCATCCTTCGTGACATACCCCGCCATAATTCCAATTAGCTTCGTAATTAGTTGTTCACCTGAAAGGAAGCTCCCCTCATCAATCTGCGGATGATTCCAGTCATTTAATTCAGTCAGTTCCGGAATGAAGCTCTTCAGCTTGCGAAGATTATCCCCTGTCATACGGAATAAAGCCTGCATGCCTAGAACCCCTTCTTCCGGCTCCATCGGCACCCATTCCATTAGCGTTGGCGTAACATTAAGCAATTCATGAGTAACAGAGTCAATATTGCTCTCCACTAGCCGGCAGTGTCTTACGATATCATGCTCAATGGACAATACAAACTCCTTATCGCCAGTGTGCAAATAGTATTCCCATACATTGTTCAGCCACCACAGCGTATAGGAAGGAATGGCGTTCATCCAATAGCCGTCCGGCGTCCCTTGCCCAAGCTCCACAATGGAACGACGAAGCACGGAGAGATCATCCCACAACACATAATCGGCTTTGGCAGCTAGATAAAAATCATAGGTCCAGTTCAACCGATCTCTCTTAATCCCATCCCATAATCCAATCTGATGGCATACCCGATTCGTATGCAAGGAGATATCGAAGATTTGGTTAAGAAGCGCTGAATCTGTCCGAAGCGCCCCTGCTTGATTTAACGGTACTCCTACTTCTTCCCCCTGCCATTCCAATTCGAATGGAAATCCTTCCTCCGCCAGCACATACATACGGAAGTAACGAAGACCTTGCGGAAGGGCAGTGTGGACTCCACCTGCCTCAAGCTGAATCGTTTCTGTAATTAATCCTTCATAATTCTCAAGCTCCTGGAGCGATTCCGCACCATTCCAAACTATCGTAAGTGATGTATTAGACAGATTCTTAAGGTGAAAGCGCATATTATATTCTTTATCCAAATCCAGTACACAAACGGGCATGTCCGACAAGTTCATCTCACGTATAAAAATGTTCCTATCACGCCATTCCGTCTGTTTACGAACATGGTAGAAAATATGAAATTCATTGCGAATCGGAGCTGGAATACTAACAGTCCCTTTCCCGCTTCCGCTGATCAGAACTTGATTGTTACGTACTTGTGCCTCAGCCTCATTAACCGACAATAGAGAGACACCCTTCAGTGGAGAAGCAGCTATATCTTTAAAACCACCTGCTACGAACCATTCCGGTCCGTCTTCCAAATCACCGTAAGGCTCCTCACCGAGCAAGCAGACGCTAGCTGCTGGTTCATCATTCGCAAACCATGATTCGTCTGTGCAAAGCCAATAATGATCAGCCTTCATAAATGCGATACAACCAGCTTGTCGTCCCTGAAGATGAATATTGATCGGCACTACTGGAATGATATTCTTGCATATAATTCGTAGACGCAGTGTATGTTCACCAGCCTCAAGCCTCATCGGGAACGATAGTATCCGATGAAATGCGCAAATATTAGCTGCACTTTCTTCCATTATGCCAACGACGTTGCCGTCCAATTCCACCTCAACTGCTCCGGTTAGCGCAATTCGAAACTCTACATTATCTGCAGCGGATTCAAGCACGAATGATTTCACTAATTCTACCTTGCTCATCTTCTCGCGATCACCATGCCATATCCATTGCGGAAGCATCTGTAATTTATCGAACATTGATTATTCCACCCTTCATTCATCTCGATCAATTCCGTTCCGAAACAAAAACCGCCGAGATTCCGTTACCCCGGCGATTCGTTATATACAGTTACAGTTACATTTTCAAAGCGCCCTGCGTCATTCCTTGAATATAATATTTCATCCCAAAGGAGAAGATTAGAACAAGTGGTATGGAAGAGATGCCATAGGCTGCGAATTTAGTGCCCATATCGGTAACGCCGAATTGCTTCGTGAATTGTGTCAGCCCTACTGAGATCATTTGAATACTGCTGTCTTGAATCGTCAGCAACGGCCAAATATAGTCGTTGTACACGCCTACAGACTGCATAATGAATAAGGTAGCCAAGATTGGCAGGGAAAGCGGCAGAACGATTTGGAAGAATACACGCATTTCTGCTGCTCCATCAATACGCGCCGCTTCAAACAGTTCACCTGGCAAACCAGACATATAGCTCCGGCATAGGAACGTACCGAATACTTGCCCGCCGGCAGCAGCGGCAATAATAATAACCCACGGCGTGTTCGTCAGATTCATACTCTCATACAGCACGTAAGAAGGAATCAAGGTTAGAATGCCTGGAATCATCATAATAGCCAGCATCATGAGAAACAGCATTTCTTTGCTGGGAAACTCTTTCTTGGCAAAGATATAACCGGATATGGCGGATAGAAGCATAACTAGGAAGCTTGCAGCTACCGCATAGACCAATGTATTGATAATATAACGCCAAATACTATTGAAAGCTTCACTATAATTCGCCCATTTGGCAGGCGAAGGAAGTCCCCAGAAGTTTCCTAGAATTTGAGCATTGCTCTTCAGTGAGCTAACTACCATGAACAGAATTGGAACTAGCATCAGGACAACGAGCAGTCCCAGCAGTATGACGATGATAATTTGATTGATGCTAATGTTCCCTTTGAATAGACCCTTGTTCTTAACCTTGGCTCCGACCTTCAATGACTTCGCATCCTGACTGGCGATCATGGTTGTGTCCCTCCTTAATCATTCGAAGTTTTAATAAATTTCATGTTGATGACCGTAATGACCAGAACAACCAAGAACATGCTTACACCAAGCGCTGATGCATAGCCAAGATCATTGAATTTAGTAGCGGCATAGTACATTTGCAAGGCAGGCACATAGGTTGAATCCATTGGACCTCCGCCTGTAACAATCAGAATACCGTTAAAGTCTTGAATGATGCCAATCAGTGCTAAGATGAGCAAAAATTTGAACTGACCCGTAAGAAGCGGCAAATGTATAGACCGTATAATCCGTGGCAAGCCTGCTCCGTCAATCTTAGCTGATTCAATTAGCTCCCCTGAGATCGACAGTAGGCCTGCATAGAAAACAAGCAACTGAAGGATACCAATAAACGGGAAGCCCATGAAGATAATGGACCATAATGCGGTGTTCGGATCACCAAGCCAACCATGCGCCCATGAGCCTAGTCCAATGACTTGCAGTAGGTTGTTGAATAAGCCTACATTAGGATCATAGAAATTTTGCCAAATTAACAGCATCGCAACACCTGGTATAACCATCGATGCCGTAAATGCGGTACGGAAGCCGTACTGCAGCCTCTTGCTCTTCAAGTGATAGATTAACTCCGCAGCGATCAGCGGAGGAATTAGCGTTTTAATTAATCCCGTTATGATGAGCAGTATTAGATTCCATATCCCTTTCGTTACGTATGGATCATGGATCATTCGTTCAAAGTTATCTAAGCCGACGAAGGTTGTCCTTCCTCCTGGCTGCCAGTCATAGAAGGAATGAATCAGTCCCGAGAATGCTGGGTAATATTGAAAGATGAATAGAAGAAGAAACGTAGGTGCAAGACCGAGATACACCCATTTGGAACGCCAGATGGATCGAAAGATACCCAAACGATTTCTTTTTTTCATATACAACAATAGAGAGAGCAAACCTGCAAATAGGACAAGTGACCCAATAGCCCACAGTATCATAGTTACCCTTGCCTTGCCTTTAGCTGCCTCAACTACACTACCTACATCAAACTTGTAAACAGCGCCTTTACCCGCACCTGTATATAAAGTCTTGCCTTCATTGTCAAATTCAACTTGCCGACCCTCGACACTTACCTTGCTTTCCCATAGCTTCTTGCCTTTCTGATCAAAGATATAGAAGTAACCAGATAAATCCGAAGCACCAACACTTGCTCCATCTCTAGAAAAGCTCACATCTGTTACGATATCCCTCGTTTGTATGATACCGCTTGCTTTTCCTTCTTGATTAAATAATTCTACCGTACTCGATTTCGTTCCGATGGCCATAACGCCCTCATCAGACACGGCAATACCTTGAATTTGGTCACTTGCAGCTGCTTTATAAACAATTTCTTTATTCTCATTAATGAGGTAAGCATATTGATCCGTTGCAGCAACGGCAATCCATTTCCCGTTCGGAGATACCTTTACATATTTCATTGTCGTTCCGATCTTAATCGCATCATTCTGTTCACCAGTAGCTGCATCGATGAATAGCAGCTGATCGGAACGCTGGGCAACCAATGCAAAAACATTACCATCCAGTGAAGCAGAGATGCTCTTGACTTGTCTCTTCATATCGATATCCCACAGCTGTACACCGTCTTGGTCATAGGAGTATAGATGACGGTCATCTGAAGAGATGAATAAATTTCCGTTAGTCAGCAGTTCAACTCCGGTGACAACATTGCCTGTTTTCACTTCAAATAGTTGGTTTCCATCTGCATCATACATTAAAGCTTGATTACTGTGCGTACCAATTGCCAGACGCTTGCCATCCTCCGCTACAGATATGGAGGTAATATTCCCTGCTCCTTCGATGGACCAATTGTCTTTAGCCAAAGCAGCCTGCGGGATAACGCCTAGCAGCAGTAGTAATGCCAAAAACATCCATGCGCTTTTTCTCATGATGGTCCTCCCTTTCTTTCCGTCCTTGTGACGGCAAATGCCATTTTCTTATTCATAATGGTCAATCTGCACAGGCTGGTCGCCTGTGCAGATTGGAGCTAGCGCATTAACGTTCTGGCGGTCTGCGTTCTGGGTTCTCTATGTCGACCAATTCTCGTTTCATTTCCTTCATAGCAGGTTCCATATACTTATCAATATTAGCTTGGAGCTGCTCCAAATATTGATCCGTTGTTACTTGACCAGCGAAGAAGCGTTGAACTAATCCTACCCAATCTTGAATGGATGGCTGATGATCCCACATTCCACGAGCAAGATTGTTAGCTGCACTGTTGTAACCCTCAGTATTACCAATTGGTTCAAAGTCAGCGAAAGCAGATTTCATTTCATCAGGAAGCACAATGTCTTTAAGAGCTGGCGCACCAGACAGAGCTGCATCCTTACTATTCTGCGTAGCCTCTGCATATACGAGGTAACCTTCAGGACTAGTTAAATACATCATGAAGTCCATATTCAACTCATTTTGTTTCGCATCCTTATTCACGATACCGTAGAAGCCAACCGGAATTTGAATAGTACGAGCAGGCGCCATTACCTCTGCGCCTTCCATAGATGGCATATTGAAGAATCCATACTCAAACGGCTTCACGCCGCCTTTTGCCCCCGTCTTCGCCTCATCAGCAAAGTCTTTAGGCAATTGCCAGTAAGATCCCGGCGTACCTACCATTGTTGCTGCCTTTCCAGTTAAGAAGAGGTTATAAGCTTGCTCCTCTTTAACACCGAAGAAGCCCTCAGGAACATAGCTGAACAATGTTTTCAAGTTCTCTGAATAAGCTTTCCATTGTGGATTTCCAGCGATTTTGAATGGACCTTCTTTATCTTTAATCGCTTTCCATAGTCTCATTTCGTTTTTCGTAACATTGCTGTTTGAGTCATTAAAAGGATCAGTTAGATCATACTTATAGGCATCATCTATACCAGGCACGAATGAGTAGTCTTGTTCCTGGGAACGAATTACATTAATATAATCCCGCAAATATTGGTCAGCATAGATACGAACCAACCAACCTGCTTGACCGCTCCACATCGATTTGGCATCGCCTGCAAGAGCTAGCGGTGTGAAACCCGCTTCTTTCGCTTTTTTGAAGGCAGCGATCAACTCATCGAACGTTTTAGGCGGTTCAGTAATGCCTACCTTTTGGAAGATCTCTTTATTATATATCCATACAATTTGTACAGATTCGAAGTTAAGGTTGAAGAGAGTATCCTCTGTGCTTACCCCTTCCAAGTTAATGCCCATAGCTTTGAGATCAAAGCTTTCACTCCAAGGCTTGCCTGTGTAATTATTCGTTTTATCAAAGTATGGATAGTAATTTGCGAATTTGCCGTCATTCACTAATCCGCCTACTTCGTTATTATTCACAATGTCCACACTTGGTTCACCTGCTGCGAATTGAGCCGTCAACCACTCTTTGTAGCCATCAGGCGGTTTATTATCCACATTCACCTTGACACCTGGATTTTTTGCCATATAAGCATCAGCAACCGCATTCCAGACTGAGGACGAAGCATTCATTAAGGAAACGTTAATGTTACCGGTCAACGTGGATGCTGGCGCATCGGTACCTGCCGGGGTTTCTGTGTCGGCTGGCGCTTTGGTTGCAGCGGCATTGTTCCCTTTCCCTGATGAATCATCTTTGGCGCAAGCCGTCAATATGGACAGCAGCATTACGATGCTCAAGAGAATGGCAAATCCTTTTCTTTTGATCATGTTAGTCTCCCCTTGCCCTTATTTTTTTTGGAAATTAAGCGCTTCCATGCTGGTTCTAAAAAATGCGGCGCTTCGTCGCAAAGTATAGATCTATTTAATTCGTATACTTTACACTACAAAGTATACTATTACAGAGAGATTTTTGCAACACCTTTTTCAGTAATAGATGCATGCTTGGGGATCATTTAGCTTTTCGTTATTTCTATTCAAAAAAAGCTCCCGTATATTAGGGAGCCCTGCCTATTCACTGTTTTACTTGCCTTTTTGCTTGGTAGAAATCGGAGCTGTACTGTCTCTCAACACGAGTGTAGGAACGATCTCATCCTTCACCAATCTATTCTCGCCATCCTTAAGATCGAACAAGAGAATCTCTGCGGCGCGTTCGCCTAGCTTTCTCGTATTCTGGTTAATAGTCGAAAGTCTTGGGTAAGAATACTCACTCGTCTTCACATCATCAAAGCCTATAATACTAATCTCTTCAGGAATTTTCATACCCAAGCTTCTAGCACCATTCATAGCGCCAATCGCTTTGTAATCACTTGTGGCAAATACAGCTGTAGGCGGGTCCGGAAGCGCCATTAACGCTCTGAAACCGTCTTCTCCCATCAATACTCGTTCATCAACTCCATCCATAACGGCAATAAGATCAGAATCGAATTGTATCTGATGCTGTGACAAGGCAAGACGATAACCTTGCAGCCTTAGAGAAAACTCTTGGTTTAAATCCACTATAGAGCTGCCGGTCAATATAACACCAATTCTCTTGTGCCCAAGAGACAGCAAATGCTGAGTAGCCAGATACCCTCCTGTAAGATTATCCACGATAACATAAGGTATACCCAAATGCGGGTAATAGAAGTGAACCGTTAAAATACGTCGATTCTCTTCCTGCCAGGCTGTAAGCCGTGTCAAATCGAACCCGTCACTCATAGTCAACAAGATAATACCGGCATGGGGATCGTTCGGAAGCTCGTAATTTTCACCCATATCCCATATATAGAACGCGATCTCATTCTCATCACATATTTGCTTAATGCCTTCAAACATATCTGTAAAGAACGGATGGTTAAATGTGTTCACTTCATAGTTGCGATGTGCGAAATAAATCGTACGAATCTTCTGCGTTCCAGCGGAAGTCGGGTTCTCACTAACGAAGCTCCCCTTGCCCCGAACCCGGTAAACAAAACCCTCCTGCACAAGATCGGATAATGCCCTTCGGGAAGTAATTTCGCTCGTATTATACTCCTTCGCCAGCTCAATTTGAGTCGGAAGAGGATCATGCGGTTTAAGCTCTCCTGCACTAATCTTGCGTTTAATGTCATTCATTATATATTGATACATCGGAGTCTTGTCCGTCTTATCGATATCCATCAAACCATCACTCCTTACTTAATTGAGTTAAGTATACTTTAATGTGAGGGTTTAAGCAAGATAAAAGGCAGCGCTAGACCGAAGCGGTCAGGCACTGCCTTTGCAATTATGGGTACAATTACCTCCCATTCATATGCGTGTTTAATTCAAGCATTCCACTCGTTTAATTGCAGCTACAATACCAGTAACTCTAACTCTCTCATCATCCGTTACTACTGACAATTCCTCTAGTCCAATTGCTGTCCACATCATTCCCTTCGGCAAGGTCGCAGCGTAATTGATCACGCCGTCCTTATCAAGCTTCCACTCGGCATGTATATCACCTTGGCGAGTTGGAATATTACCTTCCGCCCATTCAATGCCTGTTACGGCTGTCGGCTGCAGAATAACAGATCCAACACCAAGCTCAGTTACATCAACACCAAGCAATTGCTCACTTAACAAATACGTAGGCGATGCTCCCCACCCATGACATAAACTAACAGGAATGGAGTCCCGCAAATAGGTAGGTGTATGACCTAAATAAGGGCTGGGCGTTGTAACGAATGGCAGGGATGGATCGAATGTTTCCCACCAAGTTGTAGCCCCTCTATCCAGCATGGAGCCCCAATAATCACGAATTTGAGTAATAGCCGCTTCCGCGAATCCGTAACGGAATAACGTCTCTAATACGATATGGTAAAAGAATGCTCCGCGAATCCGAGGCAATCTTTCCTGCAAATAATAGTCCTGAATAAAGGCCTCCACTTCTGTCTCATCCATGATGCCCGACCACGCCGCAGCGAAATTGGTCTGTGCCGTCACACTTGTAGATAAGCCTTCATGAGTTAGACAGTCCGCATAGATTGTTGTATCTGGTACTCGAAGCAGATTGCGAATGGCTTCACGCAGGGTGATCGCTTTCGCCCCGAAAGCTGCGCCAGCCTCGTTTTCACCCAGCTCTTCAGCCATTAAAGCAGATGTAGTCAGAAACTTATAATAGAAGCAGGATATAGCTGTCACGCGATCTTTCCGTTCAATATCATCTGACCAGTCGATGAAACACCACCAGCCTTCGCGATCCGCACTTGCGAACAATCCCGATGCATCCTCCTGTTCAGCAAACCAATCAACGAGCCTATTCACATACGGCCATACCTCATGCAGAAAGCTCATGTCCTTGGTATAGGTGTAATACTCCCATACACCAAAGAGCCAATGTGCACAAAAATCAGGCAACAGGAATGAATTATGCTGCGGACCCGTTCCCGGTATAGAACCGTCCTCATTTTGAATTCGTGCTGCTTGCAATAATGACTTGCGAACGAGCGCTGGGTCATCGAAAGTTTGATAGACTACTTTGGCCATGACTACCGAGTCAGCTACCCATAACGCTCCCTCGCGGTGCGGACAATCTTCAAAATGATTCTGACTGTTGACGATTGTCGTATAACGACCCGTCTCCCAAATTTGGTTCAGTCTTTCATCACTGCAACGGAAGCTGCCCCTGTCAACGAATGGATAATGAACGAACCGTACTTGCAAGCTTCTCACTTCAATCGGAATAGGCGTAGCCATCACAGCAACTTTCATATAACGAAACGCCCTTCTCCCGAACGGAGACAGCCGATTATTTCCTTTGCGAAGAAGGTAAGTGTCCATCAATGCTATTTCCAGTGATTCTCCATAAAATAATTGCAAAACGCCGCCTTCTTCTGCGAACACTTCCAGTTCCGGATAACCTACAATCTCCGCTCCAAAGTCATAAGTAATTTGCGGAAAAGAACCCGGTACTGACGCATCGATCATGACTGACCCAACTGATGACAGCGGCGCCTCCGGTGATCGTATCGCCCCCGTAAAAGGCTCAGAGGACACAACGGAAACAGGCGAAACAAGTGTCTCCTTTAGGAAAGGAATTTCTCGCGGCATCAGCCTCGGCCATGGTGAATCGGCTTGCTCCGCTTTTGCAAGTACAGAAGCCATTGGCCATGAACTATCCTCATAACCCAATTGTTCCCATCCATCCTCTTGGGAGAGATCCACTATTTCACGATATCCTCCCCAATAATGGAGACGGCTTACTTCCGGCTTCCAACGCGGTGAACGTCTGCATTTCCAATCCGAACCACTCGCAATTGTCCGTATGCCGCTGCCTGCCACCGTACCTTCCTCATATAAGTCTAGCTGACAAATAACACCGCCAGGCCCTTGTAATTGCCCCGTTACAATCATATCCTTGCCGAAGTTATGTGCGAGAACAGCTATCACATTGCTTCCCTCTCGCAATAAATCGGATACGTCATACGTATCGAATGAAATCCAGGAAATATCCGCAGGAGTCGGTCCCCTCCCAATCTCAACACCATTTACATATAACTTATAGAACTGATTAGCCGAAACTTTGAGCTTCGCTTGGTTGACTGACGAGTGTATATCAAAACTTTTACGAGCTTCTACATAAACATTGTTATCGAGAGCGGTTCCTGCTGCCCAGATCCACTCCGCCTGCCAGCTTTCCTGTATCATGACGTCCCCCCCGTAATTAAGCATAAAGATTAGTTGTTAACTGACTCTTTGTTTATTTCACAAGTTTATATATATAGTTCAATCTTCCTTCGGGCGCTGCATCGCCATATTGAAAGAAATCTGTGATTTCACCATCATTCTGCATATGATCTACCCACTTGAACTCTAACCAAAGTCCCTCGGTCGTCTCATCCATTCCAAGTAAATTGCGTGGAAGCTCAAGATGCAATTCATTGCCTTTGCAAGCGTACTGCAATTCTCCTATTGGCTGCCAATTCCAACCGCCTGTGCTCCGCTCCAGCCGAGTTGTTGATTCACTTGTAACATTCCTATTAATGATATATTGATAGCCTTCCCATCCCTTGCTGCTCTCCGTTCTAACACGGATTAGAAGCATCATCCAGTGCCGATCCGTGAATGGTGAAATTGGTTCCTTCGTTTGTGCATAAAAGTAGATACTTTCCTCGGTATGTGCGGCTTTTAGTGTTACAAAGTCATTTCTCCCCGTATCATTCGTATAATGAAGATCTCCATAGCCCGGATGATCACGAGGCACTGTGTCGCCAGCAAAATCTCGATACTGCTGAGTAACTTGCTGCCATACGCTGAAATCAGGTGACATCAAGATTGGCTTTTCCAATTGAAAGCTGCTGTTGCCTTGCTCAGACATTCCCTTAAAGCGACGAATATAACTGATTAATTGCATGTAGTAATGATCACCATACCCGCCTTTCATAGGCTCGATGTCTCTACTAAAGTTCAACGTCGCTTGATCAACGAACAACACAGGACGTTCCTCAGTTCCCGGTAACCGCATAGCGATCCATTCATTCCACCCTGTGACGAATACAATCTGTGGGTCTTCCTTAAGCGCGAACTCCCACTGCTCTGCAATATTCATCCCTTTATTTATCGTATCCATTGATGCGCCAGCTTCCACTGACTCCATTCCTTCATGATAATCTCTGCCCCAATTATCACCATACCCGTAAAAAGGCGTATCGCTCATTGCGACGCTTGGATGCTGTGCGACAGAGACATTAATGATTTCCTTCTGATCCTCATCGTTATAAAAAACACGTTGTGGACGTTGAAATTCAATCCATGGGAAACCATTCGTCTTCGCGCCTTCATTAGGCCATTGATTCAAACGGAATGTAAAAAATTGCTGTTGCTCCTCGTCACATTCATCAGGATTGCCGATGATTAGAGGTTTTCCTTTCCATCGAAACCATAAGTGCTCGTAACGTCCTGGCTTATAAATATCCTCATAAATTTCCGAGACGGTCTTGCCCGATTCCGTATTGGTGTAAAAAACAAACTGTGGCACTTTGAAACCCTGGCTTTGAATTTCATCCATGATCTGAAACAAGACATCATAGACTTCCTTGTAAATGACTTGATTCGTAGTATCAAACACAACAAAGTCCACACCAGAACTTGTCAGCATTTGTACATGTTTGCGAAGTACCCATGCATCATCATTTAAATAATAGCCATACAAGGGTTCACCCCAAAAGTGAAATGAGCTCGGAGGACCCCAAGCCGGATGTTCCGGGTCATGTACAGCCTCTGGCCAATTAGTAATAATATGGGTGTTGTCATATGGACCTGATGTCCCATGCTGTCCCAACCAAAGAAAATAAAATAGACCTACGTAACGTTCAGGTCGTACCGGGCCTGCTTCCTCCCTTGACGGAAGCTCTCTTCCAAGACCGTCAATCCCTCCCCAATGATCGACTAAATGGAGATCATCTCTATCGTACATCTTGATTTCCTCCCCTCAATTTAGATGCAAGCTCACTTCTTATAACAACAGTTCTACAATTCATGAATTAAGCTACTATTTTTAGCTCTATTTTTCATTCAATAAAGTATTCTTTACTAAATTCATAATATACTTAATTTGAATTAATTTCAACTAAATATACTCGTATTAAAAAAAAGGACAGCCTGCCCTAATCTAGGTGCAGCCAGTCCTTTTCGTTGCCTGTCACAGTATGCATGCTGCCAGAGAGATTAATGAATATAAAATTCGGTTGTTATATCCCTTGCTGGTGAAGCCGATGCTCCCAACACCGCCTCGTATGTTCCTGCATCAACATCCTTCTGCATAGCTATGCCAAATATATTGCTCCCTGTTTGATTAAACAGTCTGTATTGATCCGTTGCACCGGTTGCCGTCGTTCTAAGTACTAATGCATATCCGTTCACAGGATCATCATTACCGATCAGCAGCTCATAAGCGTAATTTGAACTACTTGGTGATACTCCCCAATGCCGGTCAGCTCCCAAATATTTTGTCCAAGAACCGGTTGCGGTCGTACGGTAGTAAATATCATTCAGACTAGCATCTGAAGGTCTATTCATAAAAAATACTGGCAACTGAACAAAATCGCCTTGAATCGGACGGGCTACACTCGAGAGGTTATATACTTTGCTATTCATCGTAAATCTGTTCGTTGCAGCGTTGTAAGTGACCGTCCATTCTAATTCGATTCCCGTATCGTAAAAAGCAATGTTTTGCCAAGTTACATCCGTTCCAAAATTAGCAAAGGCAGCATAATTACCGCTATACGTACTATCATTCACTTCAATTCGCTTTACATCATCCAGCCACACCTGCAAATTCGAGCCTTCTGTTCTCACTTCCAATTGATAGTCGGTATTAACAGCACTCTTGCCTAAATTGTAAGACCCAAGCAAGGTTGCCCCCTTCAATAGCTGTAAAGTCCCGTTCGCTCTCAACAATGCTAAATATCCACTGTTCGATACCGAATCAGTCGCATTGCTTTGTCTGAACTGCAGTCCTGACCAATTCGTCGCATTGCCTCCATCGCTCGTTATTTTAACGTTGATTTTGGCAGCAACACGCCCTCCATAAAATTGATAGTTGGTGCCATTCTGCACATTTTGCGGCCATACGGTCGTATGCCCTGCCGATTTGAATACATGGAACGAGGGATTGGTGAAATTCCCCGTCCAACGCAGCTCTTGATCACCTAATTGATTCGTTGTGGAAATCCACAGCGGAGCTTTCAGTCGAACCTTGTATTGCGTCGTTGAGGCAACCAGCTCTTGCCCGTAATACTGATAGATTTGAGAAAACTCTTGCCCTGGTACATAGATACGATTCTGCTGGATTCCATTAGAGCTCGCTTGCGTTGGATCATTCTCAATACCTAATGCCATCTGCCAGAGACGTCCATAATCTACGTTGTCTACCAGTTCATTACCATTCTTAGTGGCACTAACAATGGAGCCGCCAAAGTTCGGATCAAACTTTATTGAGCCTGTTGCATGATTAATCGTATGGATTCTTGTTGATGCTACCGAGCTTGCAGCCTGAACTATATCCGTCTGATGAGCTGCTGGAAACAGTGTCACCAGTAAACTAGCAATCACCAACCCTGGCATCCATCTCTTTCTAGGGAATATATTCATCTTCATTTGTCCTCTCAGTATTATAATTGCAGCGGTATTCTGCGAATAAACCGCAGAATACCGCTGCCCATTTTATTACTCACTGCCAATGTTATCAATCTGGAATTGCGGAGCCCATGCCATCGCATTGCCTACGGCACGGAATGAAATCTCAATACCAGTGATCGACCCACGATGTGCCCATTCCGAGGTATCGACTGCAATCTTATTCCACTGATCTGGCGACATAGCTGCGGTATGTGTAAAAGCTTCTGTCCCGCTTTTGAGCACCACTTTTGTCTCGTAGGTCGCGTTAGGCACTCCCCCATAAGAATTAATATGATAATAGAACACAGGCGAAGCAGTTAGATCAACCGGTGCAGAAGCGGTTACCGTCAATGTCTTCCAAGCATCTGCTGCAGCAGGCTGTGATACAGCCGCTAGTACATAACTGCCTTCATTGGGCGTAGTTGGTCCATTAGCGAAGGATTGAGCAGCCGAGACACTTGCCACATTTCCCCCTGCTGTCCAGCCTTGCACTCCATCCTCGAAGCTATACAACGTACCACTAGGTTCTACTACAGGATCTTTGTCTTGCAGAGGAAACGGGAAGCTTCTCGATTCATACTTCAGCGTTACCTTAGGCTCTACCCCATCATTCGGAATATATTTCGTAACTTTCAGGGTAACCGTCTTGCTTTGTCCTGTTTTAAGACCATCTAGTGAAATACTGCTTGGAGAGAATTGAAGCTCCTGGCTTGTTTCCACTTTGAGCTTCTTATTAAGCTTGTCAGAGCTATTGTTCGTTACGGTCACAGAAATCTGTGAGCCGACTTCTAGCTTCTGGGATTGCTGGTTCGCAGTAACCTCGAGGTTGAGATAATCTTTATCCTTCGTTACCTTCTTAGCAAAAGCTGCCTCGTCAATATGCAGCTCACCCTTCCAAGGGTCGCCGCCTTCTGTTTGCACCCAGATTTTGATCCGGTCGACTGATCTAGCGCCTTTCCATTTATCTAACGGAAGCGCTAGCTGCTGCCAGCCAGCAGTCGGATCAAGCTTCGCTATTCCCTCTACACTTTCGAATCCGCTATAAACAATAAATTTGGCATAGTAGTCCTTTTCCGGATTCGCATTAGGAAGCTTGAGCGCTGCTGTGAAATAAGGTGTCTTCTTCACATCGATTGGCTGATCATAGGTCTTCTGCACACCAGCCCAATTTATGCCGAAAGAACTGTTTATTGCAGCCTTCAGGAAGCCTGTTCCTTTGAAAGCATCACCAGTAGCATTGGCTACAGAGCTGACTTCATCAGATGCCTCATAGCCATCTGTACTGGATTCAAAGCTGCCCTCATTAATGCTTTTATCTGTTTCCCGGATAAAATCCAATCCATTCAAAACAGGCTCCGCCCGATCATTTAGCTTGGAAGGGTCGAAATTCGGAATAACCTCTTTCCAATCATTAATGCCGATGATCGCTTTGGCGAATTCCGTTTCCTCAAGCGATCGGCTAGTATCGATATATTTGAATACATCATAACTAGCCTTATGTTGATCAGGAACGATAACTGAATTTGGTGTATGTGTCCATAGACCGAGATTCAAACCTCCTTCTTGTCCATGATCAACGTGACGGTGCAGAATAAAATTATCAATGCCATCCAAGAATTTAACCTTGTAATAGGCATAAGCGTAAGCTGCTGCCTGAATCTCTTGGTCAGCGACAGAGTTGCTCAAGCTGTGGAAGCCTTGCTCGGATAAAATAATGCGGCGCATTGCACCATCAAATAAATAGTCAGATTGCTTCATGTAATCTACGAGCACTTCTAGATTCTTAAAGGTAATGCGTTTGGTATCAAAAGATTGCGTTGCCGTTGTATCATTCCAGAACCGCGGATCAAATAGATCTTCTGGATAAGGATGGAATGCGAGATTCCATGCGAAGTTCCCTTCCGCACCTGTCAACTGGGTAAGACGATCCACAATGACCTTGTTATCATATTTCCACATGGAATCACCTTCAAGGTTCTCATTCCAGAAGTGATCCAATGACACATAGGTTCTCGCATTGGCATACTCCGACTTCACGATCGTATCAACTAGACGAAGCGTCTGTGCATACTCGCGAACATAGGTATCAACCGTTTGTGGTCCCATGTTGTTCCATACTTTGTTCTGTCCAATCTCATTCCCAACAATGTAATTAACCGCTCGCCCGTATTGCTCATTCGCCATTGAATACCGTTCGGCCATGAATTTGGTAGCTGCCTTAACATACTTAACGCCAGTCTCATTGGCTGTGTTCAAGGCATATACCGTACCGCCCGGCTCCGAATCTGGGTGGATTAAATATTCATTCGCTGTTTCGGGATCCTTTGTGTTATACATGATCAGGATGAGTGATACGAGTATGCCATTATCAGACATGCTCTTAATCTCGTTATCCATCCGTTCAATCCTATCCTTGCGGAAGTAATAGGTCTCACCCTCGATCTCATAAGCGATCGTATTGTCAGGGTGATTATTAGCTTTGTACATAAGCTCGTTATAGGCAACGTTCAGTGCTGCGTGGCTAATGCCAAGCTCCTGGGCATCTCCAGTCATTTGCACCTGAAGTCCCTTAATGCTCTGTGCTTGCGGGAATGGCTCTGTGTTGCCAGCTATCACCTCTGCATTGATTACGTACTGAGGGGCATCAATGGCTATATATTCGCCCTCGGCTGTACGAGCCGCAACGACGAACTTAGAGTAAAGCCGACTGCGTTCAGCATCGGTTAACCCAATTTCGAACCGGAATGATTGTGCAAGATTAGCTTCGGCGATCGGTGTCTTCGCCCCAAGCACCGACTTTGCATCCTCATAAGTAGCTAATTCAAGCAAGTATAGCTGCTCCGAAGGATGGGCCTCTACGAATGCCTGATTCAACGTACCGTCGATCACTAGTCCTTCGCCTTCAATACGCGCTTGTGCCTTTCCATCGTAAGGCTTCTCCAGCTGAGCAAATTGCTTAAAGCGTATTTGATCTACCTTCAATGTTCCTGAAGCAGCTTGCGGAATGATTCGAAATGCTGTAATCTGCCCATTCCAGCCTGTCTGATCTGAGAAGTTAAAGTCCTTCGTAAATGTCCCTTCCGTCGGAATGCTGAAGCGTTTCATATTGTCTTCGCTCCAAATGCCATCCCCCGTTCGCCACTGTATGAGAACCTCTGAGGCGCCTGAACCATTCGTCATGCTCAACGACAAGCCATTGCGTTTAGCTGTGTCGAGCATTAATGCCGGTGACTCTAGCAGAGCCTGTCCGTCCCATTCATAGACCAGCTCTCCGCCTGTTGCTCCCACCGTTCCAGTCGAAGCAGTAAAGCCTTCCGTTTCTCCCTCAGCATTAAAGCTGAAGTCAATTGCATTCGTTGCGCTAATATAATCGATCTGGAAGTGACCATTCCAATAGTCATAGCCTGGTTGACCAGGTGCTGTTTCAGCAAGATCATAGTTTTGCATAAAAGAGATTTCCATCTTCGTCACGGCATTGCGTCCAGCCCATTCATCCAGCTTGATGAACACTCGTTTCCAGCTGTCCGGACGAATCATGGCAACGCTTTCAAAAACATCGTCACCGCTATATAAATTGATCTTTAGAACATAGTCGACCGGC
This sequence comes from Pristimantibacillus sp., assembly GCA_048976605.1. Taxonomy (GTDB): domain Bacteria; phylum Bacillota; class Bacilli; order Paenibacillales; family Paenibacillaceae; genus Pristimantibacillus. Next base: position 109,605 of record JBHGUX010000086.1, on the reverse strand, counting down.
TGCCATCCCCAGCTATTAGCCGCAAAGGCTAAATAACGATAAGAGGAAAGATCCAGCGGCTGATCAAAGTCCCGATAAATCGTCCGCCATTCATACACCTTCACATCATCTGGAGTCTGCTCTAACGCTCCGGCACCCTCATAAGGCCCATTTGGTCCATTCAGGATGCTCGTTACAAATTTGAGCTCTTTCGTATTTGCGCCTGCTTTCCAGGCTGATGCATCCACCTCCGTGTTGAAATCATTAATGATTAGAGATGGAAAAAGATCTTCACCTGTTGTAACATGTTCCGATTCCTGAAGCCCAGGATCATAGGCTCCAGCCGAGACTGCAGCAACAAGAAATAATTGAAGCAACATGACCAATACAACCATAGCTGATATTCCACGCACACGTGACATAAACAACCTCCTCGATCAATAATATTTTAACTTCGACTATAATATATTTTAAAAGTATTCTTAAATCAATATACTTTGATAAAAGTATACTTAATTAATACATTAGACCTATATAAATAATTTCTGCCTAGTTCATTAGAAAACAAAAAAACAATACCAAGAGAGTCTAATCTAGACCGCTCATAGCATTGCTTTATAGGGATAATCGCAAATAGTTCTATAAAAAATAGAACTGCCTAACAAACTTAACTTCGTATAAGGTGAAGATAGTTAAACATACATCATAGTAACAATTAAGGATATAGGAGTGGATTCCCGAATGAAAAAACTAATCTCTATCGTCCTGCTTGTGCTTGGCACAATGATTGTCATCGCGACTTATAACCCTCTATACCTGATCCATAAGGAAAAACAAATCCATCGCTCACTCGATAAGAAATATAAAGTGACTAATCAGGATATGGTCACGAACCGATTAGAGCTGCGTAATCATATCATCGAAGTACTCGAAGAACGACAAGAAAATAGAGTCACCCTTCAGGTGTTGCTAAACAATGAGACACTTACCGAACCAATGACTGTGAGCGCCGCTGATCATGGAGCAACTAGTTTTGGCGCCTGGATACATGTTTTCAAAATCCACCACAGAAATGAATCTATGAAGACGGATGTCATCGCCATCGTCCAAACCTTCCCCAACCAGAAAGCATGGAATATCTTCTACGTTGACCCATTAAAACAAGTGACAACCAAACAAATTACGCTGGGAGGAAGATCGAAGGATTATTTGGATATGATGATTATCCGTTCTAGCAGCAATTTAATGATGGGCTATTATTCTGACATTCAATATGCATCGGGCAATCCCTTTGCTACGCTTGTACCTGCCTTTATATTTATTATTGGTCTTATAATGATGGTTATAGGCGCAATCCTGCTGCTCATTAACAAATTAAGAGAACGATGAGTCCGCCAGTTTCTTCTATTATTAACGCGACGCACTCTTAATCCAATTGCGGCGGGAACCGATGCTTCGTCGCTTGTTCAAATCCGTAAGCGATTCGAATCAACGTTGGCTCACTATAAGCTTTACCTGAAAAAATGACACCAAATGGACCCTTAGTCGAATCACCATCCCCGTCTATTACCCCTGTCTCGGAATATCCCGCCGGAACGTTAATCAAGGGATAGCCCAATCGTGCTGCAATGTACATACCATCCACATCACCGGGTAATAGGAGTGCATCTAAGTTATATTGTTCTAGTACAAAGTCAATTCCTTGCTGAAGTGCTAATTCACTATAGCTCTGCTTTTTCTGCTGATAAGTTTCTTCTGTCAAGCTTACTTCTGCTGATCGAATTAAAGTGTCCTGACCGTATTTCAATGCTGTGTCAGCATGCTGATTGTTAAATGCGATCAAATCTTGCAACGAGTGAATCGGTACCGAAGCATCTAATTGGGACAAGTAATGATCAAGCCCCTGCTTAAATTCATAGCAAATGACATCATTATTCCAATTATTCTGCTCTACATGTAGAGCAACAGGATCAATAATAGTGGCACCTTCAGCTTTCAATGCAGCAATAGCTGCCTCCATTATCGCAAGCCTCTCTTCGTCCAAATGCTCGTAATAATATCTCGGCACCCCGATTCTTGCCTGTTGCAGAAAGGTAGTATCAAGAAAAGGCGTATAGTCAGTTAAAGCATGCGGCTCACTCGATAATGTCGCCTTATCCTTCTCATCAACTCCAGTTAACGCCCCTAGCATAATAGCGGCATCCGCAACCGTTCGAGCTATTGGTCCCGGGGTGTCTTGGCTGCAAGAAATCGGGATAACCCCCGTTCGGCTAACCAACCCCACTGTCGGCTTGATGCCTACGAGAAAACTCTGACATGCAGGACCAACAATCGATCCCGCCGTTTCTGTACCGATCGATGCTACAGCCAGATTAGCCGCTATTGCTGCAGCAGAGCCTGAGCTAGAACCACTAACGAACAACTCCACCCCATAAGGGTTCAGAACAAGCCCTCCTCGCGAGCTATACCCTGCCGGCATTGTGCTGGACATGAAATTAGACCATTCCGACATATTCGTTTTCCCTAGAAAAATAGCACCAGCCGCACGCAGCTTCGCTGCTGCGAAAGAATCCGCGGCAGCAAATGAGTTCGCTAACGCGATGGATCCGGCACTTGTATGCATTCGATCTCCTGTATCTATGTTATCTTTCAAAAAAATAGGAATACCATGCAGCGGTCCGCGGCTTCCTTGTTCTTTGCGTTCTGCATCCAATGCTCTCGCTATTTGTATAGCGTCGGGATTGATTTCTACTATTGAATTCATTCTTAAATCATAGGTATGAATGCGGTCCAGATAGATTTCAACTATTTCTTCTGAGGTTATTAATCCCTCTTCCAACGCAGCCTGTATACTTGTAATATCTGCCTCTACCAACCATTCTTGCAGCTTCATATTCACTTGAGCAACTCCCTGTAACTTATAGTATCCATGTGCTGACTGACTTGGTTGATATGCAGATTAAATTCAATCATATCTCCGACATTTAATGGTGTCAATTCATGTATATAATGACATTTCGGGTCATCATCACCATCATTTTATTATCATTTAAGTTGCTCTTGCTGCTGTCGTATTGCCACGCTTTCGTATTCACTCCATGCAAATGGCTGTATTAACACTCGTAGGCTTTCACCTCAATCGACAGCGTATAACGGAACCTGGTTCCTCTATTATCAATTATCTACAAATTCACCCGCATTAGCGGATGCTCGTTCCACTAAATCGCCTTGTAGGCTGTTTACTTCAAGCTCGCTCAAATTTAGCGGAACGCCTTTCCTTTATTTCTGAGATTTTACTTAATTGAACGATATAGCGGAATGCCGTTCCGCTACTACAGAGAGCTTCCATTTTAAACTTGGTAAGGTATGAAATTTGCTTCGGCTACCATCCAGCCGAGTACGGCGGTAAAGACTAATATGGACTACAACCATGCTTAACATATTAACAACAATAAAAAAGGGTCATCCTAAGGCAATTACACCTTATGACAACCCCTTACATCTATCTATTCCCCAACAAAGCTGGATCAGAGTCTATGATGTGAAAGCCCTATCCTTCCGCAAGAAAAAAGTGAGAGCACTGCTAATAAGCGAAGGGATGACCGTCAGATGCCCTTCCCCTTCAAACTTACGAAAGGAAAGCTGTAGACCTTGCTCGTTAAAGGGTAGAAGCTGAGTGTATAGCTGCTCCGCATCACGGACCATATGCGGCTTCTCTTCTGAGCCGATACCAATGAACAGTCTAGCATCCAGCTCCGACCGTTGCAGCTTTTCCTCAAGCTGCGGCCAGCGCTCCAGCAAGCTGTTATTCTTCCACCAAATAGACGGACTTCCCGCAATGTATGTATTGAATAAAGCTGGCTGAGTGAACAGCACATGCAATACAAACAGCCCTCCGAGCGAATGACCGAACAGAGCTTGCCGCTTGCGGTCAATGATGAATCGGCGCTCTATAGCTGGCTTCAGCTCCTCTTCTATGAAAGCTAGAAACAGATCCGCTCCTCCCGTCTCCGGCCATGCCGTGCCATCCGGTCGAGGCGGCAGCTCTGATGAATCTGCCTGCTCAGTATAATCATAGAAACGCTGATTCGTTGCAATCGGTTCATTCGAGTCATAACCAATACTAACGACGACAGCTGGCTCGATACCATGCGGCGAGCGCGAGAACAGGCGCATAGCCTCAGTTAACGAAGCGAAGCTTGCATTGCCGTCAAGCGCATAAAGCACCGGATAACCTTCTTCCGGCGGCGGTGAAGCCGGTGATGATACAAAAATCCGATATTCTCTACCATTGCGACGCGCATGCATGATTAATTGCTTCGTACCAGGAAATTCGAATGACAGTTCCGGAATGGAATCAACTACGATAGTCTCTTCATCCATGGCGTCATGAGTACTTACAGCCCCAACATCACCGAATAACCATCGCAGCGCTTCCGGAAATTGTTTAGTCATATGATGTACATCATGCGTCCCGCCGTCCTCGATGACCAATTGGAGTCGCTCTGATGGAATTCCATTCTTCACCCACATTGAATAGGCTTGCAGGGAGTTCTGCACCATATTTTTCTGAAGGTTGGTCTTGTAGATGCCTTCGCAATTTCCTACTGACATGAATAGGCGAAGATGATCAGCAGGAGGTCCCTGCTCGAGCAGGAAATCCATGACACCTTCGTACCAGAAGGAGGCAGAGATTAACCCAATTCGCCCGAAAATCTCTGGCCGCCAATAAGCTCCGAATAAGGAGATTAATCCACCGAATGAGCAGCCGATGATCGCCGTGTGCTCATTTGTCGGCTTCGTACGGTAATGTTCATCGATGTACGGCTTCAATACATCCGCCAGCTCATCGATGTAGGCTCGACCCTCCCCCGCAAATGCGGGACGCCCCTCCAGCAAGGCTTGTGCCGGCCATGGCGTATACTCGTTATTGCGATTAGAAGGCTCAATGCCCACCATAATCGTCTCAGTTAGCAAGTTCTGTGCATACAGATGCTCCAAGTGATTAATACAGTTATCGAATAATTCACCGCTGTCCTGTACATAAACAACCGGATAGTGATCATTCATGCGGTCATAAGACGGTGGCAAATAAATGGTAAGAGATCTGCCTTCAATCGTTATTTGATGTAAATAAATCATACTTAATAACTCCCTTCCCTTATCTTCCTATTTACCTTCTCATACGGATTAGCAGATAAACGAAATAAGGTACACCAATAATTGAGATAACAATACCAACCGCCAGCTCGGCTGGAGCGAACACCGTTTTCCCGATAAAATCACCTATAACGACCATGGCAGTTCCAACAAGACCACTGACAGGAAGAATAGCTCTATGTCTTAAGCCTACTAATCTTCTGGCTAGATGCGGTGCAATTAATCCTACGAAGCCAATGCTCCCTGATACAGATACACTTGCACTGACGAGCCCAATGCTGCAGATCAGCAGAATGTTCTTCTCCCGCTCTACCGATACACCTAGGCTGCTGACGCTTCCCTCTTCTAGCTGAAACAAATCCAAAATATGTGCTCGAAACCATAGAATAGGGACTAGTACCAACAACCAAGGCAGCATCATAACGACAAACTTCCAGTTAGCACTGTGATTACTGCCTGCGAGCCAGACGACAGCCATCTCGAAATCATTCGGATTCATCTTCAATGAGGCATACATCGTAATGGCACCAAATCCTGATGAAATAGCGATACCAACAAGAATGAGCCGCTGTGAATCCAGCTTTCCATTATGCTTCGCAAACCAATAAATAATCGCAGTAGCTGTTAAGCCTCCAACAAGCCCAAACATAGGCATCGTCATAACCGCTAGCCATCCTGTACTATTCAGCTGTACTTGGAAGAGCAGCATAAACAGTACAACCATCATCCCGGCGCCGGCATTAATACCGAGTATGCCAGGATCAGCCAGCTGGTTGCGCGTTACACCTTGAATAACTGCTCCAGCAATTCCCAGACTGAAGCCAATTAAGCCGCCCAATACGATTCGCGGCAAGCGGAAATCGAAGATGACCAGATCATGCTCAGGCAAAGGATCGATTCGCAAAAGAGTCTTCACAACTTCCAGTATGGACATGTCGAATGAGCCGTTGGTCAGACTGAGGTAGACGCCAATTGCAATGATAACGAGAATGGAGACGATCACTGTCCATACACGAAGAGTCCATGTTTTACGCATGCTTGCCTCCCCCTCTCGTCTTAATCAAATACAGGAAGAAGGGCACGCCAAATAATGCCGTGACGACACCCACAGGGGTCTCAAATGGAGAATTAATAAACCTTGCAATAATGTCGCATAGAGCTAGGAACAGCCCGCCAAGAACAGCGGACACCGGAATGATTTTACGATAGTCGACTCCACTTAGAAATCTAGCAATATGGGGGATAATCAAACCAATGAATGCAACTTTGCCTGCCAACGCAACCGATGCGCCTGTCAGAATTACGACGGCCAGCATTGTGAGCAGCTTAATGAATCTCGTACGCTGTCCAAGTCCTGCAGAAATTTCATCACCCAATGATAATACCGTAATCGACCTCGACAAACAGAGTGCAAGAACCAGCCCGACGATTGCGAACGGAATAATCAATTTGATCATACCCGGGTCCATCTGATGAAGCCTTGCATTGTACCAAAAGCTAAGTGACTGCGAGATTTGAAAATAGGCTGATGCCGCTTCCGCTAAACCACTTAGAAACGTACCAATAACGGTTCCTAGAATGGCGAGTCGTACCGGAGACATCCCATTAGGAATAAGCCAAGCGATACCGAATACTAATCCAGCTCCAATGGCAGAACCGATTAGTGACACGAAGATCAATCCCACCGAATGAACGCTAGGCAAAAAAATCATACATAAAGTTACAGCAAAAACCGAACCATCTGATACCCCCATAATGGATGGGGAAGCTAAGTAGTTTCTTGTCATGCCTTGCATAAGCGCACCAGAAACCGCAAGAAAGGCGCCGATAAGCATGGCACCTATTACTCGCGGTACACGGGAAGACATAATGATCTGATGATCTACGCTATCTGCGTCGAATCGAACGAAGGCTTCCCATATCGTATCGATAGTTATGTTTTTTGCTCCATAGAGCACAGAAAGAAATAGGATGAGAACAGCTGCTGCCGGGGCCATCACAAGGATGACCACCGGCAGGGACATTTTATATCGCATCTACAACACGCCTTATTAGGAATTCTATTTGCTCAGGTTAGCTATAATGGCTTTTAAGAACTCGATTTTACTATAAGCTGTACCGCCTTGCGCCAACGGATCGACAACATTCACGAAAGCCGCTCCATTCTTGAATGCATTGATGTTTTTCAGAATCGGGTCGTTCTGTAAATCCTCAAGTGCTTTCGGAGTATCTTTATTCTCATCAGGAGAGAATTGCAGGAACAGATAGTCCGGGTTCATCTCCGCTAGTTTCTCTACCGAAAGCAGCTCTTGTGCTTTTGCCGCTTTGACCTCTTCCGGAGCAGCGATGCCTAGCTCTTCATAGATAACTGGGTTGAAATAGACTGCTTCAGGATAGATATAGAGATCACCCTCACGAACACGTGCAACTAGAACCTTCTTATCCTTCAGCTTCTCGCTAAGCTGAGACTTCGTTTCATCAAGATCCTTCTTGTATTGGGCGATGACTTCCGCAGCTTTGTCTTTTTTGCCAGTCAACTCACCTAACAGCAAAAGATTAGCTTCCCAATTCGTTGAGATATGAGAATATGGAATCGTTGGACCAATCTTTTGCAATTGCTCAACGACTTCGGGTTTAAATTTTGTTGAAGCTAGAATAACATCTGGCTTAAGCGACAGTATTTTCTCAAAGTTCGGCTCAATCTTCTCGCCAACAGACTCTGTACCTTCCGTAATCGATGCGAACATCGGAGGGAATACACCAGAGAAAGTAATAGCTCCTACTGGATTAACTTCCAGTACAATCGAATCCTCCATCGCTTCTACCGCACCGGTAATAACGATTCTCTCCGTACTAGCTGGAAGCTCATACTCTTGATCCAAGTATTTGACGATCTTCGTCTTCGATTCCTCAGCAACTGGCTTATCAGTTGCCGCTGCTTCCTGGTTACCTGCATTTTCAGTTGTGCCGGTCACTGCCTCTGACTCTTTATTGTTGCCCCCGCAAGCTGTCAATACAATTGCCAGCATCATCATTAGACTCCATATTGCTATTCTCTTCTTCATGACTCGTTATGGCTCCCTTCGCTACCCCGCTATTAAATATATTGATAATGATTATCATTATTGAATTATATCCAGTAAGGGGGAAGTCGACCATAGACAAAATACCGAAAAATTATGGACATTTTCCAGCGAAGATGAGCTGGGCTTCCTCCAGCATGCTCTCTAGTGAACGCGGTGAGTATTCTCGCCAGGGCTCCGAAGCAATCAAATGAAGCCGATTCTCTTTAACTACTTTTAGTGACAGCCACTCTGGAGATTGCTGCAGCTGCTTCCAAGCCTCAAGCGTCTCTGTCTCTTGACAGATGAGAAGCAAAATACGATCTGCACCGCATGTGTCAAACTCCTGGGGCATGATAGGACGCTCAAGCGGCAATCTTTCTTCTGGATAAGGAGATCCAATGCCAAGACCCTCGTAGATCACATCTCTTATTCCATCATTACAATGAACGAAAAATCGATTTTTGAGAAGGCGAACAGTCAGAACGGTACTGTCATTCGTCACACGCAGAACGCTCTCGCGAGCAACAGCAAGCTTGTGATCGAAAACAGCAATCCAACGTTCTGCCTCCTTGCGCTCTTCCAATAAATCTGCCACCATTAACAATCTTTTTTTCCATCCCTCTGTCCGATCCGGGAACTCATAAAGCGGTGCAATTGCTGACAATCTTTCCTTCTCCCACGCCTCTAATCCGGAATCACAAATAATAAGCTCAGGACGTTCCTGTTCCAGCTTGTCCAGATTTTCTTGCTTATGCAGATTTTGCCGATAAGCGCTCAGATGTACAGGGATATCAGCAGCATACTGCTCGTAATAATACTCTGACCACTTCGGATGAAATGGAGCTGCATAAGGAACGAGATCCAGCACTGTTAAATAACCCATTAAAGAAGTCGAACCATATAAAGCGACCCTGCGCTTCCGCTTCTTCATAAATTCTGAGGGCGAAATACCGAACTGTTTCTTAAATTTGCGGCTGAAGTAAAACTCGTCATCATAACCGACCTCATGCGCCACTTCTCTTAGAAGTCGACTAGAGCGCAGCATCAAATGCTTCGCCTTGTTGAGCCGTATAGTGGTCAAATGATCCAAAGCGCTTAATCCATAACGTTTTTTAAACATATCTCCATAATATTTCGGGCTAATCTCCGCAATTCCAGCTAATCGTTCAATGGTCAAAGGCTCGTAATAATTGTCCTCCAGATATGCTTTGGACCGTTCGATGGCAATATGCTTATCTTCCTTATGTTGTTTCCGATCCGCGGCTATAATCTCATAGATCAACTCTTGACAATCCATTTGCGCCCGCCATCTTACAAGCGGATCTTGACTGACACTGCGCTCATGCATGGAGAGACAAAGAGCGGCCAATTTACCCGAGGGTGCGATAACGGTATCCTCCCTCTTCACCAGGTAGCCCTCTGCATTCACAGCTTTCATTCGCTTATAGCTTCGTTCCGATTCACGGAACAAGCCGAAGCGAATGATCGCTATCTTGGTTTCTTCCTTCTTCCCGCCTAATACACCAAATGTACTCTCTGGCGGACAGATATAAATTCTATCCTTGTGCATATGACAAGCGCCCGATTCACGTTCCAATATCGCTTCGCCGCTTAGTAATACAACAAAGGCATTCGGTATCGTTAATTGTTGTGCCAGCCTGAATCCTATACCTCCACTGACGATCTCAATATCCCATAGCTTTACCGTCAAGCTGCTTAATTCAAGCTGATTCTCTATGTATAAGCGATTGATATCCATGCTAACCATAGACTCTTTCCGCCCCTCTTTATTGATAATGATTATCATTGTTGAGAAAAGTATATCAAATATGCAGCGCTTTGGATATGTCTTTATCTATTTTAAGAGATTGATGCAGCCTTGCATTAAAGCTTAGCTTTTGATAAGATACAGAACGAACGTTCAGTATTAATACAATGAGTGTTAGTCAGGGATAGAAATTGGAGTGAACGCAATGAACAAGAAGCAATTACAAAGCGAGCAAACGAAAAAACGAGTCGCTGAGGCTGCAAGAGCATTGTTTGTTCAAAAAGGCTATAAGGCAACTTCTATTGAAGACATCGTTGACGCAACTGCAAGCAGCAAGGGAAACATCTATTATCATTTTAAGAGTAAAGAAGGATTATTTCTTTATTTGCTTGATGAGTGGGATCGGGAATGGGAACAGAAGTGGTATGAGAAGGAGTCCTTGTACAACACGACTACAGCTAAGCTGTATGGGATTGCGGAGCAAATGGTTCTCGATGATTTGAATCATCCTCTCACGAAAGCAACGGATGAGTTCTTCAATAATCAAGAGAAAACAACCGAGGTTGAAGAACGTATATCTGAGATGGTCGCTAGACATCTTAAATTCAATCAGAATTTAATTCAAGAAGGCATTGATAATGGAGAATTCAGAAATGATCATGCAGAAAACTTAGCTATCGTCTTTGAAAGTATCATTATCGGGCTTAGTCAAATGTCTCGGCGGAAATCGAATCCTGAAGAGGTACTCACCATCTATAACTTAGCGATGAAAGTGTTTCTGCACGGTGTTGCCCATAACTCCAACTAAGCAGCGAGCAGTTCTATCTGTTGCGAAACGGGAATCATTGCTCTTGTTAGTGGAATACTAACCTATACGAGCTTTTTCATAGAACGAACATTCAGTATTTATACATCAATTGAAGGAGCTTATCTTATATGTCATTATTACTTCGAAATAGAGGCGCTATTCTGCTTCTGATGCTTAATATATTTATTATATTTACCGGAATTGGACTCGTTATTCCGATCATGCCTACCTTTATGGATGAGCTTCATATCAGCGGAAGTATGATGGGCCTAATGGTTGCCGCCTTCTCTCTTACTCAGCTTTTATTCTCACCATTAGCCGGCAGGTTATCCGACTCATTGGGCCGAAAAAAAATTATTGTTGCGGGAATGCTTATCTTCGCGATCTCTGAGTGGTTATTTGGAGTTGTGAGCGCCCCTGCCTTATTATTCGCCGCAAGGATGCTTGGGGGAATTGGTGCCGCACTTATCATGCCTGCTGTCATGGCTTATACAGCGGATGTTACCACTGTTGAAGAAAGAGCCCAAGGTATGGGGTTCATTAATGCGGCAATTACGACTGGATTTATCATTGGTCCTGGCATTGGCGGATTCATAGCTGAGTATGGGATTCGCGTTCCCTTCTACTCCGCTGCCGTTGCCGGATTGGTTGCAGCTTTAATTACGTTTTTTGTATTGCCTGAATCATCACGTGCAACAGAGGGCGGTCCAGCTGTCAAAGCTATGCCCGTTAAAAATGAAAGTCTTACCAAGCAATTGGTCCATTCCTACCGAGAGCCTTATTTTTTGAGTTTACTCATCGTATTTGTCATGTCTTTTGGTCTAGCTAACTACGAAACAATATTTGGACTTTTTGTTGATCATAAGTTTGGCTTTACCCCGAAAGATATCGCATTTATTATTACTTTCGGATCGATAGCCGGGGCAGTTGTACAAGTAACCATATTCGGCTGGATACTGAATCGGTTTGGAGAGAAACGAGTTATCTCCTTCTGTTTGTTAGCAGCTGGACTCTTCATCTTATTAACGCTCTTCGTGAACAGCTATTGGCTAATTGTTGTCGTTACTTTCATTGTGTTCTTGTCCATCGATATACTGCGTCCGGCAATCGGTACTCAAATGTCCAAAATGGCTCATGAACAGCAAGGGTACGTAGCTGGTCTGAATTCCGCTTTCACAAGTCTCGGAAATATCGTTGGACCTATCGTTGCAGGCTTCCTGTTTGATATGAACGTCAATTTTCCTTATTTTGCGGCGTTTGCCATTCTTATTATTAGTTATCTTTTATCCGTTAGATCGAGGAGTCTAGGGCAAGCATAAGATGAACCTTTAGGCTTCAATTACAGTATTCTATAAAAAAATGAACCCCGTGAGAATTAGGAGAAATAGCCTGATTCTCACGGGGTTCATTCATTTTATTTCTTCTTATCACTTTCCGGCTGCTTAACAAGCACATAAGCAATATATCCAACCATACCTAGGAACAATCCCGTACCAACGGCAATATAGATCATCGTAAATAATTTCCCCAGCGTAGTCTGGGGCACGAAGCTCGGATGCCCTACTGTACTCAAGGTAGCGATACAGAAATATAACGCGTCAATGATAGACAGCCCTTCCTGTCTCACATAGAAGATCGTTCCCGACAACAGCATAATCAATACTAATAGGAATAGAGCCTGAAAGTTCTTCTTCTGTAATGCTTTCCATAGACCGCTCAACAACCGTTTCAACGTTAGTAGAAATGATAGCATGCTTCTTAGTTGTCCTCCTTCTTACTACTCCCATTCATTATACCCGTTGTCAGTTCTTTTTAACTTTGATCTCGGTATCGTGTCCGTTCGTATTATGTTGGTCTAGGGGTTATGCGATATTCGCCCTTATACCGCCTTTAGCTTGGATGTAGTGCATTAAGCCATGAACCAGCATAACGACGAAAAGCGGCGTTATTTTATCTGTAAAACAGGATATAACAATAATCAGGATGGTAAAAGTATGAAAGCTTATCGTTGTAAGTATTTCCCTTTTCGTATAATTTCTATTGGAGACTTTCGATCGTATACGCTTAAAAAAGAAGAGAGCAGTCAATGTAAAGTATATGAGGAGCTTGATTAGGAAGGATAGAGGTGAAAAGGTATGCTTGATTATGTTCCCTTCCTGGTCAGACACCTTCAAGAGGTACTTAGTATGTTTTAAGTAATGGAATGTGACCACATCACCGAAGTCGACAGAATCTAGTTCCAGACTTTCAAATTTATAACTTTCTTCATCGAGATCCACATAGTCGTATCCCCATGATTTAGCCGAGCCATTCTCCCATTCATATTCGATGTCAGTAATCATGCCTTTCTTCTCTTCATATTGCTGGATAACAGCTAACGGCAAATCCTGCCAGTGATGCAAAGCCCACCACCAAGTAAGACCAGCAAGTGCCGCCATTCCGCCTAAGAAGAATACGCTAAAAACCGCGGTTCCAATCTTCGATTTCAGGCTTTCCTTCTCTTTCTTTTTCCGTTTGGGTTTACTTTTGCCATACAGTCTTTTATTGTGCATAGGCTGTACAATCAAAGCATAAATGAGGACATATGGTACAAACATGCCGAGCAAAATATTCAGACCTATCATGGCAAAAAAAGCCATGTTTATTAACCTCCTGTTTCAAATCATATTAATGAGCGGGCTTATCTGTCAATATTGCTTTTATACCACCCACTACTAAATTTTCTTCCCTTGTGTACAAGCCCGAACCATATCGATTTAATTTCATAGTAATAAATAAAGGCTTGAAGGGGGGATCTCAATGCTTGTTAAAATTTTGAATCGTTTTCACGGGAAATTTGTTGTTCTTAAAACGGTTTCAGCGGAAGAAATCGGAGGCCGAGTCATAAAAGTAAACAAAGGAATAGTCGTATTAAGAACATTACTGGGGACGAAAATATTTGTACCTATTAATAAAATCATTGCTGTAATTACACGGTGAATTAAAAAAAACGTCCTCTATGGACGTTTTCCAGATTGTAGAGAAACCCACGTTTTTTCTAAACGTCGGGTTTCTCTTTTATTTTGTGAGGCAACCTTCTTGTCTATAAAAGAGATCCCCATTCGACAGGTTGCTCCAGGATTACCCCGTCTGTCTCCACCCATTGGGCAAGGCTGTTCTCTTTGGCTTGAATTACGATAAAATACAGGTCTTCCGAAGCAGACGTATTCCGCAACGCTCTCGCTCCGTCAGGGGCGATTCGAACTGAAGTTCCTTCGAACACATCAAATTCGTTTCCGTCCACTTGTAAGTGACCTTCTCCTTTAAGAAAGATGTAGAGTTCCTCATTTTCTTGGTGTTTGTGATAGAAGGGGACTTCCGCCTTTGGGGGAAGATTATTAAGTGAAACTTCCATGCTCGTAAGTTTTAAGGCATCTTTTAGAAAGATTTTTCCTTTTAGCATTCCTTCCGTGATGTATCCAAATTTCGAAAATGCACCTGCATGGTTAACGGAGTAATTCGCTTGATTCAGCTCCAATTTATTCACCTCATCTTAGTTTTACAATCCACCCCAGCTCGGGACTTCTAGAGGTTTAGCCAAAGACCGTGATCAACTAAAAGGCTGGCAAGGTGTTGCCTGTTTCGAGCAAGCTCTTTAAATTGCTGAGAATGACAGGCCAGCCATTATTAAATCCATCAATCTTGCCTTCATCTTTGCGAATATCCTTCTCTAATAAATCCTCGTGTCGGAGCGTCAGTTTTACAGTAGAATTCAAGGGTGATAATTCATAACTAACCTTAGAGAATCGCTCTCCTTCAACGTCTCTGATGCTCCAGGTAACGGTGAGTAGACGATACGGCTCATATACAAGAACTTCACCATGATGATCTACCTTATCTTTATCCATCAATTTAAAGCTGGAGCCAACTTGCCAATCTGTAAAGATTTCACGACCGAAAAAATACTGCTTGGTGAATTCACTGTTAGTTAGGGCTTGCCAAAGCTTCTCGGGTGTAGTTGCGATGTAAGTCGTATAAACGAATGAAGTTTTATTCATGCTTAGAATCCTCCTCTAAGGCTAGCTTTAATGTGTTTAATGCCTCAATTCGATGACGCTCAAATTTGCCGATCCACCGTTGATAAATTTCCCCGATAGGTATCGGATTAAGATAATGCAGCTTTTCACGGCCTTGCCAAACGACAGTAACAAGATTTGCCTCTTCCAGCAGCTGAAGGTGCTTCGTAACAGCTTGACGAGTCATAGTCATTTGTTTACAAAGTTCTCCTAAGGATTGTCCGTTATTCGCGAACAAGAGGTCGAGTAATTCTCTGCGAGTTCCATCTGCAAGTGCTTTAAATACTTTTTCCATGTTTTTATTATATGCAACCTTTTAATTGCATGTCAAGCCTACTGTAAAAAATGCAGCATTTATAATGAGGTAATCTTTTGCCGATTTCATTCATAGAGAGAAAATCATATAGATTATTTTATCTAATCTGGTGTCGGTGCTTCCGTAGCCGAGAAAGGCCTTCACTCTGCCGTCGAAGCCGCCCTTACTTTTTAAATGAAGGCTTGATGTCGGAGGACAAGGACTTGTATGTGTATAAGAAGTCGCGGAATTCGCGGCTTTTTGTGTTTTCATGATGTAAAATCATGTCTGAGCTGAGGGACAGTGTGGTAAAATGGAACCGACTTATAAAGATGGATTACAAGACGTATCTGAAAAGAAAGCAACAGCAATACTCAGTGGATTAAATCTAGGCGGAACATATAGGAGGTAACAACATGGAAGTTTTCGCAGAATTTTTAGCGAATATCGATAACACGCAATATCGGGCCCGAACGGAAGAAGTTTTGGCTTGGGTAACTAAGAAATTTCCAAATTTAATGCCAAAAATCGCGTGGAAACAGCCTATGTTTACCGATCACGATACATTTATTATTGGCTTTAGCTTAGCCAAACACCATTTGGCAGTTGCCCCTGAAAGGGCAGGGATTAATCATTTTTCTGATGAAATTGTGAAGGCTGGCTATGATCACACCAAGGAGTCGGTACGTATCAAGTGGGATAGTCCGGTTGATTTCTCATTACTTGAGAAAATGATCGAGTTTAATATTTTGGATAAGGCAGACTGTTCAACTTTTTGGCGGTAATAAAAAAATATATTCTTGTCCTCAGGCACATGAATGAATAATAGAGGAGCCGCTGGCATTCCCTATTGAGAATACCAGCGGCTCCTTGTCCTTACTTCATATTAATATTATTTATAAAAAGTGGCTTGACCAACCTTTTCCTATTCTAAGGATTACCCTTCCACATGAACGGCGGATATTTCATTCTCCCCTTGTTCCAGACAACCAAAGCCGAACATCCCATAGCCGAAAGACGTATCCGTGCATTCCAGCACTTTGTCTCCATTTATATAGAGAATGAAATGATCCTCCACCGCTGTGAGCTTCATTCGATATTCCTTGCCATGCTCCCAATCATAATTCACAGTGATCAATCGCTCGTATCCGAAGTCATTGCGGATGAACGAAACCGTTCCTGTCCCATCAAAGCCTGCCAAATAGTGACGCATAATGCCTTGCGCCCTGATGATTAAGCAATGGCTGTCTCCAGATTTCGGCTTAACTGTCGCTTCAACTGACGAATTCTTCGTATAATAATTTCCCGAATAAGCGGAGCAATGATCATCCGACATATATCTAAACGCATGATCTTGCAGCTCCCATTGTCCTTTATGATGAGAGAATGGTGTAACAGAGCCGAACTCCTTCGACTGTTTGGCGAAGTCTATCCTATAGTTTGCTTGACCAGATATATGGAATTGTCCGATATAGACACTTCCAATCGCACGATTCAACAGTGAGGATGGGCTTTCCAGAATCCAGCCGATCTCATCGATCATTGCGCCATCTGTATCCGGAATGATGAACGCAATATCTGTCCACTTTCCATTGCATGGAGTAACAGAAGTCATCCGTATATCTTGTTTATTATGCGTGTTTCGGACATAGGGAGTAAGCGTAATTGGCTCGCCTTCCCACTGGTCCAGATAAAGCTTGACCGACACCTTTTGCCCGCTATATGCCTGCGGTGCAAAGGTCGGCTTATATTTCTCGTCATTAAATTCTTCACGCCGGTAGAAAGGTTTATAGTAAATCTTGCTGCTGTCACCTGAAACCAACCGATCAAATACGATCTCCAGTGATCCCCTGCTAGAATAGGATTGCTTGGTGGAATGACGGACGACGGGCGTCTTAAAGGCATTGCTCGTTCGGAATCCATGTGTTGAGCCCGGCAGATCAAAGTCAAAGCATACCTCCCCCGGCTTCACTCGGCTCGCTAACTCCTCCGGCGCGATTTCGCCGGATAACCGGTAACCCAGCAGTGCCAGTTCCTTAGAGAACGTAGGGAAATCTACTAGATTCAAATACCCAGACACACTGGATGCAACGATAAAGTCATTGATTGGTTTGCGATAATGCTCCGGAATGCCATCAAGACCGCCAAACACGCCAAGTATCGTCCCGACATTACCAGCGTTGCAATCCGTGTCCCATCCACACATCGACGCAATCTCGACCGTTCTCGCGAAATCCCCTTCGCCATATAACATCGCTAATATGCAGACTCCTGCATTAGGAATGATATGGCAGACACCGCCGTATTTGTCGTAACCCCAGTGATCATCCAAATATTGACGGCAAACGCGGAAGTCAGAAGGATCTCCTTGATGGAAATCCTTAACGGCATGAACAACCCTCGCATAGGTCGAATCCGCAGGGATCATGCTAAGTCCCGCTTCAATAATCTCATCCATACTCGAGGCATGGAAAGACTTCGAGATACATGCCGCCATGAATCTAGCCCCATACAGGCCATTGCCATCATGCGATACGCTTGCAGCCTTCTCGGCGTAGTCAGCGGCCTTCTCGATTTCCCCTGGGAATAACAATCCCCAGGAATCAATAAAGATTTGACCCCCAATCTGCTCGGCCATCTCCAGCCCATTCACTTCAATGGAACCAGAACGAGGAGCGGGAATCCCCTTCCGCAAGTTCAAATAGGCCCGATGCTCCGTACTTACATCTTCTCCACCCCACCAGAACATCCCTATACCTTCTCTTGCGTAATTCAGCCATGCCTTGCCCACATCTTCCGGCTGCAGTTCTCTATCAACGGCATCATCATACAATGCGCGAATAAAAAATACGGGACCGTTCGCGTCATCATCCGCGGAGAAGGTTTTATAATCCTTCACATAGGCTCTAATATCACCGTATACATCTTGGATACGCTCATAAGTCCAAGCAACCGGTTCGATGGGTGCGCCTAAACGTATGCCTATGTTCATTCCTATGAAACCTGCATATATGCTCTCGACATAGTGTTTGGGTATCAATCTCTTCACTCCTACCGTTACGCTAGATGATATTTATCTTCCTCATTTCATTAATTCGCAAATCCTCCTGAATGATCCCAACAGCAACGTCAGCGAATTGATCGGAAATGGCGTACAAGTCCAGACGATTAGTCGCATTCAAACGCTCGATATCCTGCTCTTCGATGATGTTCGAGCCGTACATGGCGCCAAGAATTACACCGATCATGACACCAATAGAATCGGTATCCCGCCCTGAATTAACTCCGTCATGAATGGATTGGTAATACTCTCCGTCATTCAATACGATAAAGGCCAATGCCATCGGAAGCTCTTCAATCGACCATAGCCGGCTAGGCGTGTAATGGTTGCTCGGCTGTCCAATCTTATCAATATGACGATGGACATCATCCCCCATAGGAGAATACTTCAACAAAATCGATTGGAAAACGTCGATCACTTTATCCATATTGTCCTTCTCATGACGAAGCGCTCTCGCCGCTTGTGTCAATTCTTGAATCGCAAGCTTCGTGCCATCCTTGGCTAGCTGAATACTGGTCTCCACAATATCGTCGACCGTTACGCCTGGCTCGAAAGCCTTTGCCACGCAAGCGGCGAGTACTCCCGCCGCTTCCAATCCGTAGCTAGTCTGGTGACCCATCGCAAATAGGATCGCTTCATCATAGGCCGCTTTAGGATGTCCCGCATTCACGATCCCGATGGGGGCGATATACATCGCCGCCCCGCAATTCACCATATTCCCCATGCCTGCTTCCCTAGGATCACAATTCGCAAGCACATGCCGGATAAAGATATATTTTTCTGGATAAAATAATCGGTCGATAATGAGGGCTTCCTCGTTAAGCTCTGGAACGAATGTCTTCCTGAAGGCAATCTCCTTCACGAATTCATTGCCCATATCGTAGGCGTCTAGATGTCTTCCTTCCGTGAGATACACCTTGATTAGAGCGATCGTCATCAACGTATCATCTGTCACGATGCCGTCGCCCCTTACTCTCCCAAGTCGCACATCGGCAGGAAGATCCATCTTATGCCATCTTGTCATCAATGTCTCAACTCTGCCGTATTGCCCTTTAATCTGATCATAAGTCAGCTTCTCGATTGGCGCTCCCATTGCATCACCCAGCGCGGTAGATATCACCACGCCTCTTACTCGATCCCGAAACGAAATCATGGTCCAGCTCCTTACTTCATATTCTCGTTAGCATATTTCGTAATATCGGTACCGCCGGCAGCATACCAAGCTTCTACGAATTTATCGAATTCAGCGAGGTCTTTTTTACCCGTAATGAAATCTGTTGAATATTCCTTATACAGATTGTTCATCGCATCCCAATTCGCAATAAACTGTTCTGGAATAATGAAATTATTGTCTTCAGTAAAATAATCGGCAGCCAATTTCAATGCTTGAGAACCAGATTCGCCGAGAAGCGGCGTCTTAAGTGGAATCTCCGACTTGATTTCAATCGGCTCCCAGAATCTTGCGTACCATTCGCTGTAATATTTATCATTCAGTTCAATTTGTCCGTCAGCAACGGTGAAATGCTCATTCTCGAA
Organism: Pristimantibacillus sp.; assembly: GCA_048976605.1. Lineage (GTDB taxonomy): Bacteria > Bacillota > Bacilli > Paenibacillales > Paenibacillaceae > Pristimantibacillus. The sequence continues at coordinate 89,878 of JBHGUX010000086.1, read as the reverse complement.
TCCGAGTCTGTCCAGCATCTGTCCTTTAGGGCTGGCTAGATAATCGAATACTTGGAATGCGACATCCTTATTCTTGGACTGCGAGGAGATCGAAAGACCTCTCGATTCCTTCGTAACATCTGTTGCGCCGAAGCCTTGTGCTACTCCCTTGGCAGGAGGCAATACAGTCAGTTTCGCTCCATCGCCGTTAAGCTCTGTTACTCTGCCGTCATAGAGGTCGAGAATTTTGCCTGCTGTACCTGTAATAACAGCTGCTTCTCCCTTATAGAAAGCATCTTCCTTTGTATCCCACTGCTTCGTAATATATTGCGGGTCAAGCAAGCCTTCCTTATAAAGCTTGTTATAGAAGGTCAGTTTATCCTTCTCATTCTGAGACACCTTCGAATACTCGTAAGTTCCGTCAGCCTTCTTCAACCATGTCGTATCTAGACCAAAAGCCGTATTGAAAATGAAATTGATTTCCGTAATGTCGCCTGCAGCTGTAAGAGCATAGCTCGGTTTGTCGCCGCCCGGCTTCTTAGTAACGAGCTCTTTGAAGAACGCATAGTAGTTGTCAATCGATGGATTTTCCTGAAGCGCTTTCGAGCTTTCCATCGCATTGAACCAATCGCTTCTAACAACCGGCGCTTTGGGAGCTAGTGGTTTAATCCACATTAAATAAGGATAGCTTTCCATTCTCTTTTGATTATGAGGCTCAATAATATCCTTGATATACTTCGATTTCTCGATATACGGCGTCAGATCCTCAAGCAAGCCTTGTTCAGAGATTTGTTGGTCTCCGCCTTGGAAGTAGATGATATCCGGGATATTGCCGCCTAACAATAGAAGGTTGAGATTTTCCGCGTAGCTTCCTTGTGCTACATCAACCAACTCAAACTTCACGTTCAGTCCTTCATCTTTAAGCAATGCTTTTTCTAGGGTTTGAAAATATTTCACGGAAACAGGATTGGCTGTGCCTTCATCCTTATACACAATCTTAAGCGTCACAGGATCCGGATTAGCAGTTGGTTCACTTGTCGCATCCGCTGGTGCCTTTGTAGCAGGCTGATTTGTGCTTGGTGATTTCGAATTGGATGTACATGCGGCCATAACCATGACCAGCATCGCGATAATTAGTACCAGGCTTATTTTTTTCATGTTTTCCATTCTCCCCTTATGATAGATGGATTTGAACTTACTATAACAAGCTGAATCTTCCCGCTCTAATCCTTCACTCCCCCTTCGAGCGCTCCCTTCGCGTAATACTTAAGAATGAACGGATATAGGATCAGCAGCGGCACTATCGCAATAATGATAGTCCCAGCCTGCAGGGAAGCAAAGTCAAAGCTTATGGCGCCATCGAACAAATTTTGCGTGCCCATAATCGACGTATTGTCCTTGCGGACGACGAATTGTCTCAGCACCACTTGCAGCGGCCACTTACTAGGCTCGGAGATATAGATGGTAGCCCTGAAGTATTCATTCCAATGAAACACGCCGTAGAATAATCCTAACGTCGCAAGCGCCGGCTTTGACAGGGGAAGAATGATTCCGGTGTAGGTACGGAAATGCCCTGCACCATCAATCCGTGCTGCTTCCATTATTTCTTCCGGGATGTCTTGGAAAAACCGCATCATAATGAATAAGTAATATACATTAACTGCCTTATACAGAATGAGTGCAGTGTACTTGTTCAACAATCCGAGATCTTTAACGAGAAGATACTCAGGAATCAATCCCGGTTCGAATACCATGATCACAATTAGAAAGATCAGTACTGCCTTTTTCCCAATGAAATTGGTTCTGCCCAGCACGTAAGCCGCCATTGACGTCAGCAGTAAATTCAGAAAAGTACCTGCTGCCGTAATCCATACTGAGTTAAGCACGCTTCCCGTAACCAACGGGTTGGACAGCAGCAGCTTGTAATTGATGAATGAGAATCCCTTCGGAAAAATATCAAGTCCGCCCATTCGATGGGCATTCGCTGGATCCGTCAATGAAAGTGCTAATAAATTCACAATAGGCACCAGCACTGTGAGCGTCGATAAAAACAGGATCAGGTAAATGATGATTTTCGATAACTCTAACCGTTTCATTGTTGTGTTCCTCCTTTACCAGACGCCCTTGCCGGAGATGCGTTTCGATATAAAATGTGTTCCAAGAATAAGTACGATACCGATCGCACCCTTGAACAAGCTTGCCGCTGTCGCATAGGCGAATTGTCCATTCCCAATACCGATCCGATAAACGTAGGTATCTAGAATGTCCACGACGCTAATGACGGAATCGTTCATGAAGTTAAATACCTGATCAAACCCTGCGTTCATAAAGAAGCCTAAGTTCAAAATGAATACGGTTACAACAGTGCTGTAGAGATGAGGCAACGTAATGAATTTCATCTGCTGCAGCCTGGTCGCACCATCGATTTTCGCAGCTTCATACAGTCCTGGACTAATCTTCATAATGGCAGCCAAGTAGATGATGGAATCCCAACCCGCGCTTCTCCATATCTCAGATACGACGAATACCCAGCGGATATGATCCTTGCTTGTCATATAATCGATGGAAGGGAGTTGAAAGAAATTAGCGATCTGATTGACGCCGCCTTCAGCTGGGTTCAGCAGACTGATCCATATTCCCGCAATGACAACCCATGACAGAAAATGGGGTAAGTAAACGATCGACTGCACGTACTTCCGATACTTCGAGCTTCGAACCTCATTGATAAGCAGCGATAATGCGATCGGAATCGGAAAGACGAAGATGATCTTCATCAAGCTGATTATGATTGTATTCTCCATCACGCTCGCGAAGGCGGGAGAGCTGAATAGAACTTTAAAATGCTTCCAGCCTACCCAGATATGATCGCCTAGAATCCGATAATCTTGAAAGGCGAGCTTCATGCCATACAGCGGAATGATATGAAAGATAAAAAAGTAAAGCAGAGGAGCGGACAGCATGGCATACAATACCCAATCCTGTCGCATGCGTCTGAAGACACTCATTGCTCTATTCCTCCTCTAGGTTGTCAATTGAGAGTTGCATTAATGGAGCATGCTGTTGGGCGCCATACACATCACGGTCACCTACAGTGCCGGAGGAAATATCCCGCGATATCGTAATCTTGAACCCTAGAGCCTGATCGAAAAAGACTAAGTGATGAATTTGCTCTTCTGTAACCTGATACAATTCACAAATCGTTTGCTTCGAGATTTGTCCAGACTTCTTTACTTTGTAATAAAGCTCTTCGGAGTCGAACAATACATCCAATGTAAGCTCGAAGGGTCCAGAGTTTTTGCTTCGCAGCACCTTTGCCAGCTGGCCGAGTTGGGTCACCGCTCTACCTCCTTATAAATGCTGTATTCTAAAGTGATTTTCTTTCATTTCCATTAAATGATAGATCGAGAATTCATAAACAGGACCAAACTCGATATCACTAGGCGCAAAAGGAAAAGCAAGATTGCCCGCCGTAGATTTCCGCCCCTCATATCCGTAATGCAAGAAGGTAGACCTGACCGTAGAACAGATACTGTTCGCCAGCTCCTGCGTCTTAGCGACTACTTCAAACATCACGCCGACTTCATGTCCTTGGAAGCGTTCCGGTTCTTTATTGCCTAGTACGCCATTCATGCCATAATTATAAAATTGAATCTTATAGTCTGTCTCTGGGATTTCACGGTAGTAGTCCTTCGCTTGGTTCCTCACATACTCTTCTACTTCTTCTAGCTTCCCGATTAAGATGGGGTCTCTGATACCCGCCACGACAAAAGTGCGATAGGCGACCAATCTGGCTCCCTCGAGCTTAATATAATACTTGTCAGCAGGCAGGAACCTGCTGCCTGTCACTCGGACGATACCCTCTTGAATTTCCTCGAATTCACAATGCTCTAGATCAAGTGTAAATCCAGGACCGTGAAGGATATAAGGATGCTCCTTCTCGTAGAAGGTATGGGCTGCAACACTAGTGGGGCTGCATTTTCTGTCTGGGTTCAGCGATTGGATGGTAAAAGAATTATCGCTTACCGTTCCGAGAATGCTGTCCTTGGTCGTACCAGGCTCGGCGCATAGCGCTCCGCACTCCAGTATTTTACCTAGATGATAGGAAAGACCGGGATCCTTTCCGTGATAAATGCCGATGGCGGCGAACGGTGATGGATCATAGGCGCGGCCGCAGACGATAATGTCACTGCCCTGCTCGAGCGCCTTCACGATAGGCTCATGTCCCATTTGTGCCACTATACTTTTGGTGTCCATAATTAATTCGGCAGTCAATTCGGGAATGTTGGGGCTTAACGATTGAATTCTGCCTGCCTCATACTCTTGCAAAATTTCCTCCTGTGTAAAGTCCGCCCAGATGATGGAGACTTTGGCCTTAAGACCTCTCTCCTGCAAAATTTCATTGATAATATCCATGGTCCAATTCACATGCGGCTTAGCTCCCGATCCGCCTGCTGAGCCTATAATGATCGGAATGTTCCGCGGCAAACCGTTCGATATAATGATGTCGAGATCTTTCTTAGCTGCGCGCTTGCTTACGATTGAAACTCCTGCACCCAGCTTATGGGGCCCTCCATCTGTAGAGCCTGCATCAACGACGATGCCGTGAAGCTCCAATTCCATTGCCTTCATAAAGGACTGCTCAGGAAACCCATACCCCAACATGCCGCATGGCGATAAAATTCGAATGTCTGTGTTCATCAGCAATCCCTCTTTAGCTTATTTTTTTAGTTCATGTCGTTAGTTGGGTAATTGGATTGTCCAATTACCTGCAAAAAGGTAATGGCTACCTTTATGCATGAATGTAGTTCTTCTGAATATTCTCCTTAACTTTGCTGAGATGATTAAGTAAAGCAAGCTTAGCTTTAACTGGATCACGTTCCTTAATAGCTTGAACAATGAGCAAATGCTCTTCATATACTTCACTCTTACGACCTGGAATTTTAGCTGTTTTGTTCAACGTTCTTTGCAGCAGATCCATATGCAAATCAATCATATTGACCAATACAACATTATGGGTTGCTTTGGCAATGGACAAATGGAAAGCTTGATCAGGCTTTGATCGGTCTTCCGAATCTAGATCGATCTCCCCCCATTTGACGAAAGCAGCTTCTATTTCTTCAATATCCTCTTCCGTAGCTCGTTTGGCAGCCAGTTCCACAATCCCCGTCTCGAATAGCTCTCTAGCTTCAAGCAGCTCGATAATAGTAGCCCGTTCAATATTATCCATAATGCGGTTCTTATCTTCTACAATATCAAGCGATTTGCTCAAGTAACGCCCGCCGCCTGGTCTCGCATCAATAAGCCCTTCCCGCTCCAATATTCGGAACGCCTCGCGTAATGTTCCGCGGCTGATTCCGAATGCCTGTGCCAATTCTCTCTCTGTAGGCAATACATCCCCTGGGGACAAGTTCCCTTCCAGAATCAAGTTCTTAATCTGCTCGATCACATCTTCGTATACCCTATGATATTTAATTTTCTGTATGGTCATATTAAGTACCCTTTCACTCCATATTACGTTCTCTGTAAATTGGGTCATCCAATTACCCGCACTTTCAGCATAATCACTTCTTTATCCGCTGTCAACCATTTTTAACAGCGCTTACATTCCCTATTGACAGGTTATTCCATCCCTATTAGTATATGATTTGGATGATTGGATCATCCAATTTGTTTATTTCAAGTCGTACCGCCAATCTAGAATGCCATTACCAATACTGGAGGGGTGTCCATGTTTCACAGCAAAACCAAGTTAATTGCCATGCTGATTGCGGCCTTAATGCTTGTAACCGCAACAGCGAATCCAGGCCTTGCTCTCGCTGAGAGCCAAGCCGCCAGTACGACCGAAGTCGTAACTTTCACTTCTAATGCGCTTACCCAAGATTCTACATCAGGGAATGACGATTTAACTTACAAAGTTTATTATCCGAAAGGCTATGACGCAGATCGGACCGAGGGTTATCCCGTCCTCTATCTGCTTCATGGCAGCTTTGGTGATGAAGGGGAATGGGATGACTTCTGGGAAACGCTTGACCGTATGATCGAGAACGGTTCAATTGAGCCTGTCCTTGCTGTCGTTCCAAGTACCGGCAACAGCTATTGGGTTAATTCTGGCAAGTACGGAGCATATGAGTCAGCCGTCACCCAGGACTTGGTAGCCCATGTTGATTCAACATACAACACCCTCCCTGACCGTGCTGGGCGTTACTTAATGGGATATTCCATGGGCGGCTACGGCGCCCTCCGTTATGCCATGGTATACCCTGAACTCTTCAATGCCGCGACTTTGCTTAGTCCAGCGATCCAGAATGGGGAGCCTCCTTCCACCTCAGGTGCAGTAGAACGAGGGGCTTTCGGAGAGCCTTACGATCCTGCTCTGTGGACTGCCAACAATTATCCCACAGCAATAAACAGCTATATCAATCAGCCCTACCGTGTTCCTATCTATATTTTTGCCGGGGATGATGATTGGAATCACTTAAGTGAGAAAGAAGACCTGCCCGCTGATGCTTATAAATACAATATGGAGGTTCAAGCCGTTCAGCTCTATCAGGAATTGAATCGAAAGAATCTCTTCAGCCTGCCGTTCAACAAATGGGACGATGTTCCGGGCAATCCGGCAGAGCTGCGTATTATTAACGGCGAGCATGATTCGAGCCTATGGCTAATCGGCTTCCAAGAAGGGCTGAACTATATGTTCGGCACAACGGAGAGCAGCGAGTTAAGCCCCGTCTATAATGCCGGTCAATATACACCGGCACAATTAGGCACCGTTTCAACACAAACCGCCGAATTAGCCAGCCTTGTCGACGACCAGGCAACCGGCAGTGAAATGAGCTATAAGATGTATTTGCCTCATGGCTATGACCCGAACGGAACTACCCGTTACCCCGTCATGTACTTGCTGCATGGGAGCGGTGGCACGGCAACGAGCTGGGATAAGTTTTGGCCTATACTCGATACGATGATTGAAGACAAGAAGATCCCTCCAGTCATTGCGGTTGCACCCGTTACAGGGAACAGCTATTGGGTTGATTCCGCTAAGTTCGGCGCGATAGAATCGGCGGTTATTCAGGATTTGATCCCACTAGTAGACCTAAACTACAAAACGATTCCCACCCGAGAAGGACGGGGTCTAGCCGGCTTCTCGATGGGCGGCTACGGCGCACTTCGTTACTCCCTTGCTTATCCGAGCTTGTTCGGCGGGACGACGCTGCTTAGTCCAGCCATTCAATACGGTGAAGCGCCAGCCACCTCGGGAGCTGTGGAACGCGGATCGTTCGGCGAGCCTTTTGACCCTGAGCTATGGACGGCCTACAACTATCCGAAGGCGCTTGAATCGTATGCTGCTCAGTCTAATAAAGTTCCGATGTACATCATTGCAGGCGATGACGACTGGAACCATCTGAGTGAGAAAGAAGACCTGCCTGCCGATGCCAACAAGTACAATATGGAAGTTCAGGCAGTCACCTTGTACCAGCATCTGCACCGGTCCAACCTATTCAATCTTCCGTTCGACAAGTGGGAGGCCGTGCCGGGAAGCCCGGCAGAGCTGCGAATTGTGAATGGCGGTCATGACATGGAGATTTGGGCTGCAGGCTTCGAACAAGGTCTGCCTTACCTGTTCGCGAACGGCTTGAAGTGGCCGATGGAAGACGAAGGCACCGACCCGACACTTCAACCATTCACGCTTAGTGAAGGCTCGCTCTCTCGTACTGCCGGCATTGCGGCAACTGTGACTGTTTCACAGACGGCAGGCTCTGCGGAGCATGTCGGTAATGAGACCGTTATATTCGAGCTGATGAAAGGGCAAGAGCCTGTAAGCATTATCGCGCTGAATAAGAACATTGGGACAGCAGAGCAGCTGACTGCTCATTTCAACGTAAGCGGCAGCGATTATTACGTCAAAGTATTCGTTGTCGATCGTTACGATTACAGCTTCGACAACATCGGCAATGCATTAGCCAATTCGTTGACACTACACTAGAGGTTGAAAGTGAGGTAATACGATGTGGAAAAAACGATGGGTCTATGCCTTATGTCTGACCTCTCTCTTGCTCTGGTCTAGCCTGTCAGTTGGACCTACCGCCACTGCCAATTCAGATGCGGCAGTTCAGCTGAATAAGCCTGCCGACAAGAACGCAGGAGAATTGGTTACAATCTCCGGCACAGCGACATGGGATGAAGTCATGATCAAGGTCATCCGACCAGATAATACGATACTATATTTCGATATTGCGTCCATAGCTGAAGGGAAATTCTCGCAAACCTTTCAATTGCCTCAACAGACGGCAAAGGGAACCTATACGATTGTTGCAGGAAAAGGCGACATCACGGCAACCGAAAGCTTCGCTGTAACGACAGCTTCATCAGGCAATGGAGGGACACCGACGCCGACACCAACACCAACTGAACCTTCATTGCCACAATCCGGAGGTGTCGTGATTGACGGTGATGCTATTCCATTGACTAATATTAAGGATGATGAAGGCGTTACGGTAGCAATGGCTACCTTGCAGTCCGATGCACTACGCAAGGCTATTGCACAAGCTGTTCTAATTAATCCATTATCACCTCTTGTCAAAATTTCGTTCAATGAATCTTATGCCGCATTAAAGGTGCAACTGCCAGCTGATGTTATCAAGGAAGCCGCTGCTGCTTCTCCGGCAGTCGTCATCCTTGTTCAAGGGAAAGCTGCATCTTATCAGCTCCCACTGAGTCTCAGCGCACTAAAGTCCGCGTTGAGTCAAGGCGTGAGCAACCCGAAGGAAAGACACATTGAAATTGAGATGCGGCAAGTTTCTGGGCAGTTGGAGAAGCAGTTGGCATCGGCAGCCCAGAACTCGTTAGTTGAACTCATTCATGCAGGCTTTTCCTACAATTTAGCTATAGTGGAGAATGGACGCTCCGTTGACATTCCAAGCCTGGGTCAATCATATACAACGCGTACTATGACCGTAGATGGCATGATCAACCCGTCCATCTCTACTGTCACTCTATTCAATAGCGAGACAGGGACATTCACATTCGTTCCTTCTGTATTCGAAACGGTAAACGGTGTAACGAAGGTAACTTTTATGCATAACAGCAACGGTGTCTATTCCATCATCGCAATGTCCAAAAGCTTCAAGGATCTTGCTTCGCATTGGGCCAAAGCGGATATTGAGATGCTTGCTTCCAAGCAGATCATCAAGGGGCAATCCTCTACTGTATTCGCACCTGACGCCGCTATCACCCGAGCCGAATTTACAGCTTTACTAGTTCGAATGCTTAACTTAACGAATGAGCCCGAGAGCGAAGCGTTCTCAGATGTGCCAGACACGGCTTGGTATGCAGAAGCTGTTGCCGCTGCGACGAAGAGCGGTCTTGTCGAAGGCTATGGCGAAGGAACCTTTCAGCCTGATAAGCCGTTGACCCGGGAACAGCTAGCTGTCTTAGTTATGCGAACTATACAAGCAACCGGTACAGCTAGCGACGAATCAACCTCCGATGGGCGCAAAGCGGCTTCCCTATCAGATGATCATTTGATCAGCGGCTGGGCTCGTGATGCTGTTAATTTCTTGATGCAAGAGAGTATCGCCCAAGGCTTTCCTGACGGAACCTTCAGACCAGAACGCAACGTATCTCGTGCTGAGGCCGCCGTCATTCTAAAACGGATGCTCCAATATGTTGAATGGATTAATCGTTAACACTAATGAATCTAGCCTGCTCGATAGTATAATCAAAAGCATAAAAACTCGCAGAAGGAATAGCTTACTTTGAACGGGAATATTGGGAAATATGAAAAATAGCAGTACAGGTGTCCTGTACTGCTATTTTTCTATCCTTGTAATTGCATGGGGACCCACACCCCTGGCCTCAGCGCTGTCAGTGATGCGCTCTCTCACAATAGGTGATTGCACGAAGTCGTTACAAGAAAATTTTGATCATATAATGGGATTGAGTGAGTTGTGGCAGCTGCTTATCTTAGTCAATCGAACAATCTGGCGGACAGAGAATCCGTTATTTGGAGGAATTAACTATATAGGTTGATCCATGCGGACTGAGGATCCGTTATTTCCCCATAAAAGCCCTGAATTCACTCGATTAATCGATAATAACGGATCTCCTGTCCGCCTAAACACGCAAATGACTTAAATCGGACAAATAGCGGAACCTCAGTCCTCGTACAAATAAATAGGGTGTTCTTAAGTTGGATCATTGTGCTCTCATCTCTCCATGATCGGATGTCCGAATCATAATCGAGAGGCTATCCTGCTCATTTACTGCTTCTCGCTACCCAACAACTCACGCAGATAAGGACTTAGAAACAGATCATTCGGATCCATCTGGGTCCTAATTTCTGCGAACCTCTCCCACATTGGATAGCGCTCCACTAGCTCAGCAGCCTTCAATGTATGCATTTTCCCCCAATGCGGTCTACCCTCATAACGAAGGAAAATTTGCTCCATCACTTCAAAATAACGCTGATGCGGCATCCCGCGGTACATATGAACAGCGATATAGGCAGAATCACGTCCATAAGCGGGACTTAACCAAATATCATCACCAGCGGCATATCGGCATTCAATTGGAAAATGCACGTGGAACCGCTCGCGCTCCATCGCTTCCCGCATCTCACGGATCACAGAGGGCATCGCCTCTGCAGGCAAATTGTATTCCATCTCGTTAAAGCGGACAGCCCTTTCTGTAGCAAATAACCGATGACTATAATTGGCTTTCCTCATAACCGGCACACTCGATGCACTTATTCGACTTATAGTAGAGCTCGCTGGGGGATATAATCGACAGAGCTCCGACATGATCCCGAACAGCGTATTTTCGATCAATCGATCGTTTATATAATCACGTACTTTATTGGAAGGAGTAGTAGTCTCTCCTTCATTCATCAGCTTCACCTGACAGGTCTCCGCATATGGAAACCAAAAAAACTCAAAATGCCGATTGTCCTCGACCAGCTCCGACAAGCTCGCCAAGCAATCTCTTAGAGGCATACGTTTACTTTCATAGTAAAGCACATATGCCTTACGCAAACGCAGTTTTACCTGAACGATAATGCCAAGTGTGCCTAGAGAGACTTGCAGCGCTTTGAACAGTTCCGGATGTGATTCTACATTGCATTCCATTACTTCTCCCGAACCATTCACAAGGGTCACTCCAATGACCTGTGTAGCGATAGAGCCCAAGCTTTTGCCTGTTCCATGGGTCCCCGTACTAATGGCACCTGCAATGGATTGCACATCAATATCTCCAAGATTCTCTTGAGCCAGCCCCTCAGCATGCAGCAGCTCACCGAGCAGCTTCAGCTTCGTACCTGCCCATACAACAGCCGTCTGCTCATCAGTATCGATTCGAACGATGCCCTGCATCTGATCCAACGACACTAGCACCTGATCGGAAGCAGCAATTGGCGTGAAGGAATGCCCCGATCCTACTACTCGTATATAACGCCCTTCTGTTCCACATTTGCGAACGAGCTCCACAACTTCATCAATCGTTCGTGGATATGCAACGAGCTCAGGCACGGCAGTAACCGATCCCGACCAATTACTCCAGCTCTTCCGATTCAAGGTCATAAGAAACATTCCCCTTCTCCGCGATAAGTTAAATACTCATCCACAATGGCATCTCCGGCTATCGCATACAACTTGGGAAACCGTTCACACAGCTCCCCAGCCTTCGCATGACGGAAAAACACCGGATCCCCAAGCTCAAGCTGCAGCCCGTTTGGACATCGAAGCGGCGTTTGCACTTCTCCCGCTCCTTCTAAGGCAATCATCTTCAACCCTTGCGGCAAATGCAACTTCGGTGCTTTCTCAGTTCCTGCGACACCGGAAGCTGTGTATCCCCCGCCTAAACAAGTGACTATATCCGCACTAGGCTTCCTTACGATCTCCACCGCATAACCAGCTGCGGGCAAATAGCGAAACTCGGCATAATGATCGAATAATGTCGGAGAATAGAAACCGGAACCCGCCGTTATTTCAGTAACGCCTGCTTCTAATCGAGAGCTCCCCATACTGCCTGTGCCGCCGGCATTAACAAATCGCAGCTGTACCCCTAATTCTTCAATCCCTTGCAGCACTTCCTGGCGCCGCTTAGCCACTTCGCGAATAGATCGATGCTTTAATTGACGGATGAAGCTATTTTTCAACCACTGTCCTGAGACTTGATCGCCAACGCCAGCGATTTGCGCTTCGTAGCCCATAATGCCATCGAGCTTCAGCCATTTTGACACTAGAATTCGTTCAACAATCGGCTTAGCCTGTGACCATGAGGCGACCGGAGATCTCCATACGCCAAAATGCAGCCCTGGATAATTCGCAGACATATCCACATCTAGACAGACCAACGCCTGTACACCAGCAGTCGCAGCTAGATTCTCAAGATGCTCGACATGCGTAATCGAATCTATCATAAACACGACAGTACGGCCTGTATTCACCTTATGTAAAAGTGCTGTAATTTCATTTTTATCCCACACGGGGTACCCTAGCAGCAAATCATCAAAGCCATACTCTAATAGAAACGCAGCTTCTCTCGCCGTGTAGCACATGACACCCTGAAATCTTTCATCAGCATTCAAAATCCGGCGAAGCACCTCAACTGAGCGTATCGACTTACTCGCTACTCGTATCCTCTTGCCTCCTGCCGCACTGGCAATAGACCGTATATTTGCGTCCAATAGATCAAGATTCACATAAGCGAAAGGCTTCGCCACTTGGAAAAAAATCGATTTGTATTGCTCATAATTGGGGAGATGGATAAGTCATCCTCCGTTCCGGCTATGACCAGCTTTTTCAACATAGTATTCTTCATTGTGCTGAATTATCCTTTATGTATGCTCGTTCGCTCGCAGAGCCTCAAATCTAATCATGTTTCACCGAGATACGATGGAATAAATAAATTCAATAATTTATTTTCTCTCCATGACTTGGACATAATCTCCATGGTCTTCAATGCATTCTGTATCTCCTTACGACACTGTTGTATCCAGATTCCCTCGAATAAAAGTTATGTTTGGAATCCGGATACAGTTAGCCCCTGCTCGACTTTCCCCCTATACTTTTTAATAGGAATAAATATCTATATTTAAAATTATATTATTTTATATTATTAATGGTTAAATATTACTGGATACTAAGGCAATAGAGCAAAAAGTAACTTTATAAACCGCCAAAAATACATACTTTTTGATCATAGACAGCATATAAAATTGCATTTAGATTTGAATAGTAGCTAAAAAGGGGGTGAGAAGTCCGTAGTCGGGGTCGGTCTTGAGTAACAGAAGCACAAGCGAAGACTGTCGATTCATGGAAAGAAATATTGTATTTAGGCAAGGCATCCAAACAAATTGAGGAGTGAATGATTTGGAAAAGCAAGAGTTAACTAGAACACGAAAACGGATTTTTTTGAGTTTAACCGCATTTCTACTTACCGCAACCTTAGTTCAGCCCGCTGCAGTAACTTACGCGGATACAGGAAGCAGCACTGCAGAGTCAACTGATCCATTTCAATCAACCGTCGTTGACGCAACCTATGAAGCAGAGAAAGACAAAGCAGCTGTATTGAATGTTCAAACCATCCAAGTATCTAAATCCACTAAACCGCAATCCACAGCTTATGATGATTTATTCAAAATCCCAGCATCAGCAATCTCCTCGATTACGAATAATGGAGGACAATATTCATCTAGTGGCATAACGAATGCTATTGATGGTTCTCTAAGCACCCATTGGGAAACAGGAAGAGCCAATAGCAGCACTTTCACTAATGAAGTTATCCTTACATTTGCAGAACAACAAAGCTTCGACAGATTAGAGTATGCGACACGCCAAGACAGTGCAAAAGGAAAAGGGTTCCCCACAGAATTCAGTATCTTGGTCTCAGACACGGATTCCGAGGATGATTTTGCCTTAGCGGGTACAGGAACACAGGCTGCTGCAACAGGAGATCTGATGGAATTTAGGTTCGACGATGCAGTCTCTGCAAAGCGTGTAAAGTTTGTATTTACCCAAGCCAACCAAGGCTGGGCAAGTGCTGCCGAGTTTTCTTTCTATAAAGAAGATGTCGTTCTTGAGAAGCTTAACCGCATCTTTACGGATGCTGATCACAATGTCGTAAGCGATGAGTTTCAAACCGTGGCAGACTTGAATGCTTTGAACGAAGAAGCGAAATCCCATCCCCTTTATTCCACTTATAAAGAACAAATCGACAACGCGATCATCTTGCTATCCAATAATCCGATTACGAGTACAGACGCAAGCGTATCTATCTTTGATATTTATGGTACAAGCTACCTGAATGCTTATGATACGGCCTTTAAGATGTCCAACGATAACATCGCATCCGTAACAACTAATGCGAGTCATTATGGCGGATCGGTTATTGGTTACTTATTCGATGAGAATGCCAATACCTTCTGGGAAGCAGGCACATCGAATTCTGCTAGCTTTGACGCTGAAGTCGTATTCACCTTGAATACCTTAACCACATTAAATAGAATGGTTATCCAGCCTAGACCTACTGCAGGCCACAAGGGATTCCCAACTAAATTCAGTGTGTATGCTTCGAAGACTTCTAGTGGAAATACGTATGAATTAGTGACCACAGGCACATCTAGTGTCTCGGGCTCCCCGGTAGAGATCCAATTCCAGCCGACCGAGTTCAAGAGAGTAAAATTCGTATTTGAAGAAACCTATAGCTCCTCTCTAGCAGGCGCCGCTGAGATTTCTTTTTATAAAGAAGATACACTCAGAGATGAACTAAAGGATATTTTCACAGATGGAACGATGACTGCATTGAAACCGAACTTTCAATCATTAGCTGTCATTAATCAATTACAGAATGAGATCATCGGACATCCACTTGAGCTCAAATTCAGAGAAATACTAGCGGATGCTGAAGAAACGCTAACCAATGCAACTAACCCGAATCGAATCTTCACCCCTACTCAAATTGGTTCTGTACGAAGCAAAGCATTAGGCGTCTTGCAAATGAGCTCTTATGGTACAGAGCTGCAATCAACAGGTATTTATGGATTGCCGGGTGAAGTCATTACCGTCTATCTGGAAACGAACGGCAGCTCCAAGCTTCCTTCACTCGTATTCTCACAGCAAGAGGGATCATGGAATCAATGGGCGCAGACGGTTTCTTTGAAAGCGGGCAAGAACGTCATTACCGTCCCTAGAATTTATAATACTAGCTGGAGCACAAAGCCTAAAGAAGGCGGAGCGATCTACATTCAAAATCCTTATACCGCTGAAGCACAAGGAGCAGCTCCTATTATTAGAATCGAAGGAGGTACTGAATTCCCTGTATTTAACTCTGGCGATAACAAAGCAGCATTCATAACTGAATTAACAGCCTATTATGAAGCGATGCAAGCTGATTCCGCTCTGCTGGATATCTTCGAATATAACAGCAAAGGAATCTTATACAACGGTACTGCTAGCGGTGCTTATCGTGTGTATGTTACAGATGGCATCGATGTACAGCAATCCGTCAATAGTCTTGAAGGCAAATTTGCCGAAGCTTTATCATTCGCAGGACTATATGAAGATGCTGCCTCACCGAATAATGGAGCTGGTCTCAGAACAACTATTCGTTTCATGCAGCCTTACGGGTTTATGTATGCAGCTTCCGGTCATATTGGCATACAAAGGACAGAAGCAACTAATCTATTAAGACCTACTACAGCAGGCTCATGGGGAATTGTTCATGAACTTGGTCATCAGCTAGATATAGCGAGCATGTCTTATGGTGAAATCACCAATAACATGTGGTCCATGCATGATCATATGCTTAATGGCTCTGAAGATCGTGTAACGTATGATTCTAATTTCAAGGTCATGACTGCACAAGATGCGAAAGCAGCTAGCTTTACTGGTCTTGGTTACTTTGGCGCTCTTGGCGGCTTCTGGCAGTTGGAAATCGCACATCCTGGATACTGGGCAGAGTTCTCTTCCCTGTACAGAGAGAAATTCGCAGTGCCAAGCGGTGCCACTAAGGAAGAAAGAATAGCTATTTATTCGTCTGAAGTTTTGGGAACCAATATGGTTGAGCATTGGGAAAGATACGGAATGAATATATCCGATCCCATTAAGGCTTATATGGAAGAGCAATATGGAACCGATCATAAGAAGACCTGGTATTTATGGACAAAAGCTTATGATTACCAAGGCATTGGATTCACAGCAAACGTCCGCCCATCTATCGATAGCATGAAGGTTACTGCTGCTGGCAATGTCATGACCTTCAGCGTTGATTCATCTGAAGCTGCGAACTTGATTGGTTTTGAAGTATACCGTGATGGTCAACTATTAGGCTTCACTAGAGCTGCAAGCTTCACAGATGCCTCTCCTGTCGAAGGCACTAATCATGTCTACGAAGTAAAAGCTGTTGATGCCAAATTAAATATTACGCAGGGTTCAACTATTCAGGCACATATTCCGGCAATATCCACTGATGGCCAAGTAGTTGTTGCCCTTAATCAAGCCTTTAATCCGGTAAATTACGTCACTGCTAGTAACTACAAAGGAGAAGACCTGTCCAGCAGCGTTACTACAACAGGTACAGTAGACACTACAACCAAAGGCACTTACACCGTAACTTATTCCGTTAGTGATCAAGGCTCTACTGTCCAAGCAACACTTCAAGTTATTGTGGTAAGTGATTTTACCTACTTATCCGATTTAACGCCAACGAGTACTTCCTTTAGCTACGGCAGTCTGCAAAAAGATTTGTCTCCTAGCGGAAGAACGATTACCTTGTTGCGAAATGGCAACAGTATCACGTCTGCAAAAGGTCTTGGCGCACATGCCAATTCAACGATCATCTACAATATTGAGGGTAAGGACTATGAAACCTTCGAAAGCTATATTGGTATCGATCAAGCAGTTGCTGGCAGCACATCCGCTTCTGTTATGTTCCAGGTTTACGTGGACGGCGTATTGAAATATCAAAGTCCAACTATGAAATCCAATACCAATCGTATGGCGGTTAGTATTCCTGTACAGGATGCCAACGAAATCAAGCTAGTCGTTACTGATGCTGGCAATGGAAATGGCTCTGACCATGCGGTTTGGGCAGATGCTAAGTTCACAGATATCAATGTAGCTCCTACCCTAACCATTCCAAGCTCTGTGGCTACTAAACTAGGCGAGCCTCTTGCTTTGGATGAAGCCTATTCGGCTGCTGACGTTGAAGATGGCGATCTGACTGCTGAAGTTACAGTTGCTGGAGATCAGGTGGATTTCAATACGGCTGGCGTTTACCAAATCACTTATTCAGTAACAGATAGCGACGGTAATACCACTACCTCATCAAGAACCGTATCTGTTGTCGATATGAACGACGCTTATCACCTAAGTGATGTAAACTGGACAAGCGTTAAAACCTCTTACACTGCAGTTGTAAAAGATAAATCGATTAGCAATAAAGCGCTGCGATTAACTGGCGATAATAACCATGTAGTTACTTATGAAAAAGGGTTAGGTGTCCACTCTACCTCTACGATTGTTTACGATTTAACCACAACCAACTATAGCTACTTCACTGCTTACTTTGGTGTGGATAGACAAATGCATGGCTCGGTAGGCTCTGTTAATCTACAAGTTTATTTGGATAATAAGCTCGTTCATGAAACAGGAACAATGAACTCTACTGCCGTGCACAAATTCGTAGAAGTAAACCTAGCAGGCGCTAAAGAACTGAAGCTAGTCGTTACTGACGGCGGCAATGGAAATGGTTCCGATCATGCGACACTAGGAAATCCGTTATTCCATTATGCGAATTAATGAATAAGGTTAACTTTTGTAGGGTATAGAAAAAGGTGTCTCTGGGTCTTAGTTAAGACCTGCAGAGTCACCTTCTTCTTATCTATTCACTTCATATTCAATGAGCCAGCAATCTCTTAATTGTCCTTCGTGCATCTCATGCCGTTCAAGATACTTTTTCTTCTGGAATCCATTCTTCTCGTAGACTCTAAGAGCCCTTGTATTCCAGGCTTGAGGATCCATTACGATTTTATCTGCCGCTCTATTCTCTATTAAATAGTTGACCGTTGCTCGAATTAAATGCGAGCCAATTCCTTGGTTCCAATACTCTGTTTCCCCGATGAATTGATCCATTCCATAGATCTTGCCTTGATAATCCCTATATTCGTATTCATCTATTTCATCTTCGTCAATCAGATAGAACTGAATAAATCCAATATCTTTGGACTTGTATTGAACAATACCAGAAGTTATCCCTTCTCTATTCTCGTAAAAATGCTGTTTAACTAGTTGGCTATCATGGGGATTATCACGGCCCTCATAGTACTCCAATACCGTTGGATCAGAGAGCCACTTCACAAGTAAAGCACAATCATCTGGTTCTAGTTCCCTGATACAGAGATCATTCATTTGAAATATGATCATTAGGCCCGCTCACCTTTTCTTTGTAATCGACATCTTCAATTATCCAGCTGCTCCCAAGTTCCTTGTGTGAAACAATATGTACGGAGAGCGTATCCTTGCTTCCTTTTACTTTGATCGTTAATTCTGATGTACCAAAACCATTCTCATAGCTGATGCTTCCGGAAGAAAAACGGCCAAATGTCATTTCCTCCCCCACAATCTCTCGTATCTCTGGGTTAGCTTTAATATAGTCCGTTGCCAGCTTGTACGAAGCATCCTGTTTAATTATCTGCATGATGCCAACTATGAATACACCTATTAATAAAACAAATAACGAGAGCATTGAAATAATGAATACGATTATTCCTGCTATACCTCTATTTTTTGCAACCAAATAGACATCTGTATGGACCAAACGATCTCCGATTTTCTTTTTTTGCCGACTTGCTAGAATCATTATTAATTCTACTGGCCATAGGAAGGACAACAGGTTTCTAGTCATTAATCGCCAGATACTAGGTACATTATTCTTGTTATCTCTTACTGCAAGTCCGAACAACCGTTTGCCAATACTTCTTCCGCCAATGATATCTTTACAGCAATTCAACATATAGGCCGAATATAAGACTACTTTCATTCTTAATAGCAAAGCATCAAATTCCATATCTTCTGGATTCATTGCGATAAAGAAAATCCCGGCTACAACAAGCATAATGATGAAGTAATCAATAATGAACGAACCTATTCTTCTAACCATTAGCATTTCCTGTTTCAATTGTATTTCAGCCCTTCCCTTTGTTCAATCCATCTTCCATCGAACTTAACTTTACTATATTACCATTTTATTGTTAAAAAGGAAGTGGGTTTCTTACCCTCATCTGTTTTATAATAGAGACTAGTACATAACTACAAATACTTATAAAATGAGGTGTCTTATATGTGGAAGCAATTTGTAGCCATAGGTGATAGCCTGACACAGGGAATTGGCGATGAGGTTGATGGTATTGCATTAAAAAGCTGGGTAGATCATTTCGCTGAGCTGCATAAGCCCGCTCTAAAGTTCACCAATTTAGCTAAGCGTGGATTGATATCCAAGGAGATTCGTGAACAACAACTCGAACAAGCTTTAGCCTTGCAGCCCGACTTAGTTAGTCTTATCGCAGGCGCCAATGATATTCTGAAAGGCCGCTGGAATCGCAATGAATATAAGAATGATATGACATCTATGGTCGATGCGTTAAGCAAGTCTGGTGCAACTATTATATTAGGAAGCCAAGCCGACTTTACCATTCGTTTGCCTTTTCCTCTTGAACAAAAGCAAGCAATAAAGGAACAACTAGTAGAAGCAAATGAAATTGTACAATCCCTTAGCCGTCAGTATAACCTCTATTATATTGATTTCTGGAATCATCCCTTGGCTCAGGACGCTGCAATTTGGTCGAAGGATTTGGTTCATCCCAACTCAAGAGGGTATCAGAAAATTGCTGAAATGATCTTTGATCGGGTAGCTGCAAGTACGACCGAATAATATGGTTTGGCAGCATTGTAACGCCGTATATAAATAAAAGCCGATTCCTTTTGTAGAGGAGTCGGCTTTTGGCTTGAAAGGCAGCTTTATTCTTTAATAAACTATGGAATTATACAGCTTGCTGATCAATTAGAAAATTCAACAGCAATTGGTTGAAATCCAGCGGCTGGCACAAATGACTAGGGTATATCGCATCATTAAGAATGGCTATCTGCGCATGCGGCAACGAAGACGAAACTTCCCTTAACTGCACAAGGGCTGTCTTATTTTGACTGCCAGCAACATATAGAATCGGCACCTGGATTCGCAACGAATAGACTATGGGATCTATGTGACGTAATGCCATACGCTGCTTGATGAGTTCAGTTGGCCTCTTCCGCAATAGCTCATTCCTTAGAATGAAATACGCCGGCTGCCATCTGTGGTAAATCGCTCTTAAAGAACGAAGAAAGAATTCTCCCGGCAGATAATAAGTGAGCCAGCTGCAGGTATCAACCATATCCCATAGCTTGCTGTTCTTCATTTTACGATAAAAGTAATGATCGATTACAACAACAGCCCTCACTCTATCTGGATAAAGTGAAGCAAATTTCTGAGCGATAACGCCTCCGCTTGAGCAGCCTACCAATATAACCTTCGGAATATTCAAGTTTTGCAACAGCCCATTTAAATCCTCGCATTGTACATCTACAATACGATTTACTTCTACATTCATTTTACCCGATAGACCATTCCCTCTTAAATCAAGGACAATAACCATTACCCTTTTACTAAAATACTCTACTTGAGGCTCAAAAAGATGATGCGAGGATAAATGATCATGTATAAAGACGATCGGCACTCCAGTACCATGGGTTTCATAATAAATAGTCGTTCCATTTACAGCAATAGTCGGCATGATATGCTTTTCCTCTCTGATACGCTTACGAGGTTAGCTGACGGATTCGGGCCTAAAGAGTAGCCCTACTCGAAATATCGAGATTCACCCCTAGAGATGGCAGTACATAACCATCGTCACAATTGGTTCCCCCGCTTCCCTAATGGGAATTTAGCGAAATGGTATTCAATAAACAAAAGAAGCCTGCTGCACGCAAGGCTCCTCTTAATATAAACTATTGGGGTAGAGAGGTAAATCTAATCTTTAAATAGAAGTAGCAGTACCAACCATGGTATTGGCTGATGCTGCTATTTATTATATTAGGCTGGCATTACATTGCTGTCAGGCCGCCATCAACGACGAATTCAGAACCTGTTGAATAGCTTGACTCATCAGATGCTAAGTAAAGTACTAAGTTCGATACTTCTTCCGATTGTGCAACACGTTTAAGAGGAATATGTTTAGAGAACTCTTCTACTGCTGCTTTAGTATCTTCCTGAACGACCATTGGTGTTGCAATTACACCTGGGTGTACAGAGTTTACACGAATTCCGTAATTTGCACATTCTAAAGCTGCTGCTTTTGTCATACCGCGAACGGCAAATTTAGTATCGGTATAACCAATTGCACCACCAACGATTCCATTCATTGATGAAATGTTAACAATGGAGCCGCCACCTGCTTTTTGCATGGCTGGAATAACCGATTTCATCCCTAAGAACACAGAAACTTGGTTAATTTCTACAATACGACGGTATTCTTCTTCAGTCATTTGCAGGATTGATTTTGCCATTGTAATACCAGCATTGTTCACTAGTACATTTACTGGACCAAAAGCTTTTTCTGCTTCAGCAACTACGTTTGCCCAGTCTTCAGCACTTGTTACGTTTTGTTTTATGAATAGAGCATTCTCGCCAAGTTCTGCTGCAAATGCTTTTCCTTTTTCTTCATTCAAGTCGGTTAGAACGACTTTTGCGCCTTCGTTAACGAATTTCTGTGCATGTGATGCACCCATACCTTGAGCAGCACCAGTAATAATGACTACTTTGCCTTCTAAACGGGCCATGTTGTTATTCCTCCTTGAGTTTTCCATCTTGGGATTGCCATCGCTTTTATACTACAATTGTAAATTAACAGATAAATGATAGCTTGTCAATCAAAATGAAAGATGTCATACTAAATGCAATAATCAGCATATTTCAGAAAAAGTAAGGTGATCAAACATGACAAGCAGCGAAGACCGCCGCTCGGCGCGTACACAAAAAAACTTGAAAAATGCCTTGTTAACACTATTGAAAGAGAAAGAATTAAGCAAGATTTCCATTACAGAGGTAACGCAAAATGCCCAATGCAACCGAGTAACCTTTTACTCTCATTATAAGGATTTACATGCTTTGCTGGGGTCCCTGTTTGATGATTACTTGCAAGACCTAGTAGCTCACTTTCGCAGCAGCTACCACCATTTGAAGCGATTTAACGCAATAGATGCACATCTTAAGCTTCCCATTTTTGAATTTATATATGACAATCAATTTGTATTTTCTCTCATTCTAAAAGGTGAAGTGCTCCCAGGATCTCAAAATCAATTTTGCGAAACTCTAGTTCAAGTAACGAATCACGACCTTAGTCTAGAAGAGGAAACTGATATTGAAATTCCTGCTTTAAACTATTTCTCAACCTATGGCAGCCTCGGCCTTTACCTCTACTGGATTAATCAAGATTTCAAAGATTCCCCTGAAGTTATGTCAGAAAAATTATCGTATTTACATGGCAAGATGTTTAAAGGAGCGATTGTTAATTTGCCTGAAGAGGAGAAGTAGCAGGGGGTCAGATTGGAGACCGAAGGAGACACTCATAGTTATAAAGCGATGTCGCCCCCCGGTCTAACTGGGGGGCGACATTTATCTAATAAACAGCTTCATCATCTTAATATACAACGGATTAACCATGTAGCCGGTCGGATTTACTGAATACCTTTTGCCCGTGTTTAAACGATTGATTTTCCCCATCTCATCTGCTGTTAATTCAAAGTCGAATATTTCGCTGTTTTCTTTTATTCTTTTGGGGTTTGAAGATTTGGGGATTACAATAATACCCCGCTGCAGATGCCAGCGCAAAATGACTTGCGCTACCGATTTTTTGTGAAAATGGGCGATTTCAGCTAACTCCGGTCGCTCCAACAGTGATTTATTGCCCTGCCCCAATGGGGCCCATGCCTCATGTAAAATTCTATGTTGCATTAAATAATCGTGTAATTCGTTTTGCGGAAATTCCGGATGGGTCTCAACTTGGTTAATCATTGGCAGAATCTTGGAATGCTTCATGAGATGTTCAAGTTGATGGATCTCAAAATTCGCAACGCCGATCACTTTGATTTTCCCTTCAGCGTATAATTCCTCCATCGCCTTCCATGCTTCCACGTAATGAGGACCGGCAAAATGAATCAGGTACATATCGAGATAAGCTACATTCAGTCTTTTGCATGTTTGTTCAAACGCTTTTTTCGTCGCTTTATAACCAAGATCCGTTGTCCATACTTTTGAGGTAATAAAAAATTGTTCCCGTGGGATGCCGCTTTTTTGGATCTCCAGACCGAGTGATTCTTCATTCCCATAAATTTTAGCGGTATCGAAATGACGATAGCCGGCTTGAATCGCCATTTCAAATGGTTTTCCTTTCGTCACTTTATACACGCCGAAACCTAATTGGGGAATTGTTACACCGTTCACCGCTTCGATTACCTTGTTCATTCCGTTCACCTCCTTGTGTGTCATTCGCATTGCGGTAGCAGCAACTCGATTTCATCCACGAGATTTTTGAGCATCTTAAGCTTGCTTGTAACGTCCAGACGATAATAATTGATGGTCCCTTCTTTAAGAACACTTATAATTTGCGCATCCTTCAAAATTCTTAAATGATGAGATACAGTTGGACGGGAAAGATGGGTTTTCTCCTTTATCTCGCCCACTCGCATGCCAGGATTCTGTTGTCCTTGAATTAGGGTCATGAGGATGGCTTGCCTGGTTTCATCTCCGATTGCAATCAGTACCTTTTGATTCTTTTTAAATTCGTTTGCGAGATTAGCTATGATCTCTTGTCTCACATCATCCCCCCTTTCTAGGTTCAACCGTTTAATTCTATTGACGGATAAAGGATATCACGCCCCCGTTATTGATGCTACATCGGGAAAGGAATTCGAGACCTATTTTTTTAAGAGGCAATGCCTGATAGGCAACTGGGAGCTAAAAAAGAAAAAGCCGAGCGATATCAAGGTATAAACCTTAAATCGATCGGCTTGTCTCAATCTTCGAAATCAAAAAATGTTAATAGCAATGTCCTTGTAATAGTTCCAGTGGCCATTGGCGTAATCCATATAGATTAGAACTTCATACAGATATAGTTGATCTTCTGCATATTCATCCGAAGTATCACTCCATTCGAGCATCGCATGAACAACTGCTTCCTTCTCTCCAATAAAAACTACACGCTCTTCTGACAGCTTGCGCTTCTCTTCGGAATAGATATAGTTTGCTTCTAAAACTTTCTCCCACGTAGCATCCGGATCGAGTATAAATGCGTTCCAACGCTCGATAAATAAAGGAGAAGTATATTGAAGCGCAAGATTGAGATTCTCCTCGTTTTCAGCCTTGTAATACGTGTATAAATCTGACAAAATCGCGTTCTGCTCCTTATTTTGTTTCTCCATTATTTCTGCAGCAGTCTCATTAATATCGCTCGGAAGCTGCATACTACCCGAAATATCTTTTGTATCTAAAATCCTCCACTGCTCTCCATCTTTTCGGACGTTGTATGCATATACATCCTTTTGATCTAATATTTCAGTATTCTTGATGTACTCTACCTCAAGGTTTGCCTCATTAGCAGACGTATATTCAATCTTATTAATAGTAACGACAAAATCTCTGACTGGCACCTCGCTGACACGCCGGTATGCATCATAATCAACATTAAGATTATAATAGGACAATTCTCACAATTTGGGACTGCGAGTTTCATAATACTTCGTAACAAGATCACGCACAGCCGTTTCTTGACCAAAGCCGTATGTATACAAATTAACAATTTGTTTATCATAGCTAACCGAATAGTTAGCAAGATTACCAATTAGTCGAATCGGAAGGTAGACTCGCCCTTTAATGATTGGTATTGGTTCATTCGCTAAATAAAAACGACCGTTATACTCTACAAGATCCTCACCAGCCCAGAAAAATAATTCAGAACCATTAATTATTCCAGAGATTTGCTCTGTATCCGGATCATATGAAACCTTATAACCCAATGCATTAAAAAAATCGCGATAAGGAACGTACATAACTCCTGACTTCATAATAGGATTTATACCATTAATCTTTTCGTTATTCACATAGAATTCTATTGGTTGTTCTGCAGCCGAAATAACAGGTACGGTCGAAACCAAACAGATGATAAGCAGAAGACATATAAGCTTTCTTAGCATATGACACTTCCTATTCACTTTGATGGATTAATAGATATGAAACGGTGATAAATTACGAATATCAATATATTTCCAGTATAGCTTACTGATTGTTTATGTGCTTAAATTTTATTAGGTATTCAACAATTTGAGTCGCCAACTGAGGTAATACAAGGGTTAAAGTCAATTAAATACAAAAGACGAAGCCCATTATGGCTTCGTCTTTTGTAGGTTTGCATACCCTTTTAATCCCTATTGCACCGAAAATACAGTCTCTAGCTCAGGGATGTATTCTTTGACCATATTATCATCTTCCCACCGTCCCTTAACCCCATCTGGGGCTTGACCTTCGGATACGACTAAGTACGGTTTGATGGTTACGGAACGCGGTAGAGTCTTGAAAGGTTCAAATCGAATATTATAAGATTCGCTAATGGGGTGACCACCGATAGGCTTCAGTTGAACGCCATGCTCATCCACAATGTCATACTGCAGAGCAATGATACTCCCCTTAGCATTCTTATATTGCGAAGGGATAGAAGCGAGCATTTCTTCTATTCTCTGGCCCGGTTTGGTTTTGTACTCAACGGATACCTGAGTTGTAATTGGGGTGATCTCCAGCTTGCTGATCTGCAAGTTAATGTTATTATGATGCTTGGTCTCCTTCGAAGTTAGAATGGTAGCAGGCGTTGATTTTGTAACAGGCACAACGAATTGGAACGGGATGTCGTCACCCTTTAACGTTACATTTACATTCAAGTCAAACTGATCAGGGAACTGAACAGACTGGTTTGTGCTAGTAGTGCTGCTAACCTGAACGATTAGGCTGGAAGCAGTCTCACCGTCCATGAATTCGTAATCCCAGTTCAGAGGTTGGCCTTTATAGAGAACCTCAAACTTATCTACCGCCCCTTTATTGATCTCGGAAGGCGGCGAATTGGGCTCCGAAGCCAGACGGTTTCCAGGAGTGGTTACATGCATAAGAATTCGGGTCCCGTCAAATAACAGCGTTGGAATATTCATAGTCACCTTGCCATGGGTCACGCTTTGGTTTACGTTTGTGATGAAATCCTCGGCTTGTTGAAGACCGGGATCTCCGTTTTTTTCGCCCCATAATGAATAGATTTGTCCTAGAACCGGAATTTGCTTGAGTGTATCAGCCATTACGGGCGATACAAAGCCGGAAGCAATGAGTGTAACTCCAAGAATTGCAGCGGCTGCAGTAGAAACACGCCATTTATTAAAGGTTCTTGATGCATCTATCTTACTCTGAATAGGGGAAATGGAATTATCGGTTTCCCTGATGATTTGATAAGTCTCATCCAGCTTGGAGCGGACAATATCAGATAGCTGATCAGGAAGTAGGCTTTGACAGTTCTTTAATTGTTCTTCTAATTTAGTGTTCACCATGTCGCAACTCCCTTTTCTTGATTGATTTGAGATGAATGCTTTAGCTTTTTGCGGGCGCGATGCAGCCGGGTCTTCACGGCTACCGTAGAAATTTCGAGAATGTCGGAAATTTGACTGATCGGCATGTCCTGCAGGTAATGAAGGAGAATGACAATCCGCAGGTTCTCCTCAAGATGTTGAACGGAATCCCATAATTCGATTTTCTCATAATCCTTGGAAGGGGAAGGGACGTCGGGAAGCTCTCCGTAAGGGAGGGCTCTTGCGTTGCTTTTGACCATTTTGTTGCATTCATTAATCAGAATCCGGAAGATCCACGTTTTGAAAAAAGCGGGCTCTCTTAGTGTATGAATGGACTTAAAGGCTTTAAGCATGGTCTCCTGCAGGGCATCTGCACAATCTTCCTCTTTGTTGACGATAGACCTTGCAGTTCTATATAAAGGTAACTCTATCTCTTGCATCAACTGCATGAATGCTTCAGGATCCCCAGCTTTGGCTTTGACGACAATAGGATCTGTATGCAAGGGTTCACCTGCTTTCTTGACTAGAAGTATTAGAATATTCGTAACGTTACGTATCTATTAGATCGGCTAGGTAGCTAGAAGGTTACATAATAAAAAAAACAACTGCAAGGGTTGTTTTTTTTGACGCGGTTTTTGAATTGAGAAAACTTGGAAAATATAATGAGATATGTCCTGAAGTATGTCCTGGTGTTGCTACAACTCTACAGTTGTTATCTAGAATCATATCGCCATCAAGTACTTTTACATCAATTGTAACATGCTTCAAATTCTTTAACTGCTGAATAAACCATTTACCAAATTCAAGTTCTTTTTCTGACATATTTTCTAGCATTCTCTCGGCTTGAACCAATCTCTCTGACTTCATTTCACCAATTTAAATCCTTCATTTCAAATCCATTTTTCGAAATTTCATTCTCAATTAAAGGTAAGAAATTTGCATACCCTGTGTCGATAAAATTTGTCCATTACTTAATACAATTAAATTAGGATAAATGTAATTTATAAGGTCCGGATCGAAATGTGTATTCCGCTCAATATTTCCTGCTATTGTTATAGTATCAACATGGATGCCATGAGATGCCAATTCATCGCCTAAAGTAAATGCCAAGCTACGTAGAGCTGCCAGAGAAACGACTTCTTCTGATGAAGCAGCTTCTCTATCTCCTCTTCCGAAATCCGCGCCATTATCATAGACAGATATGATCATTAGTCCTTCTTCCTTCATCTCACCTCTACGGTAAAGGGAATCCTCCATGAGTAAAACTGCTAACTTTCCTTTTTTCTAAAGAGGGGAACTAACATGGCAACTCCCATGATTAGATAAGCAATTATAAACATACTATCCAATATCATGGATTTATTTATTAGCACATGATCTTCGCCTTCCATATACCCAATCACCTTGAACACTGGGGGGAAGACCCACAAAATCCATTTAAAAAACATGGCTATATCTATAATTGATTTTGAAGCAAGTGAAATCACGATTATAAATACAGCGGAAAGCCAGGCATATTTTTTTGTTGCAAGTTTGGTAGCTGAAAATAGCGTTCCGACTAATATCCCAAATGTTGATAAGACTAAGTGGCTGTAAATTGCAAAAGCATATAGCTTGATCGACATAAATCCTTTGAAGCTTCCCATAATGATCGGGAAAAAGATAGCAAACAAAAGTAAAGGGATTACTACTATCAGAACAGCTAGCCATTTGCCCAGTAAGTAATTCACTTTTCTTCTAAGATGCGAGATTAATATATGCTTTTCGCTTTCTGAATCCAATGTAAAAATGGACATCGTAATCCATGTCATCATCAAGTACATCGCAATAGACGTTACTGCATAACTACTGAGAATTGGCACACCTTTGTAGGCATATAAAATAAATACCCATGCCAAAAAAATAACAACAGGAGGGATAAATTTTAATGATCGGACAAAGCTTATTAATTGATAACGGACAAAAGCTGGCAACTTACTACCTCTTCTCTGTTAATTCTATTATCGAACATCCCCGCTCTAGCAATATTGCCAAAGTTTTATCAGACTCTTGAGCTGAAACGATTATTTCAACAGAACCTTCTCCTATAAATTCATACCTAATACAAGGAACCTCTGTTATTATCTCTCTAGCGGGGATTTTTGCTCTTATATATCTTAATATTCCCTTGTTGTTTTTCGTAGAATCATAGACAATTCTTCCACCTTCTACAGTTACAACCCTATCGGCTAATCCTTCAACAAGTAGTGGATCATGTGCAGTAAAAATAACCGTTACTTTGCTTTGAAGAGTATTTAGCTGATTCAATAGCTCGATTTTTGCCTTATCATCTAACCCCGTTAACGGCTCATCCAATAATAATAGATCAGGTTTCTTCAGCAAAGCCTGTATAATTCCGGCTTTTTGTTTTGTCCCTTTTGAACAATGATTCAATGGAGTGGATAGAAAATCTGTAATTGCAAACAGCTCAGCATAATTTTGAATTCTTTTTAAAAGGCCTTCATCCGCTTTACAAGTCATTTTACCGATTATTATTAAATAGTCTTGTAATTTGAATCGGATATTTTCCGGAAAGTGTTCAGGTACATATCCTATGTTAATTTGAGATCGCTTCACTTGCCCCGCAGTTTCTTCAAATATGCCCCCAATAAGTTTTAAAAGGCTGCTTTTCCCGGATCCATTATTTCCAGTGATCGCTACTTTTTCACCTTGCGAAATGCTTATTGAGACTTCTTTAAGAATCATTATTCCATCAATCTTTTTGCAAGCTTGATTTGCCTCGAATATTTTCATAAAAAAACCTCTTCCATCTGCTCTCAATCTATATTTTCCTGTAGGGAACCTTCAGAGAAAAAATAAAATATTTCTTCAATTGTACAGTATTCTTACATAAGTTGGAATTGCTAATCCATATAATTTGTCCGTTATTCCTTTACATAATCATAAGTTTTATTATCAGATTTCACGACCTATCTTAAAATCCAAGCGCTGTCTAGGCTTGCTTTATAAAAAAAGAGCAGCCTGCATTATTTCTTTCAGGCTGCTCTCTACACGACTTTTATTTCACTGGACACCTCCAATTGTTAGTTGCGTCTAACAATTGGAGGTGCAATTCAAATCCTTGGCGTTTTTTATTTCGCCTGAATGATTAATATCAGGCCTTAGGCAATTCATTGAAGAAAGCGACATCTTCAATCGGTAATCTTACCGTATCGTGTCCGGGCTTCACCGCCTTACCGATGGCGATAAGCATAACAGGAGCGTATCTCGCCGGAATATCGAACGCTTCTACAAATTTAGCTTGGTCAAAGCCGCCCATCGGAACTGTATCATAGCCTTTAGCGCGGGCGACAAGCATAAGTTGCATGGATACCAATCCACTGTCGATAAATACTTTTCGGAGAACATGCTCTGGAGGCATGCTTGCGAACAGTCCTTGATAGCGTTCCACGAATGATTTAGCTGTCTCTTCAGGCATGTAACCCGCATCGACTGCCATTCCGTAAATTTTCTCGGCCAATGTATAGCCTTCCAAATCTCCCAGTACCGCAATGACAGCAGAAGCTTCAATCACTTGCTGCTGGCTGTTGGCGATTGGAAGCAGTTTTTGCTTTAGCTCGTGCGAGTCGATTACGAGGAACCGCCACGGCTGAAGATTAGCACCTGAAGGAGCCAGCGTAGCTTGCTGCAAAATTTCTTTCATTTCCTCCCGTGAGATCTTTACTTCGGTATTATAGTAGCGTACGGATCGCCGATCTTGAATAACGTTTAAAAACTGCTGCTCCACCTTTTGAGACGATTGTGCAACGGTCATGCTTCTCTCCTCCTCCTAATTACCGTGCTCCATGCAGGCACAGTTTGTTCTTAAAAAATAAGCAGTCGACCTTCAAACTGATATATAAATAGTTGCAGATTGAAGTTCATATGCCAGCAGTCTTCGAATGCCAGACCTGCTCCGCACTAAGCTTTATAAGACTACTCTGCTTAAGTTAAACCCAGCAGTTAAATAAGTCTAATTGTTACTATAAACTATTAAATGTATAATCTAAAGTAGACACAATATTTATATATAGCTCTAAAAAACAGTCTAACTATATTAAAGTTAGGGGTGATTACTGTGGATATAAGCAAAGAGGACGAACTATGTCTCATCTCCATTCGCCAAGCTTTGGAGGTTGTTCGCGGGAAATGGTCTATTTTGGTACTCACCTTACTTAGTTTGGGTCCGCAGCGATTTAATCAGATGCGAAGAAATTTAGACAACGTCAGCATCAAGTCTTTAACGGATGTCCTGCGTCATTTGGAGCAGCATGAAGTTATCCATCGCCAGGTGTTCCCTACCTCACCTGTCGCTGTTGAGTATTCGCTAACGGATAAAGGAAGGGCGTACATCCCTGTGCTTCGGGAAATGCGCATATGGGGGGAAACCTGCGGAGTAACATCTGAAGCTCAGCTCAATGGGGTAGGCAAAGTTGAAGATGAGGAACAAACGGACGACTTACCTTGAGAATGTATCAGCCACGCGTATCTGCTAACCCCTAGTCGGCAATCAGACAGGTCTCCACAAAAAGCCTAGAGGCTTGCATACGCAAACCTCTAGGCTTTTTCAATCTTTCGCTCGTAGAATGCTATTTCAGCATTGTTTCATTTCCGAAATATTTCTCCCATGCAGCTGTTCGCTCGTCGATAATCGCTTGACCGCCTGAACCGAGGTAATCCTTCATGCCTGCGTCATATACAGCGTCAAATTTGTCAACAGGTGCCACAACAGCCTTGTTCAAGATCGTATCCCGTTTCTCTTTAAGCGCTTGACCTTGCCCGTCTTCTGCCTTGATTTCACCTACATTGGCATTTTTGCCTACACGTCCGTCATGAGTTGTAATTTGATTGGCTATCTCAATATATTTTGCATCAACACCGGCATAACCGTTGGCAATTGACTTGATTGTCTTAGCAGGATCCCCAAGGTCAAGACCATTGCTTGTGATCGTGTAGTCGATGTTTGCTGGAGAGTTCATTATTTTTTCGCCCGTTGTTGCAATTGTCTTCAAGGAACCGTCAGGCAACTTTTCGTGAGTAACGCCTTCTTCTCCAAATTGCAGGAATACGCGATTTTCAAGCTTGGAAATCCAATTCAAATAAAGCAGAGAAGCAATTGGTTCTTTGTTTGTAGCTGGGAAAAATATTTTACGGTCAACAGGACCGGATAAAAACTTCTTATAAACACCAGCATCATTGGCAAATGGTTCAACAGCAATATAAGCTGCATCTGGGCCAACAAGCTGCTGAAGGCTTGCATGAATGCCGTCCTCGCCGTCACGATACGGGTAATCCCAGTTGTGTATAAATGCGCCCACATAGCCCAATTTCATGAGATTATCCTCTGTTTTATCTCCGGCAGGATAAAGCGAGAAATCTTTCCAGACCAGACCTTCGTTATACCACTTGTTCAACGTTTTTATGCCTTCTTTGTAATTCGGATAGAGGAAACGCCGATCGTCAAAGTCATGAATGTAGATGTCCTTGTCTGTCATATCATTGGGTACGTAGGATGCAGTCAAATGATCTGAACGCCAGCCGATGTCAAAGCTCGTTGAAAAAGGAATCATCTTGTCAGCATCTTTCCCTAAAAGGATGGAAGCGTTGTCTTTAAATGCGATGAGCATGCTTTCAAATTCTTGTAAATTTGTTGGCGCTTGGATATTGAGCTTCTTTAACCAATCCTCGCGCACAAAGGTATTCGTACGGTTAAGGGTGTTCAAACGTGCTTCCACTGCCCACAAGGTTCCTGTGTTAGGATCCTTGTCCCAATAGATGTTTGCTTCGGTTAGATACTCCCACATGTCTGGGAGTATCTCTTTGTTATCTTCGATAAGGGGGGCAAGATCAAGGATACCACCCATATTGGCGTACGTTTGGATTGTTGGATAAGAATAGGTGATACCGATATCCGGTGCTTGATTCCCTGCCAAAAGGTTGTTAATCACCTCGCCCTCTGTCCAACGTGGAACAGGAACAAAAGTAACATCTACATTGTGGTCACGAAGCATTCCGTCTTTGATATATTGTGTATAGACGTTGTCCTCTGGTTTGGTTCCCCCGGTATTACCACGGTCATAAATCTCTACTGTGATCTTATGAGTCTCCTTGAATTTGAAATTGGAATCGAGACCTAGCTCTTCTAGACCAGCAGAGTTGCTGTCTCCAGCGGTATTAGCAGTAGGTGTTGAAGAAGCTGGTTTGTCGCTGGTACATCCTGAGAGTGTTAAAGCAAGAGTAGTACTAAGCGTCAGAATGGACAATACTTTGCGAAATCCCATGTTTGTTCCCCCTCATTTTCAATTACTATTTTGGATTGATTTATAAAAATTGACATAGCCAATTTCTATCATGCTTTAAAAACTACCCTTTTACCGCTCCGATTGTAACACCAGAGATAAAGTATCTCTGCAGCCACGGATATATAAGCAAAATCGGTACAGTTGCAAACATAACTGTTGCTGATTTAATCGTTTCAGACAGGCCAGGACTCGAAAAGCCTTCCTGTGTAGCCACCTCAACACTACTGATACTATTAAGTATGTTGTAAAGCAGCAATTGTATAGGGAAGTAGTTTCTATCAGACATAAACATCAATGCATCCGAGAAGCCATTCCATCGACCTACTGCATAGAAAAGAGCCAACGTTGCAAGCACAGGAGTAGAAAGTGGCAGATAGATGTTGATGAGTACCCTAAGCGGCCCTGCTCCATCGAGTTCAGCGGATTCTCTAAGACTCTCCGGAATCCCAAAGAAGAAGCTGCGCATGATGATTACATTAAATACACTAATGGAGCCTGGCAGGATCAGTACCAACGGATTATTGAGCAAGTGCAGCTCTTTCAAAAGCAAATAGGTTGGGATTGTGCCTGCACTAAAGTACATCGTAAAGACAATAATTGCTATGATAATCTTTTTCCCTTTCAGGTTGTCATATGTTAGCGGGTATGCACACATAATCGTCATAAACATGCACCAAAGTGTAGAGACAACGGTTAGTATTACTGTCCACAACAACGACCATGTGTATTTGGAATCACCAAGTACAATCGAGTAAGCATCGAAATTTAGTCCTACAGGCAGAAGTAAAACTTCATTTCTTACCAAGGCATCCGCTGAGCTTAAGGACCGTGCCAATATATTCAACAACGGCAGGAGACAGACTAGAACACATAATATACAAAATAAAACTATAATCCAGTCTCCGATTCTAGTGCTTTTTGATTTAATCATGTTACAGCCTCCTACCAGATGCCACGTTCGCCAGATTTTTTTGCCAGAGCGTTTGCTGCAAACAAAAATATGACGCACACGACGGATTGAAATAAACCGACGGCAGTGGAGAGAGAAAATTGCAATCCACGAATACCGTTGTTGTATACGAATATGGAAATAACGTTAGAAACATCTGAGACAAGCTTATTACTGAGTGCGTAAGGTCTGTCAAATTCACTACCCAAAATATGCCCTAGGCTTAGAATCAGCAATATAATGATCGTAGGACGAAGTCCTGGCAGCGTAATATGCCAAATTTTCCGCAAACGGCTTGCCCCATCCACTGATGAAGCCTCGTAAAGTTCTGAGTTAATCCCTGCAATGGCTGCCAGATAGATGATGGTATTCCAACCACAGCTTTGCCATATGCCTAGAAAAATGTAGGTGACCACCCAATACGCAGATTCATTCAGAAAAGGAATTGATGCAAAGCCCATCTTGTTTAGCATGATATTGACAAGCCCTGTAGTGGGTGCAAAAAGCTGGAGTGCCATACCTGAGATGATAACCCATGATAAAAAATGCGGCATATATACAACTGTTTGGGTGAACTTCTTAAAACGTTTGAAAGCAAGTTCATTTAAGATAATGGCTAGAAGAATAGGTGCGGGAAAGCCTAGCAGTAAGTCAAGAAAATTAAGAAGGATGGTATTTCGAAGTGCATAGAGAAAGTCACGGTTGGAAAATGCCTTAATAAAATATTCGAACCCATGATTGGCTGCCCATTCCATCTCCCAAGGACTTTGTACAATGCTATAGTTTTTGAATGCAATTTGAATGTAGCCCATGGGTATATAACGAAAAATGATAAAGAAGGCCATCGGGAGAAGCAGCATCAAATAGAGTATCCAGTAACGTTTAATATAGCTGAACGATTTCCTCTTATTTGTAATTTCCATATCTGTACCGCCTTACCTATAAATTTTTCTTCCCTTTTCATCGTCAATTCCTGTTTTGCGATAGAAATACGTATTCACTTGATCTCGCCACTCACGAGCATTAAGGAGTTGAAGTTTAAGTCGCTCTTTCACCGAATTAAGGATTTCCTGTGGAACTCGGTTCTCCAGAGTCCCCCAGGATTGTAACAATGCTTCCGCTTGCTGAGCACCCTCAAAGTGACTGTCATAGATGTACTGAAGCAATGTTCGTCCGTCTTTCATTTTGTAGTCGTACCGAACTCGATGGAAAAACAGCAATAGTTCCTCCGGACAACTTTCTATGTGGTCATACATCCTTTGTAGTGACTCAGGATACTGAAGTGTAAATCCCGTTCCTGTGGCAGTTCGATCGACACCAATCGCATCAAAGCTTGTTCTGTGATAAGTCCCCCAATTTGAAAACTCATATCCGTCAACATTAGGCCCGTAGTGAGTACTTGGATTTACCATAAAGCCAATACCAAGAGGCGCTGTATAGCTCTCGTAAATCCCGCTTGATTTAAGCAGCATCTCCTCCATAATTTGGCGTCCATGTTCATCTGTTTCAAACGTGATTCGAATCCACTCACGGATTAGCTCTTTAGCAGTAAGCTCAGGATCCCACGCCATTCTCCCAAAGGCGTACAGATTGCACTGTGCAAGAGTGTTGCCTGTCCAGTTCATGTTATTGCCTGTGTTTGTAACCGCTGTTACAGCAATGATTTCTTGACCAAACAAACTTTTCAACTGTTTCCCTTTATCAACTTCAGTTGTCAAAATTTCTTCCCACTGAACAGCTAGGCCGAACAGGTCGATTTGCTGGCCTGTGTACTCCTGAGCAATTTGAAACTCAATGGCCTCATTGGTGTTCTTAAGACTTGAAAAAAGAGGCGATACTGGCTCTCTCGTCTGGAAATCTACAGGGCCATTCTTAATTTGAAGAATGACATTCTGATCAAATGTACCATCCAGTGGCTGAAAGTGCTTATAAGCCGCCATTGGACGGTCGGTTTGCGCATCTCTCCAGTCCTGCTGGCAGTTATACACGAAGCAGCGCCAAAAGACTATCCCTCCAAATGGAGCGACCGCTGCGGCTATCGTATTGGCACCGTCTGCCTGAGTTCGTCCAAAGGCCTCCGGGCCGCCTCTAAACTCTGAATCCGCTTTCACTAAATAACCTAAAAAGTCCGGGATTTTATCGTATACTACCGCAGATTGAGCTTTCCAAAATTCCTTTACCCCCGCGTCCAGCGGATCGGAGGTTGTAAGCCCGCCGACGATCATCGGTGCATCAAAATGTACGGATACCAATAATCGGATGCCAAAAGGTCTGAACAGTGCAGCTAGCTCTGCCATGTCAGAAAGCAACGGTTCAGCAATCAGACCAGCGCTTACTTTGTTCACGTTCACATTGTTAATGCAAATTCCGTTAATTCCGATAGAAGCCATCAGTCGGGCATAATTTTTAATTCTTTCTTCATCGTAGTCAAATTTATTATTAAGGAAGAAGAAAGAATTACCGGCATATCCGCGTTCGATGTGCCCATCCATGTTGTCCCAATGATTAATAATGCGATAGTCCACTTTGGGTGCGGAGTGTTCATGAATATTTTCCATGCTTTCTCCAGTGGCAAGGCGGTTTAGGAAGCGATACACACCATATAAGAGACCATTCTTACTGCCGCCTGCGATCTCGAATCCATTTTCCAGTGGGGTAAGAGAAAACTCCTCATGCTCCAAGTCATCAACCTTTAATTCCAGCGTGTACTCAGCGCATTCATGAATTTCTCCCCATAGGCGAATTAGACCTAGATGACATTCTTGATGAATAAAATCTAAATCGAAGCCTGCACTGATTCGCAAAGCTTTAGGCTCTAGACTGGATTTTGGTTGCAGCCAAGCATTGTATTCGGAGTATATACGTTCCGCGTGATCCATGAAGCACCTCTCTTAAATAAACTAAAGCGTTTTCATAAACTACAAAATAAAGGGGGTTAATTTAGCGTTTTATTCCTATTAAGTTCATCGTGATGCAGCAGCTATAAAGATAGCCAAAACAGTTTTGTTCCTTAATTTAAACTTAGCATTGAAGATACCTTTCGACAATGGTCTGAATATAGTTAACAATGGCTAATTAAAGATAAATTTTCGCAAAAAAAAAGACTAGCATACGCTAGTTTGGTTGATTTCTGAGACATTGTGATGGCGAATATCCTTTAATCAGTTTAAATTGCTTTCGAAAGTGCGACAGATCGTTATACCCGCAACGCTCTGCGGCTTCGCTTACGTTACACTCGCCATTTTGCAGCATGTCCTCTGCATGGTTAATTCTCGTTCGCGTCAAATATTGATTGACCAGTATTCCCGTTTCACTTTTAAATAGTGCCCCAAAGTATACCGTATTTAGCCCTACCAGATTTGCAATCTCTTTAACAGTAACATTGCTCGCGTAGTTTTCAGATATATAGTTGATAGCCTTTTTCACCCGATAGTCTATGCTTGTAGGGTCTTTTTTTAAGAGAATCAGCTCAAACAATCTGTGAATAATGATAAGCAGCAGACCTCTGGTTTTTGTGTGATACCCGGTTTCCTTACGAATCCAGGCATTGGATAGCTCACGAAAGAGCCCGATGAGGTCGCTTTTAATCCCAATGTGCGTCAGCAAAGGAAGAGGAAGGTCGGCTAGCTGCCCGTTCATTTCATAGAGTTTGAAGTTAGCGGAATACAAGATCATTAGGTCATCGACGATGCATTGGGCCATACGTATACTTCCACGTGGAATGCAAAGAAGATCACCGCGCTTCACCTCGTATTGTACTCCATTAATTATATAGATTCCTTTCCCTTCTATGACATAAGTGATGTCACAAAATGAGATCTCATTTTTTGTGATTTCCCATGTTGGTGTGCACTTTCTATATATTAAGTAGCCGATATCAGGAACTAAGAAGTCGTTAATTTCCACTGACAAATTAATCCCCCTCCCAAATAACACCTTTAATTTATACCCTATTTCTATAGTTCAACCTTGTCAATAAAAAATGTCGACGTTCTAATTAAATTAGAGGAAACTGCAAATATATGAGGGGATATTGACCGAAAAAAAGCTCGAGAAAGAGATTGAAATAGAAAAGAAAAGCCGAGTGAATTCAGGTGGAAATGCCTGAAATCAGCTCAGCTTGTCGTTAAACTTTATTGGCTTTGTGCAAAGTTTTAATGATGGGCGTTAGTGTTTGTTAGATGTTGACACAAGTTGCCAAATTTAATGTCACTAAATACTGGTTCCACACTTTTTTATCACAAGACATGTGTGAGTAATAATTAATCCTGTCAGAAAAAGAGTACTTATTTTAGCACTTTTATAATAACAAACCGTCATTTTCTGTAATAACAACTGTCATAATAACGGCGATGTATAATATAAGATGTCATAATCAGTATCGCTTAACTCCTCAACTCTTTGCCGTTGTTAAGCCGCACTCCTCGAATATACGAGATAAATGCGGCTTAGATTCACCTTCTTGATTCACTTCATTCCTTGTGGCTAAATAATCATCTTTTCTAACTCATTAACAGAAAGATAACCAAAAATATTATGCTTGGCTTCTTCAAGAAGTTCAATCGTTAATTCGGGATATTGATCCATTTTATTATCGAGCAATCCTGCCAACCGATAAGCTTCAATCAGGATTTGAGTGACCAGGCCTATAATACCTTGGCTCGATTCATACAACAATTGGGGAATGTTTGTACCCAGATCACTAAGGCCAATTTTCCCCTTTGGATTCAGTTGTCTCTCTAGCTGACCCAAAAATTCAATGAAAAATCTGTCGCATTCCTTATATGGTTCCAGTTTTACCACAGGGTATCGATGAAGGTACTCAAAGTCAAGTGTCCTTAATTTATCAATGACTGGTGTACCAACATAAACCATGGATACCTGGCCTACGTTCGCGACGTACTTAATCAGTTCCATCGCCTTGATTGAACGTCCTTTTTCAATATAATTCATTTCATCAATGATAATCATTTCTACCTTTTGTTTTTGAATAAGTGTGAAGGCTTGTCTTGTTACATCGCCAATCTTATCTCTTTCCAATTTAGCTCCACCAAGAGCATAGACCAAATTATTGTAAAATTCCATTGCTGAAAAAGGGAAGGGCATCTCCATTATTATTACTGGTCTGATATCAATTTCCGCTCCATCTTTGTCAACATCCACATAACTAGGATTAGCGTCTACATACTTATTTATCAAGTGCGATTTTCCTGTACCCGAGTGACCCATTAAAAACAAATGTCTTGGGTAGCGCCTTTGATGCAAATATTCTGATGTACCCGCATCGAATCGAAAATATCCCATGTCTTCCTGACATCAGGGGTCACCACATGTAATGCTTTCAATCGTTCGACAATTTGCTTTTTAATTATATCCATACGATCATTCCTCATTTTTTAAGTTATTTTCTCTAGCAAATTTATCCGGTCATCATTCAAATGGATTTCCCTATCATGTTACACAAACTTCTTAACGCTACCCTATAGAAAGCAAACTAACTTCTCTTTTCCTTTATCTCCGTTAACGTCTGATTTATTAATCGATAATAATGCCTTTTTAAAGTTTCTTCTGTAACTCCTAATATGTGGCCTAATATTCCATAATCCAATCTCCCATGGGAGCAATATATTCCTTTAATTATCTCTTTAACATTATCTTTCTTTATTTTGTTTTGTTCAGCCTTATTACTCTGAACAACGTGATGAATAAGGGCATGAATATGCGAAAAATGCTTTTTAATGTACTCCGGTGATCTACCTAAATAGCTATATATATCTTTTTTTAATATTTGTTGCTGTATTTTTTTATTTTCATTCACAAAGGAATATATCCGGTTCTTAATAAATTCCCCTTCGTCGTTCTTATTAATTGTACCAATTCTTTTATTTGCATCTTTAATGTCTGTAGATAAATTGTGGTAATATATCACGTTTTTATCTGTTCCTAATGCAGCCGCTACCTCTTTTACCGCTATATGAACTTGTGAACTTTCTAGGTCACTTATCACTTTATTAGCTTTTTCAATTAACTGCTTTCTATTTTCAATCTTAGAGGTATGATTATTTTTATCCAAGTATATAAGTTCCTGGACTTCTGGACTCCAATAATAATAAAATGTTGTGAGTGGGCTCCATCCAAAGATTCTAGAAGCATTCCTAACTAAAAGATTGTAATTTTTCCAAAAAGGTTTTAATTCAAAAAATTGTACTAACTCCTCACCACCAATTTCATTGTTTTTTATATTTTTACTTAAAACTCTACTTTTGGTTATCATATTAAATCGACTTAGATATCCAAGATAAAAATGTATTTTATAGTAATCCAATTTCAACTCGTTACTAATCTTATTAACTGAATCACCGTTTTCTATCAAATCTCTTATTTCCATTAATAATGGCTGAGATAAGTTGATTTCATTCCATTTTCCGGATTCTTTATTAATCCCTAGTTGTACCCAACAATCAATACATATATGATGCTGTTTATACAAATTTGCTTTAAGAAGATAGTTGCCTTTAGAACTACTTCTTATATTTTTTATTGACTCCTTACTACCGAATGATTTACACCATGGCGATGTACACATGGGTTTACTACTATTTTCTTTCTTTCCACCTAAAATCAATTTTATGAAAGACATCGGCACTGTTTTAGCACTAATATCATCAAGCTCCAAATTTAATGTTCGTAAGGACTTTAAAATGCCTCCTAAAACCAAGTAATCATTTGAATTACTTTTTATAATGTTGATTAACTTTTTTACTTGGTTGCGAGTTAAATACGGGTTTTTTCTACTAGCAATACTCTTTCCAGAGAACGTTAGATATAGAAGTAATAATGCAATCTTTCTTTTAAATTGCTTACTATCACCAAAGATATTTATAAATGTCTGAGGCGATACTATGAAGTTCCAATCTCTATAAATTCTTAATTGATTATCGATAATATCACTTTCCATGATTTTCGTTTCCGGATCCTTATACAATAATTCACCGCAATTACACTTTAAATACTCAACAGTATCTGTAGGAAAATAAGGTTGTTCAGATCCGCACTTTTCGCATTTATATTCTAGCTTAGTTAAATGTTTATCACATATACAAATTTCCTTGACCTGCCATAAAAACTTAAAAACTCCGTTTTCTTTTAAGCAGCTCTTACAAAACCTTCGATGCTTGAAATCGATTTCTTTATTAAATACCATTTTACCACTTGTTTCAGGATAAAAAAGTTGAACAAACGGTTCAAACGTATGCAATTGTAATTTTTCAGTAGGGACATTTAATAAATTAGATAAAACTTGAATGTTTATCATATCACTAGGATATACATCTAACGTATAAGTAAAATTCCTGTTAAAGGATTTAACATCATCTTTTTTGATTAAATTCCCAATCTCTGAAAATGATTTTGTATCATTAGCATTTGCAATTCTTATTAAGTAACCTGTTAAAGATTCTTTTTCTTTAATTTTGGGCCTAATAGTAAACCTTCTTACCTCAACCACCTACCTTTAAGCTCCTCTCCGGATACTTTCAATTTTTGATTATGATCCTTCCTCTTACTTTCAATATAAGCTGTTATTTCTGGTGCAATCCTCCATAAAACGTTTCTTTGGAATTCTATATGTCTATATATTTCAGCTGCACTCAACTTTGTATTAATGTT
The DNA here is from genome assembly GCA_048976605.1 of Pristimantibacillus sp. Taxonomy (GTDB): domain Bacteria; phylum Bacillota; class Bacilli; order Paenibacillales; family Paenibacillaceae; genus Pristimantibacillus. Next base: position 48,254 of record JBHGUX010000086.1, on the reverse strand, counting down.
ATTCAAAAAGAAATCATCGACCTTAGAATATATAAGTGTCTTTTTTTCTAATATCCTTCTTTCTTTCTGTTTTTCCTTCATCTCAGAAATAACTTTATTACAGCCCCAGTATCGGATGGTTTCATCACAAACGCCTAATTTTTCACATACTGTTTTTAATGAGATCTCCTCATCTTGTTCATACATGCATTCCAGTAAATTAATAATTTCATGCTTTTTATCAGGTTTTATTTCTATAACTTTCATATCTTTCTTATTCAAAGCTTGAATAACTCTAATGTGATACCGATAGGTTAAGTACTCATTATGGTCTTCCCAGCAATTCCAATTATTTATTGCTTTGATTGTTTCACCTTTATCAATAGCCTTGATAAATTCACTTAAAAAATCCTCCTTAATCACGATTCCACTTTGATAGTCTATATCTTGAAAAGTATTCCGACTGCGAAAGTATGCCAAACTCCTTCTGACTTTATCAGCTGTTAACCCAGTTTTCAAAACGAGCTCTTTTAGACTTGGTTCTACAAATACCTGTTCTTTTAGTTTGTTAAATGCTTCAATAAAATACATTCTTTCTTCAAGCTGATCTTCCTCATTTATGGCATACTCACAACCACATGTATTACATACTAAATAGTATTTTAAAACATTTCCACTAGCTCTTCGTTTCAATGATGTCCCAGTTTTCTTGAGCGATCCTGATTTCTTATAAGATGAGCACCAGGGTGCAAGACAGAACAATTTATCCTTCAATGATATTCTTTTTGAATAAATTGCTTCACGAAATATGGCTGGCAACTCCAATTCCAAAAATTCCTTTATCTCTATTTCATTATTCTTCAAAGTAGATAATAAAAAAGAGATGTGGAGAGTCCTATCTTGAGCTAGACTTTGGCGTGCATGTTGAAGCAATGTTGGAAGAGCACCTGAGTTTTTCATGTTATTTTCAATCACTTTTAAGTCTACATGTTCTTTTGAATTATTTAGGATGAATAGAATACGTAGAGCAACTTCATACGGTTGAATTGTCATTCTATGATTGCCTATCAGATAGTCCCATGTTGCAGAGTACCAAGATTCATTTTCAAGATTTTCTTCGTCAATTCTTTGGGAATGCCGACTGTCACTTAGGTTATTTTCACAATGTGGGCATTCTCCTATAACAGAGATATCTTTATACTTAATTTCTTCGTTACAAAAACAACATTTCTGCAATAACTTATCTCCATGTTTGATACAGCCATTTATATGATCAATCTTCCATAACAAACGGTTATACTTCTTTTCGCTAAAACATTTTGGACAATAATGCAACTTTCCACGAATTATTCCGGATAGCAACCTTGACTGCTCAATGGCCTTACTACCACAAAATAACTTTTGTACATTGTATAAAGTGCAATCAAGCAAAACTTCTTCACTAACCTTTATATATTCGCCCAACTTCTGTATATTAATCGTATTTACTGGAGTGGAATCAATTAAATTAATGTCATTCCACTGAGCGTAATGAGCGGTATGATTATCTTTTATTGAGTTCCAAAACTGAAGCATTTTAGTCCCATTTAAGGAAGCTAATCTGTATAAATAACTGGATAATAATTCTCCTGGATATGGTTTTACTCTTACTCTAAATAGTTTATTTTCCAAAAGTACCACTCTCTTTAAAATGGGATACTATCATTATTTCCCTTTTTAAGAGAGCTATACTTGATAACAAAAGCTATTCTATATGAGAAGAGTTATAGTTTTTTAATTTGTTCGATTCTTTTTCTAAATCGTCATCCAATGCATCTCCCAATATGATTTCGTAAGCTTTATCTAAAAGGTCTGCATTGAAAGTTAATTTATCGAAATCATCAAAGTCTTTCTCGAATACCCCTAAAAGACTAAATGCTTCTATTAGAAGTGGAGTAATATAACCAACCTTTCCTTTACTCATATAATGAAGTAGCTGAGCTGTCTGATCGTTCCATAAATACAATGGTTTTGGCGGGTCTATTTTTTCTTCTATTTTCTTCAAAAAACTGCAAAACTCATCATCGCATTCTTCAAACCTTTTCAAGGCTTTTGGACGATACCTAGATTTATATTGTTCATCCTCTTCCCTCAATTTAACCGAATCAGGAGTCCCCATAAGTACCAGTGGCACTTTTGTTTTATTAGCCATTTGTTTAATGGCATCCATTGCTGTTTTATTATTTATAGATGAGGTTAAAATGTTATTAATTTCATCAAATATTATTAATTTTACTTCTTGTTTATTTATTAAATTATAAGCTTTTACCTTTAAATCATTTATTTCCGGTCTTCCTGATAATCTTGGTGTGCCCAAAGAATCTAAAACTTCATAATAAAATTCCTTGAGTGTAAATGGGTGTGGTATTTCCACCAAAATTACAGGTCTCTTATCGATTTCTGTCCCTTCCTCATCAACATCAGTATATTCGGGGTGTTTTTCCAAAAACTTTTCAGCTAATGTTGATTTTCCAACATTTGAGCTACCCATAATGAAGAGATGTCTCGTTTTCCCCGGACGCTTCATCATTGATTCAAATATCTTATATATGGTTGTTATTTGAGGATGCTCTATATTTAAATTTAGTAAACGTCGTACGAATGGATGATTGTTATTACTTTCAACCATTATTCAACCCCCAATTTTTCCCTGGCATTCTTAGCGGCAGCTAATAATTCAGCATATTTTGAACCTGGTTTTTGTACGGATTTAACCTCAGGTCGCTTCACCTCAACCTGAAGCCCCAATCGTTCAGTTTGCTGCCTTGTTTTCCGGTTTTTCTTATACATGCGATCAATATCATCTCTTAACCTTCCCTTCGCCTTTAGGACTTCCTGGCTGCTCGGGATCGATTTCAGGCTATTCACTTCTCTAGTAATTTCTATTATTTTTTTATAAGTAAATCTATTGATTCCTTTTATGGAATCCGCAGATGGATTAACTGCTCCAACTTCTATATACTGTGCTGAATCGGGCGGTTGAATATAAATTTTTGATATATCGTCATCATCATACTTCACCTTGTATTTAACTTCTCTTTTATCAATAAGATGGGTAAGTTCAGGGGATTTATAGCGTACATTTCCTAGCGTCACACCATCCCTTGTATAAGGCTTCATTTCCGATGGCAACAGTTCAATCTTAAATACTTCTTCATCCTCTTCAGCAATAAATTCTGGATAACCTCTTTTCTTCAATCCGTTGATGTACCTTGAGATGGGGTTCTCAACATCTAAAGGTAAGCCTCGATGTGTCTCAAACGGATATATATCAGTGAAATATCTGATTAATATTTCTCTAACATTCTCTAGGGTTAATGCTGCATTTGCCTCTGGGTCATAATCCCCTAAGTCAGCAACACTACTTTTTCGTGTTCCATCCAGGGTATGAATCCATTTTGAATTAACCGTCCGAAATAGACGTTCAATTGTACCCCCATATCGAGGTGTTGATCTTGGTCTATATCTAACGTTTGATTTTAATGTTTCATTAATTAATCGCTTGATTTGATAATTATTAAACTCTGACCCGTTATCCATTTGAATAATGTCCGGGACACCAAATACATCCCATTCATAAGTAGTATTGTAATTTTCCTTTGTTCTCTTAAATAAGACTCCTTGTTGAATCGCTTTTCTTACTCTATTTGCGGAAGGCGGTTCGAAGGACAAATACATACACCAGATCATCCTACTATAAACATCAATTCCTAATGTTAAATAAGGACGGCCAATAACTAATCCGCTTTCCCCATCTATCACATCTAAATCCAATGGTGTGTGGTCGATTTCGACAATATGTAGTGGGTATAATGCTTCATGATTGGCATGCCCTCTCTCTACAGGATCATACTTCTCATTACCCCTCTTCCCTTCGCGTGCCCTTTCTTTTGTTCGGTCTGAGATTCTACCCAATAATTTATATAGGGTTTCTGTTTTTAATGGTTCAAGCCCCTCCTTTGAGCATTTAATTTGAATCAATTCAATGACAGCACTTTTATCTTTCTTTTGCACAGTCAAATAATGATTTTCTAGTACTTCTTTGATAATGGGAATATATTTTTCATCTTTGCGGAAAGCAATTGTTTCTAGTACCCAATCTGGATCGTTTGGGTGACAAAGATCAATTTTTCTATTGTCTGCGCGATATTGAAACCCTGTCCCTGCCTTTGAAACCAGTCCTTCCTCTCCTCGGCTGTTATCCCCACCTGCCGCTTTGCGAAAATCGGTTAAATACCTATAAATCGTTCTATCCGAAACTCCATATTTTGTTGCTATTCGATCAATTAGTTCTGTTTGGTTTAACCCCCCCACTTCTTCATCTTGTTTTAAGTACTCTCGATGATGATCCATGAATTCATAATATGATGTGAACTTGCCTTCCTTAATTTTTTCTAGCACAAGAATCGGCTTTATCATCTCAAATCTTCCGGATATTTCTATTCTTTTATTCTCAGGCAAGTTATCCAAGATGGCGGTATATTGATCGTTCTCTTTTTCAATTTTCTTTACCATTGTTTTGCTTGCTTTAAATGACGGATTCAATACCAGCTCTGAAAAACTGATAGAAATTGCTTCTCCGTCACTATCAACCCTTTTGATAGCTACGTTAGGTGGATCTATGGACATAACAATATATGTTTTCCCGAAATACATTAACTTTGAGCTGAGTTTTAATTCATTCAACTTCATCCATTATCACCTTCTTCTAAAATAAATTGATCTATTTGCTCTAATAAAGAGCCCATTGAAATTTCACTATATTCATCTATTTCTTGATATATGTTGGTTGTGAATACCCCTTTCGCAATTAAGTGATAAATAACAGGTAAAATAAATAAAGGGGATATTTGTGTCGAAAAACTCTTTGCCAGATCTATAATTGCGATTTTCCCCATATACCTCAACCTCATCTCGACAATGGGAATCCATTCATCAAACCATTTCCGCTTCTTTAAAGCACCATGTAAAGACTTGATGTTGCGTAAAATTTTATCGGGAATTTGTTTTGGGTATATCACCTTATAATCCCAACCATTAACTTCAGCGTATTTATCACATCTTCTATTTACTAACTCATGTTTTGGTGTCGTAATTGGATTTTCCTTGATTTGAAATAAATAAGGACGCGAACCATTTTTAAATACCAACACGTCAGGAACATGCACCCATTTTTTTATGTCACCATCCGTTTTCAAAGCTTTGAATTCGACCTCTACTGGCTGAACATAATACCTAATTACTGAATGATCTAATTCAAGATAAAAATAAAACAAACATTCCCCAAGAGATTCATACTCAACCGTTCTATCCATTTTCACGCTATTAAAAGACCCAATTAGATTGTGGATTTTCCAACTCAACTTATTATCTACCTTACGTTTTGGAGCAAAATCCTTATCTTCTTCGATCCAACTTTTGAAGGTCCAATTCATATCTTTCTTCCTTTCATAAATCAATTTCTCAATTTCTTAGGTTATCTTTAATGGGCATCAGTTCGATCCATTTGTTGTCAATCTTCGCATATGCAATATTAATATCCTGTGGATCAAGTTTCACCTCGACCTTGTTCCGACTTGTAATCTGATTCTCAAATTCATGCGATGAATAGCAAATATTATTAACTCTAACTCCCTTTCCCGGTATGGCCACTCTGTTCCCACCTTTTATTCTTGGGCAAGTCAGAATCTCAAAATCGCTATTATATATAGTTTCTTTAGCAGCCATATCAAATGTGGAGTTTTCTTCATCGCAAGTATTATCAATCCACTGATTTAAAATCCCATACAAACTTTCTAAAGAGTATCCAACTGTATTAGCTTTCCATTCCATTAGATTTATCCTGGGAAGGCTATAAAGGAAATTTGCGGTATTTAAATTAATGACCTTATGCCTGCTTATAGTTTTTGGTCTTCTCACCACCGTACATTTGCATATTGCACATAATTCCCTTAGTTCTTCACTATAGAAATCTTTCTCATTGTCTAATACAATCGTTTCAGGAAGTCTCGAATGTTTCTTTACGCATTCTCGCAATACCATCAAACAAGATATATGTGACGGTAGATCCAAACTCAAATATATTGCTAAAACATTTTTTGAGTATGCATCTATTAGAAGTGTCACCCATGGTCTACCAAGAATTTTATTTGTCTTTGAACAAACTATATCCATGTCTAAAAGTGTAGTTTCAATATAGCCTGTCTCAAAGGGCCGATTACCAGGGGAATAGGGTTTAAATGTAAATTCTTTATCTGGCATTCCCTCTTTCTGCATTCTGATGTTTTGACCATTTCCTTTTCCGCCTCTAGTGAACCTCATAGATCTTCAGCCCCCATTTATTTACTGTATTGATTCTTTGTTAAAAACTTCAGCTGCAAGAGATTAATCTTAATTACTATTCATTATATCCATTAACCAATATTTTATAATTTAATATATTGGTTAATTGATATGTGGTTGCTTATTGCCAAGCGCCTGAGTTCCTCTGCTATATTGGATAATCAGTTATGACGTAAAAATGAGCTGATTCTCCAAGGAGGATTTCTCGTATGTACAAATAATAATAAATATCATCCTCATAAATGGCGAGCAAAAGCGATTTTTATTTGATTATTTCCACCATGCTTTCTTTTTTAAGTTGGTATATAAAAAAATAACCCCAGATCGGCATCTGAGGATTTCGTTTACTAATTGTATTTACTCCATAATTAAAAGAGCCGCTAATAAAATAGATCCAGCATGTTAGTGGGGAGAGCCATAAAAAAAGAGACGACTCTCCCGCTTAATATTGAACTAACGTCTTCGTTACTTTAATAATGACAAATGAGCGGAGTCATTAAAAACCTCCAAAACATTCTGATTAAAAGCGTTCCTGGTTAAGATAGAAATACTAGCTGGAGATGCTGAAAAGTATGCATTCCCTAGCATCTGTTCGGAAAATTTGAGCCACCAAGCCGTTATATAAGCTAAAGTACCTCCATGGGTAACGATTAGTAAATTCTTCTCATTCGTTTTGCAAAGTAACTCTAAGCAGTTACAAACCCTTCCATAAAACTGTCTCCAAGTTTCACCATTTTGAAATTCTTGATAGTCTAAATCAAAACCACTACCGACTCTCGGATTTCTGTTAGCTCTCGCCCATTCTTTAGTTTTACCTGCCGCGTCACCTGTGTTGATTTCCCGAAGCTCTTTGTTTATGTTTACTTCAAGTCCAAGGAGTTCCCCTGTTATCTCTGCAGTTTGTGATGCCCTTAATAAATCCGATGAATAGAGGACGTATTCACTACTATTTAAACCATCTTTGAGTTTTCTCCCGATAGCCTCAGCCTGTCGTCTTCCTAATTCTGTTAGCGGTGTATCTGTCCACCCCCCCGACATTTCGTTTATATGATGCTCAGACTGGCAATGTTGCACTAAAATGATGCGTCTCATTTCATTATTCCTCCGATTTATATCGTAGTTTAAATAGCAATTCAAAATAAGGAAATTCTGTAAATGCACCACATACTCCTGTCCGTTAACGCAATGAAGCTGCCGATCGTGCCGGCAGCTTCGTCCTGGTTGTTGATGGAACTAACGTTCTCCAGATATCTTAATGATACTGATATTCAAGACAGACTGAATTTATCAAGTCATCTAAAGAACCAATCTTCTGTTCAACTGAATCTACATGATAAAAAGTACATGTGTTTCCGATTTCGTTCAGTTCATTTGTCGAGGAGTATAAATAAATTTTCTTTCCTGTTCCCAGAGCTATTCCTAACTCGACATGACTCCCTTTGCCTGCTGGAATCATGACAATTACAACATCTGCAGCTAAAACCCCTGAAACTTCTTCTTGGCCAATTTTACGGAGTTTAGTGATGGAGTCTATATTCGAATGTGTTGTCCAGTCGTACGTATGTTGAAAACCACGTGCTTTCAAATTCTTAGCAACTTGACGCACGTTTTCTATGTTTTTGAGACTGGACGCTATATAAAACTTCATTTCGTCCCCCCATTTCGGCCTTCAATACATACAGTTATATATTAACACATATTAGAAGTATCCTGTCCGTTAATGCAGCGCATTGGCGGATCAGATCTACCGCGTTCATGTCTCCGTTAGTGAAGTGGAGATTAAGGGTTGACTATTCCAACCTGATATTCATCTTCATAAACAAGAACTCCAGGGAGCACCTTTGAGACCGATTTAATTATTTCCACCTTATATTTATCCGCAATTATGAAAAATGGTTCCAACCGTATTATCATCTCTTTTGTCCTGTCTTCATCTTTGAACCAGGTAACAGCATTGATTGAATTGTTATCATCGTAGTACGGAGGATTTGATAAGTTCTGTTCAAACCATTCCTTAGTGTCCAAATAAAGTTGGCTGTCATTTTCCGTAAGCCTTCCGTCACGATACAAGTGATAAATAACTACGAAAATTCCGTAAGGTTGCTTTGTCTTTTGACTAGAATAGTTACCATGAAATCTGGTATACATGTACATCTTCTCCCCCGCATAACGTTATAAATTGGAGTCCTTTAGCTAAATGTCCACTTTGTTTAGGTGAACTCAATCAATTTCTTGTCTATTTCTGCAATCGCTCCAATATCTGATACACCATCCCACAGAATAATTGAAATAGCTTCTTCGTTCTCAACGAAAACATCAAGCTGACTTAGTTGACCTGAGTACAAAGCGCCATATTCCGTCCTTTCAGGACCATGAAAACTTGGTTGAAGTTTGAATTTCATTAAACCTTTGAAGTCAACATAATCGATCTTTTGATTAGTTTCCTCGAATAATTCCCTAATAACGCATTGCTTAGCAGTTTCTCCTTTTTCAATAACACCTCCAGGCAATTCCCAATTATTTCTCCATTTGTTATACATGAATAGATAATTGCCCTGGCACTTCACTACAATTAATGCATGCGTTAGTGGAGCATCGAGTTCCGTAGCAACGAGTTGTTCCTCTTTGATTTTTAAGAATTCTAAGAAAATATTCCCCTTTGCGTCTGTCATGATTGCCATTTCTTTATCCCTCCGTTTTTTAGTTGCTAAAAACAAAAAACGCGCTGGACCCTTGGTCCTGCGCGTTGTATCTCGCAGGATGGATAGCGCGAAGAGCGTTAACCCATCCCCGTTTTTTAGGAATGTGTTAACGCTTCTTGTGATGATGGGATTGTTTTAAGAGCAGATTAAACATTTGATCTCCCCGTTATATCAACATTATGGTAATAATAACCGTTTCCTTGTAGATGAGTCAAGGATTGAATTATCCCGTTACTTCAACGATCAGAAGCAGGTCGCCGCGGTCAATCAATCATATCAAGAGTATTTCTGGCTGCTTCATCTACCTCACTGGCTTTGTCGGATACGCTGGGATTATGCGTAATATCGAATAAATCGTGTTTTAGTTCTGATATTGTATCCTTAGGCAAGCCACTTACTAAACACGTGAGAAGAAACAATTTCCATTCACTATCGTTTGTCTTTAAAATGGATCTGATGTGCGGCAGTAGCTCTTTATCTAAAGGGAGTAAGATATCCCGTACTTCAGTTGCTACAGGCCAATTACCGTCTTGAAGCCATACCAAAAGTTCTGGAATAATCGGTCGGATTTTATCTTTTTCAATATTTTTTAATTTCTCCGTTCTTTGAAAATCACTTTTATGTTGAGGAATAAGCTCTCTTACATCCATTTTGTCACCTCTTGTCTCCGTTAGTTCAACGCTCAAGTTGTTTCCTTGAAAACTAACTGCTCTAGAGATGTAGGATAAATTGATCTAATAAGTTCTAATACAGCCTTTGCGTAGTCCTGGATTTCTTTCTGTGCGTCATGCTCTAATCGTTGCATTAAGAAATGAGCAACTGATTGGACAGATGCGGTCCAATACCAACGAACGTACATTCCATCCTGCATTCCCGAAATTTATTATAGTGGGAGGAAAATGGATGCAGTATCATACACATATAACCACATCATTAGCTATTGGAACAGGGATAGCCGCTACGCTTGGCTTACCGTATACATTAGGTTTTGTTTCCGGACTTGCAGTTGGCAGCTTACTTCCCGACATTGACCATCCCAAATCATTTTTGGGTCGTAGATCTTTCGGGATTTCTAACATAATTAATCGAAAATATGGCCATAGAGGAATGACACATTCATTGGTAACTTGGTGTTCATTAACGATACCTTGCTTGCTTTTCTTCTCCCCCTTTTCCATTGGGGCATGGCTTGGATATGGCTTTCATATTTTTTGGGATTACTTTTCTAAAACCGGCGTACCTTTATTTGAGCCGTTCGAACATAAACGATTCTCGGCACGTTTTACCTATAAAACGGGAAGCTTGATGGAGACAGTTATTTTCTCACTCGCTTGCGCATTAATTGGCATATTAATAATTACGAAGGATTTGTTAAAACAATTGATTCCTTCTATTGCTGTAAATGCGAACAAGGCAATCCATTTTGGGGTTGACCTTCTGGTGAAAATAATTAAGATCGCACTTTCAAACAATTGAAGTTATGACTTATGCCAAATAAAAAAATCGAATTTAAATGTTGATTATTATCGACGACATATGACATTGTCATAAAAAAGAAAGCTGCCGCGATCGCGGCAGCTGATTTCGTATTATTGTGCAAACCTGCTCAACAGCGAAATTAAGGGGCTCTTTTTATAATTGAATCAATTTCTAACCTATAGCCTTCAGCTCGAAAGTAGTTAAAAAATTTGTATTGGTTCGGAAAAATTGGCAAGATCTCCACCTCTGCTTTAGGCATATCAGTCTTAAAGACAATGGAATCTCCTGTTTTCAAAATAACAGTGTATAATTCATTCATTTTACTATTCCCCCTATAGAGGATTCAAAAAACTCATTGAACAGGTATATAATCACAGATCCTATTCAATCGAACAATTCTGACAGGTACCATTGCCGGCCATAAATTCAAAGGGCAACGCCTCACCGCATTGTGGACAGATTTCACCATCCGAGCTAATGCGAAAACCCAGTATACATCGTGTTTCTTTATCTAACTTCAATATCAAGTAAGGTCTTTCCTTCTTACTATTCTTACCTTGAATTACAATGTCCATGTAACAACCATCTAATAATACTTCTTTCATATAATTACCTCCAAGATTTATTGGACTTTCTCCGATATACATTTATGATACATACTTCCTGAGTAATGGGCGAACAAAAGCGATAATATTGCGACAACCACAATTAACTCATTAAGATTTCCGATAATGTTGTCTTCTACTTTTTAGCTCTTGAATGGAACGAAAGTATTTTTCCAATTTGGAATTTTGATACATGCAATATTCAACGAGATAACAACTTTCCAGCTCCCCGTCATTTTCCCCCTCTAAGAAAATCAGATTAAAATCAACTGGATTATACAAAATCTTTATATCCCAGCCACCAGAAATTTTAGCATTTTCAAACCAACGCTCGGAAATTGCCCGCGGACATGAATAATATAAGTTCCGAAAACGAACTCCTTTTGGTGTTACCGCGGCAATTCCAGTTGATTTCATCAAGTTTTCCTGCATTGGACTTCCCTCCAGATCCTTTAATATATTCCTCTTGTTACAGTTATATCCGCAATACAATATTTTAATCAGATTTAATATTGTATTGCGGATATTTTAACAAAAAAAAGAATCAGTCGTTATTAACTGATTCATCATTTCAGCTTACCTCTAATTTTCCGGTCGCTTCTTTCCGATAGTTGGCTATCTAAAGTTAGCGTATTATTAAATCCTTAAGATAAAACCCGTTAAGTAATATTCAACTTAAATTTATGACGTGAACCACCCTCTGGGCCGTTCGGAATAACATCATCCTGAGGAAGGAAACCGAATTTTTGATAAAGATGTCTTGCGTGGTGGCCATCAGAAATATCTTCACCAAATGTAATAACTGTGACTTCTGCCGGTTTATTGACAAGGGATAATATATGCGTAACCATGGACGTAGCAATCTCTTTGTTTCTTGCTATAAACGAAACCGCCAGGCATCCAATCTTATGTGAGCGTCAAATCGCATCTGATCCCAAAATGTGGGTAGTCTTGACATTCACCTTTATCTGCTACTACCCTGTAAGAACAACATTGTTTAATACACGGCAAGGGAACAGCTTAGAAAGACATGCTTACTAAAGTAAAATCTAGATGTTTACAACATTTAATGATAGTTTTGTGTGGTGTAAAATAGTTTTCTGAGGTATTCTTGAATAAGAATACGACAGTATAGTAGGACTTCTTGTCACTGTCATCAAACCAAAATTCAAGATAACTTGGAGGCCTAATTATGAGTGAAGTCAATGCACTTGACAGCGCACTAATAAATCTAAAAAATAACAAATTCGATGTTACAGAATTAACACCCGATGAAGTAGAAAACTTGCAAAAGTTTGCCCCTGTATTATTGGAAGCATGTATCAATTTGGCTCATGTAGGTGCAAAAGTACAAGAAAAAGTATTAAGTACTATCGATAAGGCGATAGAAATTTATGGAGAACAATTAAAAGACCCAAATTTAAGTCAGGAAGCAAGAGATAAACTAAATGACAGAATCGAAAAGATGGTTGAACTATCCTTTAAAAAAGATTCAGAATACAAGAAATGGGCGCTTTACTTGGCATATGCCGGGGTAAGTGGAGCAGCCCTTTATCTAGCAGGAAAAAATCCGAAAGTAAGAGAATTTGCACTAAATGCCTTAAAGAGTGGGGATTAAAGAACCAAACTAGGTTGAGGAGTTATATCATCCAAATAAGCCAGCGCCAAAATACATAAAGTTGAGGCGATTAAGGAAGAATTAAAGCATTTTGAGGTGATATGAGATAGAACAGAAAAGGAACCTTATTCAGGTTAGCAGTTTAGTCCGCTGAGTTTTATTCGGTGGGCTTTTATTTGTGTGCAGAGAATGTACGAAGCTCTTGCAGTTCAAATGCGGCAAGAGTAAGCCGCATGCGCCGAATATACTCCGACAGTGAAACATCTGTGATGAACGAAAACATTCGCTGAAAATGGTAAGTTGAGCAACAAGCTATTCTTGCCACTTGGTCGTAATCGATTACTTCGGCCAGGTGTGTTTCGCATATTCCATTGCGATATTCATGCGGTCTAGCCACCTCATTCAGATCCTCCCTTCAAGGTTAATTTTAGGAGATGGTGGAAAATGAGGCCTTGCAATCCTTGCACAAAAATATCATGTTCGATATTGCCGTAAAAAAAACCTCTATATGTCTGCATGCGCGGTAGTACCTTGCTATAACTTGCCATTATAAATACCGTGGATCACCGTAAAGTGCACAAATTACGGTTTGATAATAAATCACCTATCAGCATATAAGGAAAACTCCACTCCTGACGATGGAGTAGTAAATAAGAAACGAGCAGGTAGCCATTGCGTCTGCTCGTCATTAATTATCTCGCCATCCTACTTACATATAATGCAGCTTTAAATATTCCTATTCGCTAGAAATGACCTTAAGGGGAATACCGTAGGTTTCCCGGAGGTAATTGTCAGTTGCACTCAGGATTTCCAACTGTCCCTCACTAACCGCCTGTTTCGATAAACCTGGCTGAACAATGAAAATACTTAAATAAAAAGGGAAGAACCTTGCCATCTTTTTAATCTCAGTGATTTTTTTTAGATCTCCCTTTTCAAACCTTGAAACCCTGCCATCTCTCAGTCTTGTACTTTCTCTTTTTTCAAGATGTTTTAAAAGAGCATCAATACTGTCCTTCCAGTGGATGCTCTTTTGGGCTTGTCCACAGACTTCGTATAGATCTGCAACCCTTGCCCCAGGGGTTGAACCGTGTGAAAATTTGCAATGGAAAAATTCAACGTGGATCTTACTGTCCGACACCTTGAATGTCACAACATCCGCTGCTTCCCCGGCATTGTCATCGTCGAAGATAATGTCATAATCACCGTTCAATAGTCTTTGTATAAGTGAGTACTGTATAGAGTCATTACGCTTTTCCTCGTTTTGCGATTCCTTCGTAATGTCCACATCATTCCAATCCCAACCAGTAATATTATCTAAATTAAATGGCAAATAGTTGTCCCTATTCGGATTAACAAAGTAATTGTTTGCCATATAGGAGCCATCATGAAAGCGAATGATGGGTGCTTCCTCATTAAACCACTCTGTAAGGCACCTTCTGTTACTTCCTTTTTTTATTTCAATCGGTACAGTGCCATTTTGAAAGTAGTTATAGTTTCTTCCTTCATCAACGCTAGGGTCGAAACGAAGTTCAAAAGTTCCCTCGTAATTGATGGTTTTCAGCTTAAACTTGATATTTCCATCAATAGAAGGATCAACAAGTTGAAGTTCAGACTCGTATAATGGGTAATTTGTTCCGTTTACTGATACATAAATTATTGTTTCATTCTCGATAGCGAAAGATGCTGGCCACTCAATAGCAATTGGCATTAGGGCTGGTCTTTGCCGAATTAATACTGGCTTTAGAACCCCCTGTAATAAGGTATCCACATTAATTGTATCATTTGTAATCTTCACCCCAACAGCATCGCACCAACTACACCAGTCGGATATTGTAGCAATCCTTCTAGACCAAATCTTTCCGCGATAAGAGCAACCAACACTAGTTTTCTCGCCATTTTCAAATCCCAAGCCAAAGATGTTAGACTTAAATGTGTTCCTCTTTTGTGCATCGGACAATCCTTGCGCAATATCAACGCCAGTGTACATACGAAAACTAATTGGTCCATTAAAAGCATCGTTGAGACCTACGTTTTGAAGGATAATTCTGTTAAGTCCGTAGAAGGTCTTAAAAATGTTCTCACCTTTGATTATTTCTGTATTTTGAACGAGTTCTTCTGCCAACTGTTGGTGTACTCCCTTAAGAGTGCTGTTAATATAAAGTAACCCTTTGGCCGTATCAAAATAAGCGATATAGATATCCCAAGAGATATTGGATATTTCCCGTATATCACCCCAACTTACGGGTACCATACTTTTCATTACTGCAATCAGAATTTTACGCTCACTATGAACTGTATAGAGGACTTCTTGATCTCTTGGAAGAACGTTTAAAATTCTCTCAGGGTGCCACGTTTGACTATTAGTTTTGTAAACGACCGTGCTCATCTTGGGGTAAATGTTTTGAATCGGAATCTGCTCAATTAACCCAGTTCGAAAACCGCTTAAGAATTCTGAATACTCGATTTCTGCCCTAATCGCGCCAGTACTCGAGTTCTTTAACAATACATTCCAATCTGCGTCTTCACTGTATAAACTCTTAAGTTGGTTAGTTACATCTTGGAATGCAATGTTAGCAACCATTGATGCTTCACCAATATTGGCGGTTGTCCGTGTAAAGCGCCCAGTAAACTGCAAAGTAATACCCAGACTCTTATGTATATCATGCATTGCGGCGATCTTTAGCTGAGGCAAGTCAAAACCTTCTCCAAGCATGTCAACACAAATAACAATTCTGGATTGACGACTGAAAAGCTTTTCTAAGGCTTCTTTCTTTTCACTTGGCCTTAACTTGCTATGAATCACGACGGGATTATATTCCTGGTAAGCGTTATAGATAGGCAGTATTTCCTCCGTCCTGGTAATACTATTTACCCTTGCCATAAGTAAGTGATCATTGCCTTCTTGAAGATCATCGCGAAGCCTTTCCACGGCAATTTCAGCGATAGATCTATCCGACATTTCTTCGGAGAACTCCATTACCGGGTAGAAATTGATCTTCTTAAAATATCCTTCCTTCTGTGCCTTTTCCAAAGGGTAATTGAAAATAATTTTACCATCTACATGCTTTCCGTCATTCCTAAAAGGGGTAGCTGTGAATTGAATAATGTTTCTAACTGAAAATTTATCTCGGAAAGATGCCCATGTTGGAGCTGCGATATGGTGTGCTTCATCAATAAAAAGGTGAGAACATTTTTCAGCAATTCTTTCCTGCATCTCATCTGAAATGCCTCCGACAATGCTCATAGTGGTAACGACAACATTACAACGGTTGAAAAGGGAGTCTACTTCCTCAAGTGATCTTGGCCTGTGCATCATAAGACCCACGACAGGGTACAGTGCACTTTCACCAATAACACCAAAATTCTTTAAGATGCCAAAAGAAAGAAATTTATTCGCGATTTGCGTCCGAAGTGGATCAGTAGGAACAACTACTAGCAGCTTGGCGCACTGCTTAGCCACAAGAATACCGATCATTGTCTCGGTCTTACCTGTACCTGTAGGCATTACCACCGTTGCGGGTTTTTCTGAAAGCACCCAATGAGACAAAACAGAGTGAATCGCCCCAATCTGGGGTGCTCTAAGCCCATACTGTGTAATTTGTGCATTATGTGTTAATTCGTATTTAAAGTTAAAATTGTTTTCCCATGACCGTAAAACCTCTTGATTTTCCTGATCCAGCAAATATTCTTCTCCAGTAATGGCGGGATGTTTTAACCATTTAAGATGTGCCCCTTCGTCCGTGATATCACCGTTTATCTTAAGGACGTGTGAAAACTGTTCCGGCACCCTTGCATTGTTTTTGATAAGCAAAATTGGTTGCTGCTCGCCATCCCTTTGTATGATGTAACCCAGTACTCTATCTTGGTTGAAGTCTTGGTATGTAAATACAGCCGATTCCTCCGTTAAAAGGAGTTGTCTTACTTTGTTATTATTGATGGTTAAATCAAACTTGAAGATCGGGGGCAATGTGAGACGAATCGTTGTCATTCATGCCAATCCTTCCATTGTTAAGTACATTAATAAATCAAATGTATCATTTGTTTACATATTTTTGAAGCGATAATTCGAAATTGGAACACTCACTCGAGCTGCCCGTATGAATACACGTATGAATAATATACTAACATGAGTTTTTTGAAGGTTCGTTTGTATGCAATCTTACATGTTTCTGAGGAGCGCTTTAGCCACAAGATCTCCTCAGATTGGTCAAAGTCATTTTTGCTTTCTTTAAGGCAGCCTCTCTGTCCACGGCCTACTCACCAGCTTATTTCACGCTCGGTGAAATCCTTACATACCGAAGCCGATCAACAAAAAACAACCCCGCTTCTTTCACACCACCCTGGGCGGATCGTTCCCATTCATAAACATAAGCCATAACTTGTGGCTTATAGTACTGGACAAGCTGATCCTCCTGCCAGGCCTCGTATCGGTCGGTCTTAAAATCAACAATTACCCATCCATCTTCTTCCTCAAACGCCAAGTCAATCACACCCCGGAGAACGTGGTTTTCCCTATCGTCACCGCCTGATTCCCTGACTAAGACAAATGAAAACTCATGATACCGCTGCAGTGCCAGCATGCTACGCTTCCATAATTCGCTTTCCGTTACCTGAAGCACGGTCTCCATAGCCTGCTTTGTCCATTTTGGATCAACTCCTTCCTCCTCAGCGACCATTCGGCAGTAGTCCTCAAGATCATTTAATTCCAGCCCTTCACCAATTGCCTGCAAGCATCGATGCACAAGACTACCGTAGGCCATTCCTTTCCCTTCCGAGGATCTAGCAATGGTAATCGCGCTGGCAGTCTTCGTTAGTTCGGTAACGCTGGCATTCCGGTAGCTTGGCTTAGAGGCCAGTTCTAGTTTCGACTCCCATTCGGCAATGTGAGACCCCATATCGGATGGAGCATCCATCTTTTCGCGCCGCACCTGGTCAACGACTGCAATGTCCAGCTCAGGCTGATGTTGAAGGGAACCGGCCAGCTTACTCCACGGATCAATTGCGGGCCTCGAAGGATATTGGCTCACAATCAAAAGCTGCTTAGCACGGGTCGTTGCGACATAAAGCAGCCGCTCTTCTTCTGCGTTCATGTATTCACGTTCCTTTTCAGATATCTCATACCACCCAGCCGGTTGAGCGATGATTTCTGATTGGTAAGCGTTTTTCGGCTTCGAAATTGTAACATACCCGACCGGCGGCCCCACCATCCGATCGATATGCTCTTGTGCATCGTGGTCATCCTCACCGCAAGGACAAGCAAGTATGACAATCGGCGCTTCCAGCCCTTTGGCCTTGTGCAGATTCATAATTCGAACTGTATCAGCTTTGCCTGCAAAAATGCTGGCGGCTTCCATACTCTCAGCATCCTTCATTAATGCACCAAGCTTCTTGGTAAGGGCCAACCATTCGTTCGCAGCTTCGGTATCGCTCTGCAGTACTTCCAGCAGCTTCATCAAGGTACCGCAGCGGATCGCTCCCGACTCACTTACCGCCGCAGCTGGAATGAGACCGTGATCGATAACGATCTTCGAAAATGCAGACAATGCAGGCAGCTCACGCACCCATTTTGCATATTGACGAAGCTTGTCCAGTGCTTGATCCACAACGGCGCTTTTGTCTGACGCGCATTCCAAAGAAGAATACAGGCTAATGTTTCCGCCCTCATTACGGTAGTGGTACAACGCATCGTCACTGATCCCAAAGAGCATACCGCGAAGAACAGCCAAGAGAGGAATCCGATCAGTTGGATCACATAATACCATGGCCAACTGATAGAGTGCTTTCGTCTCTTCGAATACAGCCAAACTCCCTGCAGTGTCCGAAGGAAAACCATAACGCTCGAGCAGCTCGGCATACAGGTCGATATATTCTTTGCGTTTCAATAAAATCAAAAAATCACCTGGCCGCGCAGGCCGTGTGGTCGTCTTCCCCTCTACCACTTCTTGAATACTAACCCTGCCTCCGCAAGCCCAAGCGACGAACTGTGCAGTCTGCTCCGCATCAAACCTAGCAATATCATCAAATCGATCATAAGCTTGCTTAGGTACCGCCATCGTATATATACCATGGAGACCTGCATTCTCCCTCGGATTCGCTTGTGTTGTTAGCATACGAACGTAAGGTGCTTGTGTGTCCGAAAGCTGCCCAGGTGGAGAGAACTTGCTCTCAAAGGCATAGTTGACGTAGTCTCCAATCGATTTAGCCGACCGAAAGTTGCGGGTTAGCTGCAATACCCCACCACATTGCTCGATCCTTTTCTTCACGAAATTATAAGTAGAAATGTCCGCGCGGCGGAATCGATAGATCGACTGCTTCGGATCTCCAACGATGAAAACGGATCCTGGACGAGGCTGTTGCTTGCGCCAATTGGATTCCGCCGGATCGTCACCGGTCAATAGCAGCATCATTTCCGCTTGAATCGGATCCGTATCCTGAAATTCATCGACAAAGAGATGACTATAACGTCGGCCAAAATAATCCCGCACCTCCGGATAACCACGTAATAGCTCAGTCGCCTTCATAAGCAAATCCTGAAAATTGAGTTTACCTGCTTCCATTCTGCGACTGCGGTAAAATTCAACGGCAGGTAGCGCAAAACCGATCAACTTGGGATGGACGTATTCACGCCATCTTTGCAAAAACGGCTGCAACGTTGTAATTCGCCAATCCTGAAACTGCTCTTTAAACAACTTGGCCTGATTCTTATCTGTCCACCTTTTTTGCGTCACGTTTAAAGCCCGGTCAAAAAGCTTGGCAAGAGCTAGCACATTTAGATCGTCTTCCATATTCATACTGCACAAATGACGCTTGGCGGCAAGAATTGTTCGCTGCAGATCATCCCAGTCTTTCTCCGGCACCACCGAAGGAATAAATAATGCGGCTTCCTCAACCATTGGAAATAGAGAATAACGGATGATATCTAAATCAGGTCGAATAGCTGCCTCATCTATCATGATCGTAACATCCTCATATTGGGCTGCACGATTATAAGCCGCTTTCAGATCGTCTATGTTGACTTCCATTTCCAACAGCTCATCAATACGAAAGTCTTCCCCGTTCGTACGAAGCTTTTCTAGATAGTCATCCCAGCACTTGTCTCGAAACTCACGGTCTTCCTGCGGATCCATTTCCTGAAATAAAGGGTCAAGCTTCGCTTCAATTGGACGCTCTCTAAGAAGACGACCACAAAACGCATGGATCGTTCCAATATAACTTTCCGGAACTTGTTGAATTGCCTTTTCCAGTAGAGCACGAACTGGGGACGCTTCCTCAGCGCCCGCTAATTCAGACTCCAACCGCATCCGAAAACGTCCCATCAATTCAGATGCGGCTTTGTTCGTAAACGTAATAGCGGCAATATCCCGTACCTCAGCCTTTCCCGTTTTGACCAGAGCAATCATTCGGTCAACAATGGACTTGGTCTTACCGGATCCCGCACCCGCTTCCACCAAAAAGGTCGTATCAAGATCGCGTTCAATACGTTCTCGAGCCTTCATGTCTTCCTGCAGCAGTACTTGTTCATTAATCAAAACGTTCCACCTCCAGGATACTACCCAATTTCTCACTATGCTCTCGCATCCCACGCTTATCTGCAAATTGCTCCGCATGAACTCCGCATACATCCTTATAGTCACACCAGGTGCAGTTCTTTGGATCATTTGTGGGCGGATACAATCCTTGCTTCATGGCCTCAAGCATGGCCTCGACCAATATGGACAAGTCCTTACGGCGATGCTGCGGCCTGCTGATTTCTTCTCCCATCCCTTTCTCAGTCGGAAAGTAATAGACGGAATCCGTCACTCTAGCTTCCACATCGTACCCTGATTGCCGCATCCACTGCTCAACTGCCATGCCATATAACGGCAACTGAAGCTTTGTGCCCCCTGAGAAGCATTCATTTTGTTTAAACTTTCGCGGATTTCCCGTCTTGTAATCAAAGATTTTATATTGATGGGGCTCTATCTCATCCACTCGGTCCACAAATCCTCTGACTGGCAGTGACAATCCACCTTCTAGCTCCAACCGCATTGGCGACTCCTGTTCATGAAGCTGCAGTTCCATATGGGCTGGAATTGTCGTTCTCTTCAGTTCATTCACAAAGAAGATATTAACGTCCTTTCGAATGCTGTCGCACTCTTTGTGGAAAATATGTTCGCTTGGCGCAGGGATTTGCTCCTTATATTGCTGAATCACCTGCTCTGTCAAATGATTCAGACGCGCCTCTGTCAGAGGATCAGAGGTAGACGCTCGCCATTCCTTCATTTCCGTCAAATATTTATTGAAAATGTCGTGCATCAGACTTCCACGCTGCAGTGCATTTAGCCATTTCGTACGGTCATGAACCGTAGTATCCTTCTTCCGTACATGGAGGATTTCATGAAAAAAATATTGCAGTGGACACCGAGCATACATCTCCAGCTTGCTTGCACTAAACGCTTGATGAGCAGCTTCACCCGGCCTCTCTACAGGATAAGCGCTGAGATCCAACAGGCCGTCATATGGCGAAAGCGCTGCATCTGCTCTAGCCCTTGAAGCAATCACCCCACCGAAAATGTGAGGGTAATTTGAATAGACCGCTTCAGAACCATCTTTAATTTGAGAACCATCAGACAGTAACGCACGCATCCAACTATCCGTTGTATCCATCGCGATTCGGCTGCCAATACCCGTATAACTGACACCTGGCTCCAGATTATGAACCATCGTTTCATAATCTGCACTTGGTTGGCCATTTTTCATTCGATAGATTTGCAGCATTTCATATGCAGGCAATTGCTCATGTCCTTCTGCCGTATCATAGGAGCAATAGCTTAAGAAGCATTTCCCGCGGATCATGCCAAGCCTTCTGCTTCTTTGCTCAATTAATCGCCCAGTACGCCCAACGCTTGTAATTAACCTCGAATGAATTCGAGCCCGCTCTTCATCAAGCAGCACCGGATCTTGACGAGCCGATACCATCCAGTTCTTCTCGCTCATCCCGACGATAAACGTGTAAGGTCTCCCGGATTGTCCGCCTGTAGATAAAGGAGTTACGTGTATATATCCAGGGGACGGTGTGCCAGATACGTGAATCCGCAACCCTTCCAGTCCATCTCTAACATATTGCAGTGTTAATGCTTTATCCATGTTGAGTTCACCGGCTGCAGCTATCGCTTGCTCCAAGGTTCTGATCCCGTTCAGCACTTGATGTTCCCCTTCATCCTTAAGCACGGCATACCTATCAACAAATTCTATTAGTACTCGAAGAATGGCCCGCGGAGATGACAAAGCTTCCTCGCTCACCAAGGTAAACAAATGTTGGAAAAAGGAATTCAATATTTGAACCGAATTAAAGGTCTTCCTATTCGCGGCTTCTGCAGCAACCCGATTCTCCAGTAGCTGATATCGGTCCCTCCCCCACCCTATCCCTGTACGCTCTGCTTCGCGAACTAAGCGGAAGGACGTTATATCTACATCCGTTTCCTGCTCTTTCAAGCGAATGTAACTTTGTTTGATAGCCAAAAGCAAGTATTCAATGTTGTAGCCCGATTCGATCCAATCCAATAATAGCTTTGCCGACTTCCCCGCATTCGTCAGTCCGATCGGCAAGCCGCCTGAATATGTGCAGCGGATCCCCGCTCCTGACGCAACGGTATTGACTGCCCCGGCATAATGCTCATCATTTGAGAGCACGAGTTCAACCTGATCCCATGGGATAGACATTTCCGTTATACGCCGGAATACTTCACGAACCTCCGCAAGGACGGCTGATGCATGGAATATCTCTGTATGCTTTAATGGAAACCGGCTATCTAGGTCAATAAAAGAAGGATCTTTTACCAAAGGAATGAATCGCCCCCCGCCGGTAAGCGCATCAACCAGCTGACGATCCAGCTCAGTACGAATGGCATCTTCATCTACTACAATAATGATATCAAGCGATATTGGAGGAAGCTGCTTAACCCATACCAAGAGGCCCGCGAGATCTGTGAGCTTACCTCGCTCAAGCTCCTCCTCATATCGATGAAGCAGCCCTTTCACGAAGCGGCCTTTATCCTCATTTTCAAATGCACCAACGCTTAAAGTCTCTGCTTTAACCCCAGCGCTTCGCAGTTCCATTAACGCTTGATGGAATACATCCGTTACGCCCGGTGAGATTGTCATCCCATTTAAATAGCCATCACCTGAAGCAATTTCCGACTGCAGCAGCCTGCAGCTGATCCATCTTGCCTCCAAATTTGTAATATAACGCAGGCGTTTCTGTGTCAGAAGAAGATTGACCCGCTCAAGCGCCCACAAATCCAGCGTCTTGACCTCCATATTGAGTACAGGTCCAAATTCCCGGCTGACTTGTTCAAGCAGAATGTGACCTTGTGCATGGCTCGGCATCAGAAGCACTTTACGTTTCAGCGGATGATTCCGGATGATTTCATACAAGTGTTCTCTTCGTCCTCCAACAGCAGTCAGACAAACCCCTCCCTTATCTTCTAATTGGTACATATATTCTAGTAGCATAGTCTCATTAGTTCCACGTATCTAACTAAATACCTATTTTTTAGATTCGTGATTGCTCGTCCATTATCCTGTAATTCCCTTTTGAATTTATATCAAACTACATCCAGCGAATGAATTTCAAAAATATCACCCATAAGTTAAAAAAGCCAAGGAATGTATCTCCTTGACTCTTATAATCAAACCTATTTTCTATTTACTGATCAGACACTTCAAAACAACCATCAGGTTAACTATATTTTTGCTTAATTTCTGCAATCCACGCCGGAAGCTTGGTAGTTAGCGTCATATTGTGCCTTAACAAGTTGCCTGCAGTTTGATTGGTTGCCTTACTAAAATCTACACTACTAATAAGCTCATTGATGTATGGAACAACATCAGGCTGTAAAATAGAATATGCTTTCACTGATTTGTAGAGTAGTTCACTATCTAGTCCCCACTCTAAAGAAAACCCATTAACCACGTTCTGCAGCTTACTTGATTTCCAAACTTCAAATGCCTCATCAAAACTCAGACCACTCGATAAGTTACCAGGCACAAGCTCAGTATCAACAAATTCTTTCAATAACTGTGCTTGCTCGTATTCCCCCATGTTGCTCAACTCTTGAATCTGTTCATGAATAATACGGAGTGTTTCATTATCCACTGTTTGCACGCCGTTCGGTGAGGTTACTTTTGAACCAATCAATCTAAGAATATGATTCGCGTCGATTACTTGTGTTCCTGCTAACTTGGTTTTTCCAACAAGTGGATTGATGGGAGCTACAGGAGATGGAGTTCCTGGCTTCCACGTTAAGTTCTTATACGCTCCGACATACTGTAACCAAGTGTGCTCGTCAATACCAAAAGCTACTTCATTCCACTTAAATTCATAGTATTGTTCTACTAAATTAAGCTGTTCAGCAGCATCCTTAAAAGCAAGTATAAATGCTTCTTTTCTCTCTTCATCATGTTCAATTGTCTGCCACTCAGTAGGATCAGGTAAAGTCGGGATCATATCAATAACTTTTATGGCTAATTTCTTTACAGCAGTGTCATAGGTATCTACGATTGCTTTACTGCTCTTACCACCACTTCCATACAGCTGCAAAGCTTGATCTACGATTTGTTCGGTAAGTCGTGGATATTGGAAGTTAATAATCGTTCCAAACTCTTTATTTGAGCCAAACACACGGTTTGTTCGTGAGTAGGCTTGAATCAGACCTTGAAGTTCAAGTGAACGGTCAACATAAAGGGTATTAAGACGCTTAGAGTCATAGCCTGTCAGTAATTGATCTGCAACAATTATTAGATCAATATTCTTAGAATTTCGTCCGCTACCGCCTCGAGTGGCACGCTCCACGAGGTCTTCAAAATAAGCATCCTCACCGTGTTTTTTATCACCGGCAACAAATTCAATACCCGTAAATTCAGCATAGTCCTTAAACATACCTCTTACAAGTTTAGGATCTATTGGCGTAGGGTCATTTTCGTTACCGAAACTAAACGTCATAGCCACGTTTAACTTTTCTCTACGAGCTGTTAGTTGTTTCTTGAACTCATCATAATAAGCGATTACACGATTCTTATAGGCCACTGTTAATATAGCATTAAACTCTCTACCTTGAGATTGAGATTCCCAGTTATTCAGAATCTCTTCAACCACACGTGGGATATGCGTTTCATCTTGGTATATTAACAATCCTTGTTTTCGAGCTTGCTTTTCAACGTCAGCTTCTGACATCTCTTGTACTTGACGTTCGATTTCTCTATCCGTCAATTCCGGATGTTCTTCCTTAATCTTCTCAGCCAATTTCTCTCTTAAATCATCATAGCTCTTGAACTCTCCAGTGTTAATATAGTCAACATGAAAACCTAATACGTTTTTATCCGCAATTGCCTCATCAATCGTATATTGATGTAACTTAGGTCCAAATAACTTTTCAGTTGTATTGATGACTTCGCTTTTTTCATTTACCTTACCTTTAATATTATTTTCATCAAATAAAGGTGTTCCGGTAAAGCCATAGAAAAGTCCATTTTTCTTGAAATAACTCTTAATGGTTCCCATCATCTGACCCATTGTCGTACGGTGAGCTTCATCGATAATAAACACGATTCTCTTATCTGCTAAACTATGATCCTGAGCTTCTTCCAGTTCCTTTACTAAAGAATTCAGTTTGAATGTTGTCGTTACTACAATTCCATTTTTGGCTGACTTAAGTATCTTTTTTAGCTGGTAGGTGTGTTTTGTATCATCAACGGAAACAGCCTCGTAAGCAGCATACGCTTTGAAGTTTTCACTGGTACGATTGTCTAGCTCACGTCTATCAACAAGGAAGACAACCTTATCAAATCCTGCTCTAGTCGATAAAAACAATGCTGTCTTGAAACTGGTGATGGTCTTCCCTGAGCCAGTCGTGTGCCAAACAAATCCACCGTGAGGAACTTTTTCATCATTATCCCACCCAAAAGCAGCACCTTCGACAGATTGAAGGGCATATACTTGATATGGACGCAATAGCATATGTCGCCTGTTTTCTTCATCTTTAGCTTCGTCAATCACCAAGTAATCTCCCACCATTTGATGAGCCATTGGAATCATTAGAAAATGCTCCACTACTTTTTCCCAGTAGTTAATCGGTTTGTTGTCTTTATCAGACCAATGAAAGACGAAGCTGGGGTTAAAATCTCCTACTGTTTTTGGAGTAGCGAAATATCGAGTGGCAATTTCAGATGTGATGACCATCATCTGCGAAAAAGCCATGAAGTTATTACTGTATTCGCCGTCACGATAGTAGCGTATAAACTGTCCAAATGCCTCGTCTAGCGTTTTGTCCGTACGTTTTTGCTCAATATTAATTAACGGTAAGCCATTGATAAGCAAGACAAGATCAAAACGGTTGTTATTTGATGTCTGTACTTCTCTAGCAATTTTATAGCTTGAATCTCCGCCACGGACTTCAGCTTTTTTAAATATGGTCAACGTGATTTGTTTTCTCGTGATATTTGGATTATCATCTCGATAAATGCCATCGATCTTTCCTTTTGATTCTTCAATGGCTAAAATCTTGGCTGCCTCATAGCTGTTACTGATACGGTTAACTTTTGCCATAACTTGTTTGAACTCGTTATCCGTTAATTCCACACCCTCCAGTTGGTCGGCATTAATACGGTTCAATTCGCCACGCCAATGAGCAACCAGATCAGCAACGGTTACCTTTTGGATGTTTCCATTTAAGAAGTCGGGTGCTTGCCATTTATATTTTTGCAGTTCTTTGACATAATTCTCTTGAAAAGTTTTTTCTGCCGCACTTTTTGGTGCACTACTCATGACTTACGCTCCCTTCTAAACAAACATCTCATTTAGGTATGCTTTTTTTATACTTTGTAATTTCTCCAACTTACGCCGATGAAGGGTGATAAGGATGTCGAGTTTTCTGAACAATGTACTGATTCGGGTTTGTTCTTCAATCGATGGGAATGAAAAACTAATTTTTCCGATTTGTTGGAAGTTCAATCCTTCACGGCCACCACCTGCTTGATTATTATTTATCTGTTGTTGACCTTTAGGAGATGTCAAGTTCAATTGAATAAAGTCTGAACTATAACCTTCGACTGGTCTAACGATACAAACGTGCTGATTAACGTTTGCAGGGCTAGAAAGGCGGTATACTGCACTTCTACCAATCGAAGCGCCTGTAATATTAAGCAACACATCATTCTTTATCACTCGACTATTTTTCATCTCTTCGTCAGTCTGAGAAGTAATATATGCCACATCATTTAAATTAATTAAATCATCATAGACATTCTGAGATCTAAGCAGTGGAATACCTTCTAAAACGTACGAAGATTCTCCACCTTTTGGGGTTTTCCCGCTTCCAATTTTTAAAGTTATCTCCTGTAGCTTACGCTGTTCCCAAGCTTGAGTAAATCCTGCAAATCTTCGTTTTGGCTCACGCTCACCTTCAGCGGGGAACATTTCAGAAAGATAGGCGGATTTTAACACTTTCGCTTTTTCTAACTTACGCTGATGAAAGGCGATAATATCGTCGAGTTGTTTGAAAAAATTACCGATTTGGGTTTGTTCATCAAGAGACGGAGCTAAATACTCATACTGATTTAGTTCATCTCTATTTATTTTGGGCATTCCTGTTCTCATAGATACAGAGACTGAATACTTATAAAACAATCTGCTCTGTAATATATTGAATAAAAAATTTTGAGCAACACCATTTTTGGCATTTAAAACATAAGCATCTGCACTTGCTAAACCTTCAAAATCCACATGAGCATACTTTCCAAGCTGCGGATTAATTTTCCCATAAATAATATCACCTGGATTGAAATGAAACTTTCCGCTGATCAAATTCTCCTCTTTTACACTTTTTACATTTTCTAATATTCTTCCAGTAAAAGATTCTATATTACCTGGACCAATATGAGGGATGTTTTCGTATATTACATTTTTCGGATTCACCATTTTTGTTGATATATCTACAGTATCGATCCATTTACGCTCTTCCCAAGCGTTAGTATTTTGATATTCCTTAAATCGCCTTTTTGGCACTATTTTTTTTTGTTCAGTCATTACAGCACCACCAATTCACTCATTAAGGCTTCAAACGCTGATTCCAAGTCACGACTTTCTTTATCAATCACTGACAAAGTATCGGCATAGCGATTGTGCAACATTTGCAACGAACTCAGCTCTTTTTTGAGCGGCAGCTCTACCAGGCCAATCATAGCATTCACTGTGTTACCGAACCACTTTTCATACATCAAGTTGTCGATTTCTTCGTTTGTCAAAGTTAAGATACGCTCTTGCACGGCTTCTTTGAGCGCTTTTTGATCAGCTTTCACGGTTTTGCTAAGTTCTGACTTATCCGCAATTGAACTTTCAATCTTTTTCAGAAGTTCGTATTCCACTGTTCCCTTAGTTGCTTCTTTCATCGCTGCTTTGACTGCTTTGTTTTCAAAAGCTTCACCCGCTTCATCTAAGACTTCTCCTAAAGCATTGGCTTCATCGCTATCTTCGACTTTAGCAGCCTCAACCAATTCCGACAGCTCAGCTTCAATCTCTTGAATGCGAGTTTTCTTTACTTCGATTTCTTCTAGCTCATCACTGTATAAATGTTTCGCAATCAACTCATTCGGTACAATGCTACCAACCCAACCATCTTGCTCTATACGTTTTTTATCACCAGTTCCTTTAGTCACCATATTCGGTTCACGAGTGCGTCCTGCCGTATAGAAATCACTTAACGCAATGATTTCCGTATCATGTGTAAGTGCATTCTTCCAAGTTTCAGCCACAATCTGGTAACCGCCATAAACATCAACATAATTGAACTCTGACAACATCGTCTTGATTTCATCAAGCATTTGATCCATCAACTGAGTTAACCTACTGCTAGTATCTACATTTCGTAACATGTCCCAGTATTTATTAATATAAGTCTTTACGTTGTCTGCGATTTCTTTTGACCTTTCAGCAATGCGAGAATCACTCAATATGTCAACAGCAATGTTCTCAACTGGCTTTAATAGATCGACATAACCATCACGGATTTCTTTCAAAGAATGTTCCAAAACATCTGGTGCTAAAGACTGCACAAGTTTCAAACCGTCAATGTTCTTTCGAGGAATCCCACCAAAAAGATGAGCATCCACGTCATGAGGAATTTCTTCGTCAATTGCCTCAATATAACGAAGAATATTCATGTTATACTGATTTTCTAGTATTTCCTCACGAGATATTTTACGGCTGTATCCCTTTTCCTCTCTACGTTCCACATACGTATCAACAATTTTAGCAATGTCTTTCTCTCTTAACACGTTTTGTTTACCAGCTTTAATAAAGCTGCGAGAAGAATCAATGATTAAGACAGGTTCGTCGATTTTTCGATTCTTCTTCAAAATAATGATAACCACCGGAATAGGTGTATTCGTAAATAAATTGCTCGGCAAGCCAATTATGGTATCAATGTAGTTTTTCTTAAGCAATCGTTCACGAATTTCGCCTTCAGCTGAACCACGGAACAAAACCCCGTGAGGCAAGACAATTGCCATTGTTCCGTCTTGACCTAAGTGGAATAATCCGTGTAATAGAAATGCAAAATCTCCTTTAGACTCTGGTGGCAACACCCCAGCAACTTCAAAACGAGGGTCGCTAACTTTTAAACCTGCTTTGTTCCATTTTTTCAGGGAATAGGGGGGGTTCATAACCACTGCATCAAACTGCACACCTTCACTTGGACGTTCTGGATCTTCTGGCCAATCTTGAGAAAGTGTATCACCGTTTTTAATAGTCATTTTTTCTGGACGAACACCATGAAGCAACAAGTTCATACGATTTAAGTTATAGGTTGCTGTATTCTTTTCTTGTCCGTAATAGCTCAATTTTTTTTGAACGTCTTCGTCTAAATGCTTCTTAACTGTTAAGAGTAGCGAACCTGAACCTACAGTTGGGTCGTAGATAGACTTGATGTCTGACGTTTTCGCTACAATTTGTGCCATGACTTCACTGACTTGACGTGGCGTGTAGAACTCGCCTGCCTTCTTTCCTGAGTGCATCGCAAACTGACCGATGAGGTACTCATACGCATCTCCCAATACATCGCCTTTTTGCAATGCCACCATGTTCAAGTCTGCAAATAGCAAAATCAGTGCCTTAATATTTTTGCTGCGTTCGTTTAAGTTGCTACCTAAGGCAGTATCAGTTAAATCAAGCGTAGAACTTGAGAACAGTCCCTTGAAGTCATCCGAATCGCCAGTCATGGCAATCGTACGCTCGAAGTTATTCAAGCTATCCGTTACTTTTTGAACTTCAAAATCTCCTGAGTTAATGTCTTTTAACCAAGTCTGATAGAGATACTCAGGCGAAACATAATATCCAAGTACATTTTGAAGCATTTTATCCAACTGTTCGCCGTATTCTGCTTTTGCCCTTGTGTACTCCTCAACCAATTCGGATTCAGTCATTTGCCCTAAACCACTGGTCACTTTGAATGTCTCTAAAGTTTTATCACTCAAAAATTTGTAGAACATCAGCCCAAGCATATAATCTTTGTAGCGGCTGGCATCCATTGAACCACGCAGTTCAGTTGCCCCGTCCCATAATTTACGTTTAATTTCTTCTGATGTAATCACTTTGTATCCTCCATTGGTTATTTTATTTTTCAGTTGAGAAATTTTTATTACCAGCTCAAAACCGAAATTAGCGGTTGAAGAATTCAAACGAGCATGAATCGAGGTTCTCCTCTTGATTTTACTAGTGTAATTAGTGAAGAGAGGGGTTAGGCTGTAGCCCTCAAATGTAGTTCAACATACCCATCTTATATTAGTTTCAACAATCCAAACCTAAAACCCTGTTTATTGCGCTTTCCTTTTGAATCCCTTACTTATCAACACCCTCATAAACTCCCATTCGATTATATAGATCCTGATATTTCCTCACATGAGACTCTTCAGCTTCCCGAATGCGCTCCTGGAGCTCACGATCTGCCTCGATAAATGCAGAACCAATTTCACGCTGAGTGGTTAAAGGGATATCAATAATCGGAATATTCTCCACATCATCTCGGCTGATGACAGTCACTGTCGCACCCTTTTGGAGATAATTCAAGTAATACTGTCCCACAGGACTCTCCAGATAAGCCTTAATATAAGTGGAGTCAAAAGATTCTTTAGGTCTTATACCAATAAAGTTGTTCGAAATAATTAATCTCTCATTCGTTTCAGGAACTACAGCCATCTTATACGTGAAGCCGCGGCACGAGAGAATCAAGTCACCTGGTTGTACTTGATATGATCTAATGCGATTAGTCTCCTCTAAACGTACGGTCGTCATATTATTAAAATTGATCTCACTATTTTGGACATCAGGAAGTGAAATGACCTTATAATCCACACCTTCGATGGATTCCCCTGTTGATGAAGGGATATTGAATCCCCTAAACACTTCTGCAACTTTCTTCAGTTCTACCTTAGGTACATTTGAAGATTCGAAAGCAGTCCGATCAAATCGTACTTTTCCGATTGGGCTATCTATCTCTGAGTTCTCGAAATAACGCTTTGGTTGCAAGTTCCACTCATTCGATTGCAACTCCTTCATCGTAACGACTCGGCTGTACTGTTCAACTTCCATATCCGATTCAAATGCAGATACAATTCGATCAGTATCTTCCTCTCTGAGAACGTTCTGACCCCGGCGTTTTAGATATCCCTCATCCGCTTGAATCAGTATTACCTTGTCTTTTCTTTCAGGACGCTTCTTCTTATTGATAATCAAAACAGCTACTGGAATTGCTGTGTTTACCAACAAGTTAGAGGGAAGTTGAATTATTGCCTCAATCAAATCATCCATGAGAAGCGCTTCGCGTATTCTTTGATCCGGACCGCTTCTGAAAAGAATACCTAGAGGAACCAACATAGCTGCCTTACCATCATTATTTAATGAAGCGATGGCATGAAGGACAAAAGCCATATCCCCATTGTTGGCGCTCGGAATCCCATAGTGGAATCTACCGTATGAATCAAATTCAGCATTTCGTTGCCCCCAGTTTCTCAAACCGAATGGCGGACTCATAACGACATAGTCAAATGTTTGCAGGCGGTCATTATTTATCCACTTTGGATTTTGCAATACATCACCTTGTTGAATCACTACATCATTTACGCCGTTCAGTAGTAAATACATTCGACTTAACGCAACAGCTTCCATATTAATTTCTTGGCCAAATAGTTGAACGCTGCCACCATTTTGGATTGCGTATTTTCTGGATTCTATAAGAAAGCGACCTATACCTGATACCCCGTCATAAACGCTGCCATCCATTATTTTTAATAATCTTGGAAGCAATAGGGCTATTTCTTTCGGAGTTATACTTTCCCTGCCAGATCTACCTTCTTTCTCAATTATAAATGTAAGTAATTGCTCGCTCATTTCACCGGCTGTTTCATTATTAATCGTCAACCGCCCAAAAGCTGATATGGTGTGAAATAACATTGAATCGGGATATTTTTGAAAATCGTGAGAAGTAAATACTCCTTCAAGCGTTGGATATCTGCCCTCGAGCTGCCGAAAGGCTTCATTAATACGTAGGCCAAATCCGTTACCGCCAGAGCGAATAAATTCCCATGCGAATTCTGGTTGAGGTGCATATGGATGATTCGGGGTTTCATTCAAAAACTTAAACGATGCAAGTCGAAAAACAACTTGCTTAGTTTCGGATACTGATACGTCCCCTCGAGACATCTCCATTACATTCCACAGTACCGTATTTACTTGGTTTTCCATCGTCAACCATCTCCTTATTGGTTAATATCATTACAAAAACAGAGTAATGTACATTACCTTATTTGTTTAAGGCCAAAAAAATATCTCTTCCGATAAGTTTAGCCGCCTTTTCAAAAACCGCCCACATCGCACCAAGTGAGCATGCATCAAGTAATAAAATAACGCAATCAGCCATTCGGATTAATGTTCCAAATTGGCGTTTTTCGTTCTTTTCTTATTGTATGCAGGGTGGAATAATACCTGAAGTCCTTTCTTATCAGCTTTCCTGTCAAAGCCGTGAGCTGAATGTCCACCGACTATAAGTACTGTTCTCACCGTTTTCGCCTCCCTTATTAGGTTCCCGGTGTTTATTTTC
The DNA here is from genome assembly GCA_048976605.1 of Pristimantibacillus sp. Taxonomy (GTDB): domain Bacteria; phylum Bacillota; class Bacilli; order Paenibacillales; family Paenibacillaceae; genus Pristimantibacillus. Next base: position 15,361 of record JBHGUX010000086.1, on the reverse strand, counting down.
CTCTGTAAGAACATATTACCATAGAAAAAGCACCATGTAAAGAGTAATGTTATTTACTCTTTTGTTATTAAGTCATTACTCGATTATGTGATGTTTATTATATACGGTAATAGGGGTGCGATCAACATATTCCGTGATGTTATCCAACACTACTATTGAGTGATCTCTTCCATCGACGTAATAAATAAAAAAGCCTCGCTTCTAATGGATCGGGTAAAATCAATATCCCGTAAGATCACCGATAGGGCCGTACCATGCCATACTCCATAAGAAGTAATTCAAATTCATAAAGGATCCACCCATAACCGAGGAAACCGATGCAAGATAGCGACCAAAGTAATCAGCCCGGTCCTTTTCGGTTTTAATCGAGCATGACCGGTCGCTAAATTGCATGAACTACATCCCCTCCCAGTGTAAGAAGTTCGGAGCTCAATGCGAAGGAGCCGGCCCCTGTACCGAACCCGGATATGAGTTCCAGTACCAATTTCGAGATCGAGCGTGTCCGTATCAATTACCCGCTAAATAACAGCTAGGTAATGATACGGATCACCTCCAATATGATGATTTGATCCTCCTTAACAGGACCTCCATATTAAGCGCGGTATGCGAGCATCAGGAGCGATTCGACCCTCATAACAAACCATCAGACCCTGTGCTTTGACCATGCAGCACCTTCGGCTACCCAATGGTCTGCTGAAACATCCACGAATGGACCTACAGCCAAAAAAAAAAATTATTATCAATATTCAAATCATTCACACGAATGCTAATTTAATGATCAGAGGAACATGATCGCTTGAGGCATTCCTCCGGTCATCATAACTCCCGAACTCAACCGCATCGAGGCGATTTATCCAATCAATCGTCTTGAACCCATAGTTAATATGAAACGGCATATTCCGATCGTATCGGAAGTAGTACGAAACGCTTTAACGTCTCATCATTGTTCTTTTCCTTTCTCCGGCCATCGGAAGAACACCCGCGCCCCGGCCTCATAAATCCGGTACCGTTCCTTGTTTGCGCTTGCATATGGATTAGAAAGCCAATGGAACTCAGGTTTATCGAACACATTCGTTATGAAAAGTACGACAAATTCCTTCGTACGTTTGCCCGCATCTTCGATCGCCATGCGTTGTTCCGTAGAACCAAGCTCAAAATAGGGATCCCTCCCTCTAGTTGCCTTGACCTCGATATGATAAGTTTTCCGATTTTGTGTGATCTCGAAATCATATCCTAACCGGTCGTTACCGGCCTCCCCGCCGAAACGGTACATGCGGTTTTCAGACTTCCAACTGTCCTTACTACAAGCGTTGGGGAACCGTTTCAGCAAATACCGGAAGGCCAACAACTCGCCGATAATCCCGACAGCCGTTTCAATTTGCTTGTTTTCTCTCACAATGGCTCCCTTTGTTTGTCCGCCCCCACCGCTTCCGCCATTTCCTCTTCCAGGCCCTGTCTTCTCTAATTCCATTGGAGCAAGAATGTCTCCATATGTTGTATCTTCCGGGAGGGTTATTGAATCAACAAGGTTCGCCAATTGATGAAAATTTGAATCGTCGGTATCAAACGATTGGCCGAAAATTGCGACTGTTCTCTTAGCTCTCTGCGCTTTCTCTTTCTCCTGCTCTAGTTTCTTTTCGGCCAGTTCCAAATCACTTTCACGGACTTGAAGCAAGGACAGTAACTCATCCTTTGACCTGACCGATGTGAGTCCTTCTGGCAATATATAGCGTAACTGCCCGATCACCTGACTGGTTAAAATAAAGGTATACACGTCTTTATCTTCCCAGTGTGCCAGTTCCATTAGTTCAACAAGCCCTTCACCCATGATTTTCTGGAACAACGTCGTTTCGGTTATATGTAGAACATTTGGCGTTACCAAGTCCTTAGCTTGGTAATGCGAGAGAAAGGCAGAAAGCATGGTTCTGACAGTGTTGCGAGTAAGAATTTGATTGGCTTGCCTCATTTCATAAGTGGGGACTTTGATATCCGGGATCGTTTGTGATAATGCATCCTTGATGTCCGAAAGGCATGATATCCCGCGGATGGAGACCAGCAAACTCGAATCGACCCGCATCTCTTGCAAAACCTCAATCAGGCTGAGCACGAACACCTCTTCAGGGAGCTGCCAATACGTGGTGCTCCAACTGTCTCGTATTTTCCAATTTTCGTACTGGGTTTTGCAGGCGACATATTCCTCAATGTTCTGCTGGCCGGAGCGTACTTCATTTCGAAGAATGCCATAAACCGTTTCTCGGTACATCCCTTTCAGGCTATTGAACTCCTGTATGATTTCATCATTTTCAATTATCTTTCTCGGCATCGCCATCCCTTCGAGCGCCTTATTCCAAGTAGATAAGGAGAGGCCGTACTCATCAAACAAATGTTGTCCCATCTGAAAATCGTTTGCCGACTCTCTGGCCAGCTTAAGCAGATAGGCAGGGTCCATGGAATAGGGAAGGACGCTCTCCAGCAGCTTCATCAAATCTAGCTCTTCTGTGATATGTTCATCTTGAAGCATCTCCTCGGCCTCATATAACTTAATCACAGGGGCTAGTCGCTCTATCGCCCATCCGAGGTTATGATTCAAAGAATGCTCAATAGCCTCAAAATTATCTTCCGAAATTTTGACGGATTGAAGCGCCCGGGTCAGCGCAGACCGATCAGGAACAACACGCCTTAAATCGAAGTCAAGCTTGGAAAACGCGTGCTTCAAATACATTTCCATAGGCACAATCTCTAGATATTCTGCGAGTGCTGTCGCCAGTTCCTCCCCATTGCCGCCAGCCTCTTTCTGGATGAAAATCGTTTTGTGTTCCTTGCTGGCATAAATTAACTGATGCGTCCGTTCGAGTGAGCCAGAATTCTTGTCTTCCAGTGAGATTTCAATGCTTTCACAAAAAACCACTCTTGTACCCTGAAGCTCAGACAACAGCCGGTTATATGCGGCGGACGAAACATAGATGTTGCTGTCCTCGCGAAACGTGGCTACTGTCAGTAGGAAAGGCAGAAGCCATTGGCGTTCACCTTCAACAAACATTTCGGCCGGCTCCAGTGACAGCCCACCGTTCCACTCGCTACCGTCGATTTGAATCAACTGTGTCAGTTCGGATAGCAACGGCAGTGTTTCACCATACATCGATTTGAGCAACTCAGTATAACCTGGCCGTCCATCGATCAGCAGGACGGACACAATCGGGTTTCGTTCTAGTCGGACGACTAGTTTCTTGTCGTTGGGGATGTAGATTCTTTCCGATGTTTCGTTTAGAGCCGCTACGTGAACCCTTCTAGCTTTGGTGTACAAGATTTTAGACGGGGCATTAAAGTCTGCAAGCCGTTGTGTATTGACCAGCTGCTGTAGAAGAATATCCCATGCCGTCCGATAATGGCCTTTTAGGTAATTAATCTGACTCGGGCTTACTTTCCCTTCAAAGTGCAGTGTAGCTAACAAGTCGAGTAGTTTGACTGCTTCTTTCACGCTCGAGGCTTTGAATTTGTTCAGACCCAACTTGCCGAACAACTCCCAACGCTCGCTCTGCTCGAGCTCAAAAACGAAGAGCCTATCCATATAGGGGATAAAGGAAAAATTAGCCCTTGACGCTGCCAATTCGGCCGCTGGAACATACCATGTATCGACCAACCTTCGAAATGTTATATCGTCCGCCTTGTCGGCAGGAATAGGAACCCAGGCGAGCTGCTGCAGTGTCACAGAAACGAGAGAGGCCACAGTGATATAAGGTTTCTCACCCCTGATTTTGTGAATTCGGGTCCACCGCCATTCATCCTTCTCCCAATATGCTGCGGAGTAAACGACTAGGCAGGCGAACAACCGCTTCACATCATCGGGAAAATGCTCATACCCCTTTATACCGTCTATGTTCATGACTTCCCTTAACTCATACTCAAAATCACCATCATAATTGCAACGGGCCGACTCTACTGCTTTCTTGAAGGCCAACATTTGCCCTATGTTAAAATAGCCTTCCGAAGTCGTGTTGAATCGGTAGCGGTAACCCCACCCTCTGAATGCTATTGTTCCTCCTGGCACAGCAGGAACAAGCTTTAAGTAGTCCACGGCCCCACAAATTTGAAAGAACCGCGCAACCCGACTCTCTCCAAACTGTTGAAAAGAGGGCGGCAGATCAAAAATGTTCACCAACTGACGGTTTAGGCCATCTTGGTGAGCCGTAGCTTCAAAGAATTGCGAGAGCCTTCCTGCATGATTTGTCACGCCGGTTCGGTCCCAGTCGGCGGAGAAGTAGGATTGTATTGCTGGTATCCAACCGGAACGAGACGGCAGCCAGAGCCGCAAGAAACGGTTCTGATAGGATTCTGTCGCTCTGGAGCCATAATACAGGTGCATTGCCCACTCCAGCAATTCAAACAGCTGATTGGACTTGGACGTGCCGTATGGGATCCGTCCCGTCGGCATTTCCGGTAGGATAATCTTATCCAGAAATGTCTGCACGCGAAACTCCCCTACAAGATTGCCCTTCCGCAAATACTTCAGTAAGTCGCTTGTTCTCTTGCCGCCTTTCTCCCTATGCTTGTCCAAGTCTTCATTTAAATATGAGATTTTGTGCTGCATAAAAGATGGGATTTTGTCCGGATCATGTGGCATTGCTTCCTCTTCATCAACATCAGCAGACTGGGAAGGGGATAAGAACACTTCGCTAAGCTGTTCCTCGTCTCCGGCTAAGTGAAGTTTTCCATCCTGCCCCAGAAGCACGTAACGGCGTTGCAGCCGCTCGGGATCCGGTATCAGCAGCATCACTTCGTCATAAAACAATTGCCAAACGTCGATGGGACATCCTTGACTTTGCATCAAACGGGCGCACGCTTCAATCCATTCCACTTTCCGATTGTCGTCCGGATACATATTGACCTTCGCATGTTTGGCGAGCATATTGAGAGCCGTATACCGATCATCACTGACATCTGAGACGATCCCAATTCCCAGCATCCCCGATAGATTTTCTCTCGAAAACAGGCGATAAGACCACATCTTTTGCAGACAGATCAAATCCACCATTGCGCCGAATTCTTGCTGATCGTCCTCGTTACGAAAGGGTATAATCGGCCAATGTGCCAACTCGATTTGATCCTCTTTCAGAATACGGTCCACGTGCGAAGCGAGGATGCTGCCGGGCTCACTCTCTCCTTGGTTGGGGTGGAAACTAAGCAAATCGATAACCATATCTCCGGACTCCCGCGGCTGGAGATCCAGTACTTGCCTGACAGCTTCCAGTTGGAGATTCGCCAATTCCGACAGTAGCAAACTATTCCATCTCTTCCTGTGGTCGATTCCGCCGCGATTGATTTGCCCAAAGAATGGTGCGTTTATATGTGCTGCAACTCCAGACAACTGCCTTGTAGGAAGATATATATAGATGAGTCCTGTGTCCCGTCGTCCTCCTTTACGAACGGCCGTTTCAATTCTTGCTTCGTCCAAATCCGCCCAGCTCTGATGTAGCTCGCTTACAGCCTGGTGAATTTTCTCCCTCATCTGAGGATCGCCAATGCCTCCGATCGTCTTCGTCCAACGCCAATACACTGCCGGCTCCTGCTCCTCCGACGAAATCACGACCTCTGAGAGTTTACTTCCATGATCGATCAAGATGGTCTCTTTTTTGTACATCCGTCTCTCTTGCAAAAAAAGACCATCTTCGTCCCGATGCTCTATATGAAGCTCGGAGATATGATCCAAAAAGAGCCACGACTGCTCGTCGAGCTCAAACATAGCTTTCTTTGTGAGCTCTAACGCATCCGGTTGATTAAGCTCCAGGCGGATGATCGTAACATACCCTTCCTCTCCGAGCTTTTTAAGCATAGGATCAGTGGTATTCGGACTTATGGGGAACGGAAGAGAGTATGGGGACAGATATTTCATTTCCTTGTGGAAGAAATTACCAATATGATTCTCCCTGTTCAGATGCAACCGCTGCTGTACGATCTGCTCCAACTCTGCAATCTGATGATGCGGCCAATGCTTCATAGTGACAGGTATGCCGAAGATATCGCCGAAATCCGGTATTAGTTTACTCTCCACCATTTCGATGATTTTTTCAGCCAGCAAATCAATCTTTTTCGGTGCAAACTCGAAGCAGAAACCGGAGAAACCTTCTTCGCCTTCCCACTTACCCGAGTAGATTTGCGGTGACATGCAGACCTGTAACACGCTTTTAAACCCTACACCCTTGTTTCCGACTGACTCTGAAGGTTTTTTATCGCTTAACGCGAGACTGGATAGGGATTTGAAGTTGTTTTCCGTAATGGGTCTGCCTGTGTTGGCAAAATAGAAGACGGGACGGTCCTTGTCCTCCAAAAGAACCATTTTTATTTTGCCGATAGACGACGGGTCATCCAATCGCCCATTACTTATGGCATCATAGCCATTCTGGAGCAGTTCGATAACAAATCGGTTTGCATATTCGTGCTTCATATGTTCGACCACATTTGACAAGCTCTTGTACGTCTGATTGTCGTTCAGAATCTGATTCAAAAAAACTTGCAGTTCACCCATTGTCTTGGAAGCAATTGCATTTAACCTGTTTTCGGTTTGAATAATCAAGCTCATCCGCTCCTATGTATTCATTCGTTAAGTATTTATTCGAGCAAACCTTTTTTAATACCTCTTGTATTAGGGGCCTCCGGTTAACGGAAGCCCCATTTTTTTAGAATGTTTTAAACTATACACCGCCGGTGCCATCGTATCTACGATTACCAGTAATAAGTTGCTGCTGATTCTCCTTCTTAACAAGAAATGCAATCCAGCCGGTTCTCGATCCGCCTTCATAGTGGCTAAATCGATACACCGGATCGGTACGACGCTTTGAAATTCATAATCTGCTCCCGAAGCCGATACCGATCTAAAGTCAGATCCTGAGAAGTTTTGGGTTCCATATGTAACGTTCGTCATAAAGAACCTCAATAACTTTCGTCAGCAACATCGGGGAAGCAAACATAATACATCACTCCTAGCACTACTGCCAGAAGGAAGCCCGGTTCTGTAAACCCGAATTGAAAGGTAAAACTCAATCCCCCACGTGAGAAGCGCTCGCAGCAGTACCAAAATGGACCACCGCCTCGAATGTATCTACGGAGAAGTTTGCCCCAGCAGTTATTCGACCCATTGGCTTTGGGTCTTTATCCCCTATTTTCGCATCGCTTTTTCCAAACTCAGTCGGAAGCGCCCCATATATTCTAAGCGAAAACGGAGGTACTTCCAGCCGGTATACCGTTTCTTTTGGTGTTTCACAATGGGAAATTTCTTGGCAGAGGAGCTGGTCTCCTCCAGCATAAGAACCGTTTTAGGCTCGAATAGATAGGGGTAAAGTCGGGGTTCCGCTGCCGTTAAGTCAAGCAAATGATGCATGGCATCAAGCATAAACAGAGTACGAAACCGTTGAGTTTCGATGAAAGGTGGAGAAAGGAATGGCGACGAATTCTCCTGAATTGAAAGCACATATTGCTCGAGAATCTTAATGGTTTCAAGAAGACGACCTTTCGTGATTTTACTGGTTTCCTGAACGCCCTTTCGCTTAGGTCGAATTGCACCAGCAATACTGTGCGTGATGAATTGGATGCACTCGATTAACAGCAGCATCTTCTCCTCGCTTCGAGAGAGTACCTGAATTAGGTTATGCTCCTGAATGCCGTTGCGCTTAAATATCTCTTCGATGTCCTCCTGGTATTCGACCTTGTGCTTCTCAAAGTTTTCTTTATAGGCATCAAACATATCCTCAAAAGCGTGTATAAATACTGGAAGATCTTCATAAAACGAAAGAATATATTCCAGAGATTCGATGCGAATTTGGGACGACTTTAATCCCTCAATTTCTCGAAATATTTCTTCACCAATTTCTTCACTCATATCCAACTAGTTCCTCCAATTAGCCCAATATGTACATTATAATGGACATAAATAAATATATTCAAATATATATTATAGTCGGTCTGATGGCAATTCGGGGCCCTTGTCACCTTTAAAAATCTCTGCTAATATGAGCACACAGCTTTTACTACAAGGAGGAGATCGCAATGTTTACAGTTACAGAAATTTACAACATCGTTAGCGCTGAACGGTTGGATTTGGATTGGGATACACAAGCTGAGGACGCATTCGAAACCTACAGCAATTTATCCGAAAGCCACCAATCGAAGTTTAACGAGTTGGTCAAGCGAGCGGTTTCCAAATGCCAAGCCGATTTCGACTCGTTTCCGGAAAGCTATCAAACAGAAGAGGATACGGAGATACGGGATGAGATTATTGGTACGATATGCGAGAAATTAGAAACAATCTTTGAGGACTTCCTCGAATAATCGATTGGTTCAGCTATCCCCACCGGAGGCCCGGTGACGGTCGGGATGCAGCGATCGACCGCGACTAAGGTCGCGGATCCCATTCAGTGGAACAGGCTACCGATTTTTGGTCGGCAGCCTGGTGTCATTGAAGTATCGTCTCCGTTATTTTACAAGAAATATCATCAACAAAGTTTAACAAAGCATTGCTTTAATTAAGAACGCACAAATTCAGTTCCTTAGTCTCGGTTTGCCCCGAAAGCAAATATTCCAACACTTTATTGTAAAGAGTTAGTTATTCCTTCGAGTATTCTTTAAATCGATAATATCCATAGTCTCCCCCTGGTCACGAGCAGACAACTATGATTAAGGCATTCTCCAACTGATTTAGTTCCCCCACCGTCTTCTCCAAGCCATCCTCGCTTGCTGCATCACCGAATAAGAGCCATGTTGCTTAAATTCCTTAATAATTGCCAAAATTGTCTCCAGTGAAAGATTGTATCTTTATTTACTTGTCCTTGGCTGCCTCTGCTTTATATTAATGCCTCAGTAAAAATTTGCTTTCTTCTAAAATATACTTATGGATTTCTCCCTTCCGAGAAATAATTTTATACCCTTGTTGTTCAACGTATTGCTCGGGGCTCACTATCCATACCTCCTATTCATTGATTTTAAAGACGTTGGGTTCTGCCAGAGTGTTGCGTTAATCCTCCGTTACTTCAACGAAATAACGGCAACCGATCGTGTGGCCGGTTGCCGTAGTGTCATGGTGCTATCGTTCCGAGTTAGCGCAACGAGACTTACTCTGTTGAATTTCGTGTTCCTTAACATAAAGCGGCATCAGAGAAGGCGAATCGTACCTTATCGCGGCCTTTAAACGACAAAATGGTGCCGATAGCCATAGTCCCATAGCTGCAACGAAATAATGAGCCTAATCCGACAGTGCCCGCATGATGTTGGATTTCGCCTCTGCCGCAATCGCTTCATTCCCGTCATCGACCGCTTGCATCAAGATCAGTACGGGGATGTATACCGCGATCAGCCGCGCCAGCAGCTTCGTTTCCTCGTCCACTCCTCCGTAAGTTTCGAAAAACACGCCGCGAGCGTAAGGTGGTAAAAAGCTGTAAGCAACGCTCAAATCGCTAGCCGGATGGCCTACGCTCAGATCGCCCCAATCAATGATGCCGGAAACGATCCCGTTCTCATTCACAAGCATATTTTTGAAATGAAGATCGCCATGTAGCAGTGCATTCACCGCCTCGACACGGTCCGTTTGCAGCCTGCTAATATACGCTTCGATCACACCGGACTCCTCCGGCGACAAGTGTTCAACCACCTTCGATAGAAAGCCCTCCAATTTCACTTTGCGCGATGCTATGTCCGTCAAGCTTCGATGATCTTGCTGAATTCCGCACTTCAGCGCCGCCTGCACCGGAAACTCATGCAATCTCCGCAAAAATTTCGCCAGCGTCTCTGCCGATAAAGCCCGGCGTTCTTCCGTCAAACCGATGGGGAAATCTCCTGGCACGTAGGCATAGCCAAGAAATGGTGCCGGGTATTCGTCACTTGCTTCGCCATAAAACAACGGTTTCGGATAGGAGATGGTCATATATGCCTCCAGCTTCGGCAGCAGCTTCCCTTCCATACGAATCGAACCAACTGCAATCGTTCTTCTTGGAAACCGGAAAACGTACTCGTCACCGATGAGAAAAACCGTATTGTCCCAGCCCCAGCCCAATCGCTTCACTTGCTTCGATGACAGCTGAGGGAATTGTCTGCCGATCAGCGTCCGCGCCTGCTCTTCGTTAACCTCCCACTCCGCATCCCATACATTCGTTCCTCCCATGAAATGTCTGCCTCCTCGTTCCTTACTTTATTTAGATGTTTACATTCCCTGGAAGTTACGCATAACTGCCCCGTTACTTTAACGAGCAACGGCAACCGATCTTGTGGCCGGTTGCCGTCATGTCGTGGTGCTATCGTTCTCCGATAGCGTCGGACTTTTTATCAGTTATGTTGCGAAGACCTTCTCCCTTGTCGTTCAACATTTTTGGATACATTTCAGACTTTTTTTTCAAGAATCGTTCGATCATTTTGTCTTTCATAGCTATCACCTCAATTAAATTATACACGAGTTGGGAGTCTGTCTGTACGAAGTGTGAGTACGGAGATTTCATCACAATTCAGAGAGCCTTCTCAATACGAAGTATTCAGCACAACCAAGAACAAAAGTCGGTTTAGGGCTTGTGAGTGCGAAATATATAGCACAAGGGTACTGATTTGACCTGTGAGTACGAACTATATGGCACAACATCTATTCGGTATGACTTGTGAGCCCGAAATAGATGACACAACATATAACTATCCCTCCATCTTACTCCCACTGGGATAATTCTTCATATGAATCAACCTGAGTTCGGTCCGCTGGATAAGATCTCTTCAAATAGTCCCTACCTCCGTCAACAGCAACTTTTCCACATCGACATACTTTATAATCATGACCATGTGTAGATTCAATAATATCACCACATGAAAGACACCGTATCATGTTGCGAAGAATTATATTCACTTAACATATCCCCCTTTATCTGAACAGCCCTTTGCGTTCGCGCTCGCCGAGCTAGACAACGCTTTCATTCATTAATCTCAATAAGTACTTTTAATTATATCATTTGATACAATAATTTTTGTCATCCTTTAAAGGAGTTATTTTTCATGTTGAAGAAAACGATATACCTTGATTACGCAATCAAATACCATGATGCGATCTATTAGCAGTGGAATATCTGGGTTAACCAGGAAGGCGAATCATCGGCTACGTCCGTATCGTAGATGTAACCTTGGAAGCAGTAACCATCGTCAATCACGAGAACCAGCAAGTTGAGTATTATCTACGCTCTACATGCCTGTTCTAGCGAGAAATATCTGAAATTGCCCAAGACCAGAAAAGTTTATCAAATTTGATTGACACAATTTCCGGTTCAGAGCTTGACAGACTAAAATTAAAGGAAATTGAATTGATATCAACAATCAAAAGTTTATTTGAGTCGAGAAAGACCATTGAGCGTCTTAAAAATAAGCGTAACACCCTTCTTCAAGAAATTAAAGAAATTCAAAGGCATTGGAATGCATTCGTGTATGTCAAGAGGAAAACGAACGCAGGAATAAGCCTATGGTTGCAGAAAACTATATCCGTGAAGTCTTAGAAGAGACCAAACAGCTCGTTGCATCTTGGAATCAACAAATTAAAACCTAATAGCGGCTAGTAGGATATATAGACATAAGCGGAATAGGATAGGTCATCCGTATACACGGGTTTGCTTGACCCGATGATTATATTGATTTTGACCTTCCGGCCATGGTAACCTTCCTAAACATTCAAGTGCTTGGTCCCGCCTGAAATTTTCTAAAGATGAAAAACAAAAGGAGCCCGATGGCTCCTAAAAATAACGCTTTCTTCGTTCACCACGTAACTGGACAAAATAATAATATTATTCCTCAACTAACCTCTTGTTGGTTGAGCAGATAGTTTGTAAAAACTTTCTACAAAGGGACCTAAGATCTATGTCTTTTTAGTTTAATCCCAATAATCTCAATAATCTCATCTTGATCATCGTTATTTAGTTTTCTGAATCCAGAAATCAATTTGTTTTCCTTCTCATTAAGATTGATGCTATATGTATCTTCGGCTGATCCGATTAATAACCATTCTAAACCAACCCTAAATTTTTCTTGGATTACAATAAGTATGTCAACTGACGGCTTGTACTTATCTTGTTCCAGTTCGCTAAGGGTACCTTGTGACACGCCGATCATATTGGCAAATTCAATTTGATTTAATTGATTGTTCTTTCTTATCCCCCTAATCCTCTCCCCTAAGGTTGACAATTCCATCACCCCAACATTAGAAATAAAGTCCCGATGAAGATGTTCCATCGGGACTGACTCAGTAGTTCCACCGTGTTTAATCGGACAGTTAAAAACACCACGAATTATGACGAAGTTAAATATATTTTTTAGCTCTTATTTTCTTTAACATTGTCATACTCCGTTAAGCCAACAGTATTTCAATTTTTCATTTGTTTCCTCTGCAAAATCCCCATACAGTGCGAAAAAAACTCGAAAAACATTTGATTTTAATGACATTTTGTTATTATATTCACTGCCAAATTTAATTATTTTTACTGACAGGATTAATTATTACTCAGAACATGTTTTCCGTTTTTACCTCCGCCCTACTCCACCGTAACACTCTTCGCCAAATTCCTCGGCTTATCAACATCATGACCGAGTGCTAACGAAGCGTAGTACGACAGCAATTGCAGAGGTACAACAGACAATGCCGGAGTCAATAATGGCAATGTTCTCGGAATAGCGAACAGCTCATCGACGGATTTAGCAACCTCGACTTCACTGCCTTGGTTAGAGATACCGAGCACATGTGCTCCGCGTGCTTTCACTTCTTTAATGTTGCTAAGTGTTTTCTCATAGACCTCTTCTTGTGTAACCAAAGCGATTACAGGGATACCCTCTTCGATCAAAGCGAGTGTACCATGTTTCAATTCACCAGCGGCATAAGCTTCCGAGTGAATATAAGAAATTTCCTTAAGCTTCAATGAACCCTCTTGCGCAACCGCATAGTCAACGCCGCGTCCGATGAAGAACAAGCTCTTGTGATGCGAAATCGATTCAGCAACTTGCTGCAACACAGCGGATTGTTCCAGAATGCTCTCCACTTGCTCTGGAAGTACGTTCATTGCGTCGATAATCTCAGCAATCTCTGATCTGCTCTTCGTCTCCAGGATTCCTGCCAAGTGCAGTCCGAACAGATAAAAAGCAATCAATTGCGACGTATATGCCTTCGTCGATGCAACAGCGATCTCAGGTCCAGCCAATGTAACGAGCACATCATCCGCCTCACGAGCAACCGAGCTGCCCACTACATTCGTAATGGCTAGTACACGAGCGCCGTTGCGCTTTGCTTCACGTAATGCTGCGAGCGTATCTGCAGTCTCACCCGATTGACTAACGACAATAACGAGCGTTTCCGGAGTAATAATGGGCGAACGATAACGATATTCAGATGCCACATCATTCTCAACCGGAATGCGAGCGAGTGATTCAATTACGGTTTTACCAACCAATCCAGCATGATATGCCGTTCCACATGCCACAATATGAACCTTGGTGATGGCTTTTACATACTCAGCAGTCATCGACAGTTCCTTCAAATCAACAGATTTGCCGTCTTCTGTGATGCGGCCGAGCATCGTATTCCGATAAGCCTTCGGCTGTTCATGGATTTCTTTCAGCATAAAATGATCATATCCGGCTTTCTCTGCTGTCACGAGATCCCAATCGACATGATATATTTCCTTGGAAATAAATTCGCCTTCTGTCGTCATGAGTTCGACACCTTCTCGTGTCAATACAGCCATTTCGCCGTCATTCAAAATATATACATTGCGAGTATGCTCCAATATTGCCGGAATATCCGAACCAATAAAGTTCTCGCCTTCTCCAATACCAATGACGAGCGGACTTGCAAAACGAACCGCCACAAGCCGTTCTGGTTCAAATTCGGTTAATACGCCGAGTGCATAGGCTCCACGCATGCGTTTTACTGCTTGTTGTACCGCTTTAACAATATCGCCGTCGTATTCGTCAGCGACAAGATGTGCGATCACTTCCGTATCTGTCTCGGATACGAACACATGACCTTTGGCAGCCAACTCATCTTTCAAGTCCAGATAGTTCTCAATAATGCCGTTATGCACAACAGAGAACTTCGCCGAGTTGTCTGTATGCGGATGAGAGTTGACATCGGACGGTTTACCATGTGTTGCCCAGCGTGTATGTCCAATGCCTACAGAACCATGCAATGGCTCACCGTTCAGTTGATCCTCTAGTACAGCCAAACGACCTTTCGATTTGGAAATCTCCAGTCCATTCTTGGTGAATACTGCAATACCAGCGGAATCATATCCCCGATATTCCAGCTTCTTCAGTCCTTCGATCAAAATATCCTGAGAGTCACGTTTACCAATATATCCTACAATACCACACATTTATATAGACCTCCGTTTTAGGTGTATTATCCCCATGACGGATGCCTGCCTATGAGCGGCACAGGCGCTATTCGGTTGTCACAAATATAGAGCAAGGTTGGTTCCAGTCCATCACAAAGAAAACTGAAAATAACATAGCAAATGTGTAACCCTTCTGCCCGTGCCAGCCCCTCAGGCGGCACCATAGACATACGGGAGCAATTAGTTATCCATTAATATTTAATATAATTATCTATTTCATCAAGTAGCATCCTGTCGAAATTTTGTATGAGAGGTCGCCCAATCACTTTGAGTTTCGACTTTCGGTTGGCATGCTGTAACCGGGAGGTCCCCGCCGAAATTTCGAACACCTCCACCTCGTCAGCTTCCCGTATGAATGCTCTCATTCGCAACTACACCGAATTCGAACATAACATCACGCAAGCTCTGGCGCTTATCAATCTTAATTACCTCTATCCACACTTTCCTTCTAGAATCATATCCCCTATCATATTCACTTTCTGCAAATTTCGCAACCCCAACCTTTGGGCGCAGACGAAAAGTTATACAATATACCCACTTAAACCTCCATTAGAACTACTAAATAACCTTATGACATTCACTTTCGCCAACACCATTTGGTGTTATCTAGCTGGATGGGCATGGCAGACCTGAACGTCAACCTCGTCAATGTGAAAAAGAATTCCAGCAAGCCATCAATCACATCTGGTCACTGGCTTATAGCTTAGAAAGCTGCATTCTCGCACAAATGTCCGGACGCTCGAAAATAATCCGTCATCCATATGGTCTTACATTACGATGGTAATATCAAAACGTCTAAAAGTCTGAAGTTGCTCGCCATAAGGAAACGATTGGTGTGCTGTCAATAAAGTGGACACAGATTTAAGGAACTACCTCGAATTATGATGCCATTTTTTCATAGTACAGTTGTTCAAAGCGATGTGTAGTCTTGTAGCCCAAAGTCGAATGCAGGCGAAGTCGATTGTAATCAA
>JBHGUX010000085.1:0-18614 GCA_048976605.1 Pristimantibacillus sp. | reverse complement strand
CAACATCCTGTCCTTGTTTATTCAAACTGTATGGATCAATGATTTCAAATAAATACCCCATTAATTCCCTGATCGTTACAATTGTCGGATCAAATCCTGTTTTTACACATTCGGCGTACCCATCATAATCACCCTCAAGTGTATGACTTGTTCCATTTGCTCTTCCTGCTTCTGTAAACTTAACTCCAGGTAAAGTTTTTATAAAAGCTTGTACTCCCCATAAACATCCACCTGCAAAATATACTACTTCCATATTGACTCTCCTCTTTACAAATTACAAAATTTTTTTGTTGTCTGTCATCTTCGTACCCTCGTTCATTGTTATACATAAATTACATCAAAAGCGATTTATATTATTGAGGTAATCTGTCAGTAAGTTGAGAATAGACCATTACAACCGAGGGTTTTCGACTTTCATAATATCTAAAAACGGGATCTTAGTAATTTCTCCCATACAATCTACATGTACTAGCTTCGTCCTAGAATCCATCGTAACAATTCGACCTCGCACTGGATGCTCCCAGTTCCAAACACTTAATAAGGTATCGTTGCTTTCTTGATGAGCTTCACTAAGTCTCTCTCCTAATTCTTCTAACTCGAATTCATCTCGTGTTGGTCTTTTGGGTCCTCTTACCATGTTGTTACCTCCTGAATAATAACAAGAACATATGTGCCTATTGTATAACTATTAAACCATTATTACTAGTACATAATATAGAAACAACTATATACCCCTGTTTACGAAAGGAATTAATATATATGGAACGTTATGTATTTTCGGCACTATTCGAAACAGATGAAGGCGTTGAAGGCTATACAGTATCATTTCCTGATCTACCTGGATGTCACACAGAAGGAGATTCATTAGAAGAAGCTTATTCCATGGCAAAGGAAGTATTGCGCCTGCACTTGTATGGAATGGAAGAGGACGGCGATGTAATTCCTAAACCTACTTCTCCAAATAAACTCCCAGCTGTCAAAGATGGATACTATACTCTGATTGAAGCTCGTACTGGTCTAATGAGAGATAAAGAACTAAACAGGTCAGTCTCTAAAAACGTCACCATTCCACGATGGTTAGAACTTGAATCAACCAATGCTGGATTGAACTTTTCACAAGTATTACAATATGCTCTAAAACAGCATCTCGGCATTCAAGATAAATGGAAATAACAAAAAAATCCCGCCGGCCTATTAAGGTCAGCGGGATTTCCTTATTTTATCTCTAAAGAGATTATCTTTTATTGATTAGTAAAGAGTCAAATACTGATCGCGTTCCCATTGGTGGACCTGCGTTTTGTACATATCCCACTCAATTTCTTTCAGTTCATAGAAATGAGCAAGTGCGTGATCGCCAAGTGCGTCGCAAACAACTTCACTGCGCAGCAATTCATCCAAAGCTTCCTTCAGATCAGCCGGCAAGCTAGGAACACCTGACTCAATACGCTCTTCTTCCGACATGATATAGATGTTGCGGTCGATTGGAGCTGGCAAAGTCCGTTTGTTCTTAATGCCGTCGAGGCCGGCTTTCAGCATAACTGCAAGTGCCAAGTAAGGGTTAGCTGCAGGATCCGGATTACGAACTTCTACGCGCGTGCTAAGACCACGGGAAGCAGGAATACGAATCATTGGTGAACGGTTGCTTGCGGACCAAGCAACATAACATGGTGCTTCATAGCCCGGTACAAGACGTTTATAAGAATTGATAGTTGGATTCGTAATAGCAGCCATTGCACGTGCATGCTCCAGAATACCAGCCATATAATAACGAGCTGTAAGGCTTAAGCCTAGTTTGTCCTTCTCGTCATAGAATACATTGGTAGTTCCTTGGAACAAGGATTGGTGACAGTGCATGCCTGAACCGTTAACGCCGTAAAGCGGCTTAGGCATAAATGTCGCATGTAGACCATGCTGTCTAGCAATTGTTTTTACAACAAGCTTGAATGTTTGAATTTGATCAGCCGCTTTAATGGCGTCTGCATATTTAAAGTCAATCTCATGCTGTCCAGGTGCAACCTCATGATGAGATGCCTCAATTTCGAAGCCCATTTCTTCTAGTGTCAACACGATTTCACGACGACAGTTCTCGCCCAAATCCATCGGTGCCAAGTCAAAGTAACCGCCTTGATCATTCAATTCAGTTGTAGGCTCACCGCGCTCATCCGTTTTGAACAAGAAGAATTCTGGCTCAGGTCCAACATTCATAGCGGAGTAGCCCATATCTTCTGCTTCCATCAACGCTCTGCGCAGAATACCGCGAGGGTCTCCAGCGAATGGCGTGCCATCAGGCATATAAATGTCGCAAATTAAACGAGCGACTCTATCTTCAGAAACCCAAGGGAATACGACCCAAGTACTAAGATCAGGGTATAAGTACATGTCAGATTCTTCAATACGAACATAACCTTCAATGGAAGAACCATCGAACATCATTTTGTTGTCAAGCGCTTTTTCCAACTGGCTTACTGGAATCTCAACGTTCTTGATCGTACCAAGCAAGTCCGTAAATTGAAGGCGAATAAACCTTACGTTCTGTTCCTTAGCAATCTTTCTAATATCATCTTTAGTAAAACTCATACAATCATCTCCTTGTTAGCTTATCTCATCTTCTTCAACATTCTAATAAGGTCTATCGTTTATTAAGGAAACGAGTTAACTGGCCTTGAATAAGAGAAGCTTGGCCAGGACGTTTCTCCAGCAATTGCTGCTTCAGCAACCGGTGAAGCTGTGCATCGGAAAGTTCTCTGCGCTTTACTTCAGAATCCTCGTCTACAATTGTAGCATCCGCTGATTCTTTCGATACCGGATACATAACTTGTTTAATTCCGGCAATATTAACACCTTTCTCAATTAACGCTTTTATCTCGAGAAGTCTCTCTACGTCGTTAAATGAGAATAAACGCTGATTACCTGCTGTTCTTGCTGGCACTATTAATTCATGCTGTTCATAATAACGGATTTGGCGAGCCGTTAGATCCGTCAGCTTCATTACAATGCCAATCGGGAACAAGGCCATATTTCTACGTATATCATCACCCATGTCGCATCAACCTTCCAGTCGCACATTTATACGTTCATTCTAACGTCCTTCCAAATACGTGTCAAGTTGTGTGAGGTTTAATCACAATTAAGTTACTTTTCACGAGACGGTTGAGCGCAGTTAGAACACCGTATTTAGCATGTGCGTAAGTTAATCCGCCTTGCATATAAGCGATAAATGGCTCACGAATCGGAGCGTCAGCTGATAGCTCCAGACTGCCTCCTTGTATAAATGTTCCCGCTGCCATAATAACAGGATGCTCATAGCCAGGCATGTCCCATGGCACAGGAACAACATGTGAATCAACCGCAGCGGCCTGCTGGATACCTTGAACAAAGGATATCAAATGCTCGGCACTGCCGAATCGGACGGCTTGAATCAAATCGGTTCTTGGTGCATTCCAGCGTGGTTGTGTTTCAAATCCCAATTGCTCGAATAAGGCTGAAGCAAATACACTGCCTTTCACAGCTTGTCCAACTAGATGCGGTGCAAGGAATAAGCCTTGATAGATCGACCGAAGGGTTCCTAACATTGCACCAACCTCACTGCCAATACCTGGAGCGGTTAAACGATACGCTGCCGCTTCAACGACAGCGGCAGTTCCAGCGATATAACCGCCAGTCTCAGCAAGACCTCCGCCTGGATTTTTAATTAGCGAGCCTGCCATCATGTCTACGCCAACCTGAGTTGGCTCCAGCAGTTCTGTAAATTCACCATAGCAGTTATCAACAAAGACAATGACATCTGGTTTTATTTGTTTGACACGACGAACCATCTCACCGATCTCAGCTACTGAGAATGAAGCTCTCCAGCTATATCCACGTGAACGCTGAATGCCAATGACCTTTGTTGTCTCCGTTACTCTTGCAGCTATTGCTTCCCAATCAAGGCTCCCGTTATCCAGCAACGCAACTTCTCCGTAATGAACTCCCCAGTCCTGCAGTGAACCCGTTCCATCTCCTGGCTTGCCAATGACTTTATGAAGCGTATCATAAGGTGTCCCAGTTATGTAGAGAAGCTCATCACCTGGTCGTAACACCCCAAATAAGGCACAGCTAATTGTATGCGTGCCTGAGGCAAAATGCGGACGTACCAATGCTGCCTCCGCTCCGAAAATATCAGCATAAACCAGATCAAGCACCTCTCGGCCGCGATCATTATAGCCATAACCTGTTGAACCAGAAAAGTGAAAGTCACTTACTTGATGCCGTTGAAAGGCTTGGATGACCTTCCATTGATTTCGTTCAGCAATTCGATCTACCGTTTGCAATTGTGTACTAGCCAAAGCTTCTGCCTCTTCGGCCAATTGTTCAAGTCTTTCCCATACCTTATTATTATCCAACTGTTGCTGTTCGGTCATTCTAGCTTCGTCTCTCCCTCTGTTAGCGTAACCCAAATCCATTATTCTATATAGGGTTGTAATCGATGTCCATTTTGCTCATATTCCTGCTGACTTACTTGTACGGTCAGACGCATGGATTCCCCATCCACATCTTGACCAACTACTTCTCCACTGCGGTATGCCAGTGCGATAAGATCACCACGTTCTGCAGGCAGTCGGAAAGTAAGTGTAGCTCCTGTCAATCTGTCTTGGATCGTATTCCGAAGCAACTCCAAGTCTGCTTCGTTATAAGCACTAATGACAAGCGAATCAGTGCCAGCTAGCAATGGCTGGCTATTGTCTTCCGTGCAGAGATCTATCTTATTATACAAGATAAGTGTTGGCTTGCCTGAGGCGCCTAGTTCACCAAGTATCTCATCGACAACAAGCTTCTGCTCATCACGCATTGGAGAGCTGCTATCCACGACATGAAGTACGAGATCCGCTTCATTCACTTCCTCCAGCGTTGCCCGGAATGCTGCAACCAAGTCATGAGGCAGGTTTTGAATAAAACCTACTGTATCCGTAAGAACGACTTCCCTGCCATTTGGCAGCTCCAATGTACGCGAGGTTGGGTCCAACGTTGCAAACAACTGATTCTCCACATACACATCTGCACTTGTCAGTTCCCTCAGAAGTGTCGATTTGCCTGCATTCGTGTAACCCACCAGCGCAACCTGAATTACACCAGATTTCTTCCGGCGTTCCCGGTGCAGCTTCCGATGACGAACTACCTCTTCCAGCTGTGTCTTCAGATCGAATATCCGATCACGAATGTGACGACGGTCGGTTTCCAGCTTGGATTCACCAGGACCCCTTGTACCAATACCGCCGCCTAGTCTTGACAGGTTCTTCCCGTGTCCCGACAAACGTGGCAGCAAATAACTCAGTTGAGCAAGCTCAACTTGTATGATGCCTTCACGTGTCTTCGCGCGTTGAGCGAATATATCAAGGATGAGCTGAGTGCGGTCTACTATTTTCAGATCAAGTGCTTCCTCTAAGTTGCGCACTTGTGCACCGGAAAGCTGCTGATCAAAAATGGCAGTTGTCGCTCCTAGCTCGTCAGCAATCGCCTTCACTTCCTGCACCTTGCCTTTGCCGATAAACCACTTTGTATCTTTTGCTTCCTTGTTCTGAGTTAAAGTCGACAGCACTTCTACGCCTGCTGTCTCCGCAAGCTGAACGAGTTCTTGCAAGGAATGCTCCGGATCGGTAATTCCTTTTTTAACATCCGGTGTAACCAGACTGACAAGAATAGCCTTTTCATTGATCTTCATATTTGTATCGAATGTTTTATCGCTCATTAGATCTCCTTCTGAATCATCATTTCGTTTCCCATTTGAAATCCTCTGGCTTAATGGTCATCAATTCCTGTTTGGCAGGTATCGCACTAGAATATTGATTCAATAGTCTGACGGCTTGATGCCGAATCGCTTTCTCAATCAAATTCCTTACATATCTTGCGTTGCTGAAAGAGAACACATCACTCAATTTCTCTTGCATCAGATGTTGTCTTAGTTTAAATATGGACTGCGGCATCAAATAATAATCTCGATCCTTCGACATTAGCTCAGAAATTTGAATCAGTTGATCAACCGAATAATCCGGAAAATCAATTTGAATCGGGAATCGCGAGGGCAGTCCTGGATTCGTCAACAGAAATTGATCGATCTCGGCTGGATAACCGGCTAATATAAGGACAAATTGATTGCGATTGTCTTCCATTGCCTTTACAAGCGTATCAATCGCTTCCTTGCCGAAATCCTTCTCACCGCCACGTGCCAGACTATAGGCTTCATCTACAAATAATACCCCGCCTATCGCCTTCCGAACCAAATCTCTCGTCTTCTGCGCAGTATGGCCAATGTATTCGCCAACAAGATCGGCACGTTCAACCTCGATCAGATGTCCCTTGGACAAAACGCCCATTTTCTGAAATAGTTTCGCTACAATTCTTGCGATTGTCGTCTTGCCGGTCCCTGGATTTCCTTTGAAAATCATATGATAGACATGAGAGCCTCCGAATAATCCCGCTTCGGACCGCATCCGGCTTATATATAGCAATGCATAAATCTCATACACGAGTGCTTTGACATTATCCATCCCGACCATGGGCTCAAGTTCCTTCTGAATCTCTGCAAAATGATCACTTGCGGGTAAAGGTTTAACCGCAGGAAGCGGCTCACTTTCCACTACAGGCGCCGCAGCAGCCATTGGATACGTTTCTTGACTTCTTAATATGACATTAATTTGACGGGACGGTCTTGCTCCGTTATTAGATCCCGCTACGACATGTCCGCTCATCTGTTGCATCACCTATCCTTTGCACCGTAGGCTATAAGACAGAGTCCAATGACAGCCGTTCAGAGGCTGGCAGGCACTATCCGCTATACAAGTGTATTCTATCGGAATCGGTCATATTAACAGATTTAAAGCGAGGAATCAGGAGAGCGATAACCAAACTGCAATAACAGCCTGTCCAGCTTCCATTTCGTAAAGGCTAATACCTCGCGAGTCTCATTATTTATAGGCTTCAGAACTTTAGACTGCAACGCCGCCGACTCAACATCTGTATAGTTTAAGTATCGAGCAATTTCGAGCGACCTTGCTGAATGATAGTCATGTGTGATAACAGTTATCCGCTTCCACCCCTGTTTATCAGCAATGAGTTTGCTATACAGCAAATTTTCATAGGTGCTTCGAGCGGCATTTTCCAAGTATAGCTTGTCCACTGGCATGCCCTTCTCAATTAGATATTTACGCATACCTTCTGCTTCAGTCAATTTGGAGCCATTACCGTCTAATCCGCCCGATAAAATAAGATGCTCTACTTTCCCTGTCTCGTATAACTCATATGCTAAATTAAGCCGTTCCTTGAGAGCTGGGCTTGGTACATCATTCCATAATGCCGCACCTAGAACGATACCAGCATCCGCTTGTCCGATCGACTTAGAATAATCATAACTGTTAATCAGCCATAAAAGATAGCCGCACCATACAACTCCTGCAAGGATGGTCCAAGCAACAATGCGAAACAGGAGCAGCCACGGACGAAATTTCTTTCGTCGTTTGCGTGAGCTGCTCCTTGTACGGGTAACACTTTTCATGATTCACTAAGCTCCCCGGTTCGTTCAGATAAGCTCTTGCGATGCTTCAAGCTTAAAGTGAAATATCTAAACCGGCCATTACGAATATTCGATAGCAGTCTGCCAGCTGTTTTGTGAGCTAGCGCTGCTTCCTTCCCGGTTACTTCGCCTTGACGAAGTGCATCCTCAAGTTCATCTTCATCAAGTAGAAACACCTCTCCGCTTGGCAATACAACAACATCTAAATATAAATCATCAAACCAAGGTACCTGTTGATCAGTCAACCCTTGTGTCTTGCACACATCGATATACCATTGTACAACACGACCCTTATCATCAAACATTGTCGTGACTACGAAATGCTCGCCTTTAGGAAAATGTTGCATCCATAAGTATCCACGGTCTGCTAAGCAAAGCCGTCGTCCATTATATTCTTTCCAGAGTGGTTCACGCAATTCATGAATCCGGTAAAACGTAACAAGACCTTTGAACTCATCGTTATCAAGCGTCAGACACGTATAGCTTTTACGCAAGATACGACGCCAATTAGCTCGATCAGAAAATTTTCGTTTCATACGGAACGTACCTTTCCGTTGAGAGATAAGCCTCAAACGATGGCTTTCGATGTTGATGGATAGCGTTGTAAAAAGCTTACCATAACTTAACGTTCTTCTCCAGCGCACTTGAAAAATAAACCAAGCCAGCTGTCCATAAAAAAATTCACCGCCCATGAAGAGCGGTGAATGGAAGTTTAAGCTTCTACAATAACAACTTTCTCGATGACTACCTTTTCAGTAGGCGCCGATTCTTTAACCGGTGTTTTACTTATTTTCAACACGGTATCCATTCCACTGACTACTTTACCGAAAATCGAGTAATTCGGATTCTGATTCAAGTTCTCTGCATCTGGTCCTGTACATATGAAGAACTGACTTCCGCCTGTATTCGCTTGGCCTCTGTTGGCCATTGCAACGATTCCAGCTTCATACTTGATTTCCGTATCCAATTCATCTGGAATGGAATACCCGGGTGTACCTGTACCATTACCTAGAGGATCCCCGCCTTGAATCATGAAGGTCTCCATAATACGATGGAAAGTTAAACCATCATAGAACCCTTCATTCGCCAAAAACACAAAATTGTTAACCGTAACTGGCGTTTCATGAGCGAATAGCTTGATCTCAAATTCACCTTGACTTGTCGTAAACTTAGCTGTGTACGATTTGTTCAAGTCAATCGCCATATCCGGCATCTTACTCCACTTCATTGGTTTTTCTTGTGCTTCTATCGTCTTGCTGTCTGCCCCAACCAACTCTGCGTTCTCTTTAGCGCCACAACCTGTAAATAATGCTGCTGCGGTCAACAGCATTATGATTGTGCTCCAACCCGTCGCTTTATGTTTACTCATTATAACTCTCCGACTCCTTACGTTGTACCAGCTGCTTCCGCTGCATTATTGTCTGGATTATTATTGGTCCCATTAGATCCGTCAGCTGGATTACCGTCAACTGGCGGTACAGTGGCTCCAGGAACACCATTCCCTGAGCCATCTGTCTGCCCTGGATTAGGGTTCGGTTCTGTACTAGGTGTTGGTTCAGGGTTATTGCCTGGGTTGTTGCCAGACCCATCACTAGGAGGTGTTACTCCCTCACCTGTCCCATCGCCAGGGATACCTATTTCCCCATTGCCATCCGGATTCACCGGTTCCTGCTCCATAGGAACCTCTGGGATAACGATCTCTGTCTCCGGAATTTGTATTGTAATCGTCTCAGATTGACTGCTTGTAAGATTACTCTCAGCATCATAGGCCACAACATAATACTCATAGGTCATGCCTGGGAAAACACTCATATCATCAGTAGTACCCGATACTGACTCGTTAAACTTGATAAACTCTGCTTCAGAGGCTTCCTTACGGAATACTTGATACGTAATGCCGCTGCTGCTCTCAGCAGGCGGTTCCCATGATAATTGAACGGCCATCAAGTCAGGTACAAATATCGCATTAAAGTTCTGAACGGCTGATGGTCCCTTTTTCTCTTCCGGAATACTAGTCGGTTTATCAAAGCTTGATTTCGGCACATCTTTCATGGCCTCTCTCATCACTTTCGCGAACAGCTTCGCGGATTGTGCGCTACCCTTTTGGATAACATGCTGTTCGTTGGTTTTATCGTATCCCATCCAGACAGCGGCTGTCCACTCTGGTGTATAACCGACGAACCATGCATCGCGGTTAGCGCTTGAATTGAAACCAGGAATACCATGCTGCGTTGTACCTGTTTTACCAGCAACTGCTCTATCAATGGCTGCTGATGTACCTGTTCCGCCTTTTTGAACGACGGTTTGCAGCATTTGAGTCATATACCATGCTGTTTCAGGCTTCATCAGCTGTTTCGATTCTGGTGCTCGGTACGTATACACTTTCTTATTACTTGCATTCTCAATTTTAACAATGGTATGCGGGTCAACCGATTTGCCGCCATTAGCAAAGACACTGTAGGCTTCCGCCATCTGTATCGGTGTAACACCATTTGTCAAACCGCCCAGAGCAATTGCCAAGTTGCGGTCATTACTGCTATCCAGATCAAATCCCAGTTTCTTCGCAAAATCCATACCGGTTTTCACACCGATCTCGTTCAACATCCATACCGCAGGCAAGTTGCGTGAATGCTTAATCGCATCCTGCATCGTAATTGGTGTTGCCCCTTTGGAATCCTTCGGACAGTAGTCTCCAAAGCATTTCTTGTCATTCTTCAATACGGTCGATGGGATGTAATCACCCGTTTCAAGTGCAGGACCATATGAGGTAATCGGTTTAAATGCCGACCCTGGCTGACGAGTAACCTCAACTCGATTGAGGCCTTTCTTCTCGTAATCACGTCCTCCAGCCATCGCCTGAATCGTACCGTCACGGTGATCCATAATGATCATCGCACCTTGTACCTTCACATCATCCGGGCTATCCTCAAAGTTTGAGTCATCTGCGAACTCATTCTCAACCGTTGTTTGTGCTTTTGGATTCAGAGACGTATAGATGCGGTAACCGCCGATACGCAGTTCCTCTTCCGTCATTCCTGGCATAACCTTGATAGCTTCTTCGATTGTGTAATCTATATAAGCCTTGTAAGGGTCTGCCTGCTTCTCATCGTAGTTTGCAGGAATTTTATATACAACAGCCTTGGCCTCTTCCATCTCTGTTTCTGTAATATATTTCTGATCATACATCAGCTTAAGAACAACAGCACGACGTGCTTGGGAAGCCTCTGGATCATTAATCGGATTGTATCGGCTAGGCGCTTTCGGCATTCCTGCCAGTGTAGCTATTTGCCATAGTTCTAGATGCTCCAGATCCGTATCGAAATAACGGTCTGCTGCAGCCTTGATCCCATATACACCTTTGCCTAAGTAAATCCGGTTCAAATACATAGCCAATATTTCTGGTTTTGTCTTCTTGTTCTCAAGAGCAACGGCAATTGATGCTTCTGTTGCTTTACGGAACAACGTTTTATCAGCGGTTAGGAACATGTTTTTCGCTAATTGCTGAGTAATTGTACTGCCGCCTTCAACTGCACTGCCTGCGATGACGTCCTTCACAAGAGCCCGTCCAATCGCAAAGAAGTCAATGCCTGAATGAGAATAGAACCGTTGGTCCTCTGTTGCCACGATCGCATCCAGCATAAGCTGAGGAATTTGATCGTATTCTACATTTTCACGATTCTGATCTGCATGATAGAGCTTGGTGATTTCCTCATTATTAACATCGTATATGATGGATGCTTCGCCCATGACGAGCATATCCGCTCTTTCGGTCAGTATACGTTCGCCGTTCAGAATAATGAGCAAGTAACCGATAATACCACAGACAATGGCGATGACTACCGTGAAAAATAATCCGAAAAACCATTTCCTTCCGGAAAATTTTCTTTTACCTTTCTTTGGAGCAGTTTTCCTTCTTGGTCGTTCAGCCATGCTGACTCCCCTCCTGTAGTTCCAGATCTTATTCTGTCTATTTATTTATACCCCGGAATGAAAAGAACAACCCGGTTGGAGCGGGTTGTTCTTGCCTGCCGCTATCTAGTTAAACGTTATCCGTCCTTAGAAAGTTTCACTAAGCCGTAACGTCCTACGAGTCTGACCCGTTGTTATCCTGCGATAAAGAAACATTTCTCTGTGGAGTAAACGTTGAAATTGCATGCTTGTACACCATTTGTTGACGACCTTCGCTGTCAATAATAATAGTGAAGTTATCAAACGCTTTAATAACGCCCCTGATCTGAAACCCATTCATTAAAAAAACCGTAACTGGGATATTTTCTTTGCGCAGCTGGTTCAGAAACGTATCTTGAATATTGATTGATTTGTTCATTGGACGTTACCTCCGTCAAAAGGATTGATTAGATTTATATTCAAGATTGACTTGAAACTTTCCTGCTATTATACCATGAATCCGATCCAAATTGTTGTGAAAATTTTCCCCCATATCAATCCACTCGATATCTTTCATATGGCGAAACCACGATAGCTGCCGTTTGGCAAATCTTCTCGTATCCCGCTTCAACAAGGTGACAGCGGCCTCCAGTGTGCAATCTCCGCGCAAGTACATCGCAATTTCTTTATAACCTAGCCCTTGCATCGCAACTGCATGAGGGGGCACACCACGCGCCAGCAGGTTACGCACCTCATCTACTAAGCCTTGATCAATCATCATATCAATTCGTTGCTCGATCCTTGCATACAGTTCAGCTCGATCCATAGTTAAGCCTATTATACATAGTTCGTAAGGCGATTCCTTCTTCTGACCTTCAAGTTGAGAGGACAACGTTTGCCCTGTCAGATGAAATATTTCCAACGCTCGAATTACTCTTCGCTGATCGTTAGGATGCAGCCTTTCTGCAGAAGGAGGATCTACTTCGGCAAGCTTCTGATGAAGTGCTTCCGCTCCATGCTCCTGAGCAAATATTTCTTGTTCCTGCCGAAACTGCTCATCTGATCCGCTCTCAGCAAATTCAAAGCCATAGCAGACGGATTCCACATAAAGCCCTGTACCACCCACGATAAAAGGCAGCTTGCCTTTCCCTCTGATCTCTGCAATGCTGCTTATGCAGCCTGCTTGAAAATCAGCTACGGAGTAAGGAGTTTCCGGATCACATATGTCAATCAAATGATGAGGAATACCTTCTCGTTCATGAAGAGGAAGCTTTGCGGTTCCAATATCCATCCCACGGTACACCTGCATAGAATCGCCAGAAATAATTTCCGCTTGAAAAGTTTTAGCCAAATCAAGACTCAATTGGGTTTTACCAACTGCTGTTGGACCAATGAGTACAAGCAATGGCAGCTTGCTTGTCTTACTTTGTTGTTCTTGCAACCTCTATCACTCCATAAGCAATTTTCGACGTATTGACATGCCGCCGTTCAAACCCCAATCTGGCAAATTCTCCACTGCTTCGGTGCTCTTTCATAATGACCGTTTTACGTGCCACACGAATGGCTTGAGCGACTGCTTGCTCTGATAGTGCGTTCATGTTAGCAAGCGTACGAAGCGGTTCTATCGCACTTGACTCGTGAATGGGCTGACGGAACATCGGATCGAAATAGACAACGTCCACGCTGTTATCAGCCAATTGGGATAAATAGTCGATATGCTGATCACAGATCAGCTTGATCCTTCTCATGGCCGCATCCACATCGGGCAAACCTGATTGGTAGACAGCTAGACCTTCACGTACTATAGCACATAACACCGGAGAACTTTCTAGCGCAGTAACATTTCCTGATACTCCAGCCGCGAAGGAGAATACTAAGGAATCGGATGCGAGCCCTGCTGTGCAATCAATAATGCTGTCGCCTTCGCTGCACCCCGATAGGTCGATTAACGGATCGCTCTCACCCTTGCGCAGCCGCTTAACTCTAACAAACGCCATGCTAGGGTGAAAATAAAGCGGAGACTCGGTCTGCCCCTCGTAGTAACGCACTTCTTTTCCTGTTACTACAATTAAATGAATATCTTGCATTTGTTCGGCTATTTGCCTTAATGTCATCTTCTCGCGTTCAACATAGGTGTAGCCTAACTCCACTGCAAGCCTTCTTGCTGTTGCAATAGCTGCTGTTGACGGCTTATCAGTCGTCGTTACGATCATGACATCACCCGTTTGAACATTTTCTCTAATTGATAGGTAGACATATGAACGACAATCGGTCGGCCATGCGGGCAGGTGTAGGGCTGATTGCAGGCAGCAAGCCGTGACAATAACGCCTCGCCCTCTTCCCTCGTCTTCCGATCATTCGCTTTAATTGACGCTTTGCAGGAACACATAATTGCGGCTTTTTCCCGCAGCTTAGCGATATCGATTGACTTGCGTTCCGCCATAAGCAGTTCCGCCATTTCTTCGATTATCGCTCGTTCCTCACCATTAGGCAGCCATTCCGGGTAGGCACGAACTAGAAAAGTCTGTGCGCCAAATGGTTCAAGTTCAACGCCCGCTTCAAGGAACAGCCCCGTTAGCCCTCGTAATTGATCCGCTTCAGCAGGGGTGAATTCAAGAGTAAGCGGCACAAGCAACGTTTGACTAGCGGCTTCCGGGTTGCCGAATTTTTTATAATAATATTCATAATTGATTCGTTCATGCGCAGCATGCTGATCAATGAGATAAAGACCATCTACAGCTTGGGCTACGATATAGGTGCCATGCAGTTGTCCAATCCATTCCAGCTCCGGAAAAACAGGAGTTTCTGGCGATTGTACAACTGAATCCAACTTATCGGATTGCTCCGAATCAGCTGTTTCTATATGCGGCTCCTCTAACCAAGCTTCATCAGCCTTAGTCGTTAAGGGCTGAACAGTCGAAGCCGTCTGCTCCCAAGGAGCAGTAGTCTCGCGGAATGATGCTTCCCGTTGCTCTGCAGGCTTATATAGACGTTCAGTCGCGTCACGCGGTACATATTCTCGAGGTGACCCTTGACTATATGATTGACCAAACGGTGAGCTTGAAGGAGTGCCTCCGTAAGCTCGATTGCTCGGTTGCTCAGTTCCCTTTAAATTACCGAAACTATTGAAGTTATTGTCGCTATTCTCAATAGGCTGCCCTGTAGGCTCTGGACGATGGAATGATATCGCATCCTGTACGAATAACGGCTTAGATCGCTCTTGCTTATATGAAGCATCCGGTCCGGGTATATGACGTTCACGGCTAAGCGCTGCCTTCACTGTCTGCTCAATAAGCGTACGCAATTCCGCTTCCTTGCTGAATCGAACTTCCAGCTTCGAGGGGTGAACGTTGACATCAAGCAAACTGGGATGCATGCCAATTTCAAGTACGATAAGCGGAAACCGATTAATTGGAAGCAAAGTATGGAATGCCTGCAATACAGCTTGATTAATGGCGTGACTTCGAATGTAACGGCCATTTACGATTGCAGTCATCCCGTTACGATTCGCACGTGTTAATTCTGGTTTGGAGATATAACCCCGCACCTCATAATCAGAGCTTTCTCCATCTGCCTGCAGCATCGCCTTAGCCGTATTCGAGCCATATACCGCGGCGATGACTTGGAGTCGATCTCCAGTTCCAAGCGTACGCAGCAGAACTGAGCCGTTATGCTTGAGGGTAAACGCAATGCCAGGATGCGCCAGCGCAATTCGGTACACATAGTCAGATATGTGTCCAAGTTCAGTCTGAATGGACTTCATATACTTCAACCGAGCCGGTGTATTATAAAATAAATCACGGACCGTCATATCCGTCCCTTGCGGAGCATTCGCCGGCTCGTCAACAGTCACATTGCCGCCTTCGATCCGGATACGATGAGCAAGACCAGTCGTTTCCGTCGATGATACGCAATCTAGCCGTGATACGGCTGCAATACTTGGTAATGCTTCTCCTCGAAATCCGAGGCTGGCAATTCGGAATAAATCGCTGCTCGTCGATATTTTACTCGTCGCATGTCGTTGAAAGGCTTTCTCGATATCACTGGATTCGATACCCGAACCGTTATCGATGACTCGAATCAAGTTCAGACCGCCTTCCTCTACCGTTATATCAATGACAGTACTTCCCGCATCAACTGCGTTTTCCACTAGCTCTTTAATGACCGAAGCGGGTCTCTCGACAACTTCACCTGCGGCAATCTGATTGGCGAGTTGTTCGTCGAGCACCTGTATTTTACCCATGCGAATCTCTCCTTTCTATTACCGTTACTAGCCGTTCAGTTTATGCTTCATATCGTTGATCCATTGCATGGCTTGCATTGGTGTTAAGTTAAATAAATCCAGCCTGCGCAATTGCTCTGCCAGCAATTCCGCTTTCGGACTCGCCTTCTTGCGGCTCGGATCAGGTTGTACTGTTGTTGCCGCTGGCTCGTCGAATATGGATAGCTGCACTGCAGCAGCTGTCTCCTTGAATACTAAAGGTTCTGTAGGAAGTTCAATCGGCTGCTCAGCAGATTTCTCATAAATCATCCTATTCACAGGGGCGGATACCCCTTTAATCGAGGTATCGGCTTCTGACCGTTCAAGCAGGTCGTATGCGCGGCCAATAATCGAATCTGGCAATCCAGCAAGACGTGCGCAGTAAATACCATAGCTTGTGCTCGCTGCTCCTGGGATTAGCTTCCGCAGGAAGGTGACATGATCACCACTCTCTTGAACCGCCATACAAGCATTGGCTAAGGAGGGAAGTGATGCTTCAAGATGAGACAACTCATGGAAATGAGTCGATACGAGTGCTTTACAGCCGATATGATGATGAACATATTCAATAACCGCCTGAGCAATTGCCATTCCTTCACCAGTAGATGTTCCTCGACCAAGCTCGTCGATAATGACAAGACTATTCACAGTAGCCTTATCTGTCATGATCTGAATATCCTTCATCTCAACCATAAAGGTGCTCTGACCGCCAATTAGATCATCTGCCGCGCCAATTCGGGTGAATATGCGATCAATCAGCGGCACTTCCGCTGATTTGGCAGGCACGAAGCAACCGATTTGGGCCATGATGCTTATTAGGGCAACTTGCCTCATATAAGTGCTTTTGCCCGCCATATTCGGTCCGGTAATAAGGAGCATGGACTGTTGATCCTTAAGCAAGGAAGTGCTGTTCGCAATAAAAGGAGCACCCTCCATAACCGCCTCAACGACGGGATGCCGTCCTTCTTCAACGGATAAATCATACTGGTCATTAATAACCGGTCGAGTAAATCTTCTCTCAGCACTTACTGCAGCAAAGGATTGATAGACATCAAGCTCGGCAATCACTTCAGCCAAGCGTTGCAAACGATGCAACTGCAAGGATAGATGCTCACGAAGCTCAATAAACCGTTCATATTCAAGATCGACCATTTTATCCTCTGCTTCGAGAATGAGACGTTCCTTCTCCTTAAGTTCAGGGGTAACGAAACGCTCCGCATTAGCAAGAGTCTGTTTACGCTCATAACGACCTTCAGGCAGCATCGATAAGTTCGCCTTGGAAATTTCCAAATAATAGCCGAATACGCGGTTATAGCCAATTTTAATATTTTTAATGCCTGTCGCTTCGCGCTCTTGTCGCTCAAGCTCTGCAAGCCATTTCTTACCATTCGTACTTGCTTCTCGCAATTGATCGAGATAATCATCATAGCCGGCACGGATCAAGCTGCCCTCACGAATAGATACAGGAGGTTCATCGACGATGACCGTATCGATCATATCAGCAAGATCCTGACAACCATCGAGTCCTTCCACAAGCTCGCGCAGACTGTTAGAGCCAGAAGATGCACATAGCTCGACGAGTGATGGAACTTTACGGATGGAGCTTTTTAATGCATTCATGTCCCTGCCGTTAGCACTGCCGAAAGCTACTCTTCCGACAAGTCGTTCCAGGTCATAAATTTGATTAAGCTCTCCTCGCATATCATCTCTCAATATTAAATTCCGATAGAGCGTATCCACCGCTTCATAACGGGTTTCGATTGCTGCTCGATTAAGAAGCGGCTTATCGATCCATCTCCGCAATAGACGTGCTCCCATTGAAGTCTGTGTACGATCTAGCAGCCATAGCAATGACCCTTTCTTGCTCCGGTCACGCACCGTTTCTGTAAGTTCTAGATTCCGGCGAGTATAATGATCCAGAATCATATATTGATTCGGCTCATAGCTGCGAATGTTCCGGACATGACCAAGCGAGCGTTTCTGCGTATCATCTAAATAGCCAGTCATTAGACTGACAGCCCGCAATCTTGCTTCATTCAGACCTGTAAGCTCACTTTGTTCGAATTGAAGCTGCAGCTTATCGAGAGCCATCGGTTCATGTGCAGTTAGCAGAACCGGACGGTTCCATACCGCTGTCGCTTGAAGCTTGTCCAGCAGCAATTGATCGCCAACAATTTCCGCAGGCTGATAGACATTAATTTCATCGATCAGAACTTCTGTATTGTAAGGAATAGAGGTGACGTACAGCTCACCCGTGGATAAATCACAGGCAGACAATCCGATCATTGATTCCGAAAGTGCAACTGAAACGATAAAATTATTCGTTTTATCCGTCAGCGATTTGGATTCCATAATCGTACCTGGCGTAATCACTCGAACAATCTCACGCCGCACGACACCTTTGGCAGCAGATGGGTCCTCCACCTGCTCACAAACGGCTACTTTAAAGCCTTTGTCCACTAGTCTTCCTATGTAATTTTCCGCGGAATGGTGAGGAACGCCGCACATCGGTATTTTTTCTGTGCTGCCTCCGTCTCTTCCGGTCAATGTAATTTCTAATTCACGAGATGCAGCGATAGCATCCTCGAAAAACATTTCATAAAAATCGCCAAGTCTAAAAAACAGGAAAGCGTCCTTCGCTTCTTCCTTAATAGCGAGATATTGTTGAATCATCGGGGTATAACCAGCCACTATTGCCCCTCCTAAGTTATGAACTGTAATAATAGTACCTTTGCTATTATACCAAGTGGATTGGTTAGGCGCCAATTAGATCGTAACTGAACTGACCCCCTAAAATTAGACAGGTTATTTTATTAGGCGACTTTCTGGGAATGAGTTCGGTACTGTACCGGACTCATTCCCTTTAGTTTTGCCTTAATACGTTTGTGATTGTAATAATCGATATAGGTAGAGAGCTCT
>JBHGUX010000084.1:0-304968 GCA_048976605.1 Pristimantibacillus sp. | reverse complement strand
GAGCTCTCTACCTATATCGATTATTACAATCACAAACGTATTAAGGCAAAACTAAAGGGAATGAGTCCGGTACAGTACCGAACTCATTCCCAGAAAGTCGCCTAATAAAATAACCTGTCTAATTTTAGGGGGTCAGTTCACGTCTGGGGCGGGCTGTTTGCCATTGTTATATCGAAGCCGTCAGTCCTACATTACCGCCAAGTTCGCAGTTCCCTGCGTACATGTTAAAGCAGCAACGCTTAGGCTCGGTGCAACACGTTCTCTTTAATTTGTCCCTCATAACCCTCTGGAAGTTTAATTTGTACTTGGACTCCTTCTGGGTAAGTTACACTAAGGCTTATCGTTTTGCTGCTCTCATTAGTCGACCATGAGACATCGATGCGACCGCCTGCTGGATGAGGTACACTGCCGCGAGCCCAGTCCAGACCATTAGGAATTGGAGCAATCTCGACGATTCGCCATCCTGGTGCCAGGCTTTTCACACCAAGCACTTCTCTTCCGAGAAAATAAGCCGGTGCTGATGACCAAGCATGACAATGACTGCGGGAAAGCATATCCGGATTCGCACGATTTTCGGCAAAATGGGGGTACTGCTCCCAGCATGTCGTTGCTCCGTGTTTGATCATATTGCCGTAATTATGTCTGATATCGTCTAGGATCAAGCCAACTTCGCCCAATTTACCCAAAGCCTCATAGTAGAAGAAGGACATGAATGGACTGCCAATTTGCACAAAATGCGCCGGTGGAGCAAGCACATATTGATCGATTACTTTCTTCCGATCTCCTTGTGCAACGCCGGTAAGTGAAGCAACCACCTGCGTTTGCATACTTAATACGTCAGATCGTCTGCCATCCGCATGGATACAATCGATGTAAGCCTGCTTCTCTTCATCCCACAATTGAGTATTGATTGCCGCTGCTAAGCGATCAGCAGCCAGTGCAAACCTTGAACTGCTTTCCTGTTCTCCGACCAGTAAGCCCATGTCAGCCGCAACACGCAGCGTCCGAACAAGGAATAGATTCTGGTGGGTAACGATGCCATCATTTGGTTGATCAATTGGCGACCAGTCAAGCAGGTTCCAGCCTTGTACGTTGAACAGCTCGGAATCATCTATTTTCAGCAAATAATGATCAAGCGTATAGGAGATATGCGAATACATTTCTTCAGCAAAAGCCTTGTCTCCAGTCTGCTCATAGTACTCGTAACAAGCGATTGCCCAGAAGAACGTCCAGTTCGGAATAACGCTGCTCCAGCCGCTTGGTACTTGATTGGCGAACAGAGGTGTCTGATCCTTGGAGCCTGGAACAAGACGAAGGCAGCGCTTCACGATATCCTGTACACCGTACAAGTAGTTGCTTACTAACGCCTCGTTGCGACTATCGCCGACCCAGAATACTTGCTCATAAGCGGGGCAATCGACGAATGTATCTTCCATACATAGCTTCGTCGTATGACGACTGATTTCCCAAATATCATTCAGGAGCGGGTCTGAACATTCGAAGCGTCCAACCTCAGCTACGGGATAATTGCTTTGAGTCATCGTTACACCATAGATCCGAACAGGTGCTGCAGCATTCCTGACGTTCAGCGCCAAATAACGGAAGCCTCTCCGGATTGGTGTCTCATAGAACTGTCTGCCGGATTTGCACACATAACGCAAAGTGTGATCAAGTCCGAAGGTGTCCTGACGATAGCCCTCCGCCATATATTCAAATCCGTACCAATCGAGAATTGTTCCCTCGGATGCTTCCACCTCAAAGGATAGATAACCCGAGTATTCCTTGCCGAAGTCAAGAAGAAGCTCCGTATCAAAACCGTCATAGATCGGTACAGTGCCTGCTTCACTATTAGGAATGACAAGGTTATGGAGCTGTGCAGGCACAGCGAACTTGACCTCATCTTTTCGCCATACGCACAGGCTGAATACGTCAACCTCTGAGCAATATTGCTGAGCGACTGGACGCAGCCATTCTGAGTAAGCCTCCAAGTCTTTGTTTTCTTTTACATGCTGCAGCAATTCCTTGTATATCGGGTTTTCCCAGTCAAGTTCACGATTCTTCTGATGATCGATTAGGATGCTATGATCAAATGGACCGATGGCGAGGAATGCAGACAGCTCAGCTTGATCCGCATGTCCATCCACCGACGGCAGAATTGGAGCAACGAATTCCAACTCCGCAGAAGCTGCATATAACCCAATCTGAAGCTTTCCTGTGTGAATCCGACCTGACACATCAATAAGCAGTAGATTATCTCCTTGCTGCAGGTCAAGATCGATGTAACGTTCCGGTATCACGCCATAAAATTGATGGTCAGCAATGATGTCTCCGTTCAAGGAAACAGCCTGCAAACATTCTCCTGAAGAGAGAAAGCCAATGGTAGCCTTGCCAGCTTGACTCGCTCTTATCGTTGTCGCCATATAGCCTGTGAATTGCATGACATCGGCATGATCCTCACTGCCT
This sequence comes from Pristimantibacillus sp., assembly GCA_048976605.1. Classification (GTDB taxonomy): domain Bacteria; phylum Bacillota; class Bacilli; order Paenibacillales; family Paenibacillaceae; genus Pristimantibacillus. Next base: position 302,505 of record JBHGUX010000084.1, on the reverse strand, counting down.
GTCACAAGAGCATTGCGAACATCAATGGCGGTTGAAAGCTGGAAGGTCCGGAATTTGGAAAGCGATTCTACCCGGACAGGATAGACCGTCTCATCCGTTAACATAGGAATGTCACGAGGTTTTACACTCGTCCATGGCTCCATGCCTACTGGACCTAGAACCTCCGCGTTATCCCAGCTTGAATGATCATAGTCGCTATGTATCCATTCGCCATCCCAAGCAGATGCATCTATATATTCAGAAAAGGCTTGTTGGCAAGACATGCGAGAGGCACGGGCATGCTGGCCTAAATGCCGAGAAGTGACCCAAGTCTCATCGGAGGATACCGCAAGCGATCCAGTCTCATTGGCAAGATCAATAAGAAGACCGCCTCTGCCTCGCACATAGTAAAAGGTCGACACTCCGAAATGCAAGACAAGCACAGCGATGGTGTTCTTTTGATCAGCTTTCAACAAATGTCCAACCTCATAGCTGTCATAGGAGAGCTCGGACGGCCAGGAACGAACAGGTCCTCTGCCGAGCTGCGTACCGTTAACGAACAATACGTAGCGGGAATCCGCAGTAATCCGAAGCGTGCTAGAAGGAATTCCTTCATCCATATTCGGAACATCGAACGTCTTGCGGAAGCATCTCCATTCATTCCGGGGACTCTCCTCTCCTTTGCCCCAAATCCATTGTGCCTGCCATGGTCTATTGTTCATATTGTCACACTCCACTTATCTTATGAATTTAACTGTCTTCCTTATTGTAAAAGAATGATCCACAGATGTTATGGGTTGTTTGCGACTTCATATAGGTTTATGATGACTTTACGTGATAATTCGGCAGCAGCTAATAGTGAAGGATGTAATGATATGAAAAATTTGATGGTGGAAAAAGGAGAGCAATTTTTCTCCAATGGACTTTCACTCTTTGTAAATCGGGTCGTTGAGGAGTTCGATTTACCGGAGCATAAGCATGATTTTATTGAGATCTGTTATGTATGGGAAGGCAGCGGGTTTCACTATATTGGTGATCAGACGATCCGTGTGAGCAAGGGTGATTTGTTCTTCCTGCCGATTGGTGTATCTCATATTTTCCGTCCGTCTGCCCATAATTCCAAGGACCGGCTTATTATAGGCAATTGCATTTTCGATGAAAAAATATTTGGTTTCTTGACCTCGATTTTACCTGTAGAATATGGTCTTTATCTCTTCAAGCAAATCCATGCCAAGACAGACGGGTGGATCCAAATGCGTGAATCCTCAGGCGAGTTCGGCAGCTTATTCGAATCCCTTCATAGGGAATTCCAATTGAAACGTATGGGTTATGAGACAATGTTATGCGGCTTGCTTCTTCAGCTTCTTATTGGGATGGAGCGTGCCTTGAATCATGAGCCCAGTCAGGTAGACCCCGCCGCTGAGAAAATAGGGTCCGTCTATCGATATATTCGCGAGCATCTGCATGAAAAGCTGCTCATTGCCGACATAGCCAGGCATATCGGTATTGGTGAGCGGCAACTGCAACGTATGGTGAGTGGACAGACAGGGCTTTCTCTATCCAGCATCCTGCAGAAAGAAAGAATTCGTTGCAGCTGTAAGCTTTTATCTGATCCTTCATTAAGCTCTCTTACGATATCTGATATTGCTGATCGAGTCGGAATTCATGATCTCAAAGTATTTCATCGATTGTTCAAAGCGATGATGGATGATACTCCTGCGCATTATCGTGAAGCTGCACGATGGCGGGAACATCGAAACGAATCTGCGCTGCCAGAGTGAAGCAAGGATACCCTTATCCCGTATATAGATTCTTATAAATAAACGCAATCGAATACGTTCGATTGCGTTTATTTGTTCACGAATAACAGTGGAACAGGCTGGCACGACATGTAGCTTACCTATCCATATTATTCTGCAATATTTCCACGTATCTTAAAAAGTTTTTATAATTTAACCAAACTTTAACATCAGCTGTTAAGCTTTACATTATGCAAACGTTTGCAACAATGGAAATCATGCTTTCAATGAGGCAACAATCACCCAGGTAAAGACGACATCAGGTTCAAATGATGGAATAACAAGGGGGATAAGTTAATGTTTAAGCGGGGTTTCAAAGCGTTCATAACTGTAGTATTGCTATGCTCCATGTTATGGAGTGTTGCGGTATTACCGACGAGTCAAACAGCTGATGCAGCAGAGTCTGTTGATGCAACAACAACAGCAGCGCCAGCATCAGTTGCCAATACGACCGCAGCTGTGGAGTTCACTTGGGATAATGTGAACATGTATTTCGTCATGACAGATCGATTCAACAATGGAAATACAAGCAATGACGGTGCTTATGGAAGGCCTAAGACAGATGCTTGGGGGTCTAATGTAGGGACATTTCACGGCGGAGATATTAAAGGATTAACGAAAAAGATTGAAGAGGGTTACTTTAGTGAATTGGGTACGAACGCAATTTGGATTACGGCACCTTGGGAACAAATGCATGGCTGGGTAGGCGGCAGAGATGGCGACTTTGCTCATTACGGTTACCACGGCTATTATGGGCTTGATTTTACAGCTATGGATAAGAGCATGGGAACGATTGATGAGATGCGTGAATTCGTTGATCTCGCCCATAGCAAAGGAATCCGTATTGTTCTGGATGTGGTCATGAACCATGTCGCCTATCCGACGCTCGTAGATATGGAGGAGTACGGATACGGAGATAGAGGCGGGCTGTCGGGCAACTGGATACCGAATAAAAACCAAGGACAGAACTGGCATACCCATAACAATATTATGAACACGAATAACTCTGGAGCATGGTCTTCTTGGTGGGGGAGCAGCTGGATTCGTGCGAATAATATTGCTGGATACGACTTATGTGGAGGCAATGATGCAACGCTATGCGTCGGATTCTTACCGGATATCAAGACAGAATCGACAAGTGGTACAACATTGCCGCCCATCTTAAAAACGAAGTTCAACAGAGAAACGAATGGCTTCGATAACTGGATCGTTCCAGCTGCTAAGCCCTATCGTAAAGACTTGAATATTGCACCTAAGGATTACATGATCAAATGGTTGTCCTCATGGGTTGAGGAATTCGGAATCGACGGTTTCCGTATTGATACAGCGAAGCATGTGACCGCTGACAAATGGAAGGAGCTCAAAACAAGCACAAGCAGCGCACTTGCCAAGTGGAGACAAAATAACCCGACGAAGGCAGGAGCCGATTGGACGGACGACTTCTGGATGACAGGCGAGGTATGGGGGCAAGGTGTTGGGAGAGATGGCACCTATTTCAACAATGGATTTGATTCCTTGATTAATTTCGCGTTCCAAGGTGCGAATCTGAACAATCTTGAGAACACTTTTGCTCATTATGCAGGTGATTTCAACAATAGCAATCTTGCTAATTACAATATGCTCAGCTATATTTCCTCACATGATAAAGGACTTTATAATCGCGGTAATTTGATTCAAGCAGGCACAGGACTGCTGCTGTTGCCAGGCGGTATTCAGACATTCTATGGCGATGAGTCGGGAAGACCGTTCGGAGCTACAGGATCCGACCCTGATCAGGGATCACGTTCACCGATGAACTGGAGCAACATGAACCAATCTGTGTTGGAGCACTGGCAGAAGATCGGACAGTTCAGGAATAACCATGTTGCTGTCGGAGCAGGTGCACATCAGAAAATTGCGGATGGCCCTTACACCTTCTCACGTTCTTATGAGAAAGGTGACATTCTGGATAAAGTAGTAGTCGCTATTGGAGCTTCAGGCTCGGTTGATGTCAACGTATCTAGTATGTTCCCTGACGGCACCACGGTACGTGATGCGTATACGCAGAATGAAGTTGTAGTAAGCAGTGGCAAGGCAAGATTTACGGCAGGAGCGAACGGTGTTATCCTCATCGAAAATGTCGGAGCTAACAAGAAGTTCCCTATTCTTACGATCTCTCCAGCAGCAGGCAAATTCAAAACAGATACGACGACATTGACCCTTTCAGTAAAAAATGCCGTCAGCGGCAAATATACATTGAATGGCAGTGATCCGGTTGATGGAATTGCCTTTACGGATGGAACAACAGTGACCATTGGTGCAGATATGGCTATTGATGATACGAAGACGGTGAGGATGTATGCCGTGAACGAGAACGGTGAAGGAACAGCATCCTACTCTTATATCAAAGGTGATCCGAATGCGAAACTGCAAATTTATTTCAAGAAGCCTAGCAGCTGGGGAACTCCAGCGTTGTACTTTTATGATACAGCACCGATAGATAATAATCCTACATGGGCGACTTCTCCAGTGATGGCTAGTGCAGGCGGAGACTGGTATGTCTACAGCTTCGATACAGCAGAACAAGCAACGTTAATTTTCAGAGACAGCACGGGCAAACAGCTTCCAGCACAGAACCAAGCGGGCTTCACAAGATCGGTGACAAGCTGGTTCGATGGAAGTGTGTGGCATGATACCGATCCTCGAATCGTAACGAAACCAACGGCTCCGTCCAATCTGACTGCATCTGCCAAGACGGATAAGACTGTGACCTTAACATGGACGGCGTCCGCGGACAATACGGGAATTGCGGGATATGATGTATACCGCAATAACGTCAAAGTGGGCTCGCCAACGGCGGCAACCTATAAGGATACCGGCTTAACGGCTGAAACAGCTTATATCTATAAGGTTGCAGCAAGAAGTCAATCAGGCGGGATATCTGATCCAAGCAGCGATTTGAGTGTAATGACCAATCCGCCAGATGCAGCTGGTACCAACAGTGTTACGGTCTATTACAAAAAAGGGTATGCAGCTCCTTATATTCACTATCGGATTGAGGGAGGTGCGTGGACGGCTGTTCCGGGTGTTAAGATGGTGGATTCCAGTATTCCAGGCTACGCGGAGTACACGATTGATCTTGGAGCTTCAACAGCTGCAAGAGTTGAAGCTGCATTCAATAATGGCAGCGGGCAATGGGACAGCAACGGTCAGAGGAACTACTTTTTCAATTTAGGCGATAATACGTACAACGCAGGAGTCGTGACGCCGGGCAAGCCCGGGCTTCCTCCACCGGGCAATAAGGTGACGGTGTATTACAAAGAAGGCTGGACGAATGCCAATATTCATTACCGCGCAGAAGGTGGAGCTTGGACTGCTGTACCAGGTGTGGCGATGGTGAATGATCCATTGAATCAAGGCTACAAAAAAATAACGATCGATATCGGTACGGCTACAAGACTGGAAGCTTGCTTCAATAATGGCAGCGGGCAATGGGACAGCAATGGTCAGAGGAACTACTTCTTTAACGTAGGCGACAACACATACATTGCAGGCAGCAACGGCGCTGCGGGTCAAGTGAAGTTAGGGGAAAAACCAGTGGGAGCGGATACGATTGCGCCGTCCATTCCAGCTAATCTTGCGGGTAATGTTAGCTCTGGAACACCGAAGACCATTACACTGACTTGGAACGCATCAACGGATAATATCGGCGTAACAGGTTATGAAATGACTCGCAAAGCAGGAACAATCACAGAGACATTCATGGTCGATGGCCATGTAACCTCCTTTATCGATGGAGCTGTAACAGAAGGTACAACTTATAAGTACCAAGCTCGCGCTCGCGATGCAGCAGGTAATTTCTCCGGCTACAGTACGGAAATAACCATTGCAGTTCCAGGGGGAGGGGATTCGATCGCTCCCTCCCAGCCAACAAATGTTACAGGAACAGCAACTGAGTCATCCGTTAATCTGGCGTGGAATGCTTCGACGGATAACGTTGGCGTAGCAGGCTATGATATCTACCGCAATGATGTGAAAGTCGGAACGGCAACAACGAATAGTTATTTGGATACTGGTCTGTCGGAAGAAACCTCGTATCAATACCATATCACTGCATTCGATGCAGTTAATAATCGTTCAATAGCTAGTCATGATTTCATTGTATCAACGCTGAAAGGAACGATCATTATTCCTGGCGGGAATAAACCCTACTCCACCAATCCGACGCTTGGCAAACGGATAACGGCTCCAATTCAAATGGATGGTGTGAACACGGGGGAATGGACGGATGACATGCTGATTGCCATCGATATGGCTGGTGATGATCCACGTACACTAGGCAGCAATTGGTCTCTGCATGAATCAGCAATGGATCTAACCCATCTATGGGCAGCATGGGATAACGAATATCTTTACCTTGCATGGCAGTATGTAGATATAACGGATACCGTAGATCCAGCTAACGCTGGTTCCGCCGGAGGTACGCCGATTCGCTCCATGGATATGCCTCAGACCATCGCTATCGATACGATTGCGGGAGAAGGGGCAGCCAATGATATGTGGAAGAAGAATGGCAACGAGCCCCTATGGGGAGGTCCGAATCTTCCTGATTATCAATTCAATATCGCGTCGAATATGTTCCACTCCGGCTATATTTCCAAAGCCGTTAACGGTGTATTCCCTGTTGATGATGGTGGTGTGAACTATAAGACTGGAACAGCGGCGGGCATTACCGTTAAGTTTGCGAAGGGGAAAGGCTACAATACGCTATGGGGCGTGAAGGACGCAGATGATGTCAATGATGCCAGCAAGCTCATCGATTTCATGACGCTTGGTCATGATCCCAATCGCGATACCTTCTATGAAGCGAAAATTCCACTTAGTGCAATTGGAAGTCCGAATATCGAACAAGTAGGCTTGGGCGTTATGCTTCATCAAGGGGAGTTCTCGCCAATGGATACTTTGCCTAACGATCCAGCTACTTCCGACACAGCAGGAGTAAGCGAATCGAATTCGCCCAAAGAGTGGGGCGATGTTGACTTATTAACAGCTGCCTTCGCTCGTATTGGTAAATAGCTGCAACAGAAGTAGTGGGAGAGATTAGCCGTTTATCAGGCTGATCTCTTTTTTTATCGACTTTATTTAACTTATATTTCCTTTTTATTAAATAAAATTCTGGATTTTTCCGAAATAATAAAATGGACTAGATTGAGAATTAATGCTCTTTGTCCTTGTACATCATGAGAGAGAGGCTGATAGCGGTGAAGACAAGGTTGAGAAAATGGTTGATAAACAATTTTAAAACAAAATTAATAACAACTTTTGTGTTGATCTTAATTATTCCATCCCTAGTCGTTGGGATGATGGCTTACAACAAATCAAAGGATGAAATTGAGAAGCAAATCATGAACAGTGCGACAGAGAATGTCGCATTAGTTGATTCCATCATTAGCAGTACAATGGGTTCCAAAATGAAAGATGCCGAATATTTGTCTCAGAATATTAAAGCTGATATGTATAAAGGGGAAGACAGCCCTGAGATCCGAAAGATATTCGAAATGTATTTGGGTATGCATGCAGATGCTGCCAGTATGAGTCTAGGAACGGAGACGGGCCTTTATGTGCGTGAGCCTAGACAGGAAGTGAAGGCAGACTTTGATCCAAGAACAAGAGATTGGTACATAAGTGCAATGGCCAGTAAAGGCAAGCCAATTATTACTGATCCCTACGTTTCCGCTGTAACCGGTGAGATTATTGTCACCATTGCCAGTGCTACGGCAGACAATACGGGGGTTGTGGCGGTTACACTAGGTATTGAAGAAATTAAGAAAATGGCTCAATCCGTTAATATCGGTGAAGAAGGCTATGTCCTCATTATGGACGGGAACAAGAAGTTCGTCGTTCATCCGACCAATGAGCCAGGGACAGAGGCGACAGAAGCCTTTTTCGATAAAATGTATCAAGAAGATTCCGGTCAATTTGATTATTTCTATCTTAATACAGACAAAAGAATGTACTTCACCACCAATAAGGATGTCGGTTGGAAAGTCTCCGGAGCTATGAATACGAAGGAGGTTGCAGATGCGGCTAACCCGATTTTTATCAATACATGGGTAACCATTGCAATCTGCTTGCTAATTGGCGGCATTATTATTTATTTCATTTTAAAGTCGATCTTGAAGCCGATTATTGAATTGAAATTACATGCTGTTCAAGTAAGTAAAGGCAATCTAACCGAAAGTATTCACTTAAAATCGAATGATGAAATCGGTGAACTCGGCAGCGCGTTTAATGAGATGCAGCATAATCTCCGCTCTTTAATTCAAGAGGTTGAGGCTAGAGCTGAACAAGTGACTTCTTCGGCAGAAGAGCTGACAGCAAGCGCGGAGCAGACAAGTCTAGCAACTGAACAAGTGGCTTCTGCTGTACAAGAAGTAGCGAGCAGTGCAGAGAAACAGACAAGCGGAATTGATCATAATGTGGAATCCATCAATGAAATTTCGATCGGCGTTAATCGAATTGTGGACAGCGTGACTGTTCTATCCGATCTCTCCAGACATACGACTGAGCAAGCAGAAAAAGGCGAGGAGTTGATTAATCAGGTTGTCCAGCAAATGGACTTCATTCATGAGTCAGTAGGCAAATCAGACCGCATGATTAGATCACTATATGATCGTTCGAAGGAAGTTGGTTCGATTACAGATGTTATCCGTGGGATTGCTCAACAAACGAACCTGCTTGCCCTGAATGCTAATATAGAAGCGGCGAGAGCTGGCGAGCATGGAAAAGGGTTTGCTGTAGTCGCAAGTGAAGTGCGGAAGCTGGCTGAGCAATCGCAGGCATCAGCACAGCAAATATCTGAATTAATTATCGAAATACAGAAGGAAACGAAAGAGTCCGTTGAGACGATGGAGAAGGTAACCACTGACGTTCAAAACGGCCTTGAGGTTTCGAATGAAACCATCGTGAAATTCGAACAAATTCTGTCCAGCATGAGACAAACTACACCTCATATTGATGAGGTATCAGCCATTACACAGCAGATTTCAGCTGGTGTTCAAGAGGTCATTGCTGTAGCGAATGAACTAGCGATGATTGCCAAAGGAAATGCAGCCACATCCGAGGAAGTAGCAGCTTCAACCGAGGAACAGCTGGCTTCAATGCAAGAAATATCCTCTTCTGCACAATCACTAACAGCGTTATCGGAAGAGCTTAAATTGTTAATCAATAAATTCACCTATTAAACTTCAATAACCCGTATTAATCACAACAGCCTGACGAGAATCCTTGAGAGATTCTTGTCAGGCTGTTTGATTACGATGGCTCTTAAATGGAATATGGAAATAAGCAGTTGATTTGTATATCACGTCGTGATATAGTCGAAGTACGTTATATCACGTCGTGATATAACACTAGGCGATGTAACATGCCGCCTGTTTATAAGAGGGGGCCAATACGTGAGAATCGAACAATTGTATGCGAATTATTTGCCGATGTCAGAAACTGCTTATTATATATTGCTCTCCTTGATGGAGGTTCGTCATGGATACGGGATTATGCAAGATGTAGGGGAGCTTACAGATGGCCGGATTCAACTAGGGGCTGGAACGGTATATGGAAGCTTGTCTCGCATGGAGAAGGATGGTCTCATAACTGTCGTGCTCGAAGAGAACCGCCGCAAATCCTACCTGATAACCGACAATGGCAAAAGGGTTCTTAAGCAGGAAATCATCCGAATTAAGGAGCTTTACCACAATACATCGAAGGTTGAGGGGAAACTTGATGGGTTTGAATAAAAGGAAGCGGGTATATCGGTGGTGGGTTGGCTGGGAGCCGGAGAAGACAGAACGTTGGATTGAAGCGATGGAAGCCGAGGGATGGCATCTTACCCGTATTAGCTTGAACGCGATCCGATTTGATTTTGAGAAAGGCGAGCCTCGCAAGATGAGGTATGGTATCGACTTTCAGAATACTCAGGATCCCTCTTATAAGGAGATCTTCAGCGATACTGGGTGGGAATTGATTTATTCAGGTGCTGGATGGTATGTGTGGCGGATGCCTTACACGGAGAAAAGACCGGAGATTTATACGGATGTCCTATCCCTTATTGAACGTAACAAGAGGTTAATGAGCGTGTTAGTATTCGCTCTCATTGCACAGTTTCCTCTCATTGTATTAAATGTTCCACGGTTTATAAATTTTCATAATTATTATGCGCTTTGGGTGATTTACTTCTTGTTGATAGGCTTGCTTGGCTATGGTTCCTATCGATTAATAATGATAAATCAGAAGTTGAAAAACAAGCTTAAATAATTTAGATTTACTAGTTAAGGCTCTAACTTCTTGCTTAGCAAAGGGGTTGGAGCTTATTTGTTTATAAATTTGGCTTTTGTTAAACGATAGGAAGCGGAAGTGAACGCTGCGTCACAGATTGCCTCGTTCCGCCCTCGAGCGTAAAGAAACCGCCATCGTTTGTTTTGGGAAGTTGGAAATGTGCTATAATTGTAGTAACCTTTCACCAGACGAAATCACAAGAAAGGAGCGAAGTTTTCATGACTGAATTATCAAATCATCAGTTCACGTTAATTTCCCGCGCTCTTGCCGAGCCGAGACGTTACCAGATGCTTAAAGAGATCGGGGCTTCCAAAGAACCCCTTGCCTGCAGCACACTTCAAAATAACCATAACGTAAGCGCACCGACCATGTCTCACCATATTAAAGAGTTGGAGACGGCAGGATTAATCCATGTCATACGCGAAGGCAAATTTAAAAATCTCGTTCTGCAATCCGATACTCTTCGTACCTATCTGGATAAACTCTCGGAAATCGATTCGAATTGAATGAAACAAGCCGATTGAATTCAATTTGAATATTCATCTAGCCCCCCTCATGTTCCATGAGGGGGGTTTTTGCGTTCGTTTGAGGACGTCTGCAAGCTATACATGGTTAATCAAATTGGATAGAACAACTTGACATAAATAAATCTCAATGAGATACTTAGACAAGTATCTAAGTGTTGGGACTTCGGCCCTCTCGCATTTGGAGGAGAATATGGCGGCAGCCGGTATTACGCTCAGCGATGAAGATTTCAATACCCTTTCACGATTGAAGTAAAGGTTTCACCGAAAAAAGGAGTGTGTGGTTCATGCTATTACCTACAGAAGTAGAAACAGAAAGGGTCTTCGCCAAGCGGGATACCGCTGACGGCTCCCCTGCAGAGATTCCTTTGTTCATCGTCAGGCCAAAAGGAATTTCCAACTCGAATCTCCCTGTCATTCTTTTAATTCAAGAGGCATTTGGCGTGAACAGTCACATTCAGGATGTTTGCCGTCGTTTTGCCGCACAAGGCTATGTCGTCGTGTCACCCGATTTATATTATCGTACGGGAGTGTGGCAAACCTTCGGTTATACGGAATATCCGGCAACAGCCCAGGCCCGAGAGCCGCTGACAGAGGAGAGAACGATGGGTGACCTCGAGGCTGTCCTCGACTATATTCCCGATTTGGAAGGTGCAGACGAAACAAGAGTCGGCGTCATCGGTTACTGTATGGGAGGCATGCTCTCCTATCTAACGGCCAGCCATTTCTCCGACAGAATCAAAACGTCCGTCGTCTATTACGGTGGAGGACTGACTGCTCAAACTGCTCAATTCCCGGTTGCGCCCGTGAACAGAACGAACCGGATCAAGGTGCCTGTTCTCGGCTTCTTTGGAGGAATGGATCGAGGAATTCCCAAGAAAATCGTCGAGAAAGTGGATATAACGTTGGAAGCAGCTGACGTCGAGCATGCCATTTACTATTATCCGGAAGCCGACCACGGTTTCTTCTGTAATGAACGGCAAAGCTATCATCCCTTAACAGCCCAGGACGCATGGCATCGCACATTAACCTGGTTTGTCGAAAAGCTGGATGCATCCGATTCGTTTAAAAAACAGTATTCAGGAGGAAAAAATGAACACAAATACAAATGCCGCCAATCGTCTTCCATTAGCGGGACTGCTAGCTTTGGCAATGACAGGTTTTCTCGCGTTGCTATCGGAGATACTGCCAGCCGGTTTGCTGCCTCAATTAAGCCAAGGGCTCGGCGTTTCACAAAGTATGGCTGGTCAATTGACCACTGTTTATGCTATCGGGTCAGTAGTAGGAGCTGTCCCAATCATCACAGCGACTCGAAATTGGAGACGTCGGTCGCTTTTATTGCTGACCATTGGCACTTTTCTGGTTTTTAACACAATCACAGCATTATCATCTATCTTTATATTAACTTTGGTTGCTCGCTTTTTTGCAGGTGTAGCTGCAGGCGTTGTGTGGGGAATGCTTACAGGGTATGCCAGACGTATGGTATCAGAGAAACTAAAAGGCCGTGCCGTGTCTATCGCTATGATGGGGATCCCCATTGCATTGACCTTTGGTTTGCCTCTCGGTACCTTTCTTAGTTCTTTTATTGGTTGGCGCAGTTTATTTGGAGTTGTGTCCTTAGTCGCTGCTGTTCTAATAGGATGGATTTTATGGAAATTGCCTGATTTTCCAGGGCAGTCTGATAAAAGTTCAGTTTCGGTTTTGAGTGTTTTTAGAACACCTGGAGTACGTTCCGTACTGTTTGTTGTTTTGGCTTGGATGACGGCTCACAATATACTTTATACTTATATTTCTCCATTGCTGGCTTCCGTTGGTTTCAATCAAATAGAATTCATATTGCTTATATATGGTATAGCTTCGATCGGGAGTACTTTTTTAATAGGCAGGTTAATCGACCGTTACTTACGTCCCTTAGTACTAGGGAGTTTAATAGCTTTTATTTTAGTTACCCTTTTATTTGGTATCAGTAGCAACTTACCGGTTGGCATCTATGTTGCTATCATTCTGTGGGGATTTGTATTCGGTGGTGCAGCATCACTGTTGCAGACTGCAATTGCCGAAGCCGTGGATGATCAGGCCGTAGATATCGCACTATCGTTAAGCTCAACTACATGGAATTTGGCTATTGCTTGTGGTGGTGCCGTAGGTGGAATATTATTGAATTCGGCAGGGGTGCTTTCATTCCCGTGGATAGGCTTTATTTTGTTGATTGTGGCTTTGTTCGTCGCATGGAAATCGAAAAAATCGGGGTTTAAATCTAAACGATGAAATGGAGCCGAGGCATTTTATATTAAGTGTGGATCATCGGTCTACAGAAAAAGTTTCACCTGATCATTTAGTTGAGATTGCAGACTCAGTGATAATAAAGAAACCCTGACCCATCCAAAGAAAATCCTTTATTACGCTAATAGGACACGTTAGCTCAATAAGCTTGAAGAGACGGTAGCCGGTGAAATGGCTACCGTCTCTTCAATTAACTTGGGCGGTTATCCGTAACTTGTTTCCTGAATCTGAATTATAAGGACTGTCCCATAGATAATTCCTTATCTAATCCTCACTTAAACTTCCCCCCGATTCCCAATCTTTGCAGATAGCGCATCCCATACACCCATTAGCTGAGTTATAGCAGCATCAATTGCCTCTAGCGGAATACCATCCCTAGCTTGTGATGAAATACCTCGAAGAAAAGTATCAAACAAAGTAACCAGCATGGAGATATCCGTAGATTCGGGCAGCTCACCACATGCTATTGCCCGTTCTATACAATCTTTCTGCCAACCGCGTACCTTTTCTCGTTCCTTGGAGAGCATCACTTGGATGTGCTTTTGCTCAGGCGGACAAGTTACAGCGGATAAAATCAACAGGCAGCCTAGAGGGTGGGACCTCTCTGTTTGCATCCGTGCCGATCGTCGTAATCCCTGCTCGATAGAAGCTTTTGATGTCATGCTTTGATCCCTGAAACTTTCTGATACCTGTCCATAAGTAGAGATATACCGATCCACCACTTCGCGGAACAGTTTTTCCTTGGATTCGAACGCTGCGTAAAAACTCGCTGCTGATATATCTCCCATCGCAGCGCGTAGCTGAGCAAGAGAAGTGGATTCATAGCCATGTTCCCAGAACAGAAGCATCGCGGCAATAACTGCCTCGTCGCGATTAAATGCGCGGGGGCGTCCCGTTCGTGCCATAAGATGACCTCCCTTTGATACTTATATACTAATCGATCCAGAAGTCCTTGACAAGCAAGTAGGGTTAGATTAACATATGGAATGATTGATCCATAATTCACTTCATCTTTAGGAGGAATCTAATTTGTCTAAATTTTCATCATCCACCGATATGATCCAATCGGCAACCATCCCTGCAAGACTTCCCTGGCTTGCCCTGCTGGCGCTAGCGATGACAGGGTTTATCTGTATTCTTACAGAAACAATTCCAGCAGGATTGCTTCCATTAATCGGGGAAGGGCTGCATATTACGAAGGCGATGGCCGGTCAGCTCGTAACCTTTTATGCCATTGGCTCGCTTGTGGCTGCAATTCCATTTGTCATGTTAACCGGAGCAATGCGTCGGCGTCCGCTGCTGCTAGCCATTATTGCGGGATTTGTAGTCTTCAACACGATTACTGCCTTGTCAACCAGTTATGCTCTGACTCTTGCTGCACGATTTCTCGCCGGTGTTGCTGCCGGTGCTGCTTGGGGGATGATCGCTGGTTATGCAAGACGCATGGTTCCTGAGGTTCTACGGGGACGCGCTCTTGCTGTCTCAATGGTAGGAACGCCGATTGCGCTAACCTTTGGAGTGCCGGCAGGAACTTTGCTCGGCGATCTGGTCGGTTGGCGCGGGGTGTTTGGGCTCATATCTCTTCTGACTCTTGTGTTGATCTCTTGGGTGCTTTGGAAGGTGCCAGATTATCCAGGACAGGTGGCAATGCAGAGAATGACAGTGGGTCAGGTATTTGTTTTGCCGGGTATCCGTCCGATACTAATGGTAGTACTCACCTGGATGCTTGCACACAATATCTTATATACGTATATCGCACCGTTTCTTGAGCATTCCGGACTTGCAGAACGGGTCGATCTTGTTTTACTGATCTTTGGAGTAGCCGCTCTTGTCTCCATCTGGATTGTCGGACTGCTGGTAGATAGCAAGCTGCGTCTGATGGTATTGCTCAGTTTGCTCGGGTTTGCGCTAGTGTCCGTTGCACTGTGGGTTGGCGGCACATCGGCGGCGGTCGTTTATGCAGCAATTGCGTTATGGGGGCTTACCTTCGGCGGTGCCGCCACGTTATTGCAAACCGCGCTGGCTGATGCAAGCAGTGAAGAAGGCGTTGATATCGTGATGCCTATTAATACGACAGTATGGAATCTAGCCATAGCTGGCGGAGGCGTTACAGGTGGGATTTTGTTAGAACATGGTGGCGTGCAGGCTTTCCCGAGAGTGCTGTTGATACTCCAGCTTATGGCACTGATTATAGCGTGGAGTGCAAAAAGACACGGTTTCCCCCGAAAACAAGGTTCCTGACTAGTGAAATGTGATCATGCCTGGTGTACAATGAATCGGCTTTCACTTAACAGTTATAACTGATTTTATTAATGCGGACAGCCAAAGGAGAAAAAATGTTAACGACTAAACAATTAAAAGATATTGAACAATTGCAAAAAGAGTGCGAAACTCATGATCATTTACAACTGAAGCTTAACTGGGAAATGCTTAGAAATCGCGGATCTGATCAGCTGGATTTTTTTCATTATGAAAATGACGAACTTGTAGCGTTTTTAGGTTTGTACGCTTTTGGTTCTACAGTCGAAGTATGTGGCATGGTTAATCCAAGTGAACGACGAAAGGGGCACTTCCATCGATTGTTCCGACTAGGAATGGAAGAGGTCAAACAAAATGGATATAAGAAAATCTTGTTGAATGCACCTATGGGATCCAATACGGCAAGAGCTTTTTTGAGTAAACAAGGTGCTGAGTATGCATTCTCGGAGCATCAAATGGAGTGGCAAGAAAAGCCTCATGAAGAAACGAATAATATTCTTCTGAGGCAAGCAACATTAGAAGATTACGAAATGCGCGTACGATTATCCATTACGGCGTTCGGAGTGGATGAAGAAGACGCCAGAGTGATGGAAAGCAAGGCCTTGGGGGATAGCACTGATATGTTCATGATTGTCGTGAACGAAGGAACGGTGGGGAAAATTCGAGTGAGCCGAGAAGAGGGACAAGCGTGGATTTATGGATTTGCCATATTGCCAGAATACCAAGGCAAAGGAATAGGCAGAAAAGTGTTGCGCCGAGTCATTAAAGAGCAAAGCTCGGCCGGATACTCCGTACACTTAGAGGTCGAAACGAAAAACGATCATGCTCTAGGGTTATATGAATCAGTTGGATTCAAAGCGGTCCATGCACAAGATTACTATAGATATCAACCAAGTTTATCTAAATGAATGTTCGATTGCGCTAATGGGACACTTTAATGAGCTTTAACATAGCCTTAAATTAACAAGAAAAATGCTCCCGTACCTCTTTGACGAGGACTTACGGGAGCATTCCAATGAGTTGTTGAAGTAGTGACCCTGTTCGAGGTCGGGGATCAGTGTGGGTGATGGGCCGACATAACAGCTTCTCGTAACAAGATCATCAAGTCTCAATCTGCTCCTGTGTTATTCAGCCATGCAAGACTTTACCCCCTTATTTGTTATCCTCTTCTGGCGTAACTATCGTTAAGCCCTCCACATGCTTGCGGTTCATCTGATGTCTGGCTTTGCGATTTTCCTTCGTGTCGAACACAATGTCCATATCGTAATCCTCACCGGGATACAGCTTCTCCTTCGCGATATATAGTCTTAGCCGCTTATGATTGAAGGTCAGCTTCTTTCCTTGCACCTGTACGATAACTTCTCCTCTCTCGTCTGCGGGACGGAAGACGACACCGGTCCGTTTAAGCGGATAAATCCACACGACATCGCCCTGTTGGAAAGTAGTCGATTTCGCCGGTTTATCCGACTTAGCAACGTATGATTGTTCTTTCTCTTCTGCTTCAGCTATATTCGCATGTTGCTTAAGAGCGGCGTCGTTTACGGCAGACTCTCTTTGCAACGTCTCGCACAGGCCTGGCATATAACTATCACCCTGATCATGACGGGCGGGCCCCTTCGAAGCTAATAATGTCTCCGCTCGCTTCATGACTCTTTCCGGCAGCCCGAATCGTCTGGCGATCGCAAAGGCATGGCTGTCGCCAGACTCTCCGATTTCCAGGCGGTATAGAGGCCGCAACGTTTCCGCATCGAATGCCATTTTACCGTTCTGACAGCCCGGGGTAATAGAAGCGAATGATTTGATCTCGTTAAAATGTGTCGTTGCCGCCGCAAGAGCTCCGCTCGCAAGCAGCTCCTCTAGTACCGCGATGGACAGTGCGATTCCCTCTGTCGGGTCGGTCCCCGCAGCAAGCTCATCGAGCAGCAATAATGACCGAGGCGCAGCGCATTTAAGCATTTCACTGAGCACCGTGATATGAGAGGAGAATGTGCTCAGCGACTGTTCCAGACTTTGCCCGTCTCCGACATCGGCAATGACATGACGGAAGATGCCGATCTCGCTTCCTTCTTCCGCAGGAACGAGCAGTCCGGATTGAATCATTAAGACGAATAATCCAATCGTCTTAAGTGTTACCGTTTTGCCTCCGGTGTTAGGACCTGTAATAATAAGCTGTTTCCATCCATAGCCTAGCTCAGCGCTAAGCGGCACGGAGTTTGTGCCAAGCAGCGGGTGGCGTGCGCCTACGAGGCGAATGACAGGATTATCTGACAGTTTGATACGCTTGCCTTCTATTGATCTCGACTGCTTCGCACGTGCCGAAATAAAGTCGAAGGAGGCCATCGCCTCGACATTGAGATTTAATTCATAAGCGTATTTCTCCGCATGCTCCGATAGCGCGGAAAGCACGATTGTCCGCTCCCTGTCCTCCTCTGCCTTCCACTGACTCAGTTCTTGCTGTAAATCGGATACATCATGCGGCTCTACGAAGAGTGTCTGGCCGCTCGATGATTCATCCCACACCGTTCCTGGCACTTGCTTCCTTAATTCGCGCTTCACCGGTATGACGAAGCGATCCCGTCGCTTGCTCACAATTGGCTCCTGCAGCGCCGACTTGTATTTGCTCAGCGTCTGCTCCAGCTTGCGCTGGATTTTATCCTCAGCCGCGTAGATATGTCTGCGAATATAGGCCAGAGAGGAACTTGCCTGATCCGTCAGCTGTCCGTAACGGATGCAGCGGGCAAGCTCCTCTCGCAGTTCTGGGCAATCGAACATCGAATCCGAGTAGGTGGCGATCGTCGGAGCAATATGCCTCTTGCTGCGCATATACTTCTTCATCTGGGCAACCGAGGTGAGCCATACGGCTAACTGATCAAGCTCGGACTCATTGTAGATGCGTCCCTTGCCCAGCAGCGCCAGAAAAGGATCGATCCCTTCCATCGCCGAAAGCGGGATGCTCGCCCCGCTAGCCAAAAGATCGCTCGCTTCGGCTGTCTCCTGCAGCCATGCTTCGACTTGGCGCTTCTCGGTACTCGACTGCATTCGCTCAGCCAGCGTCTTGCCGGCAGCGGAAACAGTATAACTGATCACCAGTTCCTTGATTTTGTCATACTCTAAACGTTTCAACGTCGCTTCATTCATTGCTTGTAAGCCTCCTTTTGGTTATAAAACAAAAAAAACAGGAACAGAACGCGGGTGCGTTCCGTTCCTGTCATCATTGATCGACATAGCCTCTATGCAGGCAAATAAGCCAATTATCGAAAGCCAAACAGAGGCCTCGATCACTTATTCGCATTTATCTGCATAAAAAAAACCGTGCTGCTAGAGCACGGTGAAAGGCCGCTGTCGAATGCATTCAGGCGGAAATCCTCATGTTCTTAACTCATGGCGGCAGATGACGAAATAGAGCCTTGCGCAAACAGCTAAGCTGACATGCATAACAAGACTTGTCGTACATCTGACCTTATCCAATTTAGGAGTTAAGAACACCGGTAATCATTAAAATTTCCCCTTTTCTATTGCACCGCTAAGCGATGCAAACGTAAATAACCTAAATGCATGTTATTACGCTTACTTTACAAAAGAACAAGCTCATATGTCAAGTTCTAGTAGTTTACAATTATTCCAAACTGGTATGACATGGGGTTTACATACGTTGAGTATGCTCGTCCTAGAAGACCATAAATCTGGAGGAGTGAACAGGTTGAATAAAAATATGGATCGTAAAACATTTCTTACTTTTCTTGGAACCGGAGCAGCTGCGCTAGCTGCGGCATCGGCGGGGCTAGGCACTTTAGATGGGAAAGCATCTGCAATGTCAGCGACTTCTGACCATTTGTTTGGGTTTAAAACGAATAAAGTCAGCGGGTATTTTGAACCTATTCAACCATCTAACGAAGACAAGTTGCTTATTCCGAAAAACTTTAAATATGATGTTGTCGCGGCGTTTGATGACGTAATAAATACAGCTGGAGATAAGTTTGGCCAAGGCGCTGACTATAATGCTTATTTTCCTATCAATGGATCTAATACACGCGGGTTGCTAGTCACAAACCATGAGTATACTAATATTTTTTTATTAGGCCCGATCGTCGATGATACGATGACTGCGGAGCAAATTAAACAAAATCTCTACTATCAAGGTATGTCAGTCATCGAAGTATTCCGTGATGAGAATGGCACTTGGAAAATGGACACGACTTCGAAATATGCTCGGCGGATAAATGGTACAACGAAATTTGATCTTACTGGGCCGGCAAAAGGCAGCGCTGCACTTGGAAATGCAACAACTGCAGTTGGTACTTTTGCGAACTGTTCAGGCGGTGTAACGTTCTGGAATACCGTACTCTCATGCGAAGAGAACTTTACTGAAACGGCAGTTAGTGCAAAGCTTCCTGAAGCACATTACGGTTGGGTTGTTGAAATTGATCCTTTTGACCATTCCTATCATAAAAAACACACTGCATTAGGTCGATTTAATCATGAAAATACCGCTATGGGGCTTGCAACTGATGGCCGAGTAGTTGTATATATGGGCGATGATAAGAAAGATGCTTGCGTTTATAAATTTGTAAGCAAGGGCAAATTTGACAAACTTAAAGGGCGCAACAATTCCACCTTGCTGGAAGAAGGAACACTTTATGTTGCCAATCTTAAATCGGGTAAATGGTTGCCTGTTACGATCGAAGAAGTAAAAAAGGTACTATCCAATGAAAAGTACAAAAATCCCTATGGGATTTCAGGAACAAAAGAAGATCTTATTAATAAATTCAAATCGCAAGGTGATGTCGTTACATTCTGCCATGAAGCAGCGTTGCTGGTAGGAGGTACTCCTACTGACCGTCCGGAAGATATTGAAATCTCACCATTTGATAACACGGTCTTTATCTGTCATACCAATAACGATATTCACGGTAACATCCATGGTCATATTACAAGGATATTCGAATCGGGGAGCGACTTAGGTTCGCTCGAATTCGATTTTGAGATTTTTGCTGCCGGCGGCAGACAATCAGGATTTAGTTCACCGGATAATCTTGCCTTCGATTCAAACGGAAATCTTTGGGTAGTAACGGATATTTCTTCAAGCAGCCATAATAAGGGTGTATATAAGTCGTTCATGAATAATGGACTGTTTGTTATTCCTACTAGTGGAGAAGGAAAAGGAACGGCGTTACAGTTCGCCTCTGGCCCGACAGAATCTGAGTTGACAGGTCCGTTTTTCACGCCGGATGAACAAACACTTTTTCTTTCCGTACAGCACCCTGGTGAAATGACAACAGACCTAAGCAAACCAACTAGTACTTGGCCGCATCGTCCTGGCGATAAGAAAGCACGTTGTGGAGTAGTTGCAATCAGTGGATTTAAACTTGGCTAAGTGATACTTACTTACTATCAGCCACGGATTATGTCCGTGGTTGAATACTATTCTTTAGGAGATGACTAATTATGCCATTCGGAAATATAGGAATTGGTGGTTTAGTTTTAATTCTTATCATTGCCCTGATTATCTTCGGACCCTCTAAGCTGCCGGAACTCGGTAAAGCTTTTGGACGTACGTTAAGTGAATTTAAAGGCGCTACACGCGGTCTTGTAAATGGCGAGGACGACGTGGAGAAGAAGAAGCCTGAGACGGGACAGGAAAGCGTCCTTCCGAATAAGTAATATGAGAAATCAAAACGATCAAAACTTATTAGGACATTTGGAGGAAATGAGGGCTCGTATCATACGGACTCTCATTGCTTTCTTGGTATCCATGGTAGCGGCATTCATTTTTGTTCGTGAAATTTATCAATGGCTGGTAAAAGATATGGATCAAAAGCTGGTCGTACTCGGACCATCTGATGTGATGTGGGTGTATTTTATGATTGCCGGTGTGGTTGCTACCGCGGTAACCTTGCCGGTTGCCGCTTATCAAACATGGAAATTTGTTCAACCGGCAGTACCAGAACGAGCTCAACGAGCTACATTGCTTTTCATACCAAGTATCACTTTTTTGTTTTTGATAGGAATATGTTTTGGTTATTTTGTTTTATTTCCGATGGTTCTTCATTTTATGAATGAGATGGCAGCGAATGATTTTGCAACCATGTATACAGCTGAAAAATATTTTACCTTTATGATCCATATGACTGTCCCATTTGGTCTATTGTTTGAAATGCCGGCGATTGTTATGTTCCTTACCAAGCTTGGGATTGTGAACCCGAATAGATTGGCAAAGGTGCGTAAACTAGCTTATTTCATTCTCGTAATTATTGCCGTTACCATTACGCCTCCGGATATATTATCGGATATTATAGTGGTTGTACCTCTTTTCTTGTTGTATGAAATTAGTATTGCGATTTCGAAATTTGTATACCGGAATCAACTTAAAATGCAAAATGAGCTTAATGCGAGCGCATAAATACGTTTAGTTAAAAGAGAGCAGCCTGACTGGCTGCTCAAATTGTAGAGAAACCCTACGTTTATTAAACGTAAGGTTTCTTTTTTATTATGGAGGTCAACCGCGATGAGCTAAGTCCATGCTGATGACATTAACCTTTCTAAAATCAGATGCTATAATGCAAAAGTAAATAAAATGGAGTTGCTGGGAGAACAATATCCCATACAGGACTGGCTTGGGATGAGAACGGGAGGCCGTATGCGAATAACGAGGAAAATCGCAGATATGATCGTCAAGAAGACAAAAGAACTCACTCAATTAAATATGAACGTGATGGATAAGCACGGAATTATTATCAGCTCTAGCGATCCGGAGAGAATAAATACACGGCATGAAGGTGCACTGCATGTTGTACAGAGCGGAGAAGAAATAATCGTTACCGAGCAGGATGCCAGCCGATGGGCGGGGACAAAGCCGGGCATTAACATGCCGATTTATTTTCATAGTGAGATAGTTGGTGTGATAGGGATTAGCGGCATGGAGAAGGAAGTTATTCAATTTGGACGAGCGGTCAAAATGATGACTGAGCTGCTGCTTCAACACTCCTATGTTGTAGAGCAGGTGGAGATGAAGGAACGTTCTAAAACCTACTTGCTTCAAGAGTTGATCAAAAGGAGCGAGCACACGACGCTGGAAAGTCTTTATGCAAGAGGTGAGCTTCTAGATGTGAACCTCCATCTTCCCAGGGTTATATTAATTCTCCAAATCAATGTGGAAGAAGATCTGAGAGCCTTTCGGCCAAAGACGGTGGCCAAGCTGTTCCGCAATGAGAAGGAAACGCTGATTGTACAATATGGGCAAGGGCGATGGATCGTAATGGCTGAGACTTCTACCTACAAAACAGCTCGTCAAGCTAAGAAGGACTTGCTTGAGATTGCTGAGAAAATCTATGCGCTCCTAACGGAATGGTTCAGTTATGATGTCTACATTGCTATCGGCAGGCAGTGCAGTATGGAAGAGCTTGGTGATTCATTCAGAGAAACGGTCAAGATGCTCGATATTGCGAGGAGGAAGTCGACCAAGGGAGGCATTCTGCATATTGAGGATGCAGCAATTGAATTAATTCTATCTGAGGTAACAGAAGCATCGGCTCGCAGACTGATCTCTCAGGTACTAGGCGAACTTGTGATGCACCCCAATTTACTCGAATCGCTGCAAGCCTTTTATGACAGTGATATGAATCTCAGCATGGCCGCACGAAAAATTGATGTTCATCGGAACACCTTGTTATATCGGTTGAACCGAGTGGAGACACTTATTGGTGAAGACCCGCGTCAGTTTCAGTCAGCTATACGTATTCAACTAGGACTTCTGCTTTATAGAGTCCATTTATGTGCGACCTAATATACGTTATGCCAATTATTTAACTTGTATCCTTTGCACAAGAAAGCGCTTTAATTCGTTGTACAACTCGTGCAATATGTACATTGTTGATTATAATTCAGCTCTTTATAATTGAAATTAAGAAAGCACACCATTGGCGGAGGAGGTAAGCAGAGGGTGAACATTGTCATAGCACCGGATTCATTCAAAGGCAGCTTATCTGCTCGTGGGGTAGGCCTAGCAATTGAAAAAGGAATTAAACGAGCCAAAATTGAAAGCGTTACCAAGGTAATCCCGATGGCAGATGGCGGAGAAGGAACGATGGAATGTCTGATCGATGCTACGGGGGGGAGATTTATCCGTATTGCAGTCCAAAACCCATTAGGTCGAATCATTGATTCAGGCTTCGGCATACTAGGCGATGGAACAACCTGTGTTATTGAAATGGCCATGTCTTCAGGACTTTATCTCATTGAACAGGAAGAACGTAATCCATTGATAACAACGACTTATGGAGTAGGGGAACTGATAAAAGCAGCACTTGATTATGGTTGCCGCAATTTTATTCTAGCCGTCGGCGGAAGTGCAACGAATGATGGCGGAGCAGGCATGCTGCAAGCCTTGGGCGTTAATTTGCTGGATGCTGAAGGGCATCAAATTCCGTATGGCGGCGGAAGCTTGGATAAGATAATAGAGATTAATACGAAGGGGCTCGACTCTCGCCTCGTGGATTGCAAATTCACAGTCGCTTGTGATGTGGACAATCCATTCATCGGCCCGAAGGGTGCTTCTGAAGTATTCGGTCCACAGAAAGGCGCGTCACCCGATATGGTGAAGCTGCTGGATCAGAACTTGAAGCATTTTGCAGATATGATCGAACGAACGCAAGGTGTCGCTATTCATCATCTTCCAGGGACAGGTGCTGCAGGCGGGTTATCCGGCGGTATTCTAGCCTTCTTGAACGGAGAACTGGAGTCTGGAATAGCAATGGTGACTCGTGTCACTGGCTTAGAAGAGGCTGTTCGAGGAGCAGATTTGGTCATCACTGGTGAAGGGCAGGTTGATTATCAGACCGCTTATGGTAAAACACCATTTGGGGTTGCCCGCATCGCCTCATCGCATGGAGTGCCTGTTATTCTTATAGCCGGCTCCGTTGGTAATGGGATCGATAGCTTGTATGAGCATGGTGTATCAGCAGTTGTAAGTATGGTTAACCGTCCGATGACGTTGGATGAGGCCATGCAAATGGCAGAACCATTATTGGAAGAAGCAGCTGAACAAATCATACGGATATTCAAGCTTAACCAGTAGAGAAGCGGAGGGGATGGATAATATGAATCAAGAGATTAGTCAACAAGTCATTCAATTGGGGCCGATTATATTAGGTTTGCTGTTGTTTTGTATCGTTTTTATCGTCTATGCAACGGCTAAGTGGAAGCTCCATCCGTTCCTTTCGATTATTTCTTCTACTTATATTTTAGCATTGGGAACGAATCTGGTCGGTAAAATGAACGGAATTTCCGTTCCCATTATAGCGGATATTGGCTCGACGATTTCCTCCGGCTTCGGTGGCATTATTACGAGTATTGGTCTCGTTATTATCTTCGGTACGATCATTGGTAAAGTATTAGAGAAAACCGGTGCAGCGATTAAAATGGCCGAAGTTGTACTGCGCTTGCTAGGTGATCGTCACCCAGCAATTGCGATGTCGATCATCGGCTGGATCGTATCAATCCCTGTATTTTGTGATTCCGGCTATGTCATTCTATCTTCTCTAAAAAAATCACTCGCGAAACGTTCCGGCGTTAGTGTCGTTACCCTTTCTGTTGCGCTCTCAACTGGTTTGTATGCTACACATACACTGGTTCCGCCAACACCAGGGCCAATCGCAGCCGCATCCAATGTAGGGATCGGACCAAGCGGATTATTCTGGGTCATTGTTATTGGACTTATCGTATCTATTCCTGTAGCATTCGCAGGTCATATCTGGGCACGTAAAGTAGCGGTAAAAATCCCTTCTACGCTAGAAGAGTCAACGCAGACATTCGAAGAATATAAGGCAAGCTTCGGTAAGCTTCCTTCTGCTTGGGCTGCTTTTGGACCGCTTGTACTGCCCATTATCCTGCTGGCACTTGGTTCGATAGCAAGCTTCCCAGTAGGTGTCGATGCGGAAGGCAACAAGGAGATGTTGATGAGCGGGTTTGCCTACACGCTGTTCACCTTCTTAGGATCACCTGTTAATGCGTTGTTCGCAGGCGTTCTGCTGGCTATCTTCACCTTGTTGCCGAAACGCAATGAGGAGAATTTGACCAAGCTTATGGGCGAAGGGCTGCTTGATTCTGCACTCATTATTATGATTACGGGTGCCGGTGGTGCACTTGGGGCAGTTATCAAAGCAACACCAATCGCTGACTACGTGAAAACGCTGGTTGAAGGAAATACAGCATTCGTAGGAGTAGGGGCATTGCTGCTTGCATTCATAATCGCCGCTGTTTTGAAGACAGCACAAGGAAGCTCGACCGCTGCACTTGTTATTACCTCGACGATTATGTATCCGTTAATGCCTTCACTTGGATTGATGGAAATGATGGGCTCCGTTCCAATCGGTCAAATGCTGACGGTTATGGCAATCGGTTCAGGCGCTATGGTGGTGAGCCATGTTAATGACTCTTACTTCTGGGTTGTTACACAGTTCTCCGGCTTGAAGCTGAATGATGCTTATAAAGCACAGACAATGGCGACTCTTGTCCAAGGTTTGACTGGTATTGTGGTCGTTTGTGTAATTGGTGCGATATTGCTGTAAGAGGATGTTACGCAAAAAAGCCTGTTGAGAAGGTCTCAACAGGCTTTTTCTTACCCTTACATCATTACGTGCTCCTAATTTAGACTCACGTCTGCAATTGTGGCTTAACTTTCTCACTCCGCGTGCATATAACTGCGGAACTACAGTTAATTGCGATGAAAATCTCATAAATAGGTGATTTACCTGTGATCGTACAGTTAATTGTACTGGTTTAGTCGTTTTAGCTGCTATAAGGGCTGCGCTAACTGTAGCTTTGCAGTTAGCACCCCTCTGTAAGTCCTAAACGTCTAGTCGTAAATGTAGATTTGCAGTTATTACGTGCAGGAACTGCGTAACTACGAGGGCGACCGCAGCATGCGGAAGCTTTATCTAAAGACGAACCGCCCCAGCTCATGAAGGAGCCGGGGCGGTTCGTGGTTATTATTCTCTACATCGCGACAGCTTGTTTACGCTCCACAATATAGCAGCCAATGCCAATCATTAGAGCCATCCCAACAAGCAGGGCGCCTACCCAAGGGAGAGCGTTAAGCGATAAATGGGTGATGACCCAACCGCCAATGAAGGCACCGGCAGCATTGCCGAGATTACCGGCTGAGTGGCTGGAGGTAGAGGCGAGAGCAGGGGCTTTCTCCGCTAAGCTCATAATTCGAACTTGCAGTCCAGGCATTACCGCGAAGGAGCCGGCACCCCATAGAACAATGGTTACCACTGCGGCGATGGGATTATGAACGGTAAAGGTAAAGACGGCGAGGATAACACATATCGCCGCATACAGACCAAGCAGGGAAGGCATCAGCTTCCAGTCGGCAAGCTTACCCCCGATGATATTGCCAGCAGTCACTCCACAGCCGAATAAAACAAGAATCCAAGTTACACTATGCTCGGCATATCCAGTTATTTGTAGTAACAGCGGAGCGATGTAAGTAAATACGGCGAATAGCCCGGCATTGCCAAGCGCTCCTATTAATAAGAACAGCATCAGCTTAGGTCTGAATAGAGCAATAATTTGCTGAAAGATACTAGCGGGCTGTTCTTGCCGAATTCGTGGGATGAAGATAAATATGCCTATGAGTGCGATCACGCCCATAATGGCGATTGCACCGAAGGAAGCTCTCCATCCCATTTGTTGCCCGATAAAGGTCCCCATCGGAACACCTATAATGTTGGCAATCGTTAAGCCAGCCATCATGATGGAGACTGCTCCAGCTCGCTTATCTGGACGTACTAGATTAGAAGCGATAACCGCTCCAACCCCGAAGAATGTACCATGAGTCAGTGCAGTAAGCATGCGTGCTGCCATTAAGATGGCATAATTCGGTGCGAACACCGAGATGCCGTTGCCGACAATGAATAATACCATAAGAAAGAGCAGCAGCTTTTTCTGCGGAATCCGATGGGTGAGAATGGTCAGAATAGGAGCACCAATGGCTACTCCGAGAGCGTACATCGTAATGAGCTGTCCGGCAGTTGAAATACTGACATGCAGATCATCGGCCACATTAGGCAGAAGACCCATAATGACGAATTCCGTCATACCGATCGCGAAGGCTCCTACGGTAAGGGATAAGATAGAGATTGGCAGACGTTCCTTGCTTGTTTGTTTCCTATTCACACGATGAGCTAAGTCCATGCTGATGACGTCAACCTTTCTACTCTATATAATGAAGTCCGACTCCATAAGGAAACGGAGAACAGTCCTTAATAAGGCCTGACTCATATTATTTAGTTTTCTGAAACGATTATCAAGAAAAATATTTTCTACACTCGAAACAGTAAACGATTTGTATCATCAGTGCGAATCTCTTTTTATATTTCTATATATTTGATATCTTTAAATATATGGATAATATAACAGACAAGTGTTAGTTTTAATCACAATATATCTGAGGAGAAGAAGGCAACTACATGAGCTCAACTGACAACTTAGAAATAGCCGCTTGGTCCATTAATAAGGAAACAAATGTACTGAACCTATCCCCTGTTCTGAGAAATTGGATCGGCTGTTCAGATGACGAATTGAATTACAGTCCCAGCCTCTTGTATGGGATCGTCTATAAAGAAGATATTCAAGCCTTCGAAGATCATATGTCTGTCTTGTTGCAAGGTCAACCAAGCTGCCTGGAGTACCGTATACTTTTGCCCATTGGCGAGGTGAAATGGATTCAAAATATCGGTATCCCTATTCGAGACAAATGTAACAACGTTATACGAATCGATGGGACTCTACTGGATTTAACGGAGAAGAGAAAGGCTCAGCAGCTAATAGAGAACAAGCAATCTCTGTTAGAGGGGATGTTGCAGACCATTGATATGGCAATTTGGTCGTATGATCATGTTTCAAAGCGAGTATTATTCATATCGGATGCGATGAGGACAATTACGGGTTATCCACCTGCGACATTCATGAATGTAAACGGTTGGAGGGATATTGTTCATAGCGATGATGTCGCTCTATATAATTACCAAGCAGATGCAGTAAGCCAGGGAGTTCCTGATCTGACTGAATATCGTATTATCCATGCCAATGGAGAAGTTCGGTGGATCCAAGTGAGGATCATCCCTTGTCTATGTCCGGATAATGGTGAATTAATAGTGAGGTTCGATGGTGTAATCATGGATGTTACGGCAAGGAAGTCCATGGAAGAGGCTTTGCATCGAAGCGAGCAGCGATATAAATCATTATTTGAATATAACTCGGATATTCTCTGTGAATTGAATATTAACGGCGATGTGCTAGACATCAACCCTAGGGGGAAGCAGTTTATAGAAGAAGCTTGTATAGGTACGGCTCAAGACTTCTCTATAATGGACAGCTTTGGCTCCGAACATAGAGAAACGATGCAATATTATTTTGAGAAGGCGCTTCAGGGGTATTCTCAATCTTATACGATCACGAGCAGCCGTCAGAATGGTGAAGTATTTCACTGGCAGCTGAAAAATATACCGATTTATGTGAAACACGAAATTGTGGGTGCCTTTAACGTTGCGCAAGACGTGACGGTTAGAAACCGAGTCGAGAACGAACTAAGAGATAGCGAGGAAAGATATCGGAGACTGATTGAGTTATCACCTCAACCCATCGTTTCTCATTATCGAGAGACGATGCTTTCCATGAACCCAGCAGGACTCCATTTACTCGGGGCAACTAAGCCTGACACCCTTATCGGGAAATCTATATTCGATTTTATTCACACTGACAGCAAAGAAATGATCATGAACAGAGAGCAGCAGTTGGTGGATAATCAATACATAGCCAATATCGAGAATAAGCTCATTCGGCTGGACGGCCAAGTTATTGAGACGAGGGCAACTGGAATCTATGATGATAAAACGGGTACGATCCTCACTTTAATTGAAGATATGACCGCAACAAAAAGGGCTGAGCAGGCCTTGGTAGAAAGCAAGGAGCTTAATCATCGTATTACGGAGCTGTCACCGGAAGCGATTGTCCTTCATAGCGACTATCGGTTTATTCACATGAACCCGGCTGGTCTTCAATTATTCGGAGAGTCCGCCGTTAGCGATATGGTTGGAAAACTTATTTTAGACTATATAAGCCCAGAATATGTTGAGATGGTTGCTAGACGTTTAGATGATCTTTATACGCATCCTAAAATATCGCCTGTAGTCGAAGAACAGATTATTCGAGCCAATGGAGAGATCGTTGACGTCGAGGTAGTAGCGAATACGTTTACGTATGAAGGAAAGACCGCTTGTATATCGATGTTCCGTGACATTAGTGATCGCAAGAGGCTGGAAGAGGAAAGAAAACGATCAGAGCAAATCATACGCGAGAGCGAAGAACGATATTACCGCCTGCAGATGAGTCTGGACCGATTCTCTCAAGATATGTTTGGTGTCATGAAGTTCAGTCAAATGGAGCAGCGGTTGCTGCAGGAAATACAAGATGTACTAAAGGTTAAGAAAGCGAGACTCATTAAGGTAGAACATAACAAGGATCGTCTATGCAAAATGATTGAAACCGAGAGTGGCTATTCCCTCAAAATAGGCGAGATTAATGGGGCAAGCTGCTTACTTTCAATAGAGGAAAAACCGATAACTTTAGAGGCTGCTTCGACCAGAGTGTGGCTTGAGACGATTACTCGATATGTCAGTGTTCTCTTTGATCAATTCTTACTCATAGAGGATTTAACGAAAGAGCTTCGGTTGGTGAGCTCCAAACAAGTGACCCCCAAGTGGCTTCTTCGATTCATGTTCAAATTGTCGGAAAATGAGCGAAAGCATCTTGCACAGGATTTACATGATGCTGCGCTCCAAGAACAGATTATTTTATACCGCAAGCTGGATAAGCTTGTGACGAATGGCTTTTTTTCAGAGGAGACTCAGGAACAGCTTACACATATTACTCAAGGTTTATTGGATGTCATCTATCAAATCCGAATCACTTGCAACGAGCTGAGACCGCCAATGCTTATAAAAGAAGGTCTTGTTGCATCGCTGGAGGTTCTATTCGATTTTACTCAGCTTCGCGGCAACTATCGGATCGAGTTTGATGCCGATAACTTCGATGATACGTTGAATGATGAATCTCTGCTAGGCCTGTATCGCATCGTCCAAGAACTGTTAGCCAACGCTACGAAACATTCCCATGCAACGGAGGTTCGCATTCAAATCACTAGTCATGATGAGCGAATACGAATGGAGTATATCGATAATGGGATTGGCATGGATCTTGCAGCATTAGAGGATTCCTACAATAGCATGGGGCTGTATGGGATTAAAGAACGGGTTCGCAGTATGGATGGAACAGTCGAATTCTACTCAAGAAGCAATAAAGGCGGTCTTGCTGTTTATGTATCCATACCTGCGCATGAATAGGTGCAGAATATCATTAATATTAAGGGGAGAGTATCATGATTCGCATTCTGTTGGTTGACGACCATCCAGCTGTCATGGAAGGAACTAAGATGATACTCGAAGAAGAAGGCGACATGCTGGTTTTCTTGGCATGTGATGCTGAAAGCGCTATGGAGATGGTTCTAACCCAATCCTTTGATGTCATCTTATTTGATCTTCACATCGGAGATATCAATGGAATTGATCTGGCCAAGCAAGCATTGGAATTAAGCCCTGATGCTATTATCCTCATTTATACCGGATTCGAATTCAATAATCATTTCAACGTCATGATTGAATCGGGTATAGTGGGGTTCATCCTCAAAACCTCAAGTAAGGATCAGTTAGTGACAGCTGTTCGTTGCGCTCTGAGAGGGGAGATGGTGCTGCCCGTTTCTTTAGTCAAACAGTTGAGGAAAATGCCTTATGTGAAATCCAAGTCGAACCAGGAGCAGGCCGCTTCTATTATCAATGATCGAGAGTTTGGTATTCTCAAAGAGCTGGCCAAAGGAAAAGGCAATAAGGAAATAGCCGAAAGTGTATTGATGAGCCAGCGTTCGCTAGAATATATTCTTACGAATCTATTTCAGAAGCTAAGCGTTAAATCGAGAATGGAAGCCGCTATCAAGGCGAAACAGCTCGGGATTCTAACCGATTTGGATTTTATTGAATAGCCAGCTTCTATTAAATATTATAACTGTCGTTGCTATCCCGTTCATTTTACGATGAGCGGGATTTTTGTGTTGTCCTCTTCTTGCGAGATGCCGCATAAAGTTTGCGCCGTCACGCAAAATATTTTCGGTTACCAAAATATACCGATCGATTATGATATTTCTAGTCGTAGAGACATGTATTTATGCGTCTTTATATTCACTGAACGCAAGCAAGTGATCACAATCCAAGGAGTGAATATTTATTATCCGGAAGGAGACGAGTCATAAATGTTGCGCTTCCTACTAATCGAGTAGGAAATATAGATAATGTAGCTTTGAACAACTAATAAATATGAATGAGGTGACGGGTTGTGAAATGGTTTTTTAATATGAAGACAAGTAAAAAATTGATCAGTGCATTTGTTATCGTATCCGTTATTTTAGCGCTTGTTGGGTCTTATGGAATCATGAACCTAGGTAAAATGAATGCATCTATTGAGGACATGTATGATAATCAATTGGTTCCCATTACCGATCTAGCTAATGTACGGGTATCGTTTCTTGAAATAAGTGTGGATATTCGTGATATGAACTTAATCGCTAGAACGGATGCCGAAAATGCGGCTTATAAGAAAAAGATAGACGATAATACGGCAAAAATGGAAGCGGCGATTACAAATTTTAGTACGAAGGCTTTGAATGCTAAGGAAAATGAGCTTCTCGAAGACATTACCCCTGCTTGGAAAAGTTACATAGCAAATTTAAATGAAGCGATAGAGCTGAACAACCGCAATATAGGTGCAGAGGAGTTCACCAAAGATGTACTTAATGGTGCTTTGAAAGACTCCATCGATGAAATGGTGGGCATTCTTGATGCTCTAGTTGAACTTAACCTTGCACAATCGAAGCAAGCAAGTGAGGATGCAGATCGGCTGTATGATACTTCCCGTTATGCGACAATTGGCATTATTATTATCTCCTTCCTCCTCAGTATCGGGTTTGGCTATTTGATTGCCTTATCGATTGGAAGACCGTTAAATCGGGTCGTTCATTTGGTAGGGAAAGTAGCGGACGGTGATCTAAGCGAAACCTCGGATATCGATTCGAAGGATGAGATTGGCCAATTGGCCAAATCCGTTAATGAAATGGTACTGAAACTAAGAGAAACAGTAGGTGGAATTCTAGTCTCGGCGGAAAGTGTCTCTGCAGCCTCACAGCAGATCTCGGCAAGTACAGAAGAGATTGCTAGCGGAAATATGAGTCAAGCGGATGCAGCTCAGACCATGAATGAACTGTTCCGAGAGCTCTCAGTGGCGATCAATTCTGTAGCGATGAGTGCGGAGGAAGCCTCTGAGCTGTCAGATAGAACGATGAGCATTGCACAAGAAGGCAATAAGGTTGTTCGCACCTCCATTGATGGAATGACGAATGTGAATAATCAGATGTCTCGTCTTGAGGAAGATTCCAATAAAATCGGCGAGATTATTGAAGTGATTGACGACATTGCGGAACAAACCAATCTTCTTGCTCTGAATGCAGCGATCGAGGCAGCTCGTGCTGGGGATCAAGGTCGCGGATTTGCCGTTGTAGCAGATGAGGTAAGGAAATTAGCTGAACGGAGCAGCGAGGCAACCAAGCAAATTACGAAGATTATTAAAGGCATGCAGGAGAACACGCAGCAAAGCGTTAGAGCGGTTGATGAAGGAGTTGCCTATTCACAAAAAACAGGCGAAGCATTTGATCATATTTTATCCATGGTGAATGAAACGGCTCATAAAGTGTCCGAGATTGCTGCTGCGAGTGAGGAGCAGGCGGCCCAATCCTCTGATGTGTTGGGATCTATTGAAAGTATCTCCGCAGCTACGCAAGAAGCAGCGGCAAGCAGCGAGGAGACGGCATCTACGGCGCACTCATTGGCACAGCTTGCGGAAGAATTGAATAGCACGGTAGCTATTTTCAAAATTAGATAAGCATCATTAGGAGGAAGTCGTATGGGGAAAAAGAAAGCATCCATAACCATTAAGACTCGTTTAATCGTCGCGTTCTTATGTATTCTGATCGTGCCTTGTGTAACGATCGGCTGGATTTCATACCAGAAAGCGGCCACAGAAATCACGAATCAAATTATTGATAATGCGAGGCAAAGTGTAGAGCTCTCTAATGCTCAGATTACGGAGCTTGTTACTACAGCTGTTTCAGATATGGATTACCTGGCTGAGCAAATTGACGCAGGCAAGATCGATGGTCTGGCAAGTCCACAGATTCGTTCCCTGTTAGATCAATATATGAGCCTTCGCCCACAGTATCTGAGTGTTTACTTTGGTACGAAAGAGGGGCTCATGATAAGCTCCCCGCATATCGCGGTTGATGGTTACGACCCAAGAAAAGCGGTATGGTATGTCAATGCAATGGCGGATAAAGGGGCAGCAGCTGTTAACGATCCATCTGTATCTGCATCAACAGGACAGGTTGTCGTCGTTCCTGCGAAAGCGGCAAAAGATGGGTCAGGGGTGGTAGGAGGCAATCTGGATCTTACGAAGCTAGCTGAGACGGTTAATCAGATTAAGATCGGCAAACAGGGTTATGTAACGATATTAGACAAGGATCAGAAGTATCTCATACATCCAACGCTTACTCCAGGCACAGAGGCTACGCAATCTTTTGTACCCTATTTTTACCAGTCTGATGAGGGCGTTCAAAATTATAATTTTAATGGGAAAGACAAAAAGGCCATATTCACAACCAATAAACTAACTGGGTGGAAAATAGTCGGCGGCATTGAGATGTCGGAAATTACGAGTGCTACAAGAGGTATTTTGGTTACGACAATTATCGTTATTCTCGTTTCTATTCTAGTAGGCGCACTTATTATTACTGCGATTATTCGTTCTATTACGTCGCCTTTGCAAAAGCTTATGGGTGCCACCAAAAAAGTGGCAGATGGAGATTTGACGGAGGAGATCGTTATTCGTTCGCAGGATGAAATTGGACATTTGTCCATGTCGGTGAATGATATGATCCGCAAGCTGCGTGATCTGATCGGGGGGGTATCAAGCACCTCGCAAAATGTGGCGGCAGCATCGGAACAAATCTCTGCAACGACGCAGGAGGTCGCAAGCGGAAGCACAGTTCAGGCGGAGGCGGCACAGACGATTCATGAGCAATTCACCGAGCTTTCATTAGCAATTAGTGCGGTTGCAGAGAGTGCGGAGGAGGCATCGCAATTGGCTGCACAAACAACCTCGATTGCTCACACAGGAGGGGAAACCGTTCGAATCTCAGTGGAAAGTATGACTCAAGTCAGTACGCAAATGGAACGCTTGGAGGAAGACTCCGTCAAGATCGGCGAGATAATTGAGGTGATTGATGATATTGCGGATCAAACGAATCTGCTTGCGTTGAATGCAGCAATCGAGGCTGCTCGGGCCGGCGAGCAAGGTAGAGGCTTCGCCGTCGTGGCTGATGAAGTAAGGAAGCTCGCTGAACGAAGCGGAGAAGCGACGACGCAGATTACTTCTATTATTAAGGGAATGCAAGCCAATACACATAAAAGTGTTGTAGCTGTGACGAACGGGGTTAAACAGTCTCAACAGACGGGACAGGCCTTCGAGGAAATTATTACGATGATTAATGAAACGGAACATAAGGTGGGCGAGATCGCAGCGGCTAGTGAACAGCAATCTGCACAAGCGGATGAGGTCATGCGCTCTATTGAAAGTATTTCGGCTGCAAGCCAAGAAGCTGCTGCTGCAGCAGAGGAAACAGCGGCTACTTCGCAATCACTCGCGGTGCTTGCTGAAGGTCTGAATGAGTCCGTCTCTATCTTTAAGGTGTATAAATAAGAGGAACAGAGGTGGGATTGTGCAGTCAATTGGACAGCAGCAATATATTGAATTTGCCATTGAGCGAGAGCAATACGCAATTGAAATTCAAGATATTCACGAGATTATTAAGATGCAGAATATTACCGAGATTCCTAATGTCAGGCATTACGTCAAAGGGGTCATTAATCTTCGGGGCACAATCGTGCCCGTTATTAGTCTTCGAAGCCTGTTCAGCCTTGGGGAGAAGGAATATACACGAACGACTCGCATTATAGTCGTTCATCATCAGGAAGATACGGTAGGAATTATTGTAGACCGTGTGAATAAAGTCACTACCTTTTCTGATATTCAGCCGCCGCCTGAACGAGTAGGCGGTATTGATGGGAATTATTTTGTAGGTATCGGCTTAACGACTAGCGGCTTGGTTGCCATATTGAAGCTGAATGAAGTCTTGCTTCGCGAACAGGAGTGAACAACCGATGCTATCGGAATATAAAGAGGTCTTCTTAGAGGAGCTTGAGGAACAGCTTCAACTGATGGATGACGTCATCTTGCAGCTAGAGCAAGAGGGAGAGACCGACAGCGTTGTGCAAAGCTTATTCAGAGCCGCGCACACGCTTAAAGGCTCTTCAGCCGCGATGGGCTATGAGGAAATGAAGCAATTAACGCATGAAATGGAGCATTTGCTAGATCTGGTCAGAAGTAAGAAGCTAGCTGTAACAGGAGCGCTTATCAATCTGCTCTTTCAGTCCTTGGATTGTCTCAAGGAGTTAAGAATCGATATTATGCGGGATAATGATGAATCAGTAACAGATATATCGGGTTGTGTACGGGATCTGCAGAATTTCAATTCAGTGCCTGTAGGTTCGGCTACTCTGGAAAGTACAGAGCCCCTTCATAAGAAACCAGTGCTTAGTCAAGCTCTGAAGCTAAAGGTGCAGGAAGCTCAGGATGAAGGTCATAGGGTGTATTGGATTACGATACAGCTTTCCTCCGAATGCTTCATCAAGGGTGCAAGGATCTATGTGATTCATTCCAATCTAAGTAGTTGGGGCGATGTTCTCCATTCTGTACCGGGATTAGAGGAGATTGAGGAGCAAGTCGACATCTCATTGGAAGTGCAATTTCTCTATGCAGGACAACAGACCCGTCAGGAACTTCATGATCTTGTAGCCGCATTATCGGAAATTGCCAGTGTTCATGTGGATCCATTATCCGATGAAAGCATTGTATTAGCGGATAAGGTAAATGAATGGCAAGAGAGAATTACGAGTGAGGATCAGGCTTATACAGGCAAAGCCAAGACGCAGACGATTCGTGTCAGTGTAGAACGTCTCGATCATTTGATGAATCTGGTCGGAGAGCTTGTAATCGATCATACCCGCATCCATCAAGTAGAGCGAACGCAACGAAGACGATTCTCCGATGATTCGGTAGAGGAACTTGGACAAATTTCGGACCACCTTTCCCGTATTATTGGAGATTTGCAGGAAAGCGTCATGAAGGCGCGGATGCTCCCGATTGAGCAACTATTCAATCGTTTCCCACGTATGATTCGGGATCTTACGCTTGATTT
Source organism: Pristimantibacillus sp. (assembly GCA_048976605.1). Classification (GTDB taxonomy): domain Bacteria; phylum Bacillota; class Bacilli; order Paenibacillales; family Paenibacillaceae; genus Pristimantibacillus. Next base: position 265,873 of record JBHGUX010000084.1, on the reverse strand, counting down.
GGGTAAGGATATTGAGCTTATACTCGGAGGGAAAGAGACGGAGCTGGACCGGACTCTCATAGAAGAAATTGCTGATCCGCTTATCCATTTAATTCGCAATGCGGTCGATCATGGAATCGAATTGCCTGATCAACGGGAGCTATCCGGCAAGAACCGCAAGGGGAGCTTGCAAATTAGAGCGGCCCATGAAGATAATCAGGTTGTTATCTACGTTGAGGATGATGGAGCCGGCATTGATCCAGCTAGAATGAGAAAGTCAGCCGTGGCGAAAGGCATTATATCAGCAGAGGATGCGGCTCTTTTAAATGATAAAGAAGCCATTCACCTCATCTTCCGACCGGGCTTCTCGACTGCGAGCAAGATCAGTGATGTATCGGGACGCGGTGTAGGTATGGATATCGTTAGAAGCCATATTGAGAAGCTGAATGGTTTGATCGATATTGAGACTGAGCTGGGACAGGGAACTAGCTTCAAGATTAAGCTTCCTCTGACTCTAGCCATTATCGTTGGTTTGCTGGTGAAGCTGAATGATCAAACCTTCATTATTCCGATGAGTAATATCGCGGAGATTGTGAGAATCCCTTATCAAGAGATTGAAACGGTGAGGGGACAATCGGTTATTCTGTTGCGTAATCAAGTTATCCCGATTGTCTGGCTGCATGATCACTTCAACATGCCGAGAGGAGAGCAGCGAAAAAACCAGCTTCAGCTCGTTATCGTTGGATCAGCGGAGAAGAGATTGGCCTTAGCTGTAGATGAATTAATTGGCAATCAGGAGATTGTTATTAAGTCATTGGGCTCTTATGTAGGGAAAGTGAATGGTATCGCTGGCTCCACAATATTAGGCGATGGCAAAGTTGCCTTGATATTAGAAGTATCGGGTATTATCAATCAACGATAGAGGAAGAGATGTTATGTCGAAGATAAAAGTACTCGTGGTGGATGATTCGGTGTTTATGCGAAAGCTAATCACCCGTTTTATTGAAGAGGATGCTGCGCTGGAGGTCATCGGCATAGCTCGCAATGGCGTGGAAGCGGTTAGAATGGTCAAAGAATTAGGGCCGGATGTCGTCACATTGGATATCGAAATGCCGGAAATGGACGGCTTGGAAGCATTGGCGACCATCATGGATCAACGTCCGACACCGATTATTATGCTTAGCTCGTTAACACAAGATGGAGCTGTCGCGACGATTAAGGCGCTGCAAAGCGGAGCGGTGGATTTTATCTCCAAGCCCTCGGGCTCGGTTTCCTTTGATTTATTCAAGGTGAAAGAGGAATTGGCAGCGAAAATCAAACAAGCGGCACAAATATCGCTGAAGAATCTGATTCTAAGTAATAGAAGAACCCCAAAGGTGGAACCAGCACAGCAAAAAAGCTCTTCACAAGCTGAAGCACTGACCGAATTTGAACACATTGTAGCATTGGGTACATCAACGGGTGGACCGAAGGCGCTAGAGACTGTAATCAGGGATCTGCCTGCGAGCTTCCCCTACCCGTTGCTGCTCGTTCAGCATATGCCGCCCAAATTCACGAAATCATTAGCAGATCGATTAAACCGCTTGGCGGCTGTACGGGTGGTTGAGGCTGAAGATAATCAACTGATCGTAGGCGGCACGGTCTATATTGCGCCAGGCAATTATCATATGACGGTTATGCAGAGCAGCAAGGAATACCGGATTCGTCTTCATCAGGAGGCGGCTAGGAATGGGTTCCGGCCATCGGTAGATGTGCTGTTCGATTCCGTCTCACAGCTGCGGAAGCTTAAGCGGCACTTTATTCTGATGACCGGCATGGGAAGCGATGGGGCACAGGGCATGTTAGCTGCCAAAGGAATGGGCGCCGTGTCGACGATTGCGGAATCCAAAGAAACCTGTATCGTATTCGGCATGCCAAGATCGGCTATTGAGCTTAATTGTGTAGATTATACGGTTCCTTTGCCGCAGATTGCAGGCAAGCTATTGGATGTAACAGGTGTAGCAAGACGAAAGCTGTAGAGTAATGAGATAGTGGATAAAGACGATAGTAGTGCGAATAGGCATGGTTGGATAAAGACGATAGTAGTGCGAATAAGCATGGTTGGATAAAGACGATAGTTGTACGAATAGGCATACAAATGGAAAAAGAGTTATTGCATACGGGGCGTTCTTCGCAACCTTATGCAATAACTCTTTTTGTTGTTCGGAGCATAAAGGAACCCAGGTCCGCTAAACCGAGGTGAATGGGCGAACCGAGCAAAATAGAGGAACGGAGGTCCTTTATAGCAGGTATGAAAAGTGTGGTGAGACTAGAGTGACAACGATAAAGGAACCCAGTTCCGCTAAACGGAGGTGTGTGGGCGAACCGAGCAAAATAGAGGAACGCAGGTCTTTTATGTGAGTTCGTTCCCTTCACGATCAAGGAATTGCGTGTGAAATTCCAATTGTGACTCTGGATAGTCCAAATCGAACCATACCATGGACTTGCTGCCTTCCGTTATCTCTTTCGTTTGTTCATATTTGTCGTTAATGGTTAGTTTGATTTGAGCCAGCTTAGGCTCATTGGTAACGAAAACATAGATCTTATTGAAATCACCATAGTGAGCAAGAAACGCATGAGTGGTCGTATTGCTAGCTTTTTCGATGGACTTATATTCATAGTTGCCAGCCTTGTTTTGTTTGAACACAGCAATGCCTGGATTCTGACCATTCTCGAAGAAGCTGACTATTCTGGTGTCATCCTTATCTACACGGTCAACAATCGCAATCTCGCCGGTAACAAGCTCACTTGTAGAAATGATTTCTTTTATGGACGCCTCATCATTCCCATAAAGCTCTTCCTCCTGTGGAAGAAAGAGCGCAGATGCGGCAATAAGAACTAAGATAGCTGCAATTATTAAATTTCTGTTCTTCAGGTTCAATATGTTCTCCTCCAAAACTCCCTAGTAAGAAAATGAACAAGCATTTTTGAAAAGGCGATCTACCGTACTCGGAGCAATCAGCAGCAGCCATCCCCGATTAAGTGTTTATATTTATCATAACACTTGAACACAAGCGCTTGGATAAAACTTCACCTATTCGATCATTAATCGTATGATTAGAGAAACAACTATGAACAAGGGTGGAGTTAGCAATGAAGATCGACCGATTATTGGCGATGACGGTTCTGCTGCTTAATCATGAACGGATCAGTGCCAAAGAATTGGCTGATCGATTCGAAGTTTCAACCAAAACGATTTACCGCGATATGGAGGCATTAAACCAGTCGGGAATTCCGATTGTGGCTCATCAGGGAACATCCGGCGGGTTTGAAATTATGGAGCATTATACGATTAACCGTCAATATTTAACACTTGCTGAAATATCCTCATTAGTTGCTGCAGTGAAAGGGATTCACTCAGCCTTAAATGATGACATGATAGCTAATTTATTGGATAAGGTAACAGCTCTCCTTAGTCGTGCAGATCGGAAGGAAACGGAGAAGCACGGAGCGGGAATTGTATTTGACTTCAATCCTTGGGGACAGGGTCCGCTTGTGCGGGATAAAGTGAATTTATTGAAACAAGCTATAGAAGAGACTAGACAAGTCGAATTCGACTATACCAATATGAACGGAACAGCAAGCTCGCGAGTGGTAGAACCAGCTGCATTGATCCTCAAAGGACATCTATGGTATCTGCAAGCCTACTGTACGTTGCGCCAGGAGTTTCGTGTATTCCGGTTATCTCGTGTGCATAAAGAGGTCATTGGGAAGAAATCATTCGAACGTCGTCAGGCGCCTTCATTAGAAGGCTACTCCTGGGATCCAGCATGGTCCAGCGGTACGGATGTGGCAATGGTTCTTACCTTTCATCCTCAAGTACGCCACCGGATAGAAGATACCTTCTCTCCTGATCAAGTATCAATATTGGATAATGGCTTCCTGCAAGTAAAAGGGTTATTCACGGCGGATGAATGGTTTTACGGAATGCTGCTCAGTTATGGCGATGATGTGAAAGTCGAGCATCCGGCAGCTGTAGCGGAAGAAATCGTGAAGCGGGCTCACAAAATTATCGAACGGTATGTGAAATAGGACAGATAGCTGTCCAATTTACTGCTGTACAATAAACGTAATTACATGTGAAAGAGGCTGATTACGTGAACGTGAACCAACAGACAAGTCAATTACCCGCAATGGAAATTACAGGTGTCAGCACAAGAACGACTAATGCTCAGGAGTTTGGGTCTGAGGCCAGCTTACCGCAATTGTGGGAGACCTATTTCCAGAGCAACCTGCCTGCTCAGAGCGGATTGAACAATACTCATCTCATTTATGCGTTATATACAGATTATGAAAGTGATGCCAGTGGTGCATATACGGTAATTATTGGGCATGAACTTAGCAAGGAATCGATTGAAGGAGAGCAGATTGGGGTGAAAGCTTTCGTTCCTGAGTCCAACTATATGGTGTTCACAACAAAGAAAGGGCCAGTATTCGAGGTAGTTGCGCAAGCTTGGGGAGAGATCTGGAATTATTTCGAGAACTCGACCATAAAGAGAGCGTACACGGGCGACTTTGAGCTTTATGATTCCCGAACTTTCGACCCTCATTCGTCAGAAATTCAGATTTACATTGCGATTCAATAATGATTAGCGGAAATCCTATGTTTGCTAATAGCAGACATGGGATTTCTTTGTATAAACATTGGATCTAAAGCATGCAAATCAGGCCCTGTGTAAATAATATTGGCGTTCGTTGTAATCATCCCCTAAACAAGAGAATTGAGTTCGTCAAGCTGACGTGATATGATATATATCGTAGTAATAGTTATTCTATCACGATCTATCATATACAATTAGGAGATGACAGTATGGGACGAGTTAGTGGCAAGGTGGCATTAGTTACTGGGGGAGCTTCCGGTATCGGTTTGTCTTCAGCAACATTATTGGCTAAAGAAGGCGCAAAAGTAGTTATCGCAGACTTTAATGTTGAGGGTGCGAAAGCAGCGGCAGAGCAAATTAAAGCGCAAGGCGGAGAAGCAACAGGCATTTTCTTGGATGCTGGACAAGAGCAGTCCATTAAAGACGCGGTTGAGTTCACCGTTGCAACATACGGTACAATTACCGTACTATTCAACAATGTAGGACTAACCAATCTACGGAAAGATCTTGATGTCGTTAATATGGATCTCGAAGAGTGGGATCACCTGATGGACGTTAACTTGAAAAGCGTTCTTCTAGGAAGCCGATTCGCTATTCCGCATATGATTAAAGCGGGTGGAGGCTCGATTATTAATACAGCATCTATGGCGGCATTCGCTGGCGATGCTCTGCGCTCTGCATATGGTGCTTCCAAAGCGGGTGTTGTGAGCCTTACTCGCTACATCGCAGCTCAATATGGTAAAGATAAAATCCGTTGCAACGGTGTTGCGCCTGGTCTTATCTTGACTCCAGCAGCAAAAAATAACATGCCGGAAGAGGTTCTGGACATCTTCGGTAAATTCAATGCGTTGCCATACCATGGTGAAGCAGATGATATCGGCAATACAGTGTTGTTCCTGGCTTCCGATGAAGCTAAATTCATCACAGGACAAACAATCCAAGTCGAAGGCGGACACTACACAGGTAACCCAAGCATTGCAGATTTCAATGCTTATGTAGAAAGAGCCAAAGCACAAGCTAAATAAGCTGGTTGCATCGCACGCGACTCCTGTTGCGCGGTGCTCGATCACACGGCGACGGTCAAACCACGTGCATCATAAAGCGAAGCCTAGAGTCTACTGACTCTAGGCTTTTTTATTTGCTTTTATAAGAGACCAGTTGTCTTGTACTCCGCGATCACGCTCTCCTAGAACCTAGCTTCTGCACCTTCGCAAGCCATTGTTCCCTAGTCGTCGCTGAAGTTAGCTTGACCTGACCCATCTCAGTAATTCGAACGGGATTGATGCCGCAGAATTTCAAGATAGCATCCTTCATAATGCGATGGCCTGCTCCTCTGAGAAATAGTCGATAATACCACTTCGGAGAATCCATGGTCACGATCAGGCGTGCTGATTTGCCCTTTAATAACTTCTTAGTCAGCAGTGAATTTGGTTTGGATTCAAAGGCAAAGCCCGGAAGAAATACTCGATCGAAGAAGCCCTTCATAATAGCAGGCATGGTCCCCCACCAAGTGGGGTAGACGAATACGAGATGATCAGCCCAGCGGATCGTTTCTTGGGCGACGAGCAGATCATCCTCCAGTACAGTCCTTTGATGATAGCCGAATTTTAGATTGGGCTCGAAGGTCATCGTACTTAAATCAATCACACGGACATTCGCACCGCTGCCGGTTGCTCCCGTTCGATAAGCCTCTGCTAAGGCGTTGCAATAGCTTTCGGAATAAGGATTGCCCATAATAATGGCTATATTGTTGATCATTCCAGTGCCTCCTCGTTTCTATTAAATATCTAGAATCGTTCCATCATCAACTCTCCACGCATGGAATGGCTCGTGATAAAATAGGTATGAACTAATCATAAACCGAGAGCTAACCTATAAAAATGATGATAGACGCTAAAATGATGTTCATTTATGCAATGAGAATAGATTGACGAATGTTTGAGGAGGAATGGAGTTTTGAATGATGATAGTATGTCCGTATCTCTTCTATTTGCTATAAGAAAGACTCTTGTGTTCAAAGGCTACGACTGGGATTTGTTTTGTGAATACGCCTCTTTCGACATGAGTCTCCTTAATCATGCTGAAGCTCGTATTCCAGGGGAAGAATTCGAACGTATTGTTCAAGCAGCTGCTGTATATACAGGGGATGAGGATTTCGGCCTGCATCAGGGTCAAGCGATGGATATATCTGATCTGGGGATATTGGGATACGTCATGCTGCACTCGAAGACTCTTGGCAAGGCATTGGAAGCGTATCGAAAATATAACTTTATCGTGTGCAGTAATTTTAATGCTAGTCTTGAAATAGAGGGGGAGGATGTGATCATTGACCTATTCATCAACCACTCGAGCAAGCTTCCCAGCAGGCACTGTATAGAGGACATGGCTACTTCTATGTACCGCATGTTGATGGGATTAAGTGCTAGAGCGATTACGATTAAAGAGATTCAATTCATGCATAGCGAGCCCTCTTCCATTGAAGAGTACAAATCAATATTAGGTGTAGTGCCAAAGTTTAATCAGCGGTCTACATCTATGAGGATGAGTAGAGAAGTGCTGGATTATCCAGTGCTTAGTGAGGACATCCGACTGCTTGGTGTCTTTGAAACGATTGCGGAAGAAGTAAGAATCAAGCTGACAAAAGGCTCTCTGCTGACAGCGGAGCTGTACAAGTGGATTATTGCCTGTATGCCATCCCATTTCCCAACCTTACAGGACGCCGCCAAAGAGTTGAAGATGAGCGTCAGAACGCTGCAAGCCAAATTAAAGTCGGAGAACAGCTCCTATAACCGATTGGCGAATGAAGTACGCAGAGAGCTTGCTATTAGCTATCTGGTGCAACCTGAGTATACCTTGGCAGAGATTGCCTATCTATTACATTTCTCCGAGCCTAGTGCTTTTCAGACTGCTTTTAAAAAATGGATAGGGACAGCACCAGGTGAATATCGGATGGAGATAACTGCTGTAAAATATGCTAAAATATAAAATAATAGTAAGAGTATAGTGACGGAGCTTTCAGTGAAATTAAATAGAATATCAATCTATTATTGTTAGTTTAATGACAAGGGGGAGAAACATATGGCTGTAAAATATTGTTCGTCCTGCGGAGCGCCTGTCGCAGCGGATACAACGGAATGCAAATATTGCGGAGAGACGCTTGCTCTAACTCAACCGCAATATAATTCGGCTGAGTTCGCACCGCCTCCGCTATCGTCGCCGTTTGCGCAGCAGCAGCAACCGCCACAATATTCACCACAGTATCAACAAGCGCAACCGCAATATCAGCAAGCGCAGCCACAGTATCAACAAGGGCAGCCGCAATATCAGCAAGGTCAGCCGCAATATCAACAAGGACAGCCACAGTATCAGCAAGCATATCCACCGCAATACCAGCAGGGACAGCCGTTTCAACAATATCCGCCGCAGTATAATCCTTACTATGTCCCGTCTAGTAAAAATAAAATAGTTGCGGGTCTACTAGGGATTTTTCTTGGCGGACTGGGTATTCATAAATTTTATTTAGGAAGAAACGGCTGGGGGATTTTATATATTCTTTTCTGCTGGACCTCGATACCGTCTTTTCTTGGTCTCATTGAGGGCATTATCTATCTTGCGTCCAATGATGAGAAATTCGCTATGAAATATAGATAGCATTCTAGAGTGAGTAGGAAGATCATCAATAAAGCCAATAACCTTTCCTGAATGGGGTGTCTCGCCATCGATTATGACGAGCTTGCCAGGTTCTCATCGGTTATTGGCTTTGTTGTTTACTTATGTAGGTTGAATTTTTATTTAAGCTGTTTTATCCATGCCGCAATATCCGCATTCAGCTTGGTTAGTTTAGGTACTGGCACCTCTTGATCGGTAAGTGGATAACGCTGCTTCATAGTCAGAATACGAAGGACGCTTTCGTCTATTCGCTCTTGAGTCAGCGTTCCTTTATTAACATTATTCAACAGAGTGTCTCTTACTAGGCGTGCTTTGTCGTAGCCATGTGCAACTAGCACAATATCCGTCCCAGCTTGAACGGATGCGAGGGCTGCTTCGGCAAGACCATAGTTTTTCGTAATGGCACCCATGGTCATATCATCTGTCATCACAACACCGTCATACCCCATCGTTCCCCGCAGCTGATCTCCGATAATAACCGAGGAGAGGGAGGCTGGCTTGTCAGCATCTATTTTGGGAAACAGAATATGAGCGACCATGATCGCATCTGTCCCTTGCTCAATCGCAGCCTGAAAAGGAAGCCACTCTAATTGGGCGAGTTCATCTTTGGTTTTATGTACAATAGGAAGCTCTATATGGGAGTCGACTGATGTATCTCCATGACCAGGGAAATGCTTGACTACCGGGATGATTCCTGTGTCCCGAATCCCCTTCATTTCGGCGATTCCCATGCGGGTGACCAGATCTGCGGTAGTCCCGAATGATCGGCTGCCAATAACGGGATTGTTCGGATTGCTGTTCACATCAAGCACAGGAGCGAAGTTCATATTAAAGCCTGTTGCTTTAAGCTCCTCGGCAAGCAGCTTGCCCATCGTAACGGCAAGCGCTGGATCATTCGTTGCTCCTACTCGTTTATTAGACGGTAATGCGGTGAATTCCTTAGGCATTCGGTTCACCTTGCCGCCCTCTTGATCAATGCTGATCAGTAAAGGAATAGCATTATCTTTGTTGGATTGCTTGAGATTATTCACTAATGAAACCATGCCTTTAAGATCAGAGATATTGTCTGCATATAGGATGATTCCACCGATTTTGTCTTTACTTATCAGCCTGCTGATATCTGCGTCGATCTCCGGTCCATCAACACCGGCAATAATCATCTGACCGATTTTTTCCTCAAGAGTCATCTCAGCTATTTGCTCAAGTAAAATTTCCCGTTCTGTCAATTCGGGCTCGTCAATTGGTTGGTTATCTTCAGTCCCTTCGCCAGTCTCGGTATTCGGTGAATGAGTGGGAGTGGAAGAAATGGCATTATTATCAGTATTCGTTAAGCTGGCTTGTGAACAGCCTTGTACGATCAATAGGCACACGCCAAGCATGATGAAGGTGCTTACAAGCTTATACAGCAATGGTTCGGTCGACCTGGTTGATTTACGATGCTTTGATATCCTGCTCGCCTCGCTTCCAGTAGTTCCCTTATAGAATAACCGTTTGCGCACTGTTGTATCCTGATTCATTCTGTTATATCTATCATACACATAGGGATGGCGATTAACAATTAGGTGATGGGTTAGCTCCTCGATCATGATTCAGACATCCCATCATGGAGAGATGAGAGCACAATGATCCAACTTTAGAACATACATTTATTTGTACGAGGACTGAGGTTCCGCTATTTGTCCGATTTTAGTCATTTGCGTGTTTTGGCGGACAGGAGATCCGTTATGATCGATTAATCGAGTGATTTCAGGGCTCTTATGGGGAAATAGCGGATTCTCAGTCCGCTTGGATCAACCTATATAGCTAATTCCTACAAATAACGGATTCTGTGTCCGCCAGATTGTTCGATGGGTTAAGATAAGCAGCTGCCACAAGTCACTCAGTCCCATTTTCATTAATGCAAATCGTATTGGTCAAAAATGGTTATACTAATATCAGAAAATACGATGAGGTAATGCGCTAAATGAATGGGGTAGTGCAATCACCCATTGTGCCAAAGCGCATTACCGGCAGCGATGAGGTCAGGGGCGAGGGTCCCCATGCAAGTATAGACTAGAATAGAGAAATAGCCGCCGTACAGGACACCTACGGCGGCTATTTCTTATATTGTCCACCATATCCGTGCAAAGTATATTCCTTCTGCGAGCTTTATGCTTCTCAGACTGCTCCGTTCGATATGATTTAGCCTAATGTCTGATCTTTGCGATATTCACCTGGATTAATCCCTTCAAGCTTCTTGAATACGCGGCTGAAATATTTCTCATCCTGATAGCCAACCATCTCTGCGATCTGAGCGATTCGCAAGTGGGGGTTATGCAAGAGCAGCTTGGCCTTCTCGATTCGAATTCGACTTAAATAGTCCAGTAAGGTGACACTGTACTCTTGCTTGAATTTACGTGCAATATATTCCCGGCTCAAGAAGAAGCGTGCAGCGATATCCTGCAGCGAGATATCCTCTTGATAGTGGGATTCGATGTATTTGGCAATATCATGGATGAAGAAATTATCTTTGGAATGCCGCTGAGTGAGAATCTTGGAGGCAACACCTAATCGGTTCTCCATCTGAATTCTTAAGTCTTCCCAAGCTAACAATCCTTCTTCATTCAAGGGCAAGGGATGGAGAGCGGAGGATTGGGATTCTTCACTGTCTCCAGCATTTGGCCCCTTCTGTTCACCTTCCAGCCACTGTAATTGCATCCAATCCCATTCTTCTTCCCATTGAATCAGCTGCTCAGGTGTAACCGACCCTTGTTGTCTGACGTCTTCTAGCCACTGCTTCGTAACAGCTTCAATCTGCTCTCGGTTGCCGCTTAAGGCGGTGAGTCGAAGCTGTTCCTCGTAGGCGGTTAGACGAAGCGGACGAGTTGACTGGCTTCCTTCATCTAGCAAGCTATGCAAATTGCCTGATTCAAGTAAGTTGCGCCTCCATAGAGCTTTCGATGCTTCGAGGTACGCGCGCGGCATGTCATCAGGGAATGTCCGCTGGGCTGCGATACCGAAATGTACTCGGCGATGCAGCGTAATATAGATGCCTTCATTGATATCCGCCAGCATGGAGTTGAATGAAGTCCGGTCATCCCAGAAGAGAATAACGATTTCTTCCGAACGGTTTAATTGACGAAAGGCAATTCCCCGAGACTTCAACAGCTCATTGCAAATATTAGTCAGGATGAAGAAAAGCAGCTGAAGCTGATTGTTCTGGAATTTGGACAGCAGCCTGCGATCCAATTGTGACAGGCTAAGAACGGCAACGGAGCAAGAAGACAATGATAATGGGAATTTGAATTCTTCACACAGCTGACTTAGAAGATCTCTTCGGCCTTGACCTGTAACGAGATCAGTTAAGAGCTTATCTGCGTAATGCGGCTTCATCTCATTGACTTCGATGCTCTGCTGATTGAAGCGTTGTCGACCCTCTTCCTCTTTGCGCCAACAATCAACTGCTTTACTTAATGCTTCGTTCAAAGCATCAGCTTTCACCGGCTTCAAGATATAATCGATTCCGCCATTGCGAACGGCATGACGGACGTATTCGAAATCATCATAACCACTAATGACCATCGCTTTAATCTGCGGCCTATTCGCATACAGCCAAGTGAGCAGCTCTGCGCCATCTTTCCGCGGCATACGCATGTCCGTAAGAACAATTTGCGGCATATGCTCTTGAATGATAGTTACCGCATCTTCTCCGTTTGAAGCCTGCAATACTTCAGTTATGCCGTGTCGATCCCAATCGGCAAGCAGATTAATAGCATTCCGTACGTGTTTCTCGTCGTCTACGATTAATACCTTCATGTTGTATCACTCTCCCGCACGTATTCTAGAGTAATTCTCACACCCTGCGGCTCGATATTCTCGATGAAGAGAACAGCCGTGTCATCCGAATAGAGCTGCAGCCTCATCAGCACATTATACAATCCGATAGAGCTGCGCTCATGGATGCTGTTATCTTCATTCTCTTCCCTCTGAATCTGCAGCTCATCCTGCAGCTGTCTAAGTTCTAGCTCAGGAATGGATACGCCATTATTCTCAATCTGAATCACGAGCCGGTTCTCATCGGATAATCGGCTGCGTATGGTCAGTTGTCCTGTACCGAGATGAGGATCCATACCATGTTTGAAATAGTTCTCGACGAGCGGCTGCAAGGTCATCTTGGGAATAGCAGCAGACAGACTTTCCGGCGCTAAATCCCAGATGAAATCGAATTGCTCATCGAATCGCTCTTTTTGCAAATCCAGGTATAGCTTAAGGTGGTCGACTTCCTCTTGCAGCGTCACCAACGTCTCGCCAATCCGCATTTTGTAACGCATCATATCCGCTAATGCAGAAACAAGGGAATAGACACGCGGTACATTATGCTGAAGCGCAACCGTACCAATCGATTGCAGAGTGTTATAGAGGAAATGCGGATCAATTTGAGCTTGCAAAGCATTGAGTTGATTGGTTTTATTCGCCAATTCAAGCTTGTATTTGCGCAGGATTAGATTATTAATTGTATCCATCATTTGCCTGAATCGTCTTGATAAGGAGCCAATCTCATCCTGACTATCCACTTCGATAGTAACGTCCAAGCGGCCGGTCTGAATTTGATTCATATAGCTTGCAAGCTGCTTAATTGGTTTCGTAATTCGAAATGAAATAAACAGAGTGCCTATAATAACTGCCAGTAGAGCTATTGCAGCAATAACGGTATTGATCGTAATTAATTCAGTCGATTTGCGGTAGAGAACGCTATGGGGAATCTGCTTCACTAAAGTCCAATTGGCAAAAGAGACCTCGAGCTTCTCATACACGCGAATGGCTTTCTTGTCGTCATTAATACCCGATTTCTCGTTCGTTGTTTGTGCTGTAAAATCCTGATCGGCGAGCGGCTTGCCAATTTCCTCAGAGTCGCCGCTGTAGATGACAATGCCGTTCTCATCCAACAAGTATAGCTGTTCATCATCGGCATCATAGAGCTGATTAAAGATCGCAGCAATTCCATCAAGCTTCACATCAATCGCCATAATCGCCAGCTGTGTTGTGGATGGAATACGAACGATAGGACGATAGAAGGTGAATACCTGCCTGTCCGTATAATCATTCGGTGAAGGCGGGAACCCATAGCTATGAACCGGATGCGGCGGTTCTATACTTGTCTTGGCTGTGTCGTCGTAGTTCATCGTACTCTCGTAAGGGTCAGGACGAATGGCCCGTCGTGGAACACTATTCGTAATGAGTGTCGACTGACTCGTCGTTCGAGAATGCATGTACACCTGCTGAATATCCGGCAGTGAGCCTTGCAAATTCTGCAAGGTCGTATATATTTCTGCGATTGCTTGGTAATCATCGGAGCTCTTGGACAAATTATTGAGAAAATGCGGGTCCGAATAGACGACGATAGAGGCCCTGTTGATGTTGTTAAGATAGTTGACTAAGTTCGTTTTCCCTTGAAAAATCAACCGAGTATTCTCGCTCATCGACTGCTCCTTAACGGATTCCCGTGTATGAATGAGCGTGATGACTAAGGAAAGCACAAGGGGAACTATCGTAACAGCTAACATAAATTGGATAAGCCTAGTGCGGATGCTATGGGATTTCATACAATACCACCTCATTCATGCCGTGGATCGTTATGGAGATCAATATCGTACTCCTATCGGTTCACGATCGTCCGTTTTTTTTGATATGCGTTTCTAGCATACTAATTATAAGCAAAAAATGAAAATTGCAAAGGGGAGAACGGGATGAATCACAAAAAAACTGCACAACTGACTCAGCAAGTTGTGTTCGTGGGTCCTGCTATCATATTTTTCATCCTTATTATCGGAATTCCATTCCTGCTTGGATTGTATTACTCCTTCACGAATTGGAATGGTGTATCTGGAGAAGTAGCATGGGTTGGATTTGAGAACTATAAACAAATTTTTATGAATGACACTGTATTTAGAGATTCTTTTTGGTTTACGACCAGATTTACCGTTCTTGGTGTAGTATTAACGAATGTTCTGGGCTTTTTCCTAGCCTATTTCTTGACCAAGCCGCTTAAAAGTCGTAATTTTCTACGAACTGTATTTTTCATGCCGAACGTAATTGGAGGTCTTCTCCTTGGGTTTATATGGCAGTTCATTTTCGTTAAAGGGTTCGCAGCCATCGGCAATGCAACGGGGATTTCCTTCTTCAACTTACCTTGGCTAGGAACGGAAGGGACTTCATTCTGGGCGATTGTTATCGTATTCGTATGGCAAACAGCAGGTTATCTGATGGTTATCTACATCTCGTCGCTTAATAATGTGCCTAAGGATATTCTTGAGGCGGCTGAAATCGATGGGGCTAATCGTTTGCAAGTTCTGCGCTCCATTATTATTCCGCTTATTATGCCGGCAGCAACGGTATGCTTGTTCTTGGCGATATCATGGTCGTTCAAGATGTTCGATCTGAACTTGTCTCTGACCAAAGGCGGACCATTCGGCTCAACGGAGTCGGTGGCAATGAACATCTACAACGAAGCCTTCTCCAAAAACAGATATGGACTTGGTACAGCGAAAGCCATTATATTCTTCGTTATTGTGGCTGTCATCACGACACTTCAAGTGAAATTCACGAAAAGCAAGGAGGTTGAAGCCTAATGGATGTTACCAAAAACTATCGCATTGGAACGATCATAACGGAAGTCATCATGGTAGTCGTAGCTCTTCTCTTCTTGGTCCCGTTCTACTTTCTATTCGTGAATTCAGTGAAAACCTTCGCCGATTTGCTTACCAATGCAGCAAGCCTGCCGCAATCCTTCGAGTGGGCTAACTATAGCCGCGCTTTTGACATTACGAAGTTCCCGACTGCGTTCATGAACTCTGTTGTTATTACGGTAGTGAGCAACGTGTTCCTAGTTCTGATCAGCGGCATGGCGGCGTATAAAATGGTGCGCAACAACATCCGTTTCAACCGGATTCTGTTCGTACTATTCGTAGCGGCGATGGTCGTTCCTTTCCAATCGATTATGATTCCGCTTGTGAAAGTAACTAGCACACTTGGCCTTATGAACAGCATTCCAGGACTCATTATTTGTTACCTCGGATTCGGTGTTCCGATGTCCGTCTTCTTATTCCATGGCTTCGTCAAATCGATCCCGCTGGAGATTGAAGAAGCGGCAACGGTGGATGGCTCGAATGGTTACGGTGTCTTTTTCCGAGTGGTATTACCGCTAATGAAGCCGATGCTCGTGACTGTGTTTATCCTGAATACGCTTTGGATCTGGAATGATTACTTGCTGCCTTCGCTTATTCTTCAATCAGCTGACTTGCGCACTATTCCAATTGCTACATTTGCTTTCTTCGGGCAATATACCAAGCAGTGGGATTTGGCTTTGCCAGCGCTCGTTATGGGTGTTCTTCCGATTATTGTCTTCTTCTTATTCATGCAAAAATATATCATTGAAGGCATTACACAAGGTGCGGTCAAAGGCTAAAGGGATGTCACTCCCGTCTACCTCTTTGATCAATATCCTGCCTACAATACCTGATTTAGACGATCTACAATGAAGAAGTAAACGATTTCATTCCGGAACGATACAGAAATTAAAGGGAGGCTTTTCATCATGAAAAAATCAACAAAGCTTACACTCGTTATGCTGCTCGCGTTCTCATTAATCCTATCTGCTTGCGGTTCGAACACGAAAGAGAAAGAGGGTAATGCTGCAGCGGGCGGTTCAACCGAAACGAAAACGATCAAGATTTTTCAATTTAAAGTAGAAATCGCTGAAGCGTTGAATAAGCTGAAAGGCGAATATGAGAGCACGCATCCTGGTATTAAGCTAGACATTCAAACGGTGGGCGGCGGTGCGGATTATGGCGCTGCATTGAAAGCGAAATTCGCTTCCGGTGAAGAACCAGATATTTTCAACAACGGCGGCTACAGAGATTTAGAAACTTGGTTCTCTAACTTGGAGGATCTATCGGATCAGCCTTGGGTTGCTGATGCAGTAGATGTAGCGAAAGAGCCAATGACGAAAGACGGAAAAATCTATGGTCAGCCGATGAACTTGGAAGGCTACGGATTCGTATACAACAAAGATTTGTTTGCAAAAGCAGGTATTACTGAGACTCCAACTACGTTGTCTCAATTGGAAGAAGCAGCTAAGAAACTGCAAGCGATTGGCGTAACACCATTCGCGAATGGTTATCAAGAGCTCTGGATTCTAGGAAATCACACCTTAAACGTAGCGTTTGCTCATCAGAAAGATCCGGATGCATTCATCAAAGGTTTGAATGAGGGTACGGACAAAATTCCAGGCAACGAAGTGTTCCAAGAATGGACAAAGCTTGTTGACCTGACACTGAAATACGGCAACAAAAACCCGCTAACGACTGACTACAACACAGAGATGACGATGTTCGCAAGCGGTGAAGCGGCCATGACGCAGCAAGGCAACTGGACACAAGTGCAAATTGACGGTATCAACCCTGACTTGAACATTGGCCTTCTGCCTATGCCGATTAATGACAATGCAGCAGACAATGATAAATTGTATGTTGGTGTACCGAACAACTGGGTTGTGAACAAGAACTCCGAAGTGAAAGCAGAAGCGAAAGAATTCTTGAACTGGCTTGTGACTTCCGATATCGGTAAAAGCTATATTACGAAAGAATTCAAATTCATTCCTGCCTTCAAGAGCATTGAAGCATCTAGCGAAGATCTAGGCGACTTGGGTGCAGAAGTTGTGAAATACAGCCAAGAAGGTAAAGCGCTTAGCTGGAACTTCAATAAATTCCCTGATGGCGGCATGAACGAATTCGGCAATCAAATGCAAGCTTACATTGCAGGCAAGTCCGATGCGAACCGCTTGTTCGAAGATTTGCAAAAAGCTTGGGACAGCTTGAAGACGAAATAATGGTGTATTAAATCAAGTTCAAAAAGCTGGTTTTTCAGCAAAGCGACTTTTTGAACATCAACTATAGAGAGAAGGGAAGAGGCGGTCTCCGGTGTGTCAGTCGGTCAGAACGCCTCTTTCCAACAACATGGGAGGGAACGGATATGGAAGGAAGCGAAGCGATACATCCCGATAAAATCGGGGTAGTTGAAGAGCAAGCATTATGGAAGGGTATTGGCTCCTTTAAGTCCTTAGAGCAGCAGGGAGAAGCTTATATTTGTCGGGGAGATAAGGGGAATGCAGCTATTGTGTTCCTAACGGATGAGGTGTTCCGGATTAAAATCTTCCATGGCACACAAGTGGATCTCTCCACAACGCCTGGTGTATTGACCCAGAGCGGTACAGCGGCGGTTAAAGTGGAAGAGCAGGATGACCAAATCATCTTCATCACTTCATCACTACAGTTGAAGCTGGATAAAAGCAGCTTTAGCTTCTCAATTGAAGACCATGAAGGTAACCTCATTGCTCGGCAGAATCCAGTAAGCTGGAACGCTCGCGGCGAATTGAATGCAACGTATGAGATGCCTGTGGAATCCCATTTCTACGGATTGGGTGAGAAAACAGGGTTCTTGGACAAGCGTGGTGAACGCTACACGAACTGGAACACCGATGTTTATGCGCCGCATGTGCCGGAAATCGAAGCATTATATGAATCGATTCCTTTATTAATTCATACGCTAGGTGAACGCAGCTACGGACTTTTCCTTGATAATCCCGGGAAGACAGAATTTGATATGCGTTCACAGGAGACAACCTTCTCGATTGCATGTGCAACTGGCGCTTATGATATTTATTTTATCAATGGTCCTCGTATGAAGGATGTTGTATCCCGGTATACAGATTTGACTGGGCGGATGGAGCTGCCGCCGAAATGGGCAATTGGGTATCACCAATCCCGTTACAGCTATATGAATCAGCAAGAAGTGCTTGAGCTGGCTCGTAATTTCCGGGCGAAGCAAATCCCATGTGATGTTATTTATCTAGATATTCATTATATGGACGAGTACCGCGTCTTCACCTTCGATCCGATCCGCTTCCCTGAGCCGGAAGCGATGATGGCAGAGCTTAAGTCATTAGGCATTCGTATTGTGCCTATTGTCGATCCGGGTGTGAAGAAAGACGCGAAATATAGCGTGTATCAAGAAGGTGTTCGGGAGAACCACTTTGTTAAGAAGCTGGAAGGCGATATTTTCTTCGGTGAAGTATGGCCGGGTGTGAGTGCTTTCCCTGACTTTACGGAAGATCGTACATCGGAATGGTGGGGCGAGAAGCATCGCTTCTACACGGAGCTGGGCATTCAAGGCATCTGGAATGATATGAATGAGCCTGCCTTATTTAATGAGAGCAAGACGATGGATCTGGATGCGATGCATGGCAATAACGGCAACCCGTTAACGCATGAAGAGCTTCATAATTTATATGGGATGATGATGTCCAAAGCGACCTATGAAGGGCTAAGCGGCCTATTGGATGGACAGCGTCCATTCGTTCTTACACGTGCTGGCTATGCAGGTATTCAGCGTTATGCGGCGGTGTGGACAGGGGATAATCGCAGCTTCTGGGAGCATATGGCGCTGGCAATGCCGATGGTCCTGAACATGGGTCTATCCGGTATTCCGTTCGCAGGTCCAGATATCGGCGGCTTTGCTCATAGTGCTTCAGGCGAGCTGCTCGTTCGTTGGACGCAAATGGGAGCATTCTTCCCTTATTGTCGGAATCATTCTGCTATTGGAACTGTTCGTCAGGAGCCATGGTCATTCGGAGATAAGACAGAAGAAATCGTACGTGAATATATTGGGCTGCGCTACCGCCTCATGCCGCATCTATACAATCTATTCCAAGATGCAGCAACAACTGGCTTGCCGATCATGCGTCCGCTTCTTCTGGAATACCCATCTGACCCGAACGTGACTAATCTATGCGACCAGTTCTTGCTTGGGGAAGACATCCTAATCGCACCGGTGTATCGTCCAGACACGAATCACCGAAGCGTGTATTTGCCAGCAGGCACATGGATTGATTATTGGACAGGAGAAGCCCATGAAGGAGGCCGTCATATTCTTGCTCATGCGCCTCTGGAAGTTATGCCAATCTACATGAGGGCGGGGTCGATCATTGCTGAGGGTCCGTTGAAGCAAAGTGCAGATGAAGTGAATGACGAGTTCGTGACTTTCCACATCTATGGAGCGGCTGCATCAGCTGGCTTCGAGGCGGGTTATAAGCTATATGAAGATGACGGTGTGAGCTTCGACTATCGTCAGGGAGCTTATTCGGAATTGGCTGTGAGCGTCACGGGAAATCAGCAATCCGTCGAATTAAGCTGGAATTATAAGAGTGATAGCGGATTTAAGCCAGAACGCAAACAGCTGCGGTTCTCCTTCCGTCGTCCTAGCTTTACAGCGATTGATGTGGATGGACTGCAACGCCTCACACCGGAAGAATTAGCTGCCGGAGCAGAAGGCTGGATGCAGGATCGCATGACTGGAGATTTCTTAATTCAAGTAGCAGATCAAGCTGCGGGTGGCAAGCTCGTTATTGCGACTGCGTAAAATAATTGGACTTACTAAATCATGTAGAATAGACAGCGAAGCGCCCCGATCTTATGGATCAGGGCGCTGTTTGCGCTGTGGCTGGTATCAATGGGCAGGTTCGATCAGGAATGTGGAGCCATGAAGATAGGCTCCGTAGCTGGAGGAGCAACGATACGTATTAATCTAACTGCACTAAAAGCAGAATATGATTGAAAAAGAAAAAGGGAAGGATTACCCTTATATAGAGATAGAGAACTCTGGAGGGAATTTCGTATGACAATATCAGATACCCAAATTTGGATTGAAAACTTTTATAAGGAACGCGGATGGTCAAGCTATGGTCCCTTTGAGAGAATAGCCTTTCTGGCAGAGGAAGTGGGAGAGACCGCAAGGGCTGTCAGGGCTATAGAAATTGGAAGAGACCGCCCGGATGAGAGTGTTGAATCGGCAGAGAAATTACGAGAGAATTTAGTAGAGGAACTAGGTGATGTTCTGGGGAACGTATTTAGTTTGGCTTCTATATACAAGGTCACGGTAGAAGAAATTCTAAATGCCCACAAAGATAAACTAAACCAAAGGTTCAGCCAAGAGTAATGGAGGATCAGTGATGAGAAGAATATGTGTGTTTGCCGGTTCTAACGTGGGTACAAGACCTGAATACGAACAGACAGCGATACAATTAGGGGAATTAATTGCTTCGAATAATTTCGAATTAGTCTATGGCGGTTCTAGAATTGGGCTTATGGGTCGTATGGCAGATGCTGCATTAGCCGCAGGAGGAAAAGTCATTGGTGTAATGCCGCGAAATTTATTTAAAGGTGAGATGGTCCATTCTGGCTTGACGGAATTACATGAAGTGGGCAATATGCATGAGAGAAAGGCATTCATGTCGGAGCTATCTGATGCCTATATTGCATTGCCAGGCGGGCTAGGAACATTAGAAGAACTATTCGAGGTGGTTAGTTGGTCGCAACTGGGTATTCATAAAAAACCAGTGGGTGTATTAAATGTTCTTGGGTTCTATCAGCCAATAGCGGATATGCTTAACCAAGCGGTAGAGGCAGGATTCATGCAACAAACCAATTTGGGGCTGATCCATTTTGAAGAGGAACCAGTGCTTTTAATCAATAAAATGATAAATTATACGCCGCCAGTACAGGTCAATAAGTGGAATGAGCTTACATAGAGCGATTCACAGAGCTGCCTTTAAGGCGGCTTTTTGTTTTAATTTAACATAGCAAAAAAAATCAAAAGGCGAATTCAGCGATCTGCTATCCTAATAACAAAGGAGGGCGCGGCCTTGAGTATGAATCAGATTATCTATAAAAGTATCGCATACATGGAAGAGCATCTTCAGGAAGAGGTCACGTTAGAGCAGATAGCTGCTCACGTTGGGTTCTCTCCCTATCATTTTCACAGAGTATTCCGGAAAGAAGTCGGTATGAATATTGCCGATTACATGAGGAGACGAAGGCTTTGCTACGCATCGCAACTGCTCTTGTATTCGGATGAGTCTATTATCGATATTTCGTTGGATTGCCATTTTGAAAGTCAGGAAGCTTTTACAAGAGCATTCAAAAAAATGTACGGCATGCCGCCAGGGCGTTATCGTAAAGTGTTCGAATCGCATGCGCATACCGGAAAAGGAGAAGAGCACATGGAGCGTACATCATCTGCTATTAAGGGGTGGTTCTTAAGCGGAAGCCATCCTCATCTATATGAGATAGGAATAGATCGTAATATCGTTCATCAGGGAAATGCCTCAGGTTACCTTAGAGCCGTTGCTCCGGAAGGACCAAATGATTTCGCAACGATGATGCAGCAATTTAAGGCAGATCAATATATTGGACGCAGGATGAGGTTCTCAGGTTTTGTGCAGACCACTCAGGTAGAAGGGTTTTGCGGCTTGTGGATGAGAGTGGATAACCATGCGCAGGATGTTCTACAGTTCGATAATATGGAGAATAGAAGAATTATTGGCAATACGAGCTGGAATCACTATGCAATCGTGTTGGATATTCCGAAGGACAGCGCCACGATTTCGATTGGTGTGCTGCTTATGGGTGCAGGTCAGGTATGGGTAGATGGTTTCACATTCGAAGAGGTGGATGCGACTGTGCCGACAACGAATCTGGAGTTGGAATCAGAGCTGCTGAACGAGCCTTTTAATTTGTCTTTTGAAGAATAAGACTTAGCTAGAAGAATCCCTGCCAGGAAATTGGCGGGTTTTCTTTCGTTTATGGGAGGATTGCACGTACGTATGCAGACAATGAATAATAGGCAAGAAGTACAGTTCGTAGAACTGCACTCCTTGCCTATTGTTTTTATCGCTTAAGTATACTATTCCTGCTGATGCTGCTTACCATTAGAAGCTTGCTGTTGCTCTTGCTCGAATACCTCTGCGGCTTGCTCTGCTGAGAACTCAGTCTCGTTTTGGTCTGCGATAGGCATTTTATTTAGTTTCGTAGTTTGCACTTCAGCCTTAGTAGGCTCATTATTCTGCTCATTGTGAGTCATGTGGACACCTCCTTATTAAAAATAACAACATCATAGGTTTCCACAGACTGGTTTTTTTATACATCAAGAGCTGGGCATACTAAGGAGGAGAAGGTCGACAATATTGTACATGGTTTTACAGTGAGATTTGTGATAGTATTTACACTTATATAGAAAGAGGACGTGAGATATTATGATAAACATAACGATTCCAACACCGGATGTTACCATAACGAAGCAGGTTTCACCGGAACTAAGCAATATTTATGGATTCACTGATTTCCACCTGATCACTAGAGAACTGGGCGGCATCTTCATGTTCTACAACAAGAAGAAGGAACTTTTGTTTGTTGGTAAGGCTAGGAAATTAAGACCAAGAATCAAGAAGCATTTCGAGGATAGCGTATCTCCAATGAAATTGCATAGAGATGAAGTAACGACAATCGAGGTTTGTATTGTTGAGGACCCGGTCGATAGAGAGATCTATGAGACCTACATTATCAATACACTTCACGCGAAATACAATGTAGATAAAGTGCTGTACAAATAAATAAGTTTGGTAAAAAGAGCGATAAAGACAGTCGATGCGACTGTCTTTATCGCTCTTTTTTTTAAAACAGATAAGAATTTATATGTTTTGGGTTTGGGGTAAGCGAAGCTTACCCTTATTTAGTTGTTTATGGTTAGTTGGAGGAAGGGATGAGCGGAATGCGGCAGAATGAAGTGGCATGCTGAACTTAAGGCCCATAGATATTGGGTCTTAAGTGGAGAGCGAGGCTGTGGCGAGAGACAGATAAGACCCGAAAAGGGTTTTATCTCGAGAGAAATTAGTTGGTTGGAGGTAGGAATGGAGCGGAATGCGGCGGAATGAGAAACTTAAGGCCCATATTGGGTCTTAAGTGGAGAGCGGGGGTGTGGCGAGAGGCAGATAAGACCCGATATGGGTCTTATCTTGATTACTTCGCCCGTTGCCCAACAGAAAAATATTTCAGCAAAATGTAGGATTTTATAAGTTTACGTAGGTAGCCTATAGTATATTTGTTAGGTTTTCTAACATACAACTTACAGCGAAGATGATGATGTTGGGGGAGGAGGATGTCCAATGATCTTATTTCGGCAGGTCGAGAAGCATTACGGTGATTTCCATGTGCTCAAAGACATCAATCTTCAGATTGAGCAGGGGGAAGTCGTTGTCGTAGTGGGACCGTCCGGCTCTGGGAAGAGTACAATGCTGCGTTGTATTAACCGGCTGGAAACGATCACCAGCGGTGATCTAGTCGTCAATGAGCGAACAGTCAACGACAAGAAGACGGATATTAACAAGCTTAGACGGGATATCGGCATGGTATTTCAACATTTCAACTTGTATCCTCATAAAAAAGTACTCGACAATATTACATTAGCCCCGATGAAGGTGCTTGGACTGACGAAGGGGGAAGCCGAGAAAACGGCGATGAATTACTTGGAGAAGGTGGGGATTGCCGATAAGGCAAGCCAATATCCTTCACAGCTATCAGGAGGTCAGCAGCAACGTGTCGCTATAGCAAGGGGGTTGGCAATGAAACCGCAAGTGATGTTGTTCGATGAACCGACTTCAGCGCTTGATCCGGAGATGGTAGGCGAGGTGCTGGATGTAATGAAGGCGCTTGCGCATGAAGGAATGACGATGGTCGTTGTTACGCATGAAATGGGATTTGCGCGGGAGGTAGCCGATCGCATTGTGTTTATGGATAAGGGAAGCATTATTGAGGAAGCTTCGCCTGAGCAATTCTTTTCCAATCCGCGAGAGGAACGGGCTCGTCTGTTTCTGAATCGAGTACTTAATCATTAATATAAAAGGGGAGATTGAATATGAAGGCAAAGAAATGGATGAAAGTTAGCTTAATGCTGGTTGTATTGTCAGTATGCGTATTGGCAGGTTGCAGTGGCAATAAGGAGAATAAGGGTGACGGCAATACAGGAACGGCTGCTTCTTCCCTGGATGCGATTAAAAAGAGGGGTAAGCTCATCATTGGCGTGAAGTTTGATACGAAGCTGTTCGGTCTGATGAATCCGGCGAGCAAGGAAGTAGAAGGCTTCGATATCGATATTGCGAAGGCGTTGGCTAAGTCCATTCTTGGAGATGAGACGAAGATTGAACTGAAGGAGGTCACTTCGAAGACCCGAATTCCGATGCTCGATAACAACGAAATCGACTTAATTATTGCGACAATGACGATTACAGAAGAGCGCAGAGAGCAAGTGGAGTTCTCTGAGGTTTATTTTGAAGCGGGACAGTCTCTGCTTGTGAAGAAGGGAAGCAAGATTACGAGCATTGATGATATTGCAAAGGGAACAAAGGTGTTGGCTGTAAAAGGTTCGACTTCCGTGGATAACATTAAGGCGAAAGCGCCGGAAGCCACTGTGCTCGAGTTCGATAACTATCAAGATGCATTCAGTGCACTTAAAGCTGGTCAAGGAGATACGCTGACAACCGATAATTCCATCCTCTATGGCATGATGGCACAGGATCCTGGTTATGAAGTGGTAGGTGAGCCTTTCACCGATGAGCCCTACGGCATTGCGATTAAAAAGGGTGAAACAGCGCTTGTAGAAGCAGTCAATGGAGCGCTTAAAGCGATCAAAGACAACGGTGAATACGATAAAATCTACGAGCAATGGATTGGTACAATGCCGACGAAATAAACTTACACCATAAGGGTGGCTGCGGCCACCCGTCTTTTATAAGGGCAGATCTGCAAGGGGGATGAACATGCCGGATTTCTCGCTTCTAACCGAGAACTTTGACGTATTCTTAGAAGGCTTTATTAATACGATATACACCAGCATTATTGCTCTAGTCGGCAGCTTTGTGCTAGGGACTGTTATTGCCATTTTTCGTATTTCTTCTATTAAGCCACTGCGGTGGCTGGGCACAGCTTATGTTGAATTTATCCGTAACATACCGCTATTGCTCGTTGTTTTTGTTTTCTATTATGGACTGCCTTCGCTCGGTATTGTCTTAAACGGATTTGTATGCGGAACGATCGGACTTACTGTGTATACCGCGTCCTTCATAGCGGAAGCTGTCCGTGCAGGAATCATGTCTGTACCCAAGGGACAGACGGAAGCAGCGCAGTCCTCTGGTTTAACCTATGTGCAGACGATGAGACATGTCGTGCTTCCCCAAGCGATTAAAATTGTTATACCGCCGCTCAGCAATCAGTTTATTAATTTAGTTAAAAATTCATCGGTGCTCAGTATAGTTGCTGGATTAGATCTCATGTATTTCGGAGAGCAGGTTGCCAGTAAGACGTATGCCACCTTTGATACCTATATTTTTGTTGCTCTATTTTACTTAGTTCTGACTTTACCTTTAAGTTATATGGCGCTTCACTTAGAACGAAGACTGGCTAAACATGATTAAAGAGGAGGGGGACAGATGGATTTAGCGAACGCGTTATCAGTCGATAATCTAAAATATATAATGGAAGGATTCTACCTTACGCTGAAAGTAGCTGTCATCTCCATTATTCTAAGTTTTGTTCTAGGAGCTATAATCGGCATTATTCGTTATATGAAGGTTCCCGTTCTATCGCCGGTACTTACAATAATTGTGGAGATTTTGCGTAATTTACCACTGCTGCTCATTATGTTTTTCGCAAGATTCGCTTTGCCTGATATCGGGATTCGCATGGATGCTGTACCTGCAACAATCATTGCTTTGACCTTGTTCGAAGGGGCAATGATCTCCGAAATCATCCGCAGCGGCTTGAATTCGGTTGATAAAGGACAGATTGAGGCTGCGCGGTCATCAGGCTTGAGTTATATGCACACGCTCTGGCATATTGTACTGCCGCAGGGACTTCGTCGTATGGTGCCGCCGATGGTCAGCCAGTTTATTTCTTTATTGAAGGATACGTCCTTGGCAGTAGCGATAACATTGCCAGAGCTTATGCACCACTCCAAGATTGTGTATGGACAAAGCTATGATTATGTCCTGCCGGTACTCATGCTAGCCGCCATACTGTACTTTACCGTGAATTATGCGTTGTCATTAATTGCAAAAAGGTTCGAGGTCAAAGCTATTTAATAGAGAGGGAGTCTTCACAGACCTATAGGCAAACAACCATTCGTTTATTACAATATTGTAAATGGAGGGGATGGTTTGCGAAGATTTACGAATAATTTAGCCATGCAAATGCTGCTAGTCGCTTTGGCAACCGCTATTGCAGGGGAGTTTAAGATAACACCCTTCAGCGGAGAAATGTTTCGTATTGGTCTTGGAAGCAGTGCTTTCCTGCTATTATTGCTGCTTATGCGTCAACTACCCTATGTGTACACCGGAATAATCACGGGCATTACGGTCATTATCTTTCGATCCATGCTGGATGAATTCAGTTCTTATGATACTTATTCACTCTACGTTAGTATGAAATCTCATTTATCTGCGGGGCTCTATTATGTCGTTTTCGCGATCCTAATGAAGCAAATTCAACCCTATTTGCCCAAGCTCCATCCTCTTCTATTAACTTGTATCGTTTCCCTTATTGATTTCCTATCGAATGAATTAGAGCTGTTAGCGCGCAGTATCCTTTATGATATATCGTATTTGTATACGGGACAGTGGATGCTGATCGGGGGAATCTCTGTTGTTCGAAGTATCTTCGTGGTAGGTCTGTACTGCAGCATTATTATTAGCCAGATGAGAGTGGTTCACAAGGAACAGCAAAAACGGATGGAGCAAATGCTTAATATCGGTTCAGGATTATACGGAGAAGTATTCTATTTGAAGAAATCGATGGATACGATCGAGAAGATTACTGCTAAGAGTCATGATTTGTACGGGAAACTAAGTGAGTCCGGGGAAAAAGGGATGAGCCGGTCCATGTTGGAAATTACACAGCAAATTCATGAGGTGAAAAAGGATTCACAGCGCATTTTATCAGGGTTATTAAAGCTCTTCGATCGGGAGACGGCTTCCGACATGACCATTTCAGAAATTGTTGTTTTCGTCATTAATTCCAATCAAGGCTACAGCAGGATGTTGAAGAAAGAAGTCCAATATGACAAATGGATCGGAACTGATTATGCTACCGTTCATTATATTCCGCTGTTAACGGTGCTTAACAATCTTGTATCGAATGCAGTCGAGGCCATCGATACGAAGGGGAGCATTCGTATAAGTGTGTACGAGCAAGAGGATGAAACGATACTGATCGTGTCAGATACTGGAACAGGTATAGCGGAGCATAATAAAGAGATTATTTTTGAGCCTGGGTTTACGACTAAGTTTAATCATCAGGGCTGTGCCGCTACTGGCATTGGTCTGTCTCATGTCCGTGATATCGTTCATTCATCTGGCGGTAAGTTACAACTGCATACCTCTGATCAGTCCAAAGAAACAACGTTTGTTGTCGCTTTTTCGACCCATACTTTGAAATTAGGGATGTGAGGACGATGCTTTCATTTGGTATTGTCGATGATGATGCAGCCAGCATTAGAATGCTGCAAAGCATCATTGAAAAAAGCTGGTTAGGTGAAGTGGTGGTTACGGCTGAGAATGGAAGTGAAGGTGAGAGAGTGATTGTGAATACGAATCCAGACGTCGTGCTAATCGATCTATTAATGCCTGAGCAGGATGGGATCGAGACCATTATTAATTTGAAGAAGAGAGGGTACGGCGGCAAATATGTGATGATTTCACAAATTGAAAATAAAGAAATGATTGGCAAGGCGTACCAGGCTGGTATCGAGTTTTATATTCAGAAACCAATCAACCGTGTAGAAGTAGAAGCGGTATTATCTAAAGTGAACGAGCAATGCAAGATTAGCCGTTATTTAGGCGAGATGAAGGATTCTTTGGCGAAGCTTAGCAATCTCAATATGGATCATGTGAACAATCAGCGGAAGATAACGGTTCGTGAAATCATTCAGCCCATTTTCCGTGATATGGGGATCTTCGGTGAAATCGGCAGTAGAGATATCATTGAAATCATGGAATACCTCGTCCTTCATTATAAGGACGGTAATCTCCCGCCGTTGAAAGAACTATACGAGGCCGCCGCACATGCTCATAACGACTCAAGCAGAGAGGGCAAAGCAGTTGAGCAGCGAATACGGCGCACGGTAATGAGTGCGTTCTCCAACCTGGCCAACATTGGCTTAACGGACTATAGTAATCCTAAGTTTGAACATTATGCGCCGCTTTACTTTGACTTTCAGGATATTAGGCTGAAGATGCAGGAGATGGATCGGAAGCTAAAGCCGGAGAAAGGGAAGGTTAATATTAAGAAGTTTCTTCAGGTGCTTTACTTAGAAGTGTTGGATAAAAGAAGAGGTCAATAACAGAGCAGCTTGACATAACAAATGGGAGAGAATGCTTGCTATACTGTACATAGCGGTCTAATCTGAGGAATCCAACCACTAGCTAGAGCCAAATAGGGCTCAGCTAGTGATTGGATTTTTTTGATGATAAGTGATAGGGTGTTTTGGCTGATGATTAGGATAATACTGATATTCCATCCGTATTATCACATACTAAACCTGATTCGTTTTCGAGGAAGGACCGTATAATGAGTTATATTTTCAGGAAAGGACGGTAGCTAAGTGTCAAATCGAAGTTGGACGTTGGGGCTGGCAGCTCTAGTTCTTGTCTGTGGTTATTGTCTCATCCAATTCTTCTCTTCTTCCATGAAGATTGATCATCTTGTTCAGCAAATAGAGCCGAGCTATGCGGAGGAGCCATCTATTAAACATGTTGTGTTAATTGCGCAAGAGCTGGACAATCCGTTCTGGAGAAGGATGGAGCAGGGGGCGAATGAAGCGGCGGACAAGCTGGGTATGCGAATCGATTATATGGGACCGATCACCATCAATCCTGCCGAACAAACGAAGCTGCTGGAGAAATCAATTGCTGCCAAACCGGATGCGATTGTGGTGCAAGGGATAGGTGATCCTTCTTATGATTTGCTGATAAATAAAGCGATTGATCAAGGCATTCCCGTCATCACAGTAGATGCAGATGAGCCGGGGAGCCGAAGGATTGCATACGTAGGAACAGATAATTGGGAAGCGGGCAAACAGATGGGAGAACTGGTGGTGAAGGATTCGGACGGGAACGGCCGCATTGGCGTTATTATCGGCAGTGAACTAGCGGATAATCAAAGGTTGCGCTTAGACGGATTCCGCTCCATCATTGCTGCTGCTCCGGGTTTTGAAATTGTAGATATTCGCCCATCGAATATCTCGCGTATCGGAGCGGCGATCCAAACAGAAGCGATGCTGAACCAATATAATCTTATTGGAACGATAGTAGGATTTAGCGCCTTGGACGGGGCCGGTATTCTCGAGGGGATCAAGGCAACCCATAAGGAAGGGATACGAGTGTACGGATTTGATGATTTGGAGCAGACCAAGCAGCTTATCTCTGAGGGACATATTAAAGCTTCTATCGTTCAGCAGCCTCAAGATATGGGAGCCAAATCGGTGTATCTGTTAGATGAATTTTTCAAGGGCGGGTCGTTGTCCCGCCAATACTTTATTCCTACGAACATTCTAGACGGAGAACAGAAGAAAGCTAGCGTGAACAGTCGATGAATATGCGCAGAATGTTATTTATTGTGATCCCGACACTTTTTATACTGAATAATGCCGTGTCCTTCTTCATCTTCCAAAGTGGCCGAACCGTTCAGCAAAGCTATAATACGATGCTCGATCGGGTATTGTTATATAAGCAAATTGACGAGCAGACACAGGATAATCTTAGAGCTATTAATGTTTACTTAATGGATCGAAGTGAAGGCAGCCTTACGTCCTACAAGGGTCAGAGGGACGAACTGAAGAGTTTACAGAGTAGTTTGTCTGCGCAGAATACCATTCCAACAACTGATCTCACCGTCCGTAGTTATCGTAATATGCTGAATACGTACATTCTGCAAGAAGACCGTATACTAGATGCGTTGAGCAGTCAATCGCCGCTTGCTTATGCGCCTTTCTACGAAGAGGCTGAGCATACAGCGGCATACATACAAGAAGAAGGTCATCATCTTATTGATCTAGAGTTAAGTTATTATCAGCCGCTCTATAGGCAAATTCTAACGCGGACGGAAGTGATGAATCATTGGGGAGTTGCCGTCTTCATTCTTAACACGGTGATCAGCGTTATGTTTGCTTATTGGATTTCGCTCCGTATCACTAGACCGATCAAGCAATTAGTCCGAACGGCGAAACAAATTTCCGACGGCAATCTAGATGTTTCGCCTCCAGAGATGAGTACGCGTAATGAGTTTAGTATTTTATCAGAAGCGTTCGTGCATATGCAGAACAATTTGAAAGAGCTCATTGTGAAAGAGAAGGAGAGCTTGGAGAAGGATCGACTGGTCAAGGAGCTGGAGCTGGAGGTGCTGCAAAATCAAATCAATCCGCATTTTCTTTTCAATTCCTTGAATGTGTTAGCTAAGCTGGCTTTGATTGAAGGTGCGGAACAAACGAGTGATCTGACGGTATCGATGTCTAATCTGCTACGTTACAATTTGCGGAAGTTGGATCAACCAGTGACGCTTAGAGATGAGGTCGAGCATGCCAAAGAGTATTTTATTATCCAACAAGCCCGGTTTCGTGAACGGATTCGGTTCGTAACTGAGATAGAGGAAGCGGGACTGGATGTTCTAGTTCCAACGCTAACTCTTCAGCCGATATTGGAAAATGTATTTGTTCATGGCATCGAAGGGATGGAAGAAGGAGCCGTCATTAAGCTGACCATTAGCTGCAAGCCGGATGAGACTTGGGTTGCGATATCGGATAATGGGGTAGGGATGAGCGCAGAGGTTCGTGAGTCTCTGCTTCACTATGATACGGAGCGTCCGTCAGCATCCGTTCATGGAGATCATAGAAAGGGACATTCTACTGGCTTAGGGACACATAATGTGTTCAAGCGATTGGAATTATTTTACGAGCAAAAGGATATGATAAACATTCACAGTGAACCGGGTCAGGGGACGACGGTCATAATACGAATACCTGCTGCAGGGAAGGAGGATGGGTATGTATCGCCTACTGATCGCAGATGATGAAGCGTTGGAGAGAGAGGGCATCGAATGGATCGTTAACCGAATGATGCCGGATACGTTCGAAATTATTCATGCGGAGAATGGACGTCTTGCCATTCAGAAGGCCGATGAATATCATCCTCACATCGTTATGATGGATATTAGAATGCCTGGTATTCAAGGACTGGAAGCGTTGCGTGAAATCAAAGCTCATCACCCGCATGTGAAGATGATACTGGTGACTGCTTATGAATATTTTGAATATGCCAAAGAGGCGCTTTCCTTAGGGGTTAAGGAATACTTGGTGAAGCCAGCGAAGCGTGATCAGATCGTCCAACTGCTGCAACGGCTGGTGGTAGAAATTGATCAAGACCAGAAGAAACGCGACGAGGAGTTTGTCATTAGGGATAAGTTCTTTCAGTTGCTCCCGCTGGCGGAAACCGAGATTGCTTTGGTGTTTATGTCGGATCAGGTGAATGAGATTGAAGTACAGCATCTTGTTGATATATTGGAGCTTTCTATCGATAGAGGATGTGCGTTGGTGCTGGCCTTTCCGGAATTAGGCGAAGAGAAGAAGAAGATTTATGATACGGTCAAGACCTTCGCGAAAGGCATCATCAAGGACCGATCTGGTTGTGTGGTGAGCTCCATGGTTCATAGTCATATGGTCATATTCCTCCTTGGCAAGCAGCAAACCGACGAGGAGAAGGAGATACTGCGAGAAGAGGCCTTGAACTTAGGTTCAAAGCTGTTGGAGACTCTTCATCAACAACGAGGCATCGTTATTTCTGTAGGCATAGGCTCCGTGCAAGCCGATATTGATGGAATCAGGCAATCGTATTACGAAGCGGTATTTGCCTCTACGTATGATAGCAAATGGGGGAATGTATGCCGATTTGAAGATCTGAACCTACTGTCTATGAATGGACAAAGGGAGTCCTTGGATCAGATTATGCCAAGCCATAATAGTATGGAAAGTACCTATGTGGAATTAGCTATTAAGCAAATTCGCGAGGAACGTGAGCAACGAACCTGGAATGTGCTGGACCGTGCCCATACATTCATTCAAGAGAGGTTTCAAGAGGACCTTTCCCTCGAAGATGTGGCGGAGCATGTCCATTTGAATCCCTATTATTTCAGCAAGGTATTCAAGCAGCAGACAGGGGAAACCTTTATCGATTATGTGACTAGACTGCGGATAGAGAGGGCCAAAGCGTTCATGAAAGACGATCAGCTTAGCTTGAAGGAAGTTTGCTATCTAGTGGGCTACAAAGACCCTAATTATTTCAGTCGTGTATTCAAAAAGGTAACAGGGGTAACGCCGTCGGAGTATCGCGTACAGCTTCATTAACTTTAATAATGAATAGTCCATGCAGCTATGCATGGACTAATTTGTTGTGACTAGGAGAAAATATGCTAGTATACAGTCTTATTTTAAACCTGAACGGGTTCGACTCAATATTGTGCTGGTATTAAGCAAATTAATGAAGACAATTGCTCGCAGGGTTGAATCGGACACATGTTACAATTAGTCTCTAAATTCCGTTGTTAATAACAGGGACTCGTTCGCATGAGAACAGGTCAGAAGGGACATACAAGTGAGCTCAAATATAGAACAACAAAACGACCAAAAGGTAAGCATGAAATTTGTGACCTTAGTGTCGATGGTAGCTGCAATAGGCGGTTTATTGTTCGGATTTGATACAGCCGTTGTGTCAGGTGCGATTGGATTCATGAAAGAACGCTTCGACTTAAATGAGTTGGAGGTTGGCTGGGCGGTTTCGAGCTTGATTATCGGCTGTATCGCTGGGGCAGCAAGTGCTGGAGTACTTAGCGAGAAGTTTGGGCGGAAAAAAATATTAATAGCAGCCGCGGTTTTATTTATTATCGGATCGCTGGGCTCAGCAATCCCCGAAACATTCAATGGCTATATTATTGCTCGTATCATTGGAGGAATAGGGATTGGTATTACCTCGACGTTATGTCCGCTCTATAATGCGGAGATTGCGCCAGCCAAATACCGCGGACGTCTAGTAGCGCTTAATCAGCTAGCAACCGTTACAGGTATTTTTCTCGTTTATTTCATTAACTTGTGGATATCGGGACTTGGTGATGATGCTTGGGATATCTCAACTGCTTGGCGTTGGATGTTCGGATTCGGAATGATTCCGGGCGTGTTGTTCTTAGTTTTGCTGTTCTTTGTTCCTGAAAGTCCGAGATGGCTGATCAAGCAAGGAAGAGCAGAAGAATCACTGCCGATCTTGCTTCGGATTCACGGTGACAAGCTGGCTAGACAAGAAGTGCTGGATATCAAGGAATCATTCAAGCAGGAAAATGGATCGATTCGTCAATTGTTCAGTCCTGTATTGCGCTTAGCGCTTATTGTGGGTGTAGGACTTGCGATTCTCCAGCAAGTTACGGGAATTAACGCCGTTATGTACTATGCGCCAGAGATATTCAAGCAAACAGGTGCAGGTACAAATGCAGCGTTGGTTCAAACGATCCTTGTTGGTTTGATCAACTTCCTGTTCACGATTCTGGCGATTTGGCTCATCGACAAGGTTGGACGTAAAGTGCTGCTGCTCGTCGGTTCTTCTACGATGGCCGTTTCTCTAGCGGTAATAGGTATGGCGTTCCAGACCGGACATACATCGGGACCTTTGGTATTGATCTTTATTCTGGTGTATGTAGCTGCTTTCGCCGTATCGCTTGGACCCGTTGTATGGGTCGTTATGTCGGAGATCTTCCCGAACCGGATTCGGGGGAAAGCTACAGCGATTGCTTCTATGGCGTTATGGGCTGCTGACTATGTCGTGTCCCAAGCCTTTCCGCCAATGCTTGCATCTGCAGGTCCGGCGGTTACCTTCTGGATATTCGGAGTTATGTCTGTGGTTACTTTCGTATTCACATGGCGCGTTATCCCAGAGACAAAAGGCAAATCGCTTGAGGAGATCGAAACTTTGTGGGCGCCGAAAAAGGCTTAGCTTGCACAGCAACAGTAGGTGGGCGGTGCTGCTCGTCTGTTTGATACATTGATTGTGACGCGGTGACCGCTTAACGATACGGTAGAGCGTCAAGGGTACGCATGCGCATGAAAAAGAGGAGCTTAACGATGTCGCACATCGTTAGGCTCCTTCTAGTTAGTGAAAACGTGGCAGTATGAGTAGGAAAGTTACCGCTTAACGATACAGCAGAGCGTTAAGGGTACGTATGAGCATGAAAAAGAAGAGCTTAACGATGTCGCGCATCGTTAGGCTCTTTCTAGTTAGCGCAAACGTGGCAGTATGAGTAGGAAAGTTGCCGCTTAACAATACGGCAGAGCGTTAAGGGTACGTCGGCGCACGAAAAAGAGGAGCTTAACGATGTCGCGCATCGTTAGGCTCCTTCTAGTTAGCGCAAGCATGCAGGATGAGCTTCTGTTTAGCTCATTCTCCAATGCTGTGAGAATCCACTTACTTTTGCCGCCGATGCTCTTGCAAAGCGCGGTGGAAGTGATGAAACTCCTTGGATAGAAAGGCGATTCTGCTCTTTAAACGTGAGCGCTTCACACGGTCATCTTTATAGTAGATGAATTGATCAAGGTTCTTATCCAGCTTCTCTCTAAGGGTGAAGATAAAGCCGACAGCAATTTGCGCTCGAGCAATTTCCTTCAAATCAAGGGCAAGGGCTTCGCTTAGGCCCGTTAAGGTCCGAACCTGTAAGGGATTATCAATGAAGAAATCATCGGGAGTAGTATCTACTCGGAAATCCTTGCCGGGCACTTGATCCCAAAAGTCGTACCATTGCTGCAAGCTTCCCGTTTCATATAGTACATATTTGAGAAATCCGCATAACCAAGCGGTGCAGCTTGTGTTTCGAAGCGTACAGCCAACTCCATTGGTAAGGTGAGCACAGCCGTTGCAGCAGGAGCCGCCTTTGGATATACAAACTTTGCAAATATGATCTGCGCCAATTTCATGCAAATAAGACATGCCGAGGTCGATGACCCTATCTCTGCTTATTTTCAGTTGTAATGATTGAGAAGGCTGCGAATGGTTGGGTGACTGGTCAGTGATTGTAATATGGGGCATTCGCATCCATTCCTTTCTTACGAGCAACTGAAAGCGCGACTTCAGATGCGCTTTCATGCTCGGTCGCAATTTCATTATCTGAAGTCAGGCGGAATCCGCCTTGCGACTCCTGTAGCAATCGCTGCTTCAATAATGGCTTTACGCACCTTCGGAACGACCTGGTCGTTGAAGATGCTTGGGATGATGTAATGCTCATTAAGCTCGGTATCGGATACGACGGAGGCAATCGCCCGAGCGGCCGCTAGCTTCATTGGCTCATTAATTACTTTTGCTCGGCAATCCAATGCTCCTCGGAACAAGCCGGGGAATACGAGCACATTATTAATTTGGTTCGGATAATCACTTCGTCCCGTTGCGAATATAGCTGCATGGGCCAATGCTTCTTCAGGTCTAATCTCTGGCTCAGGATTAGCCATAGCGAACACAATAGAATTATTATTCATGCCTTCTACATCGGCTCCATTTAATACACCGCCACGCGACACGCCGATGAAAACATCTGCTCCGTGAATGAGTTCTTTTAACGTGCCTGCCTCTCTCTCAACTTGCGGTTGTTCCGCCAGCCATTGCCACATCGGATGATCATAGCTGCCGCCATAGACGATGGCGCCTTCTTTATCGACAGGGACAAGTCTGGGGACACCTGCATCCAGCAGCATTTTGCAAATAGAAACACCAGCCGCTCCGATGCCGTTAACGACGACACGAACCTGGCTGATCTCTTTACCCACCACTTTGAGTGCATTTAATAGACCGGCGATTACAACCACCGCAGTTCCATGCTGATCATCATGGAATATCGGAATGTCCAGTTCCTCGGACAGCCTTTGTTCGATTTCAAAGCAACGTGGAGAGCTTATATCTTCAAGGTTAATGCCGCCAAATATTGGGCTAACCGCTTTGATCGTGCGAATGATTTCCTCTGTATCGGTCGTATCTAGACACAGTGGAAAGGCATCAACACCGGCTAGCTGCTTGAACAGCATCGCTTTTCCTTCCATAACGGGCGCAGCTGCATATGGACCAATGTCTCCAAGACCCAGCACGGCTGTGCCATCTGTAATAACAGCGACTGTATTGCGTTTGATAGTTAATGAGTAGGCTTTTGCCGGATTATCATGAATAGCAGTACAGACCTTGGCAACGCCTGGCGTATACACATGCGACAAATCATCGCGATTCTTGATCGGAAGCGTCGGTTGGATGACGATTTTACCGCCAAGATGAACGAGAAAGGTGCGGTCGGATACGTTGACTATTGTAACGCCGCTAAGCTTTTTCAACGCTTCAATAACAGGCTTTTCACCGTGGTCCCCAGCTTCTACTGTAATATCTCGAACGGATGAATCTTTACCAGAACGGATGACGTCAATTGACGTTATATCTCCGCCTGCATGACTGATATTAGCAGCTACATCCCCAAAGCTAACCACCGCATGGTCTAATTCCAATCGGATTATAATACTCGTTTGTGCCATTGGCTAAACCCACCTCCGTCATTCAATCGCATTAGTTATTCTCTCTACTCGACGTGTTAAATGGCTATTGTTCCCTATGTCATCACTATTCATTAATTCTCTACTCATGCCGCATCCCCTGCATAAAAGGGCTAAAAGTCTGAATTTAGAAAATTACTATAATCCTAATAAGAGACCAGACTCATTCTATCAATGGAACAGCCTCTCGGGAAAGTTTGGCAGGTTCTCTTATCTGCATAGTAAAGGAAACAATGCTCAATAATAACCTTCAAACAGAATGAATCGGCTTACTCAGAAAAGCAACTACCGAGAGGGTTTTCCATGGAGGAACTTTGTGGTGGAAATATCTTTCACAATATGACTTATGGTGAAATTAATTTACAACCTCTTAATTATATGATATGTTGTTTTTGACAACAATTATTGAACACCAGGAGGAGAGTTCATTGAGTTTAGAAAAGTTCCATGGAATCATACCTGCTTTTTATGCTTGCTATGATGATGAAGGAAATATCTCAGCAGCTCGAACCAAAGCTTTATGTGATTATTTATTGGAGAAACAAGTTCAAGGGGTGTATGTAGGCGGAAGTTCAGGTGAATGTATCTATCAGAACCTGGAAGAGCGCAAAGCAGTACTCAGCTATGTTGCAAATAATCTAAAAGGTAAAATGACGCTTATCGCTCATGTGGGAGCACCATCCACAAGAGACAGCATTGAGCTCGCTAAGCATGCTGCAGAATTGGGATATGATGCATTGTCAGCAATTCCACCGATCTATTTCAAATTGCCGGACAGCGCAGTATTCAAATATTGGAGCGCTATAATCGATGCAACTCCACTGGATTTCATTATTTATAACATTCCTCAGACTACAGGTTATACATTGTCACCTGCGATGTTTGAGAAGCTCTTAGCGAATAAAAAAGTTATTGGTGTTAAAAACTCATCGATGCCAACGATGGATATCGAACGCTTCAAAAAAGTTGGCGGCGATAACGTAGTCGTATTCAACGGACCAGACGAGCAGTTTGTCGCTGGTAGACTTATGGGCGCTGATGGCGGAATCGGCGGCACTTACAGTGCAATGCCGGAATTGTTCTTGCAAGCTAACAAATTCCTTCAACAAGGTAAATTTGAAGAAGCTAAGCACCTCCAAAGCGCGATTAACGACATCATTATCGCACTATGCTCCCAACAAGGATCGATGTACGCGGTAATTAAAGAGGTTCTGAACAGAAGAGGCGTTAATATCGGCAGCGTTAGAGGACCTCTTGAAGGAATCACTAACGAAGATTCAGCTCCTATCGATGGCATTATCACTATGATCGACCAAGCTATCAAACGTTATTGCGTGTAATCGATATGAACAGAAAAACCATTGTATGTTTCGGGGATTCTAATACTTGGGGCTACGATGCGGCAACTGATTCACGGTTCGGTGAGGGGACAAGATGGACAAGTCTCCTCGCTTCCGAGCTCAGTCATTCTTACCGTGTTGTAGAAGAAGGCTTGAGCGGTAGAACGAGTGTCAGTGAAGATCCATTGCATGAAGGTCTGTCGGGGTTATCGTATATTTATCCCTGCCTGATGTCCCATTCACCTTTAGATCTAGTGGTGATCATGCTCGGAACGAACGACACGAAGGATCGTTTCAGTCTCACTTCTTATAATATTGCTCAAGGTATCGTTAGACTCGCGAAGAAAGCGAGAGATACTGCTTCAGGAATTAATGGTCAAAGTCCCAAAGTTCTAGTCATCGCTCCGCCACCAATAGGAGAGAAATTTATCGAAACTTCTATTGGGAAGTCAATGGGCAGCCAATGCAGCGGCAAATCATTAGAGCTTGCCAAACATCTGGAGGAACTGTTTAAAGGAACAGGCATTTATTTTGCAGATTCGA
Organism: Pristimantibacillus sp.; assembly: GCA_048976605.1. Taxonomy (GTDB): domain Bacteria; phylum Bacillota; class Bacilli; order Paenibacillales; family Paenibacillaceae; genus Pristimantibacillus. The sequence continues at coordinate 227,175 of JBHGUX010000084.1, read as the reverse complement.
AAGATCATGTCTCAATGAATGAAATTGATTACATGCATTTAGATGCTGCTGGTCATCAGACTATGGCGAATTTTATGGCAACCCAGATTAAAAGTCTAATATACGAGGAGTAGATATTTGTATGAAAAGAAAACGCTTACTCGCAACTGTTGTCGCTTTGATTATGTTGACGTCTATTATTGCTGGATGCGCAGGCAACAACAATAAAGGCAACGCTACAGAAGATGGAGCTACCGGTAAAAAAGAAAAGGTTGAGCTTAAAGTTTGGCTGACACCGCAATGGAAAGGCGTTCTAGATGCTTCTGAATCAGGCGCTGACTATGACAGCTTCATGAAATATGCGGCTGAAAAATTCGCTAAACAATACGACAAATATGATGTAAAAGTAAATGTTGAAATTATCGCTGGCGACCAACGTGACCAACTGCTTAACGTTAACTTGAGCAGTAACACACCGCCGGATGTATTCTTTGAAAGCGTATTTGCAATGGGTGACTATGTTCACCGCGGCGCATTGGTGCCACTGAATGACATCGTTGACGAAACAGCAAAAACAGATATCGCTCAAAGCTACTGGGATGCAGTAACTTTCGGAGACGATGTTTACTTCTACCCGTTCCAACATAACCCAGGTACGTTGGTATACAACGCGGATATGTTGAAAGCTGCTGGCCTAGAGAAATATGTTGGCGGAGAAAATGATATCAAAACTTGGACTTTGGCAGAATACGAAGAAATTCTGAAAGGTCTGAAAGAGAACCTTCCTAAAGACAAATATTCCAATGCTTACCCAATGGCGCTATTCGCTATGAACAACCAAGGGGACACTTGGAACCTTGCTTACTTGAGAATGTTCGGCAACAAATTCTTTGATGACGAAGGCAACATCATTCTTGATGATGCTAACGGCGCTAAAGCTGCTGCATGGTTGAAAAAAATCAAAGATGCCGGCTACACGAACCCAGGCGCAGAATCCGTATCATCTAACGATGCAAACGGTATGTTCCAGAACCAACAGCTTGCAGTCAGCTTCACGAACCCAGTCTTGTTCAACAACATGAGAGCAGATATGGCAAGCGGCAAAGCGAACAAGTTCGATATTCGTCTTGCTAACATTCCTTCCGAAAGCGGAGATCCATTGTCCTTCACTTATGTAGTAGGCGCGAGCGTATTCCAAACAGGGGACGAGAAACGTGTTGAAGTAGCGAAAGAGTTCGTTAAATTCTTCTCAAGTGATCCAGAATTGGTGAAATCATCGAAGAACAGTATTCCTGTAAGATCTTCTGTTTCCGATGAATTCAAAGCAGATAACCCACTGTTCGCTGCTTATGATGAGAACTCTAAATACCTGTTCAACTTCACAGGTAACGTTCCAGGTTACAGTCAGCTTAGAGAAGTGCTTTACCCAGAGCTTCAAGCTCTTTACACTGGCTCCAAAACACCTGAGCAAGCTGTAAAAGATTATCAGAAGAATGGCAACAAAGTCATCCAAACAAATAAAGAAAGCTCCGTTATTTACAACAAGTAATTTAACATTCAATACGCGATTAACAGCCTTGAGATCAACTTGATCTCAAGGTTGCTAATTAGAAAGGAATAACGATATGAAGCGGCGCAATCAATCCTTCAAAGAAAGTCTTACTGGTTATTTGTTTATCTCGCCTCAAATGTTGATTTTCTTAGTGTTCCTGGTTTATCCGATTTTTGAGGGCATAAGGCTCAGCTTGTATCAGATTAGTTATACAAGTGAGAAGTTTGTTGGACTGGACAATTACGTAACGTTGTTTAACGATCCTATATTTTTTAAAGCGCTCATCAATACTGTTGTGTTCGTTGTGTTTATCGTTATCCTTACGGTCGGTTTTGCGTTATTCGTAGCTTCGGCTGTATTCGATAAGAATGCCCGGTACGTTTCATTTATTAGAGGCAGTTACTATGTGCCAGTAATGGTTTCCATGGTTGTTATGAGTATGGTTTGGAGTTTTCTATTGAATCCTGCAAATGGACTGGTTTCTTATTTATCGAGTGAAGCGGGTCTAGGGACGGTTAATTTACTTGGGAAAACAACGACGGTTTTACCGGTTATTATATTCGTAACCTTCGCCACAAACGTTGGGCAAGCGATCATCCTATATATCGCTGCGATGATTGGTGTGCCTAAGGATTTGTTCGAAGCTGCGGAAGTAGATGGAGCGAACAGATGGCATGTTATTACTAAAATTCTGATACCTTCTGTAAGTTCTACTACGATTTATATTGCGATCATCAACATCATCGCTGTTTTGAAAATATTCGTTGTCATCCAACTCTTAACAGGCGGCGGACCGAACAATGCCTCTGTTACACTGATGTACTACCTCTATAATAACGCATTTAAATATAATCAACTCGGCGTGGCTTCTGCTGTAGGGGTTATCATGTTCCTGATTACGTTATTGTTGTCAGTGCCTCAGCTAAGAGCTTTGATTAAGGAAAAGTGAGGGATAATCGCATGTCACAAAATAAAACCAACAAGAAGAAGATGGAGCGATTCGATGTTATAACGAATATAATCGTTACTCTCTTCGCGATTCTTAACTTGTTTCCTTTATATTGGCTATTTACGAGCTCACTTAAAAGCAGCTCTGATGTGGTTAAGATGCCGCCTGACTGGTGGCCTACTTCAATCACTTTCGCTAACTATGTCGATGTGTTCAAAAGCCAACCGGCATTGCGTTGGGCATGGAACAGTATATTCGTATCCGGTGTAACGACAATCCTTGTTATCATTGTAGGGGCAATGGCCGCTTACGCTTTCTCGAAGCTTAAATTCAAAGGTAAAAATATTATCTTCATTATCTTTATTTCAAGCTTGATGATTCCTAAGGAAATCATGATTGTACCGCTATTCAGAATCATCCAGGATTTCGGAATGGTTAATGAATACAACGGGATGATCTGGCCGAACGTTGCTACTGCATTTGGTGTATTCCTGCTCAAAGGATTTTTCGATGCGACTCCTAATGCCTTAAGAGAAGCGGCTAGAATTGATGGAGCAGGCGAGTGGAGAACGTTCATGCAAATTATGCTGCCTATTATCAAACCAGGTATAGGTGCATTGTTTATTTTGAATTTCGTTCAAGTATGGAATGATTACTTGTGGCAGTTAGTTATTGGACAAGAGAAAAATATGAAAACCTTGATGGTTGGTACAGCAACACTGATGCAGGATCTTAATCCGAACTTTGCTTATAAAATGGCGGGGGCTACCGTTGCTGCAATTCCAATGCTAATTATCTTCCTCATGTTCCAAAAGTACTTTACTCAAGGAATGACAGCTGGAGCGGTTAAGGAATAAATATAAAGTTGTGGAGTGGACACGAATGAATACAAAAAGAAATGTACTTGAACAGATAAATAGGAAGCTAGTCGTTTCTTGTCAAGCCTTGCCCGATGAACCGTTGCATAGCCCATATATTATGGGGAGAATGGCGTATGCCGCTTTCCTAGGCGGAGCTGCGGGGATTCGAGCAAACAGCGTAGTAGATATTAAAGAGATTAAAACAACGGTTGATCTGCCGATCATCGGTATCATTAAAGAAGTTTATGGTAAGTGTCCTGTATTCATCACACCTACGATGAAGGAAGTCGACGCGCTTTGCGAAGAAGGCGTTGATATCATAGCGATGGATGCAACTGACCGCATTAGACCTGATGGATCTACAATATCGGAGCTGTTCCCAGCCATTAGAGAAAAGTACAAGGATCAACTCTTTATGGCGGATTGCTCCACGTATGAGGAAGCGATCACAGCCGTAGAACTTGGATTTGATATTATCGGAACTACGTTAAGTGGTTATACAGAAGCGACGAAAGGCAATTCATTGCCTGACTTCGGACTCGTTGAGAAGCTTGTTAAGAATATTTCCGTACCCATCATCGCAGAGGGCGGTATCTCAACACCTGAGGAATTGAAGGGATTACTTGATCTAGGCATTTATTCGGCAGTAGTGGGTTCGGCCATTACAAGACCGATGGATATAACGAAAAGATTCACTAAAGTTGTGGAATAGCCCATGGGGATGAGAATACTAGCAGCGGATATCGGCGGGACCAACACGAAGATGGGGATTTGCGATGAACTAGGCAATATCATTCAGTTCAAGGAGTATGCCACTGAAGCCCATCTCGGCGGTCCTCATCTCATGGAGAGATTGCTTCTCCAGATGGAAGAGTATGATCATTTCGATGCAATCGCAATCAGTACGGCGGGTCAAGTGAATGCCGATGAAGGCTATATTTCTTATGCGAATGAGAATATTCCGAACTACACAGGTATGAAGATCAGAGAAATTCTTGAAGAGCGATTTCATAAACCTGTTCGAGTAGAGAATGATGTCAATGCCGCTGCGCTGGGCGAAGCTAGCTTCGGTGCAGCCGAATCATTTAAGGATTTCCTATGTCTAACCTTTGGTACAGGTATTGGTGGAGCGATCGTTATGAATCGCCAAATTTACCGCGGAGCTAACGGCTCAGCAGCGGAGTTCGGCCATATCTTTACCCACTCGCTTGCTGGAATGGAAGGCGGAGCGAGAAAACCATATTATGAAACATTTGCCTCTACAACAGCTTTAATCCGGATGGCTCAAGAGGCTGATCCGGAAATTGTAGACGGGAAAGGATTTTTTGGTAAAATAAGTACAGGCAATCATACCTTACAACAAATTTTAGAATCATGGGTTGTTGAAGTTTCCGCCGGATTGGCTTCACTCATTCATATATTCAATCCCTCTGCGATTATCGTTGGGGGCGGAGTGATGGAACAAGATCACCTCGTTCGGTTGGTTGAGAAGCAAACCAAAGATTTAATTATGTCTAGCTTCTCGAACGTAACCATTCGCAAGGCTTCCCTTGGGAATAAGGCAGGTCTGCTAGGCGCGGCATCGTTATTTTTACGCTGAACGTATTGGATTAAAGGAGGTGATAGGTTGCGCGCAATCAATATTTTCACAACAATTCATTCCAAGTACAACAATCTGACTAATACAGAAATAAAAGTAGCTGACTACGTTCTTGATCATGCGAAGAGTGTCGTATACATGTCAATTACCGATCTCGCAGACGCTTGCGGAGTAGGCGAGTCCAGCATATTCAGGTTTTGCAAGTCGCTCAGCTATAAGGGGTATCAAGATTTCAAGATTGCACTGGCACATAGCATCACGGTGGAGAATGAAATTCCTCAGCTTACCGACAAAGTTCTAATGACTGATACGATCGATCAGGTTGCATCCAAGGTGCTGTCATCTAACATTAGTGCGTTGAATGAAACGTTTAATTTAATTGATCATGACAAGATGGACCAAGCCATTAACCACTTAATTCAAGCAGAACGAGTTATATTTTTTGGCGTCGGTTCCTCGTTAATGACGGCTATGGAAGCCAAAATCAAATTTATGCGTATCACCAACAAAACGGAATGCACGATCGATTCCCATCTGCAGATGATGTCGGCGGCTTTGATGACGAAACGGGATGTCGCCGTTATTATTTCTTATTCAGGTTCGACCAAGGATACGATTGAAGTGGCTAAGAAAGCGAAAGAAAGCGGAGCTACCGTCATCTCCATTACTAGATTCGTGAAGTCGCCATTAACCTCATATTCTGATCTTACATTGCTTTGCGGAGCGAACGAAGGCCCTCTGCAGGGCGGTTCCTTATCTGCGAAGATTTCACAGCTTTACCTACTAGATGTGTTATATGTTGAATATTTCAAGAGAGCTTATGAAGAATCGATAAGGAATAAGGAAAGTACCGCGGAGTCCGTTGCCGTGAAATTGCTTTAAGTTATTGCGACTGTTGCACAGCCTGCTGACTATACGAGGGTACGATATTGGAGGAATAGATCATGATTTTGGGTTCTATGTCATCATGGGAAGATCAAAGTAAATACGAGAATAAAGTTATCGTAACAGCAATGGAAGAACTTCAGAAAATACTTAAAGGAAATCCTCCTCTAGGACGTACAGAGATCAATGGTGATCAGATGTATGTATCGGTGATGGAATTCGATGCGAAGCCATCCGAAGATCATCTTGCCGAGAAGCATGAGTCCTATATCGATCTTCAATATCTCATTGAAGGGGAAGAAACAATCGGTTACTTCTCACTGAGCGATGATATTGAGGCTGTTAAACCTTATGACAGTGAACAGGATTACGCGCTGTATGCACCTTCCGCTGACGAAATCTCGCTTCACCTTAAGCCAGGTATGTTCGCTGTCTTTTTCCCCCATGACATTCATAGACCAGGGATGGGACAACCGTCCATGAAAATCAAAAAAGCGGTAGTTAAAATTCATATGAGCTTGCTGAATGCTTAAATTCTAAAATTCTATATGATTATTAGCTTCGTAGACGATTACTCCTCGATACTATCGGGAAGAGATCGTCTTTTTTTGTTTTTCACTAAACAAGCAAGCTTGTGCAAAAAAAGGAATTGACATTATGAAATTTTATATTAAAGTATTTTGTGGGTGGTGAAATAATATTTCAAAACTTTATGCAGTTAAATACTATTTCTAGCTGCAAGTATGAATAATGAGGGAGTGAATAGACGTTGATACAATGGTTTCATAGAAGAAGAAGTATGATTTCGCTTAGCGTAATAATAACATTCCTACTTTCTATCGTTGTAAGCGCTTCCAGTTCTGTATCGGCTAATCCTATTCCCATGAATAGTGATTCCGAGACCGCCATTGATCCAGCATTCGAACAAATCCAAGCCGTAGTTAGTGAGCCGAATGTCCGATTAGTTGAGGATTTTAATGGCGGCAACCTCTCAGCTAACTTTATTAAGGCCTCAGGAAAATTAGAGTTTGCAAGCAGACCAGAGCCGGTGATATACGGTTCGCAATCCGCTAAACTTAGCTATAATCTTATCAGTCAAGAAACAGGAACGGCGGCTGCCTATGTTAATTTTTTGGACCCGGGCACTTCCAATTTCCGAACTTTAGAGGGCAAGCCAACCAAGCTGGGGCTGTGGGTATATGGAGATGGAAACAATAAGCACTGGCTGCGTGCGGAATTTAATACGACAGCTGATGTTTCCGATTTTACTTCTACGGCAGGCTTCGACTGGAAGGGATGGAAGTACGTAACGATTAATATTCCTGCACGATTAACTAACTCGAATTTTACAGACCCTATTAAACTTCGTCGGATTTATTTTGTTCAAACCAATGAGTTGAACAAAACGGCAGGGACCGCTTATTTTGACCGTGTAAGTGTGTTTTATGGGGATACAGGAGGTTTATATGGCGTGGATTTGCTCGGATTAACCCCTATGAAGACAGGTGATGTTCAGACTGCGCAAGTATTTGAGACACGTGAAGGCTACACCGCCCCGAAGAAGGTAGACGGAGGAGTAAGCTTCACCAGCAGTAATGAATCGGTTGCAAGCGTGGACGAACAAGGGAATGTGACTGCTTTAAGCGGAGGAGCAACAACAATTACAGCCTCCTACGGTGCATTGAACGCAACTTACGAGTTAGTCGTGAGTGACGAGGGACCGGTCATGGAGCAGCTTTATTTTACAGGCGATAGTGAATTAAGGGCAGGTGAGAAGGCTCAGACCGACTTGTTCGCCTCCTTCAAGGATGTCTCTGAATCGATTCGTATTCTGAGTGGAGCTACGTATATAAGCGAGAATGAGCAGATTGCAACAATTGATGCGAACGGATTAATAGAGGCGATGGGGATCGGCAGAACGGTAGTTAGTGCCACTTACGGCAATCTTTCCTCTTCTATAGAGCTAGGTGTGGAAATGCCGATTCCGATCCTTCAAAGTATTGAACTATCAGGACTAGCGCCTATCGAGATTGGGGGATCGAAGCAAGCTAAGGTGCTGGCAACCTATAACACAGGCACTGAAAAGGTCGAGTTGCAGGAGGGCGTTACCTTTACATCCAGCACACCTAATGTTGCGAGCGTGGATGGGAATGGGTTCATTCAAGGGCTGTCCCTTGGCGTGTCCCTTATTACTGCGAAATATGAAGGAAAAAGTGCATTCTATACGATTGTTGTGAACAAACCAGGTCTTCAGCCTCCCAAAAGAGAGCTGCGAGCGGCTTGGATATCAACAGTAGAAAATATCGATTGGCCAAAAACGAAGGATCCCGAACAGCAGAAGCAGGATTATATCGATCTGCTCGATTTCCATCAATCTATTGGAATGAATGCGCTGGTCATGCAAGTGAAGCCAACTGCGGATGCGTTCTACAAGTCGGAGCTCGCTCCATGGTCTCATTGGATAACAGGGGTACAAGGACAAGATCCTGGTTATGATCCGTTGGCTTTCATGGTGGAGGAAGCCCATAAGCGGAATCTAGAATTCCATGCTTGGTTCAACCCTTATAGAATTAGTATGAATACGGATCTCAGCAAGCTGGTTGAGGATCATCCTGCACGTCTGCATCCAGAATGGGTTATGGAATATGGCGGGAAGCTGTATTATAATCCGGGCATTCCAGAGGTGATACAGTACATTACCGACAGTGTCATGGAAGTCGTTAAAAATTATGATATTGATGGCGTTCATTTCGATGACTATTTCTACCCGAATAGGTTTGATGGAGAAGGATTCCCTGATCAGCAGGCTTATGAATTGTATGGGGCTGATTACCCGGGCGATATTAATGCTTGGCGTAGAAATAATGTAGACACCTTGATTAAGAAGCTGAACGAAGCGATCAAAGCAGAAAAAAGCTATGTGAAATTTGGCATCAGTCCATTCGGGGTATGGCGGAACAAGAGCGTAGATCCAGCCGGATCGGATACGAATGCGGGTCAGCCTAGCTATGATAATCTTCATGCAGATGTTCGTAAGTGGGTGCTGGAGGGTTGGATTGACTATGTGACTCCTCAGATATATTGGAATTTCGGATTTGCCCCTGCAGCCTATGAGAAGCTAGTAGAATGGTGGAGTGATTTAATAGAAGAGAATGATGCGAATGCCCACCTCTATATTGGTCATGCCGATTATAAGGTCGATGATAATCCGAATTTCGTAGACCCTTATGAAATTCCGAATCAAATGAAATTCAACTTAAATTACGAGCAAGTGAAAGGCAGCATTCATTTTACAACTAGAGATTTAATAGCGAAGACAGAGCTTAGGCAAAAGATTATGGACGTATATCAACATCAATCACTCGTCCCAGCAATGCCTTGGTTAGATGCGGAAGCGCCTGAGAAGCCAAGTATGACGAAGGCAACCCCTCAAGCAAGCCGTATTGAATTGAACTGGAAAGATGATGACAACAGCACAGCCTATTATGTCATTTACCGTTCTGTTGGTGATCAAGCTATAGACACCGGCAATCCGGCACATATTGCGGCTACTGTGCGTAAGAGCAACGGGCAGCTCTCCTACATTGATCAACAAGTGACGCAAGGCGAGACTTATACGTATATCGTTACAGCTGTAGATAGACTGCATAATGAAAGTGAAGCAAGCAACGCTATGACGATTAAGGCGGAGGAAGGGGTAGAAGAGCCTCTTCTAGTAGAAGCAACTGAAGAATGGTCGGATCTTTCGGTAGTTTATGGAACCAAGCTAGAAGACTTGAAGCTGCCGCAAGAGGTTCAAATCACGCTAAGTGATAGCTCGACATGGGAAGTGAAGGTGACCTGGAATAATGGATCACCAGCCTATAACGGTACAATAGCGGGCAAATATAGTTTTATAGGTGAACTGGAATTGCCGGAAGGCGTGCTCAATCCAGATGGCATTCAATCTACAATTAATGTCACCGTTCAGGCGAGTGGCAATGGCGGAGGCAACGGTGGCGGCGGTGGCACAAGTGTTGAACCGCCAACAAGCATCACGTCGTCCCTGAAAGCTGGGGGTTCTGGAACCGTGAAGCTCGGAGAGGAAATCTCGGTCTACATTCCGGAAGGAGCAACCGACCAGGAGCTTCGACTAACGATCGAAAAAATGAAGAACAATTCGGGCTTGCAGCTGTCCTCCGGACATAAGCTAATCAGCTCCGTATTCGAAATTCTGAAAAATTTCAAAGCTAATTTCAAGAAGTCTGTAACGATCACCATCACATTCGATTCAAGCAAAGTCGGCAACAATCAGAAGCCATCCCTTTTCTATTTTGATGAAAACCAAAAGAAATGGATCGAGATTGGCGGTACAGTGAAGGATGGCAAGCTCGTCGCACAAGTCGATCACTTTACGAAATTCGCCGTGTTTGCCGTTGACAACAAGGCACCGTCCTCCTGTGCCGACGTTCAGGTAACAGATATAACTGGGCATTGGGCGGAGAAACAAGTGACGGAAGCCATTCAACAATGTATAGTTAACGGCTATCCTGATCATACCTTCTTGCCGGATCAGACGATCAGTCGAGAGGAATTCGCAGTTATGCTTGTTCATGCGCTTCAGTTAGAGGGCGAAGCAGCGGCAACGACCTTCTCCGATCAGGATCAGATTAGCATGTGGGCTCAATCATCAGTAGCTCTTGCAGTAAAAGCAGGTATTATTACCGGCTATGAGGATGACAGCTTCCGTCCTCAAGCGAAGATCAGCCGTGCCGAAATAACGGCTATGTTCGTTCGTGCCCTGCAATTAAAAGAGCAGGCCAATGCTCAAAACTCATTTGTGGATGATGCAGATATTCCTGCTTGGGCCAAAGGCTATGTATCCATCGCAGTAGAGAAAGGTATTATTCTCGGACGCGAAGGGAATCGATTTGCTCCGAATGCTCCTGCGACGAGAGCAGAATCGGTTGTCATGCTGTTGAGGATGCTTGACACTCTGAACTAGTTACAAAGGGGTAGTCTCCAAAGCATAAAGCTCGCAGAAGGAACAGCTTACTTGGAACGGAAATAGTGGGAAATATGAAAATAGCCGTACAGGTGTCCTGTACGGCTATTTTTCTATTCTTGTCTATACTTGCTGGGACCCTCACCTCTGACCTCATCGCTGCGAGTGATGCGCTCCTCCACAATGGGTGATTGCACGAAGTCGTTACAAGAAAATCTTAATCATGAAAATGGGACGGAGTGAGTTGTGGCAAGCTACTTACTTATCTTAGTCAATCGAACAATCTGGCGGACAGAGAATCCGTTATTTGTAGGAAATAGCTATATAGGTTGATCCATGTGGACAGAGAATCCGTTATTTCCCTATAAGAGCCCTGAATTCACTCGATTAATAGGTATTAACGGATCTCCTGTCCGCCAAAACACGAAAATGACTAAAATTGGACAAATAGCGGAATCTCAGTCCTCGTACAGAGAAATGTTGTGTTCGAGTAGGTCATTACCTTGAAATACAAAAAAGTAATCTGCAATACCAAGAGACAGCCCCTAATAGCCTTACTCCACTGCTGCCTGTCTTGCAAGCTCTTTGCGTACAATTGGAGCAACCTTGGTGCCCAGAAGCTCGATGGCACGCATGATGTCACGATGCGGCATCGTGCCGACATTCACATGCAGGAAAAACCGATTAATGCCTAGATTTTTGCGCAATAAAAGAATTTTCTCTGCGACATATTCGGGATCACCAACATAGAGTGCTCCTCTAAGGCTGCGTGCATCGTCAAACGTGGATCGGTCGTAACTTGAGCCCCATCCCCGCTCACGACCGAGGATATTCATTTGAGCTTGGGTTGGAGGGAAGAACAGCTCGGCTGCCTGCTCATTCGTTTCACCAACAAAACCATGCGAATGAGTCGCAATGGACAGCTTCTCAGGATCATGTCCTGCCCGCTCAGCAGCTTTCTTATAGAGGGCAACTAGTGGAGCAAAGCTCTCGGGCATACCGCCAATAATGGCGAACGCAATCGGCAGACCCAGCATGCCAGCTCGAACAGCAGACTGTGGACTCCCGCCGCTAGCAATCCATACAGGCAAAGGGGTCTGAACCGATCTTGGGTAGACTCCCAAGTTATGAATAGCGGGGCGATGACCTCCGCGCCAAGTGACCTTCTCTGATTCCCGAATCGCAAGCAGCAATTCTAAATTCTCTTCGAACAGCTCATTATAATCATCCAGACTGTGCCCGAATAACGGGAATGATTCCGTGAATGAGCCTCGTCCTGCCATGATTTCAGCACGGCCGTTAGAGAGAGCGTCCAGGGTAGAGAAAGCTTGATATACACGAACTGGATCGTCCGAGGACAATACGGTAACGGCGCTTGTAAGCCGTATCTGCTTGGTCATGGGAGCAGCGGCTGCAAGTACAACAGCAGGTGCAGTTCCAGCATAATCCGGTCGGTGATGCTCCCCAATTCCATAGACATCGAGACCGACTTGATCCGCCAGCACAATCTCCTCAACCGCATTGCGCAACCGCTCGGCTTGGCTAATTACTTCCCCTGTCACCGGGTGGGGTGTCGTTTCCAAAAATGTACTGATTCCTATTTCCATATTGCTTGCCGAATTGGCCATAGTAAGTCTCCTCCTTCATTACTTATAGTTTACTCAATTTTTTATGGTTTCTCAAATTTAGTAAGTGATTATTGTGTTTTACCCTATTGCAAGTGATCAGAGCATGGGGTGTATCCCAGAAGTTGTTGATAAAGATCCATGATGATTAAATCCTCTATATGTTGTGAAAACTGAAGAGTAATAAATATTTCCAATACAAATTAGGGGAAATCATCATATGACGATTGGTCGGTGTAGAAATGCCAAGCAGAAGAATCAAGAAGATGAAATTGAATCCGATTATCACCGGTCCAAGTAAAGTTTTAGACAAACATAAGGGCGAGGAAATAAACGTTAATATCGAAGATACCATTGCGTTTATTAAAGGTATCTTCGGAATAAGCGAAGATTTAATGATTCGTCGGTTCCGTGTTTTCGGGCAATATCCAGCAGTCATTATTTATATCTCAAATATGATTGATCAAAACTCGGTTAATGTCGATATTGTTAAACCACTTATGTATATTCCAACTCATCTTCAAGGGCGGTCTATAGAAATTGGGCACTTAAAGGGCGTAATACTGAATGATGCTCTTTATCATAGTCAGAGTAAATTAGAAGGACAACTCACGAATCTGGTCGAGGGTATCTTAAGAGGGGAGACCGTCGTTGCCGTTGAGGGACTTGATGAATCATTTTTAATAGCTACACGTCATATCGAAAAGCGTTCCATCGAACAGCCGGCGACCGAGCAGGTTATCAGAGGTCCGCGCGAAGGCTTTGTTGAACCAATAGGCACCAATTTATCTCTCATCCGATATCGGCTACAATCACCTGACCTTCGCATACAGACGATGGAAATTGGTCGCAGGACGAATTCGAAGGTCGCCATTTGTTATATGGAGGGCATTACAAGCCCGGATCTTGTGAAGGAAGTTAACAGTCGTCTTTCTAAAATCGACATCGATGGGGCGCTGGATTCTGGTTATCTGGAGCAGTTTATTGAGGATAATCATTATTCACCTTTCCCTCAAGTGCAGTATACGGAGCGGCCGGATAAAGTGGTTGCCAACTTATTGGAAGGTAGGGTTTCTATCCTTATAGACGGTTCACCTCTGGCTTTGGTTGTTCCGACCGTATTCAGCCAGTTCTATCAGACGGTAGAGGATTACACCGAACGGTTTGTCTTAATGAGCTGGATTCGGTTGGCAAGATTGATTGCTTTAATCTTCTCATTGGTCTTTCCAGCCATTTATGTATCAATCATTTCCTTTAATCCAGAACTGATTCCGACGGAATTTGCGGTTGCAGTTGCAGGAGGAAGAGCAGGGGTACCTTTTCCGGCGGTTATTGAAGTGTTAATCATTGAAATATCAATGGAAGTATTGCGTGAAGCGACGATTCGTCTACCGCAGCAAGTAGGTGGAGCGCTTTCTATCGTTGGAGTTCTTGTCATCGGAGAAGCCGCTGTGTCTGCCGGGTTTGCCAGTCCGATTACCATTGTTATTATTGCCCTAACCACAATCGGGTCGTTTGCAACACCGGCATATAACGCAGCACTCGCACTGCGATTGCTCCGATTTCCACTTATTATTATGGCGGGGATTTTTGGACTTTACGGTGTCATGATCGGTCTGATCATCATTGCTAACCATCTTCTTTCCTTGAAGTCTTTTGGCGTTCCTTATCTCAGCCCGCTTGTTCCTGCAGAATTTCAAGGAATGAAGGATATGCTTATTAGGGGACCATTATGGTGGATGAACAAGAGACCGTCTTTCCTCCAGCCTATGGATACCACTAAACTAGATGAAAACACATATGATGAGATGAAGAACGCGAGTACTAACGTGCTCGATCCGCAGAACGACAAGAATCAACAGGAGGGATAGATGACCATGGAATCTCGCCAGATTAATGTTATACAAGCTGCTGCTATACTCGTTAGCACTATTATCGGGGTAGGTGTTCTCGCACTTCCACTTTTTGCAGTTCGTGTTGCAGATTCCGGGGCTCCATTCGTTACCTTTCTCGGATCTTTAATTGCTTTTATAGGCTTAATGTTGATTACTGTACTAGGGATGAGATTTCCAAATCAATCGATCATTCAGTATAGCGAGGATATCATCGGAAAAGGATTTGCTTGGTTAGGAAGTGTTCTCATCATTGCCTTTTTTGGAGTACTTACTTCTCTGACCGCGCGAGAATTCGGTGAAGTTGTCGTAACATCAGTCCTGAGGTCTACACCGGTTGAAGTAACGGTTATCGTGATGCTGCTACTCGCAGCTATTTCTACTCGGCATGATATGACAACCTTCTCCTACATTCACACTTTTTATTTCCCACTCCTCTTGATACCTGTTTTGCTCATCGTTGCACTATCATTGAAAAATGCTGAGGCTATCAATTTGCTGCCGATATTGGGGAATGAATCGAAAGGAATGCTGACAGGTACGCTTACCATAGCTGCTTTGTTCCAAGGGTCGTTTATATTAACAGCGGTCATTCCAGCTATGAAGAAACCAGAGAAGGCGATGAAAGCAAGTGTGTGGGGAATGCTTATTGCGGGAGGACTTTATGTTGTCATCGTTGTGGCTGCGGTTAGTGTTTTCGGTGCAGAAGAGATCAAAAATCTGCTTTGGCCAACACTAGAATTAGCGAAAGCCACATCTTTGCCAGCTAATATATTGGAACGTTTAGACGCTGCATTTTTAGCCGTTTGGGTTACTGCTGTATTTACGACGCTGTACTCCAGTTATTTTCTTACAGTCTATTCCATAAGCAAGTTGTTTCGGCTTCGTGAACATAAGTTATTCTCTTATTTTATTTTGCCATTTGTCTTTGTGATGGCCATGCTTCCTCCAAACATAATACAAATGTATGAAATCATTGAAAATGTCGGTCGTTTCGGTTTATACATCACAATTGGCTATCCCGGTTTATTACTGGTGATTTCGATCCTGCGCAAGAAGAGAGGTAATCGTATTGAGGACAAGAGCATGAATCAGAATCGTTAAAATGCTGCTGTAAGTTCATTCTAATCCCCTTTCTGACCAAAACTCTGTTTTGGACATTAGCACGTCTTCGTTGTGTTGAGAGAATCCACGAGAAAATAGAGAGACTTCCGTAAAAAAACCAAGGAGGCAATTTGAGTATGTTTGGTGAGGGTTATACAAGCAGTTATCTCAATTACGCTATATTCCTATGGATGGTTAGCGGAATGCTTATTCTTCAAATCGATGTTAAAGGATTTAAATTATCGGGATTAAACAAAGAGCTTAAAGTATCTCGGATTATCGGATGGTTAAATATTATAGTTGGAATCGTTTTATTACTGGCTGAACTAGTATTGCAATAAATATGGAGGTATTTTCATCATTGCCTTTGGAAGTCTATTACTGGTGATTTTAATCCTACGCAAGAAGAGAGGTAATCGTGTTGAGGACAAGAGCGTGGATCAAAATCATTAAAATGTTGTGCTGTATGTTCATTCTCATTCCCTTTCTGACCGGCTGCTGGGATCGACTTGAAATTGAAGAGAGAGCAGTTGTATTAGGCGTATCCATTGACATAGCAGATACAGAGAAAGCCGAACAAGAGGAGGATGAGATTTCTCATATGCGGGGAACGGTTCCAGCGCCACAAACAGGAATGATACGCGTTGCCGTTCAAATAGCCCTGCCTGGCAGAATTCCACTCGGGCCTGGTGAAAGTGGAGGTAACAAGGGCTCAAATCAAACGGTATGGGTTATCGATGTAGTTGGTCATAGCATTGATGATGCGATCATGAATTTGCAACAACAGGTTTCCAACAGACTCTTTTTTGGACATCTACGCGTCATTGTTGTGTCCGAGGCTGTGGCCAAAAAAGGAATCGAAGATGTGAATGATTATTTTCGGCGTAATCCGGAAGTGCGCAGAATGGCCTGGTTGATGATCTCCAAAGGGAATGCCATTAAGTTTATGAAGGCTGCTCCACAGCTTGAACGGGTACCTACCCTATATTTGATGTCAACTCTAGATGAAGGTATTCGATTAGGGAAGTTTCCCAAAGATTATATTGGTACATTTTGGAGTAATATGTCTAAAAAAGGGCAGGAAGGATTTTTACCGTATGTGGAAATGAAGAAAGAGGATAATATAGAGATAAAAGGGCTAGCTTATTTCGTTGGTGATTATATGGTGGGTATAACGAAGCCGCTCGAAATTGCAGGATATATGGTAGTAAAGGGTATCAATCCTGCGGGCTATCGGGTATATGTCCAGTTGGACGGATCATCCGAAACTGTGATGACTAATGCTACGCAACGTAGATCAAAAATTGATGTTCAGATAAAGGACGATATTCCACATTTCACGATTACTATTGCTATTGAGCTTAATTTGGAATCTAAGCCTAGTGATGAATTAAAGATTAACAATCCTGATGTTCTGAAAATGATCGAACAGAAACAAGAAGAAGTTTCAGTAAAGTTTTATTCGGACTTCATAAAAAAAACTCAAATGAAAGGATCGGATATATTCGGATTTGGTGAGTATGTGAGGGCAAAAAAACCTCATTATTGGAATGAACATGTCAAAACTACCGAGAAATGGAGCACTTTGTACAAGGAGTGTACATTTGACGTTCGAGTATCAATGAAACTACGGCGGATTGGGATGAAGGCCCAATAACTGTTCAATTAAAACTTAGGTCAGATAAGAGTTGCATAGATAAATGGAAGAAAGGGCCCTTGTCGCAAGGGTTCTTTCTTTATTTCATTTTGCCTGCTTTTATAGGCTATAATTAATGGAATAAGTAGCAAGCATCTCAATACACTGGGGGATGAAACATAATGACTAAATCAATAGTAGAAAAGTTGAATTTACAAAAATATAATCAAAAAGCGGTCTTAAATCAGCCTGAAGGAACGGATTATTTTACGGGGATGACAGGCTATGACATCGCGCTTGGGGATCATGCGGGCTATGATCTTATATTTGCTTTTGTGCTGGACATGAAATCATTAAAGGACTTAGTTGATCAAGTAATTGAACACGGGCATCTCAACAGCAATGGTTACCTATTCGCAGCTTATCCTAAGAAGGGAAACAAGGTCTACCCAAGCTTTATTCATCGGGATGATTTATTTGCCGGAATAGGCAGCGACGAGAGTGGATATGTCGGGACAAGCAGTATTAAATTTGCCCGGATGGTTGGATTGGATGATGTGTTTACCGTGGTCGGACTGAAGGAAGATGCTGGCGGCAAAGGACAGACTTCTACTCAATCGAGCCAACGTGTGGATGACTATATTGCTTTAATTCCAACTGTGGAACAGGATTTGGCGGATACACCCGAGCTGCTTGTCATGTATCAAGCACTTACCCCTGGGTATCGCAAGGATTGGGCGCGTTATGTCTATAGTGCGAAGCAAGAGGATACCAGAGCTAAGCGCCGGGAGGAAATGAAGATGATTCTTGGAGCGGGCTATAAGAGTCGCGAGCTTTATCGCAAAGATCAAGCCTAGCCCACATAAGGGCGTAATGAGAAGGAGTGATATGAAGCATGCCCAAAAAAATGCCGCCAACCTTTTATTATATCGGTAATCACCCTGTCGTGGACTTTATAAATACGAACATATCCTCTTCTGGTAAACCAGTTGATCTACTCGAAACCTTTTCTAGTTTACTTGATTGGTTATGGAAAGCGGATTATATAAGTAAAGAAGAAGTGGAGCTATACGAGCAACGATGGGGAAATAGTGGCGAGGGAGCAAGAGCTCTGGAGGCTGCTAAAGAGCTGCGAAGCAGTCTTCAAGCTATTATTGATACAAGCAATACTGGAGAAGAAATTGCGGATATCTATTTAGAACCGATCAATCACCTACTCAAAGAACGGGTGATTACAACGAAGCTTGTCAAGAAGGATAGTGGATTTGATCAAGAAAGCCATATTAAAATTCAAACATCGGATGATATCCTTATACCTCTTGCAGAGTCAGCTATCGGTTTTATTAGTCAATATGATCTTGCATTGGTTAAACAATGTGAAGGCTCAGATTGTGTTCTGTACTTTTATGATAACAGCAAGAATAATACGCGAAGATGGTGCAGCCAGAAAACCTGCGGCAACCGAATGAAGGTAGCTGCTTACCTTGAACGGCAGCAAGCCAAAAATAAATTATAGTTCGAGTTCATCAACCTTAGAATCTAATTCTAAGGTTTTTTAATACCCAAAATTATGCTTTACACGTTAATTTAATTTCGTTATAATACCCGTAGATTGGTAATGATGGTTAAATAAGAGGTGAATATAATGACGGATGTGTACCATGAGGGTGAGCTGGCTGTACAAAAGATGGCCGGTGTCGAGATTATTGCAGAGCGAAACAGCAGGTCTATAAATGAACATATTCCTAAAGGGGCAGTCGCTTTTCTCGGAAGGCAATCACTGGTTATAACAGCCTCTGTTGATGAGCGTGGCAGAGTTTGGAGCTCGATTATAACAGGCGAGCCTGGTTTTCTGTATGTGAATGATAAGGGGGAATTAGTGATTCGCTCAAGTCCGGTGTTGGGGGATCCACTGATTCAGAATTTGAACTCGAATAATGAGCTTGGTTTATTAGTTATTGATCTGAGCAAGAGAATCAGATTGCGAATTAATGGCACAGGGAGCTTCGATGAGAACGGCTGGTTAGTGATAACTACGACACAGGTTTATGGCAACTGTCCTAAGTACATTCAGAATAGATACTTGCATGCAAATGGTGTCTATCAAAGACTTCAAAGCTCTGAATGCCGAAGCCAAGGTTTGAGTCCTGAGCAGCAAGACTGGATTCGCAAGTCTGATACGTTCTTTATTGGAAGTGTGAGTGCAGCGGGAGATGTGGATGCTTCCCATCGAGGAGGGCCGCCAGGGTTTGTCCAAGTAATGGATGAGCGAACACTTATTATTCCTGATTATTTTGGCAACTCGATGTTCAATACTCTAGGTAATATTTATAGCAATCCGAGCACGGGATTACTATTTATTGATTTTCTAAGCGGGCATTCTTTACAGCTAACTGGACGGTCCGAAATTAGTTGGGATGAGAATAAAATTTCTAAATATCCGGCTGCGGAACGTCTGCTTGTATTTAAGGTTGATGAGGTTTTGTTTGTTGACAATGGTACAGATTTAAGTTGGGAGTTTGTTGAATATTCTCCTTCTAATCCGGGCTCTGTAGAACAATGAAGGGAGGTGACAAAAGAACCTTCAGTAATAAAAGTATCCGAAGTTCTAGACGTATGATAAACAGGCTTTGAAAATAGAGGAGGAGTCCAAATGGCAATAAATAAATATGTCATTATTATTCAAGCGAATCAACAAGATTTAGGTAAGGCAGCTCATGGATTATTATATGGGCAGGAGCTGCATGAAGCCGGTTATGAAGTTGAAATTTTATTTGATGGAGCGGGAACACAATGGCCCAATGAATTTAGCAATGCTGCCCATCCGTTTCACGCACTGTATAAACAAGTAATGAAGACCGGAATTATTAAAGGCGGATGCCAAGCTTGCTCAGGATTTTTTGAGGTAGTGGAAGAAATTACGGGGGCGGGTGTATCACTGGTAGGCGATGAGAAGTCGAGAGGACATATTCCATTCGCTCAATATATTAACAATGGTTTTTATCCAATCATACTTTAAGTTGAGTTGCTGGATATAACATTAGACCAGCGAAGTGTTGACTTCATCTGGTCTACATTTACCTATCAAGTGAAGGGCAAGTAGAAGGAGAGAAATAATAAATCATACAAAGATAACGAGGGAGAAGAAACTCATATGCGTTATTTATCCAAAATGAAAGGCACAGGGAGAAGTCCACTACAGATCAATATAAAAGATTCACTAACAGGGCTAGTCGGTGGATTCCTAACCATCTCCGTACTAGTTCTTTTAACCAATATGACATCAACGGAATGGCTCATGGCTCCATTCGGAGCGAGCTGTGTGTTGGCGTTTGGTGTTTGGAACGCGCCTTTATCACAACCGCGCAATATTATTGGCGGACATCTGGTATCCACATTCGTTGGTTTAGCTGCCTATCATTTGATTGGTAATGAGCCTTGGGCGATTGGTTTATCTGTTGGTCTCGCGATTGCCCTGATGATGGTAACGAAAACAACGCATCCGCCAGCAGGGGCAGATCCACTTGTTGTGATGTTGGGCGGCTTCGGTTGGAGCTATTTGATTTCGCCTGTTTTAATTGGATCAGTGATCATCGTATTTTTTGCATTGCTAATCAATAATTTACGCAGCAACCGGAAATACCCAACTTTTTGGATATGAACATGAATATCCAACCATCACCATCGGCACTACTTCGGCAACAAAGAAGCGTACTGCTTGCGCATCGCATGAAGCTGCTTAAGCTTTTCCATCGCAGCTTCTCCGCGTTGACCAGCTAATGAGACAGATATACTTTCCACGATTGCCAAAGGTGCGACAAGGGAGTGAAACGCATCCCTGTCACCTCGATCCACTTGAAGAACAATATCGCTGTCATCGATCATATCCGATAGAAGTAGATCCGTAACGAGAATCGTCGTATAGCCAGATTCAGCTGCTTGATCTAGAATGACCGTTGCTTCAGGAGACTTGCGGACGAAGCCGAAGAAAAGAACGACATCCTTCGGTCCCGCGTGGACAAGGCTTTCCAGTAATTCATGACCGCTCTGCGCCATAATCCGCACTTCCATGCCGATCCGATTCAACCGGAATCGCAATAAATCGGTCAAGCAGGATGTAGCGCCTGGTCCATGTACGAATATTTGATCCGCATCATTCAATGCTTCTACCGCTTGGTCGAACGCTTGACGAGAAATACGCTTTGCCGTTTCCTCCAGATTCACTGCAGCCGAAGTAATCATCTGTGCGACAACTTCCCGTTCAGTTTGCTCCAAGACATGCTGCATTTTGCGTGCGGGAGTCGAATGCTGTGTTTCCTGCAAATATTTCTTGAACGATTTCAAATTGTCATAGCCGATAGCTTTCCAGAATCGCGACACGGTGGCAATACTGACACCAGCCTTGGCTGCAATATCTTCTTCTGTATAGAAAGGAATCCGTTCCGGTGACTTCAATATGAAATCGGCAATTTTTTGCTGACTTTTGGACATTTGATGAATGGGAATCTCGAATTCAAGCTTGTTCATGGGCATCCTCCCATAGAGTAAGTAACCAGCCATGATGACCGCGAAAGTAATACTCATATTGTATCTTTTTCATCTCATTTGTCCAATTCGTTTTATTGCACGAGAACTTTACCGCTTTGTTTCAAAAGTTTTTTGATCAAGGTAGCGGATTTCACCTTCGTCTCTAGACAAGCCGATACTTCGATTTGGTAACGCCCTTGTTTAAGACAGGCAGCAATATCGGCAATGCGAGTATAATCAGCATCCAATTGATTCATCACACTTCCGAACTGAAGCGGGTGATGCGTATCACTGCCTGCAACCACCGGTATTCCAATCGTATGAGCCAATTCGATTACTGCATTCCGCATATCAGGACCGTATGTGAACAAGTCTTTGGCATTGAGATCGAAGCAATCGAGCCGCTTTAGCATGGCGGCATCATGCTGGGTGAGAGGATTGCTCTCCCGATGCGGATGAGCTCCAATTCTGAGCAGGGACAATTCATCGCACCAATCGAGCAGCTGCTCGAATTTCACAAAGGATTCAACGACGGTATGAGGCTCAAGCTTGGAACGCAGCTCCAATATAGAATTTCTAGTACCGATGACGAGGATATGACCCCCGAATTGCACGTCGACTTCCAATCCAGGGAACACCTTGAAGCCGTCTACGTCGTAATAATCCTCTCGGTACGTATAATGGCGGTCTAATTCCTCATAGATGTCATAGAAACGATTCGTGTTAAAATGCTCAGTCATAGCGATAGCGTCGAGACCATTAAGTCTTGCCTCTTGAATAGATTCTTGGAAATAGGCTAAGGAAAACTCGGTTTTTTTAGATAGTTTAATATGAGAGTGAAGATCAATTTTCATTGTTGCATTCTCCTATCATTATAAGTTGAACTGGCTGCCTAGCCAGAATAAGAAGGCTACATATATAGCAGACACGGCAAGGAAGACATAATCTCGAGGAAGTACCTTCAAATAGGCTAACTTAATCCGCTTAACTTTCGGATCATTGATCGCATAAGTGAAGCCCTTTACTTCCAAAGCCTCGACCGTTGTCCGCGTGCGCTTGGCCGTGTTGAGAATAAGCGGATAAAAAGCCAGTACCGATATTTTTCCCGTGTAGATAAGCATTCGCCAGCCTAATAAACCCTTGTGAGAGGGAGCACGTCCGCGCAGTCGAAAAGAATAAAGCAGGTTATTATACTCCTCGATAAGAATTGGAAGCATCCGATAGCCATAGGCTACACCGAAGCTGAATTGAGCAGGCATTCCTAGACTAAGCAACGCATCACTAAGCTTTTCAGGATCCATACTGGAGAATACCGCAATACTCGCGAGCGCGATTACAAGCAGCTTAAGAGTTAGTGTAGACAACGCCCATGCGGCAGAGAGTCCACCACCGAAAGCCAAGGAAACGATCAGCATATAAGCGGTATCCGAGACGAGTCCGAACGCTAGAACAATAAGCACGAGAACACTTGGCTTCGAGGTATAGGTAAGGATGGCGATTGCCAGCAGCATGCCGATTAGTACCGTCTTGTTATGAATGAACCACGGAGCGATGGCAAAGAAGGAATACCATCCGATCAGTATCCGCGGGTCGAACTTGGACAGGAACGTCATCGAATGACCGAAAGCGGTACGCAGCAGCTCGACCTTGATGCGTTCAACGCTCAGCTTTTCCCAAAATGTCGGTTTATGTGTCTGTTCAGCTAATTCCATAGGGAACCTCCTCGCTCAGCGTGTTTTGTTGGATATGAGCTATAAATTCTTCCACCGATAAACAGGTAGGCACGATGCCCAGACGGCCGCTTAATTGAACGATCTGTGGAGCAATTAATGCCGCTTTTTCGAGAATATCAGCATGCTGGAATACGGTGCGGCTATCTGTATCAAGAAGAATTTGACCTTCATTCATAACAATTACTCGAGTAGCCCAATCGGCTACAAGCTGCATGTCATGTGTTGCAACGACAACGGCTTTGACATGATCACGAAGCTGATCGAATAACAAAGTCATTTCTCTTCGGCTTGCGATATCGAGACTTGCGGTTGGTTCATCCAGCAGCATAACGGTCGGGCGCATCGCCATTCCAATGGCGAGCGTCGCTCGACGCTGTTGTCCGCCGCTGAGCAGCCGTCCATCTCTTTCTTGCAGGTCGGTCAGCTTGAATCTGCGCAACACCTCATCCACGTATGGTTCAATGTCCGGCTGTTTCCTAGCCTTGAGGAAGAAGGCTACATCCTGCCGGATGTTGTCGGCGATGAACATTTCCTCTGGATTCTGAAAAAGGAAGGAAACTTGATCAGATAACTGCTCTGGACTACTCTTGCGTGTATCTGTCCCGCAGACGGTTACATTGCCCTCCCAAGGACGCCGGAGTCCTGAGATCAATCGCAGCAAGGTAGATTTGCCAGCGCCGTTGTTGCCGATTAGTGCAATCCGATCACCAGCGTGAATGTCCAAATCGATTCCACGGAGTACGGGCTTCTTCTTGCGATCTATGCTTTGATAACCACTTGTTACTCCTTTGAATTGGACAAGCGGCTCACGGATGGATGAGCGTTCGGGCTGCTCTTTTTCATGAGAAACCTGTGTAGGAATAGGATTTGCTCCCCGCGACTGTGGTCCCCAATGGGCCACTGCCTCCTCAATGGTTACTGGGTACACGGTTCCCTGTTCCAACTTGTTATTACCTTGAAGGGCATGGAACGCTTGAGTCACTTGCGGAGGCTGAATGTTCATCTCATTCAGTTCAGAGACAGCTGACAATCCTTCGGATACGGATTTCACCCAGCGAACTTTGCCCCCTGTTTCCATCAGAACGATCTTATGGCAGTAATCGGCGATGAATTCGGTATGATGCTCGATCACTACGATTGTTTTTCCATATTTCTCGTTTAATAATTGGAGCTTCTCATAGATAATTCGTGCGTGGGCAGGGTCAAGCTGAGCTACTGGTTCATCAACGACGATGACCTCTGGATTCAGAGCCAATGCTGCGGCCAATGCGACCATATGCTTTTGTCCACCGCTTAATTGCCAGATCCAATCGTTCTTCAAATGCTCGATCTCGAGCATCTGAAGCGCACGCATTCCTCGCTCCTTATAATCCTCGTTGCCGAAATTAAGCGGTGCAAAGCAGACCTCGTCATAGACGGTAGGACGAACCAATTGATTCTCAAAATCCTGGAAGACATAGGCGACATGCTTAGAAAGCTCAGCAACACTGCGTTCTGCTGTAAGCAGTCCATTAACGCTAATCATGCCTTCCATATCTCCGGAATAATAAGTAGGAATTAGACCGTTGAAGCATTTGCAGAGTGTGGATTTGCCACTTCCGTTGCTTCCAGCAATGGCAATAAAGTCACCGCGATTAATCGTTAGATTGACTTGGTTCAAGGAATTGGCTGATGCACCGGGGTAACGGAAGGTCACGTTGCTCAACTGAATAATCGGTCTTTCTTCCGTTGTTGGATTCAACATTAAGCGGCTTCTCCTTTCCGTTTACCTGATCTTCTATTAAGAGCCCATATTAGAGTAAGGACGAAGATAACTGCGGCAACGCCCATACTAATCCATATCGCTCCATCGCCCATACCTGCTATAAAATCCGATTCCCAGTCAATGAAGTTAATATCTGATTCAGCTAAGAACTCTGCTGCTCCTGCCGTTACGAACAGTAGAATACTGATCAGCAGCAATCTTGGTGTCACGAAGTCGCCAAGGGAAGAGGCAGCTCGACCATCACGGGGCTTCATGCCAAGAAGCGGTTCAACCTTGCCGTAAAGACGAGGAACCAAGTATAACGTCGGAAGTAGAGCGAATAACGTTCCGGATACAATCATGGCATTAAGGAAGGCAAACCCCTCGATAGCCAGTATGCTTTCAGGTAGTCCGGGAACAGCTTCGAACTCTTCGATGCCAAAATATACTTTACCGATATCGACAATCGTGCCGAGTAGCTGGTCAATCCCAATAGCCACATAGGCTGCAATCGCCAACTGACGTTTGTTCGATGGGTCTTTAACCAGCATCCCAGCGATTAATATTGCGAGTGAGAATTCGATGAATTTCTCTAACTCGCCAAGTCCGCCGAACTGACCTAGCAGCAGCTCACCGAAAATAATTTCTCCGACACAAGCACCAAGAGCCGCATACAGGGGGTTGAACAGAATAGCGAATAGTAGTGGAATGAAAATGAAATATTCGACTTTAAGCTCAATCGGACCAATCTTTAATTCCGGTATAAGTTCGGTTATCATGTTCGAAATTCCGTACAAGGACATGGATAAGATGAAAATCATTAGTTTTTGCTGCGAGGTCAGCTCCCAGCGTTTGCTCATGGTTCCAGCGTTCATTTTCGTTCCCCCTACAAATTTTGGTGTTGTTCAAGTCTTCTCTAACAGAATAGGGTTGGTTTGTTATCAGATCGTTAACGCAATATTGTTTTTGCGTTAATTTTTTTCAAATCGTTTTACATGAAAATAAATTTTCAATATAATGAGCATAGAGCAGCATAATGATTGTGGTAAAGGGGCGATTATGAAGTGAGAATCGATTTGCACACACATGCCAAATGGTCGAAGAATATGGAGTTTTCCATGGATTACTTCCGGAATATGATGAAGGAAGCTAGCAAATTCCTGGATGCCATAGCATTAACGGAGCATTTTAACACGAGACGGTTTCATGATATTTATGATAGCTTAGACCGTCATTACCGATATGAGGGAGACCATTACAGGGTCGAAGGGGTAAAAGTATTTCCAGGAATAGAGGTTGATGTGCGTGAAAAGGGGCATATTCTGCTAATCGGAACAAGGGAGAATATCGTTGCCATTCGTTCGAGGCTGGAAGACCATACTATAGAAGGCCATTTCATAGAAACAGAACTTCTATTGAAGCTGAGTGAGGAGTACGCTTGTATTTGTATCGGAGCACATCCTTATCGCGAGTTGAATCCCCTCTATCATGTGAATCCGGAGCTGTTGGCCCGATTTGATGCCTTTGATCTGAACGGCAGAGACCTGCATCATTATGGGTTAGGGATGGAGGCGAAAGTAAAAGGGTTGGCAGAGACTATTGGATTGCCAGTCGTGGCAGGCAGTGATACCCATCAGCCATTGCAGTACGGCAGTGTGTACAACCGGTTTGAACAGGACTGTGACACCATTGATCAGCTGAGAGATGCGATACGTTTAGGTGCATATGATTATCATATTTCAGAGGAGCTTCATTCGAAGGTAGAGTATGCTGAGGCTGAACAGGCTAGGTATAAGAGGGGGATGGTAAGCTTGTCAGGAGAAGTGGGCGATTTATACTGAGAAGAATAACGGTGGATAGCAACGCAAAGGATAGTAGAGCAGTAATAGCGAGCGAATAAGACCAGAGAAGCCTGTAGTACTTCATCTGGTCTTCTGTTTCTATATGCTATTACAGATTGATCTATGCTTTTTGTCAGGAATGCTCTCCGATCAGTTATCTGATCTTAGGATAGATTTTTGATTACACCAACTATTATAAAAGCGATAGCAGCAGCGAGGATCATCTGAAAGATAAATTTAACCGGTTTTGAGTTCATATTATAACTCCTCATCTCTATTATTTATCAAAGCGGCGTTTACGGTAGACGATAATGGCAGCGGCTAATACTCCGATTGTCCAAAGCAGCATATTGAGCAGATTCCATTTGACTTCTGCGAAGCCGCCATTTTGACCTAAGCTTACGAGTGCGGCGGAGAAGTTCTCAGTCGGCAGATAAGAAATAAGGTTGCTGAGAGCAGGACTGTTGAACATTTCTCCTATCATCGAGCCATAAGTGAAAATGATCAGAATAGGCAAACCAACAATAGATGTTTCCATAACGGTACGTGAGATTAGTCCTATAATGGTACCGAATGCGATAAAGATAATCAGTGACAGCAGGGTCATGAGAGAGAAGTACAACAGCTCAGGCACATGCATTCCGCTAATAAGAATCGATCCAATAGCTACAAATAGCGTAATAATAAACGATAAGAAGCTTTTGCCGATCATAATTTCCATCGTGGTAGCAGGTGACAGCAACAGGACACGCAAGGTGTTCTTCTCTTTTTCCTCAGCCATCATGGTTGCCTGCACGAAGGCGCCTGTCATCACCATTGCAATGTTGATCGGCATACTTAGCATACTCGTGTTCGATGGGTCCACATCCGACAGCATAGCCGCGAAGCCCAAAGGCAATAAAATCGTAATAAGAATATAAGAGTTCTTAAGCAGATCCTTCCAGTCCTTTGCTATAATGGCACTTACACGTTTTATCGAAAATGTCATTGTAAAGCCCTCCCTGTAAGTTGAACGAATATATCTCCTAAGCTTGGTTCATTGGAATGAATCGACAGTAGTTGTTCATTAGTTATATATTGCGCGATCATGCGTGCGCCGGCCTCATCCTGATTCACCGTTATAAGGCTTCCATTCTTCAGTAGAATGCGAATCGTCGAATCCCCGTATTTAATCCTTAGATTCTGTGGTGTATCCTGCGCCATGATGGTTCCATTGTTTAGAAAAGCAAGCCGATTACAGAGATCCTCTGCCTCTTGCATATCATGTGTACTTAGGAAGATCGTCGTTCCTGCCTTATTTAGCTTGCGCAAGCCTTCATGAATTTGTTGTTTATTCGTAGGATCAAGAGCAGATGTAGGCTCATCTAAGAACAAAAGCTCAGGTTTATGCAGCATGGCTCGTACCAAAGTGACCCGCTGTTTCATCCCTTTAGATAGCTGTTTAACGATGGTTTTCTTATCCTGAATCAGATTGACCTCTTCAAGCACTTCATCAATACGCTTCACACTGACATCATACAGCTTGCAAAAAAGCTCCAAATTATCATAAATGGTAAGGCGGTCATAGAGGCCGCTATTGTCGGTGAGAATACCAATTCGTTTCATTTCCGCAGGATCTTGCAGCTTACTCGCATCTCTTCCGAACACTTGAACCGTACCCGAGGTAGGATGAAGCTGTGAGGTTAGGATTTTCACCATGGTCGTTTTTCCTGATCCGCTTGGACCTAATAATCCGAATATTTCACCTTTATTAATATGGAAGTCAACGCCGTTCAGGGCTGATTTGTTACCGAATGTTTTCACTAATTGCTTCACTTCAATCTCATATTTCATCCCGTTAGCTCCTTTAACAGTTGGTTTCGCTCTTGCAACACCAATATTAAGGTAAACCGCGCAACCACGCAGTATTTCCGGGATGAAAAGAGTATATGAGGGGTTGAATGATACCGTTGTGGCGGTGAATGGAGCATGTTTTGGAGCAAGAATAAAGCGATCTAGATACCTAGAATCGCTTTCAGCTCATCAAATTTTCCTTTGGAAAGTGGAATAGAACTTTTCTTGTCATCATCCAAAATAAGACTGAAGCTATTGCGTGTCCAAGTAATCACTTCACGTACTTTTTGTAGATTGACGATATAGGATCGATGGCAGCGGAAGAAGCCAAATGCTTTCAGCTTGTCCTCAAGATCACTTAAAGTAAATGTGCAGGGGAAAGTGGCCCCCTTCACATGAAGCAAGGAGACGCCCTCGCTGCTTTCGATAAAATTGATTTCTGTCGGGTCGAACAGAATGATTTTATCATCTACCTTAGCTGGAATTTTCTCCACTCGAACGGGTCTGCTGGTCTCAACGGGAGCCGGAGAGATAACTTCAGCTTCTTGTACTTGCGTTTGATTCTCCAATGGATCTGGGAGCAATAGCTCCTCCTCGGCCTCAACCGGAACATGTTTGTGCTGATCCGTATCGGGCACGTCATATTCGATATTGGCATCGGGCTGTGTTTCATCAATTATTTCTATCTTCTTAAGCTCATGTTCATTCAGTCGATACACTTCATTAGTGATCGAGACAGCATCTTCAAGATAGGAGGTTGTAATTAGGATCGCTTTGCCTTCATTGCGAAGCTCAGCAATCAACCGCCTGATAATGATACGGGTTTCAATATCTACGTTCTGTTCCGGTTCCTCTAATATAATCAAAGAAGGATTATGTATAATCGTTCTGCCAAGCTGCAGACGTTTGCGCTCCGAGAGAGATAGCGTAGAGATTCTATTGCTTTTTTGATCCCATAATCCAACTCTGCGCAGCGCGTCATCAATGGAGACCGTTACATCGTATAGTTTTTTATAAAATAGTAGATAATCCCTTAACGTAAGACGCTCATAGAGTCCATCGCTCAGAAGTGAAATGCCTATTTTATGTGAATATTGCTTATAATTATGACGTAAGTCTGCTCCTTCAATGAGTACTTTTCCGCTAGAAGCAGGGACGGCACCGAGGAGCAGCTGGATAAGCATATTGCTGAGCTCATTGTTGCATTGAATAACGACACATTGACCGCCCGTAATCTGCAAATTGATCGTTGGCAGCAGCAATGTGTTTCCTTGTCTTTTCATTAATTGATCAATCTGGAGTATAGCCATCGTAGTACCTCTTCTTTTTCTCTAAGGATAGTTACTGCCTTATAAGGATAATATGGAAGTTTTGTCGGATCAAGACTATTCTATAGATATAGAACATAAAGGGGCGAGGATAGTGAATAACTTGTTTCACGGAGAATTGGTAAAAATGACGGCGCCTAGAGCGGAAGATATTCAAGTCATGGCATTATGGATGGAGGATTCGGAGTATCTCCGCAATGTGGATACCGATATTGCTGTGCCGATGTCAGAGAAACAAATGGAATCAGAAAGCGAGCCTAATCATCAAGAGGTGTATTTCAGGCTGAGAACGTTGGAAGATGACGAATTAATTGGGTTCGTATCCATCCACAGTATGGAATGGAATAACCGCATAGGGGTTCTTGCTATCGGGATTGGTGAAGCCAGCAATCGGAATAGGGGCTATGGAAGTGACGCATTAAAGCTAATTCTTCGTTATGCATTTCATGAATTGAACTTGAATCGTGTAGGGCTTGATGTGATTGAATACAATGCCAAAGGCATTCATGTCTATGAGAAGGCCGGCTTTCAACATGAGGGGAGAGTACGGGCAGCCGTTCAACGGGATGGGAAAACGTATGATCGTCTAATGATGGGGATGCTGCGTTCGGAATGGGAGGCTCTGAATGAACAAGCAGTATTGTAAAAGAAGCCAATAAATAAGAGCGGTCCAGTGGCAACTGCTTATCCCTGTCAATCGAACATCTGGCGGACAGAGAATCCGTTATTTGTAGAAATTAGCTATATATGTTGATCTATGCGGACAGAGAATCCGTTATTTCCCCATAAGGGCCCTGAATTCACCCGAATAATAGGTAATAACGGATCTCATGTCCGCCTAAACACTCAAATGACTATAATCGGACAAATAGCGGAACCTGAGTCCGCGTACTAGTAAATAGAGTGTGTCACTTAAGTTTGGTTAAGCTAACCCAATCTATGTATCTCTTATTTTTTCTTATCGAAATAGGTATTGAATGCTTTTTCTAGATCAGATGCACTCTCGGAAATGATGAACAAAACATAGTTGCCGTTAGTGACTACTTTATAGTTCTTGGCATTCTCATATTGGTCTGGAAGATAAGTCTCGAATTGCTTTTGGATGCCTGCTGCACGCTTAGCCATTCCTTCTTTTACAGCATCGATATTTTTCGAATTCTTAACTTTGAACACGGCGATTTCCGTTGCTTTGACGTTCATCATAGGGAAACGAATGGAGTATTCCTCAAGTAGACTGGCATCGATCGCATAAGTGTCCTTCATCATATCGGCGTCCATAGTCATGAGGCTAGGCTGCTCAACTTCCTCCAGCATCCCATCAATCATGTCTGAGGCGGATGGCATTTTTTCTACTGGCGCCTTGGTTGGCGTAGGTTTTTTAGTTGGAGCAGGTGTTTGAATAGGTTTTGGTGTATGGCTAGGTTTCGATTCTACATTAGTTGATGGTTTTTTGTTAGGAGCAGGCTCCTTGGTTGGTTTTGAAGTCGTACTAGGTTTCGCTTCCGCACTAGCCGTTGGCTCAGCACTTGGTTTTGTCGTACTGCTTGGAGTAGCACTAACCGTTGGCTCTGTAGTAGAAGTCGGTTCCACCGTTGGTTCTGGACTAATAGTGGCTTCAGGGCTGACTGTTGCTTCATTCGCAGCTGTCTGATTATTGCCGTTCGTTGCATTGTTGCTTGAGCATGCTGTCAGTATGCTTCCCAATAATAGGGTCGTCATTAGCATCATGGCTAGAGTTTTCTTCTTCATGTTGTACAGTCCCCTCGTTGTATGTATGATTTCACAAGATTAGAGACGGAGCAAATCTAGCGAAAGTTGCAATAAATCAAGGGGCTAGATAGTAGAAGTGCTTTTATTCTAACAAACAAAATAGGTTATCCAAAAGGTAATTACACCTTATGGATAACCCTGTTTTGTTTTAGTCCCCGCCGCCGCCGCCGCAGCTGCTACTGCTACAACTGCTGCTGCTGCAGCTGCTGTTGTTATGGTTATCATTGCTGCTGCAATAGCTCCCGCTGCTGCTGCAGCCCGAGTTGGAGGAGCCGTTGGAGTGTTTCTCGTCTAATTGATGCATCTGAGAGTCAAAGTCATCGATGGGAGCATTCATGGAGTAGAAGATCATTGCTCCTGCCATATAGGGAACAAAGTTATCCGATACGCGCGCCTCTGCGGATGATTTGGCATCATATTGCTTGTTCATTGCGGAGTTAATGCTAGCTTGAAGAGTAAGAATGACAGCCTCTACGATAGCTTTGTCTGCTTGATCACGGAAATGATTTTGCCTAATTTGTTCTTGTGACAGCATCTGGAATTGTTGAATAAAGCTCTTATCGAGAGGATGCCTGAAAAAACCACCCCATGCATGCTTACTATATTTTGTATGATCGAATAGAGTCGTATAGAGTAAATCGAACCATGCCCTCCCATGTGGATCGGAAGAGATCTTGTCTGCAGGGGAATGGTGAATGGGTTGACCCAGGTAGTCATGACCAAACTTATCGTATTCCCTCGTGTACATAATCATCGTATGCCAAACCTCATCCACGGAAGGACTGAACATCGGAACCTGTTTTAATAGCGAGCACATTAGGAAGTAACGTTGCAGCTCGAGGAACAATAAATCATATTCATGGTCAATAATGTTAGGGTTTTCTTGAAGAAACCTAATCTTTATTCGTTCTGCATATTCACTAGGAATTGCAGTCTGCAAGGACTTAATCTGATTGCGAAAAGTTGTACGTAAGCCCTGTCTAACCCCTAATCGTTCAGGAATCGGTATATTGGCTGGAGTAATTAACTTTCTTTTGTTTGGTTTTCGCTTGGCGAATGCGCTGAATGCTACGATAATGACGACTACCGCTAAAATGAATAATATAAACTTATCCATGTGTCTGCTCCTCCCCATCTCTAGTATATATTCCCATGATAACATGATGATGTTCACGGCAATACCCTAAGCGTATGAACAGGATGAAACTTATAAATTCTTTATATTACGAAGAAAAGACCGCATCCTTGGAGGACAGCAGCCGTTTATTAGGAATTAATTATACTTGTTCCTGTTTATTTGGCGATTTCTTTCACAGCTGCAACTTCGTAAGTAATGAGTTCACTGCCAAGAATCGGTGATTCTTTGGGAGTCTCGCCGGGCTTTGGCTCTGGACGCTTATGAGCTGCTTTAAAGGCATCACTATTTCTCCAAGCCATGAAATCCTCATGTGTTTCCCAGTACATATTTACATTGAGCTCATCATGATCGGTTAAGTTTTGTGTAAGTAATACTTCAACTTTAACAAAACCCTTCGTTATATCGAGTGGACCTGGAGCAGTAAATCCTGGGGCCATCATCGCCGCCATTCCTTTTTTAACTTTAATGCGGTTTGTTACGATTACCATCTTGTGATCTCCTCTTTTCGTAGTTAAATGGAAGCTGCATCGTCAAGGCGAGTACTCTTGTCCCATTATAATCCTTTTATCAACGGATTGCTTCCACGGCTAAGGTCTAGGTACGTTGCAGCCTTAAGACCGTTATCCTCATTTATTGTGAGGAATAGAATGATAAATAGGTATTAACTGCATGGAGGAGGAATGTGAATATGCTTAGGAAATTAGGAGTTGCAGCCGGAGTACTGATCCTTATCTTTGTCGTGGGAGGTTTTATATTCGTGCAGGTGAATAAGGAGGCATCACCGAAGCAGAATGATTCCAAGAAAGTGATCTGGAAGTCAGAAGCACACAGCTACCTATAAAATTTACTGCCATTCAAGGAACTCAAGGCGATTACCGAATGGATCATTCACGTAGAACCGCTTCACACCCTCATCACTTCGTGCATCATCATCAATAACTGTGACTTGATTAGATAGCAAATAGCTTCTCAACCTCTCTAGATGTATAACTTGAAAAGCCGGATGTGCTTTGGCAGCAGGGACAAAATCGCGTTGAACGCCAATATGAACCTGATGAATACCACATTGAAACCAAACACCGCCGCGTGCCCTCAATGCTTCAGGCTTTGGCAGCTCTGTCCAACCTAATAAGTCTGCGAAAAAACTTCTCGCTAACGCTTCACAGCCCTCAGGCGCTGCTAACTGAATGTGATCAATCCCCGAAAATGAGTAGTCCATAGCTTCGACACACCCTCCAGTTTGTTTCATAGAATAGAATAGTTTGTTTCACAGAGTAAAACGCTGTTTCATAATTAATATACCGTAAATGACCAATAAATACCATAAAACGATAGTCCAGGGTTGTATGATAAGAAAGTCATCCTTCGAGTAATACCGTACCTTACGGATTGTTACCTGCCTCGGAATAGCGGGATTAAGTTTTTAGACAGACTTCTGAATGAATAACGGAACAGAGTTCCTTTATTATGCCAAATCTTTATTTTTACCAGAAATAAAGGAACCGTGTTCCGCAATATTCGAGCAAAGGCTGAAAAAGTGAATGATATGGCAGGATAGCGGAACGTCCTTCCGCTAGTATGAGGGAGTGGTGCAGCGCATGTAGAATAGCGGAATGCAGTTCCTCTATTATGTCAATGCGCCGCTGAGTATGGTTTGCGTGGATAGTTCAGACTGACAGAATCGCACTAAAAAGAACCAAGGACGTCGGACAGAAGAACCTCGGAATGAGGCTTACCTCAGACAGTCGCTAATCCTCTTTCGGAACCCAATCGAATATTTCCCCTGATTCCAATGAATCGATAAAGCGTCCTAACCACTTGTAGTAATTAAGCGCTCTGGTCATCTTCTGAATATCAAGATCCAATTGGGCAGTCACCGCTTCCGTATTTTTATACTCCTCACGTAGTTTGCGTAGTTCTATCAATGATTTATTTAGGGAGCTAATGTTGATCTCCATAGATTTTCGCCATTTAATGGAGAAGTAATCGACAAAATTCTGATGCCAATCCTCTTCCACCTCGTAAAGGTCTTTCCGCGAGCCCTTTTCCCACGTTTTGCTAATCATTTTCAAATCAATAAGGGTACGCATTCCGGTGCTAATGCTTGTCTTGCTCATACCCATTTCTTGACCCATTTTGTCCAGTGTGACAGGACCTTCGTGAAAGTACATAAGTCCATATAAATGACCAATAGACATCGTAACCCCATAGAGATCCATGTTGTTACCAATAGAATCGATGACGCGTCGACGCGATTTTTCGATCACCTTAAGTTGTTCTTCATTTAACCCATCGAATGTTGTCATTCCGTACTCTCCCTATCCTGAAACATGAGGTATGTTTCAACCAATAAAATAGATCGTATAATCCTATCATTCATTGTAGAAAATACTCCTATATAAGTAAAGAACGAAGACTCGGAGGAAATGTAAGGAAACGGGAGCATACACTAAATACAGTTCGTAAAGTTTAAACTGTACGAACTAGACGGATGATTATGCTTTTTGACCCTAAAAGTTGTGAAGTCTACACTATATAAGTCGCAAGTTAGAGCTGATGGGAATGAATCGAAAGGGGAGAATACAATGGCGATCATAGAAGTCCAGTCATTAACCAAGGTATTCGGTAATGATCCGAAGCGGGCATTTGCCCTTCTGGACCAAGGTTGGTCAAAGGAACGGATTGCTAAAGAAACAAAACTAACAGTCGGGGTAAACCGAGTTAGCTTTGCGATCGAACCAGGCGAGATCTTCGTTATCATGGGACTGTCCGGCAGTGGGAAATCCACTTTAGTAAGGTTATTAAACCGATTAATTGAACCTACATCAGGTAAGGTGCTCATTAACGGGAAGGACATTGTCCGATTGAGTTCAGAGGAGCTGCGTCAAGTTAGACGCAAAACGATAAGCATGGTGTTCCAAAAGTTTGCTCTGTATCCACATCGTACGGTGCTGGAGAATGTGGAGTTAGGTTTGGAGATACAAGGAGTAGATAAAGAAGAGCGTCGCAACAAAGCCAAACAAACGATTGAGCTAGTAGGATTGGGCGGCTTGGAGGATAGCCATCCGGATCAATTAAGCGGCGGGATGCAGCAGCGTGTTGGATTGGCCCGCGGTTTGGCAAATGATCCTGAGATTCTTCTGATGGATGAAGCTTTCAGCGCATTGGATCCGCTTATTCGCAAGGATATGCAGGATGAATTGCTGGAGCTGCAGGCGACGATGAAGAAAACCATTATTTTCATCACGCATGATCTAGATGAAGCTCTTCGGATTGGTGACCGCATTGCGCTCATGAAGGATGGAGCTGTCGTTCAGATTGGAACACCGGAGGAGATTCTTACGAATCCTGCGAATGAGTACGTTGAGCGTTTTGTCGAGGACGTAGATTTGTCTAAAGTACTGACAGCGGCTCATGTCATGATCCGTGCCGAGACGATTACGATTGACCGCGGACCTAGGGTTGCTCTGCAATTGATGAGAGATCGTGGAATTTCCACTCTCTATGTGGTCGATAAATTCCGTCAGCTTATGGGTGTCGTTACAGCGGATGATTCAGTAGCGGCCTTTAAATCGGGACAATCCTTAAGCGATATTATTATTCGTGATTCACCAACGGTATCTCCCGACGTTCTGCTTAGTGAGCTATTCGATGTGGTGAGTAATGCGAAAATCCCTGTGGCGGTTATCGATGACCGGAAGCGTCTAGTGGGGATCATTATCCGAGGAGCTGTTCTTGCAGCATTAAATGGCAATTCAGGATCAGATACAGAAACGGGTGAGTCTTAATGAATATACCGAAATTACCCATTGGTGAATGGCTGGAAGCTATAGAAGCATGGTTGGAGACGAATGCTGGACCCTTGTTTGACTTCATTAAGTTAGTCATCGGGTCCATTGTGAATGGTCTTGGTACGGCATTCAACTTTCTGCCGCCATTAATTATGATTTTAGTGATCACCTGTTTAGCTTTCTTTATCGGAAGATTCAGAATGGCTATCTTTACATTGATCGGTCTACTTCTAGTGGACAATTTGGGTTACTGGGAGCATACGATGGAGACGCTGGCGCTAGTACTAACGGCTTCCTTCTTATCTATTGTGATCGGTGTCCCTCTTGGCATCCTTTGTGCCAGGAATAATAACGTCCAGAAAGTAGTTACCCCGATTCTGGACTTCATGCAGACGATGCCGGCATTTGTCTATTTGCTGCCAGCAGTCGCTTTCTTTTCGCTTGGTGTCGTACCGGGTGTGTTTGCATCCGTGATCTTCTCCATACCGCCTACAATCCGGTTAACCAATCTAGGTATCCGTCAGGTCCCTAGTGATTTGGTCGAGGCCGCAGATGCGTTTGGCTCGACTCCAATGCAGAAGTTGTACAAGCTTCAGCTTCCTATTGCAACGCCAACGATTATGGCGGGGATTAATCAGACGATCATGCTTTCCTTATCGATGGTTGTTATAGCTTCGATGATTGGAGCGCAAGGGGTAGGGGCGGATGTCTACCGAGCGGTGACTCAAGCGAAGACTGGCGTTGGATTCGAAGCGGGGTTAGCGGTTGTTGTACTTGCTATTATTCTGGATCGAATGACACAAAATCTTGTGAAGAAAAAAAAGAAGGGATGATGTAATTTGAATAAGAAATTATATGTGATATTGTCAGCTGTTATTATGACTACATTGGTACTTGCAGGATGTGCGAACACGGCGAATGAGGGCGGCAACGGAACCAACAAAGAGAAAGCCAAAGATATTTCCATTGCTTATGTAGCATGGGATTCTGAGATCGCGAGTACGAATGTCGTAAAGGAAGTACTGGAGAGCAAGCTTAACTATAAGGTTGAAATGATGCAAGTTGATGCAGGCCCTATGTATATGGGTATTGCCGATGGCAGTGCTGATGCTATGGTTGCAGCTTGGCTGCCTAGCACGCACGGCGAGAATTATTACGAGCCTAACAAAGCGAAGTTCGAGGATCTCGGAACGAATTTGAAAGGCACCAAGAATGGACTAGCTGTTCCCACTTATATGGATATCACTTCTATTGAAGATTTGAAGAAACCAGAAGTAGGCAAACAAGTTAATAATACCATTACAGGTATCGAGCCGGGTGCTGGAATTATGACGCAAGCGAGCAATGCGATACAGGAATATGATTTAAAGGACTGGAAGCTGCTTGAGAGCTCATCTGCTGCTATGGCCAAAGTACTTCAAGATGCTTATTCAAAAAAAGAACCCATTATTATAACAGGCTGGACACCGCACTGGATGTTCGCGAAGATGGATTTGAAATATCTTGAAGATTCTAAAGGTGTATTTGGCGGAGATGAGGAAATTCACACACTCGTACGTTTGGGACTGAAAGAGGACCATCCGGATGCGTATCGTTTCCTTGACCAGTTCGAATGGACTCCTGCTGATATGGAATCGGTCATGGTAGATATCTTCGGCGGTATGAGTGAAGTAGATGCCGCGAAGAAATGGATTGCGGCTAATGAAGACAAAGTGAACAAGTGGATTGCAGCAAGCTAAGTAACGGACTTATTATTAATCGCACAGAGGCTTAAATAAACGATAACTTAACGGCTTCGCCTCCAAAATACGGCAGGTGAAGCCGTTTCTGCATCGGCATGCTAGAGGTCTTCATCTACGGATGAGGGCTTCTTTCAATTGGCATTGAACTTCCCTTGTGTTAATAATGAAAATTTGGCACAATAATAAGCAGATGATTAGCTTCGGCTTCCCAAGTAGAAGTGTTGAAAAGAGGGTAACGAATGAATAAGCAATCCATTTATGGATTAACATTTGATCAACTGGAAGCTTGGCTTTTGGAATATGGTCATAAAAAATTTCGTGCATCGCAAGTCTGGGATTGGCTTTATCGGAAACGGGTTACAGACTTCTCAGCCATGATTGATGTCAATAAAGATTGTATTCAATTATTATCGGAGCATTATTACATTACATCTTTGACCGAGCATACCAAACAAGAATCTGCCGATGGCACGATTAAGTTTCTGTTCAAGCTTTCAGACGGCAATCTAATCGAAACGGTATTGATGAGACATAAATTCGGTTTGTCAGTTTGTGTAACGACTCAAGTAGGCTGCAATATCGGCTGCAGCTTCTGTGCAAGTGGCTTATTAGCGAAAAGCCGTGATCTATCGGGCGGCGAAGTAGTCGAACAAATTATGAAGGTTCAGCTTCATCTTGATGCGATGGCACAAGGGGAGAAAGTCAGTCATGTTGTCGTGATGGGGATTGGCGAACCGTTTGATAATTTCCAGAACATGGTGGAGTTCATTACCATTATTAAAGATCGCAAAGGGTTGGCGCTCGGTGCAAGGCATATTACCGTATCGACGAGCGGTCTTACGAATAAAATTATGGAGTTCGCGGACAGCGATCTGCAAGTGAACTTAGCGATTTCCTTGCATGCTCCTAATAATGAGCTTAGGACGCGAATTATGAAAATAAACCGTGCCTACCCGATCGAGAAATTAATGCAGGCTATCGACTATTATCTGGCTAAGACGAAACGGAGAATTACACTGGAGTATATTTTGCTGAAGGATGTTAATGATCAGAGAGAGCATGCTCTAGAGCTTGCAGAACTAATTGGCGATCGGCGTCCGCTGGTGAATGTCAACCTGATTCCGTATAATCCGGTGGATGAACACAGTCAATATCAAAGAACCGACCGAGAAACGGTTAGTGCATTTTATGATACGCTGAAAAAGCAAGGCGTAAGCTGCAGTGTTCGCTTAGAACATGGCGCGGATATTGATGCTGCTTGCGGACAATTAAGAAGCAAGCAAATTAAGAAAGCCCAGTAAAGCAATCTAATCGTATAGGTAGAACTACAAGGGGCTTTCTCAGCGTAGTAAGTTTGCTGGAGAGACAGCTCGCTTTGAATGGAAATGTCGGACAACATGAAAAATAGCGGTACAGGGGGCTGTTCCTGTACCGCTATTTTCTATTCCATGGTTTCTTGCTCCACAAGCCCAATTTATGTTCATGTTTACAGAAAGGTAGTCCTAATTTAATGCTGACCTTCTCCAGACAAACATACCTTTGGACAATAGAGGAAACCTGTTCCTCTATTGTCCGTGCACCACATGATTATCCTATTATAGCGGATGCACGATCCTTTAATTGATCTCCTTGATCGTGTTTCTAAAGATTATAGTCACATAGCGGAACTCCATTCCTTTATTGCGGTGACATTCAAGATAAAACAGAAATAGAGGACCCCGGTTCCCTTATTATGACTCGGTTTGGGCTTGGAACCACAACGCCTACATCATCCCTTGGCAACCCGTACAAAACAAGCTAGGGATCATCCCAAAGGCAATTAAACCTTATGGGGCAGCTCCTTTTGTTCAATTAGAAATTGAAGTTGTCTGGATCTGGGCCGACGCGTGTGTCCTCATTGAGACCATCGATAAGCGCCATATCTTCTGAAGATAGCTCGAAATCAAATATCGAGGCATTCTCGACTATGCGATGCTCCTTTGTCGACTTCGGAATGGTAATGATGCCGTTCTGAAGATCCCAGCGCAAGATGACTTGGGCAACCGATTTACCATGTTTGCGGGCGATTCCTTGCAAGGCTGCATTGTCCAACAGCTGACCTTGCATTAGCGGCGACCATGCTTCTATTTGAATGCCTTGTGCTGTGCAATAGTCTCTCAACTCGGTTTGTGCCAATCGTGGATGAAGCTCGACTTGGTCTACCATTGGTTTAATTGTAGCAGTCTGCATAAGGTCCTCGAGATGATGAATATGGAAGTTGCTCACACCAATTGCTTTTACCCGTCCTTCTTTATATAGGGTTTCAAGCGCTCTCCATGCTTCATTGTATTTGCCCTTCACAGGCCAATGAATGAGGTAAAGGTCGAGGTATTCCAAGCCGAGCTTGCTTAAGCTTGTTTCATAGGCGGCTAAAGCAGCTTCGTATCCAAGCTCACTATTCCAAACCTTTGAAGTAATGAACAGATCTTCTCTAGTGAGCGATGTCTCTGCGAGGGCTTTGCGAATACCTTCACCGACACCTTTTTCATTCTCATATATGGCTGCTGTATCGATGCTGCGGTAACCATGCTTGATAGCAGTCGCTACTGCCTCAACCAACTCTTCGCCTTCTTCTACTTTAAATACGCCGAGTCCGAACCAAGGCATGTTCACACCATTGTGTAAAGGGATTGTGTCTTGTAGATGTTGTGCTTGTGTCATTATAAATAGCCTCCATTATATCGTCTAGTGAGTTTTTGTTTCTAATTTGCGAATGGTTCTAGTTAAAAATACAGCTGCAATAACCATCAGTGCACCAATCCATGGCGTATGAATGAGACCGATTGTATCTGCGATGATACCTCCAAGATAGGCTCCAATTGCGATCCCTGCATTAAACGCTGCAATATTGAAAGCAGAGGCCATATCTACCGATCCAGGTGTATAACGCTCAGCAAGCGTAACGACATAAGATTGCAGTCCAGGTACGTTCATGAAGGCAAACAAGCCCATGAAGAGGATGGTAATAAGTCCTGCTGCTTTGAATGGAGCAGTGAAGGTCAATATTAGCATTACAACCGCTTGTACAGCAAACATATAGAACAGTGCTCGCATTGGATTGCGGTTGGCGAGCTTGCCTCCAATTACATTGCCGATGGCAATAGCAATACCGTAAGCAAGCAGAATAACGACAATTGCCGATTCACTATACCCTGTTATATCATGCAGCAACGGGGATAAGTACGTGAAGACGACAAAGGTCCCGCCGTACCCTAATGCGGTAACGGCAAATGTAAGCAGTAATGATTTATTAGTAATCACCTTTAGTTGCTCATGGAAAGGTGTAGCCTTTCCTTTGCGCAAGCTTGATGGGATTAGAATTAGATTCGCGATAAGGGCAATAATACCAATCACTACAATCGCAATAAAAGCAGCTCTCCAGCCGAGTTGCTGGCCCAACCAGGTGCCAATTGGAACACCAGTAACGGTAGCGATTGTGAGTCCTGAGAACATAATGGCTATTGCACTTGCCTTCCGATTCTCGGGAACAAGGTCAGCCGCAATGGTCGAGCCAATGGACATGAATATACCATGTGCGAACGCGGAGAAAACTCTAGCAAGGAGCAGGATGACGATGCCATTCGAAGCAGCAGCGACACTGTTTCCTACAATAAATACAATCATAACGGCGATCAATAAATTTTTGCGGGATATTCTTGCTGTCAGTGAAGTTAATATAGGAGCGCCAATCATAACTCCAAGAGCATATAACGACACGGTTAGCCCTGCTGTTGTGACACTTATTTGTAAGTCATCAGCGATGAGGGGAAGCAGTCCAACACTGATAAACTCTGTTGTTCCAATGGCAAAAGCGCTGATCGCTAGTGCAAGGAGTGCAAGTGTGCTTCGTTGTTTGTTAATAGTAATTTCTCTCACTCCTTCTGTTTGTATTCACCGGCCGGTAAATGCTATTATGGGATATAGCTGCTCAAATGAACAGTACGTACTTTAAAGTGATATAGGTACCTTTAAGTACCTATAGAATTGAATAGAGGAGGAATGTCAATGGCAGTGGCACAGAAAAAATATAATATTTCAGTGGAGGCAACACTGGAGGTCATCGGCGGGAAATGGAAATGCGTCATCCTTTGTCATTTGAGACATGGCAAAAAACGTACAAGTGATTTGAAACGAATTATGCCCGCTATCACTCAAAAGATGTTGACACAGCAGCTGAGAGAGCTTGAGGAAGATGAAGTAGTCATTAGAACGGTCTATAACCAAGTCCCTCCTAAGGTTGAATACGAGCTCAGCGAATATGGCAAAAGCTTAGAATCGATATTGGATTCGTTATGCAGCTGGGGCGAGGCTCATATCATTAAGGAATATGGAGATGCAGCCTCAGTATTAGAGGATAACGGACTAAATGACCATATTAGCCGTGACAGCTTGGAGTAGAGGGCAGAGGAAGCAGTCATTGTTACGATCAAATGGACGAAACCGAAAGTCGTTCATTAGTAGGGTACATTTTACAAGTGTTATAAGAGGAAGGATAGAGAATCAGATATATTCTGAGGACTCTATCCTTTTTTTGTTTTGAATAGTACTAAGGTTTATTGCATCAATCTCGTACAAGAGATATAGGTCTTAAGACGTATTTGATAAAATATAGATACAAAGTCTCACTTATACACTGGAAAATTATTTTATAATAGATCCAAAGTACTTCGACAAATTTTGACAATATATGATGGGATGTTGATAAGGAATGAAATCTTCTTTTTTTAAAAAGAAAGATAAAATGGAAAAAAACCTGAATCAAGGGCAAAAACCATCTGTGGATCAACCGGCAATATCCACATCCATTCAGGAGCCCAAAGAGGAATACAAAGAGGAAATTTCGGTAGCTGCAGAGGAAGGGAATCCATCCATTATGAATCCAACGAGCAAAGCTCACATGGACAAGAAATCTCTTGACTTAGTGTTTGCAGTTGAACAAATCATTCAGTCAAGACAGCATGCAGAACTAAATATTAATGAGCTTCAGGATCGTTTGCTGCACTCGAACGGTCATGTTGAACGTTTGACCAGAGATATGAAGAATCTCAATAAAGTGATCGATGAGAGAGAGAAGAACATTCTTGATCTTGAGCAAAAGCTGATTGAGAAAAACTTGAAGGTCGATCAAGTCATGGAGGATTACCGAGAATTACAGACAACTATGGCAACTGAAGCCGATGAACTGAAGAGTGTCATTGATTTGGAACAGCAAAAATACGTCAGTTTGCTCCAGAAACATAATGAAGCGCATGCCGATAAAATCAAAAAGATGAACGATCTGGAAGAGAAGATCGGAAGAGTAGAAGTAGAGAACTCTCATCTCAAGCAGAAATACGAAACACTCCGTCAAGAAAAAGCTTATCTCGCTAATATGATCAATGATTTCACTAATCGTATGGCTACACCCTTGGGACAGAACCACAATGACCGTTCAGATGCCACTTCCGGCGCTTAGGCTACGAGATATCTAATTAAAGTAAAGGGAAGTCGAGGACAACAACGATGGAGAACAATACAGTCAGAATGATTGAGTTGTTAGCGCTTAAACAAGGGGCGACAGACTTTCTACTGGAAGTAATCGTAACT
Source organism: Pristimantibacillus sp. (assembly GCA_048976605.1). Lineage (GTDB taxonomy): Bacteria > Bacillota > Bacilli > Paenibacillales > Paenibacillaceae > Pristimantibacillus. The sequence goes on along the minus strand of JBHGUX010000084.1, from coordinate 183,037 downwards.
CGCACAATAGGGCAGGAGCAAAGTGTCATTGAGCTAGATGAATACTCCTATCAACAATTGTTATCTGTCTATCCTAGCAATGGTGAAAGAGTTCGTCTTTCTCTCTATCCCAAATGGGATCCTTTTAAGAAGAGTCATTACTGTGCGATTATAATCATGAATAAAATGAGCAGTGAAACCCTTTATTTTACATGCACTGAATATTTTATGGAGCAGCTTCTTCAATTGAGAGAGAGTCAATCTACTAGTCCGATAGAAGGAGAGAAGCCGAACGAGGGTATGCTTCCGTCGGTTCGTACCAAATCTCGTGAGTCGAGGGGAACGCTTAGAGATAGAGGAAATCTTCATCTTCTTATGCGATTAGCGGTGATTAGTATTGTATTCTGTTTATTTACAGTAAGTACGAATAGCAAGCTGTTTAATGATCGAGCAGACTCTCTCGGGCATTCTGTGAATGCGGCTAGCTCAGGCAATGATAGTGTGAATGCAATTGATGTTTTTGAGGGAATTGAAGATGCCTTTGATATGCCTTCTTCAACGGAATCGTCAACGATTCAACTTGCTCAATACGAGAAGCCGCGTGATACCTCTCAAGTGCAAGTCGCAGCCGCAACTGTACCTCCCGAGGAAGAGAAGAACCTATCCTATGAAGCTATAAGTATTGAAGACGACAAGTTTAAGTATAGTCTGCCGGAAGGTTATGTTGCGTTGTCCTTCGATGATGGTCCTTCTGCCTATACGGAACAGATTGTTGATATATTGACAGAGCATGAGGTGGCGGCAACCTTTCTCTTTGTTGGCAAGAATGCGGAGCATGATCCGGATGCGGTAGGCTATGCTAGTGAGAAGGGCATGTCAATTGGCAACCACTCATGGGATCACAGCAAGCTGTCTCGGCTCGATCAGGCTGCAAGGGAAGAGAATTTAGCTCAAACCAATCAGATGTTAGAGCAGATTACGAATAAACCTGTTACTATTTTCAGACCGCCGTATGGCTTGATTGATAGTAAATTGACTGAAGATGTGGCAGATGAAGATATGAAAGTGTTAATGTGGAACCGTGATCCCGAGGATTGGAAGGCTAAGAGCTCGAAGCATATCCTTGATTATTTCCATGATAAAGACCCATCCGGTGGTATTTATGTGTTGCATGAGAAGAAGATGACGGTAGAAGCACTGCCCGAGATCATAACCTATTTGAAGGAACAAGAACTGAAGTTTGTCGTTTTTGAATAAAATGAAGTAATTGAAGCGTTATTCACAATTAATTGGAATCATAGGCATAATTTTTTGGTGAATGGTTAATAATAAAAAGCAAAGCACCCATCTGAGGCTCCCCCCCGGATGGGTGCTTGCTTGTGCGTTTAGATGTCTTTTAAGCAGATATTCATTGTCACGGATGGTTATACATGAATGGTATAATTGTAGTATTTAGACAAATGTGTACGGTGGGGGAGAGAATATGATGGAGATCTGTGGTGTAAAGCTGCAGTGGGATGTTGATTTAGTAAAAATGAATCATCTCGTTTCGGTACTTCCCATAGAGAAGCAACAACGAGTTAGAAGATATATTCATAGGGAAGATGCGTTAAGAACAGTGACGGCAGATATTTTGTCTAGATCGATGATTTGCAGAAGCTTGAACATAAAGAATGCTGATATACAGCTTGTGCACAATGAGTATGGGAAGCCGTTCTTATCGGGAGTTACTACGAAGCTGCAATTCAACAACTCCCATTCAGGGCAATGGGCAGTATGTGCTCTATCTCATGCTGCTGTGGGTATCGATGTTGAGCAAATTAGCGAGATTGATATGGACATAGCGAAACATTACTTTTCCGAACAAGAGTATTCAGATTTATGTGACCATGCGGATGATCAGAGGTTGGATTATTTCTTCGATTTGTGGACGCTTAAGGAGAGTTACATCAAGGCAGCAGGCATGGGGCTGTCACTTCCGCTGAAGTCATTCTCCATTAGAAAAGATAACGATGCCATTGCTCTACATACACTGAATGAACTGAAGTTTTGCAGTTTCAAGCAGTATCCAATCGATTCCTCCTATAAAATGTCCGTGTGCGCACAGCATGGCGAAGAGTTTCCGGAGCAAGTTACGATCAGAAGCTTTGATGAACTGTATGAGGAGTTCATGAACTATTTGTGAGCCTTAACGATGTGCCGTATCGTTAAGGCTCCTCGCCAACGCCAAAACCATCCCCTTAACGATGTGCGGCATCGTTAAGCCAAGCACAAACCTAACTTCCGGCCACTAATCGCCCTCATACTGCCACAAACCATAAGTGGCTGCACAAGGCAAAACCACCTTGTGCAGCCACTCTCATTTAATTACGCTTCGGCTTCGAATGCTGAGCCGCCGCCGCTGGTAGTGATCTTGCGCTTAATGCGATTATCGAGCTTTTCTTGTAAGGAGTCTCGATCCTCCATGATCGCATCAGGGATAGCATCCTCAAGACTATCTTCCATATGCCGCAATGGCTTGAAGTTGAAGCCGATGATCGACCAGATCATCACGAGAACGCCAACACAGATGATGAGCAAGCCAATACCGCGTCCGGGACCGACACCTATCAGAGGTCCAAGCGTACTGGCTAGTGAGCCTTCTTGGCTCATCGCGTTGCCGAACACCGAATCTGCAAGCAGTCCAGCTATCAAGTAGCCAATCGGCATACTGGACATAGCGATCATCTGATTGGTGGCCAGCACCCTTCCTTGCAGCTCTAAGCCGACTTTGGACTGGATGAGTGATTGCCAATGCGTATTGACGAGCGTTACAGAGAACCAAATACCGAATATGCCTATGGCGGTCACGAAGATCTCGGGACGGAGTCCGGCAACGATCATGAAGACGCCCTCTAGAATAACGAAGCCGACCATGCCGGTAGCCATCCGTTTCGTCCCGCCCCATATACTCATGACGAGTCCGCCAACCATGGCACCGATGGCGCCTAACATCGTAACGGTTGCTAGATCATTAGGTGAGCCGAATGAAAGAACCAGCGGCTGGATGAGCACAGTGGCTAGACCAAACAGGACATTGCCGACAAAGAAGAAAGCAATCATATAGAGCATGCCTGGTCTTCTTATAATAAACTTCCAGCCCATTAATACTTCCTTGCTGAATGACTCCACTCTGCGATGGAACAGCGTATTCGGGAATCGAACAAGAGCAAGAGTAATAATGGCGATCAAGAAGCTGAAGAAATCCAAAATAAAGATATTGGTCATACCGATCATGGTGTAGAGCGCTACCCCTGCAAGCGGCGCAATCATTTCACTAGTAGAGGTAGCCAATTGCACAATGCCGTTAGCATGCCCGAGATATTGCTTCGGAATAATCTGGGCAATAGAGGCCATGAACGCTGGTCTATGGAAAGACCGCGAGATGGAACCAACGGCTGATGTCACATAGATATGCCAAACTTCTAGAGAATGAGTAGCCATGAGTATAGCAAGGACCGCAATCGGTATCGCCATCATAATATCGCTGAATAACATGACAAGCCGCCTGTCATATCGATCGACAATAGCTCCCGCAATCGGCAGGACAAGTATTCCGGGGATAAGCGAGGCAGCCGATATAGCTGCGAAATCCGCTACAGACCCGGTTTGCGAGAATACCCATACGCCGATTGCAATACCCGTTAACCCTGAGCCTAGAATAGACATCAATTGGCCGAATACGACGATAAAGAACATTTTAAGGTTCGGTGCAGCTGTTTTTTGCTGTTGCTGTTTTTGTTTCCGTTTCTGATCCTGTTCCTGACTCTGACTCTGATCCTGTTGCTGCTGTTCAACGATCGGTTCTAATGCGGCAGCTGCCTCTAAAGACATGTCACCAGCATGAACAATATCACTAATCGTCTGGCTCAACTGGTCTGCTTGATGCTTAATGAAATAATGCCCGGATTGCGGAATAACGACTAGATCAACCTGATCGCTGAAATAACCCCATTCCTTATACCGTTCCTCATAGAGCTCAGTGGCTTTGTCTTTCTCGCCAATAATGCATGTTATCGGGCAGCTAAGCTTCGGAAACTGATCATTGGCATAGGAGGAGGTATAGTAGTTCTCGCTCTCCCGCGCATCATGACGCAAGCATCGAATCATGAAGTCGCGTTCCTCATTGTCCTCTACATCTGTAAATCCGCCCAATGCCTTCAGAAAAGCATGGTAGGATTTGTTGGACATGCTGCGATCAGAAGGAAACAGCTTCGAGAATAGATTGAACAGACGACCAGGAATACGGGCAATCGGGAAAGTGCCCCCTAGGAAAACTTCTTTTAATGGATAATGCTCCGCATCGAGCTGCCTAGCAATCTCAATCGTTAATGCGCCGCCTACACAATGGCCATATAGAGCCACTGGTCCTTTAATAGAGGTCTTAATCTCCTCCACGCATAACCGAGCCACCTCCTCGATAGGAAGCAAAGCTTCTTCCTTCCGCGTATAATCATGACCGGGTAGATCCATCGCATAAAGATTGATATGCTCAGGCATCTGTGCGGCAAGCGGTTGATACGTAATGGCACTTCCGCCGGCGTAGGGAATACAGACTAAGGAAACCGATTGTTCAGCAGCACCTGAGCTGTGACGAGTCAACTTATGAAGCAAAGTATGCTCAGAAGCCTTCCCTTTATCGATATATTCCGCCAATGAGCGAATGGTAGGATTCTTGAAGAAATCCATAATGCCGATCCAATCGCCTAGACGCCGAACCACTTTTAATGCCTTGAATGATTCTCCGCCTAATTCGAAAAAGCTGTCGTCAATTCCGATGTTCTCAGCACCGAGAATGTCCTTCCATACTTCCCAAATTCTAATTTCTGTAGCTGTCTGCGGCTGTACAGCGTTCGGATCTGCCGCTTTCACGGCTAGCTCCATAGCGGCAAGCTGCTTCACATCGACTTTACCGTTCGGGTTAAGCGGCAAGCTGTCTAGCTGGATTATGTGAGTCGGAATCATATATTCCGGTAATTTGTCCTTGAGCTTCTTCTTCAGCTCGGCTAGAGGGTTTTCCACTTGTGTAAAAAGCTCAAATACGGTATAAGCAATAATTTTCTTATCGTTGTTGCCGACTTCCTTAAGCAGAACAGCTGCATCGGTCACGAATGGGAAGGAAGTAATGACCGATTCGATCTCACCGAGCTCGATGCGGAAGCCGCGTATTTTGATCTGACGATCCATACGTCCGACGATTTCGACTGCACCGTCCGGAAGATGCCGAACGCGATCACCGGTTCGATACATCCTTGCCGTGTCGTCATCAACGAAGGGGTTGGCAATGAATCTCTCTGTTGTAAGCTCCTGATTATTAAAGTAGCCTCTAGCTACACCAGGTCCGCCAATATATAATTCACCCGGGACACCCGCCGGAACGGGATGAAGCCTAGAATCAAGAATATACCTCTGTACATTCCCAATCGGATAACCTATTGGCACCATATTGAATGGATGCGCATGTTGATCATTAGGAATGGGATAAGCCATTGCTGATACAGTGGTCTCGGTTGGTCCGTAATGATTGTGCAGATTGGTATTCGGCCGCAAAGCTCTAATCTTACGAACGGTTTCCCAGCTCAAAGCTTCACCCGCAAGAATCAGTACCTTATGCGGAATGACGAACGCAGGCTGAGTTGCTTCCATTAATACTTCAAAGTGACTTGGGACGACCTTCATCACATCGATCCGGTTGTTCTGGAAATAATCGGCTACACCATCAGGATCACAGGATAGGTCATAAGAGAGTACATGCAGCGTGCCGCCTGTGCATAATGCGCCAAATACATTGGTCGTACCAAGATCTGCTGCGAAGGTCGAAGCCATCGCATAGCTTAATGGTTGATCAATATTCAGATGTCTAATCAAGCCTTGAATATAGTTGTGGAATTGCCCAAGCTCAACGCCAACTCCTTTGGGAGTGCCTGTCGTACCTGAAGTGAACACGATATACATGAGATCCTTGCTGCTTGTCTGAATAACAGGATTGTCATCGCTCAGCTGCGCTAATTGCTGTTGCACCAACGGCTGGTCCAGCTCTAGAATTGCCACTTGTTCAAGCTGAACATCTTCAGCTAGCTTGCTTTGAGTGAGGAGAATCTGCATGCCAGACTGTGCGATCATAGACTGCAGACGGTCTTTAGGGTACGAAGGGTCGAGCGGCACATAAGCACCGCCTGCTTTCAGTACAGCCAGCATGGCGATCACGAATTCAGCCGTACGTTCTAGGAAAATACCGACCACTTGCTCAGGACCAATCCCTTGGTAGCGCAAATAATGGGCGAGACGATTAGCGCGCTTATTCATGTCCTGATACGTATAGCTTATATTCTCGAATATAAGGGCGGTATGATCAGGCCGTTGCGCAGCTTGCTCTTCGATGCCTTGCACAAGGTGAAAGTCATGCTCATATGCGGTCGTCGTATCATTCCATTCCACAAGCAGCTTCTGCTTCTCAGTTTCCGGCAGCAGACGAATATCGGCAATGAGACAATCAGGGTCAGCGCAGGCGCTCTCAAGCAGTGTGCAGTAATGCTCCAGCATGCTAGTAATGGTAGAGTCATCGAAAATATCAGTGCTATATTCAGCTTGCACATTATGGGAGTTGGCAGAGAAGGTCAGGTCGAACTTGGAGCTATGCGTATTGGTAGAGCCGCTGAATCGAAGCTGGAAGTCCTCGGATGCCTCCCATCCGACATGCATATTCTGCAACACGAACATTACTTGGAATAAGGGACTATGACTCATATTCCTTTCAATCGGCAGCATCTCAATTAATTTATCGAGCGGAAAATCTTGATGCTCCTGCGCTTCCAGTGCAATCTGTTTAATTTGCTTAACCGTTTCTCTGAAGGTTGAGGTTTCATCGAGATGAATCCGAATCGGCAACGTATTGACGAAAAAACCTACATTGCGCTCTATAGCTTCGTTGTTTCGATTTGCAACGGGTGAGCCTATAATCATATCGGTCTGTCCTGTATAGCGATACAACAATACAGCATAGGCAGCGAGCGTCATCATATACAGGGTAACATCTTCATCTCTGCACCATTGCTGCAATTGATTATAGAACCCGTCAGGCAAGGGCTTCATCCTATTGGAGCCGCGATAGCTCTTTACCGGCGGACGTGGTTTATCTGTCGGAAGCTCCAGTATAGGGAGTTCCCCCTGAAATTTACTGCTCCAGTAGTTCTGATGGTAGGCCAGTACCTCACCCGACATGAAGCTTCTCTGCCACGAGGCAAAGTCCGCATATTGGACGGATATCGGTGGCAATTCCACAGGCAGATTGCGGATCAGCGCTTTATAAGATTGTTGAATTTCATCCATAATGATTCCTAGCGACCAACCGTCGCAAGCGATATGATGAATATTCAATAATAAATGATGGTCTTGGGCATTCAGCGTGAACAAATAAGCTTTGATCGGGAATTCGCTCTCTAGCTTAAAGGGAATAATCGATTTCTGCTCAATCAGTTTCTCCAGCTTGCTGCTCTGTTCGTTGTCTGGCAGATCGCTTAGATCAATGAGCTCTAAGCGAAGGGGCGTGAAGGGATGGACAACCTGTGCGGTTTCCTCCTCTTGAACTGTGGTATAAGTCGTACGCAAAATTTCATGTCGTTCCACAAGGATATTGATGGATTGCTCTAGTAAAGGGATGTTTAATTCCAATGGGAGGCCGAATACACTGGGGATGTTATAGGACGGGCTGTCCGGTTCCCATTGATACATAAACCATAGCCGCTGCTGCGAGAAAGAAAGCGGGAATTCCATGCGGCCAGCCTCACGCGGCTTGATCATGCGGTTTGGAAGCGGCTGCCGGGGAGTTTTATCTTTGATTTTATCGAGCAATTGCTGTCGTTTCTCTGGTGAGAGATGCTTAATCCGTTCTAATAGTTCGTTCAAGTGCTTACCTTCTTTCCTGAAGAACAGCTAATAACCGCTCGCGCTTCTCGGCAGACAGTGTATTGATACGTTCTAATAGGTTGTACTTAGCAGGGGCCTCAGAAGAAGCAGACGAGGTTGCTTCATCGTTAGTGAGCGGACCTGTTGAATCAATCACTTGCTGGAAATAGCGCTCGAAAGGCTCAATTCCCAGCTCAGCATGAAAGGCTGCTGCTTTATGATAGGAGGCTTGGGACAAGGCATCATAGTGCTCTTTATCCGTCGTTAGCCTGTTCAGCGTTTCGATCCATGGGTCCAAATCCTGCTCTGGAATTACAGGTACAGGAATCTTGCTCGTGAGTACATATTCGGTTATATATTGCTCAATCGGCTTTACTGGCAATAGATGATCAAGATGAAGCTTAGCTTCAGGCAGACCGCCGACATGGCTTGCGATGACCGGTATACCGCGCAGCATAGCTTCAACGACAACCTGACCGAAGGACTCCCCCCAGAGGGAAGGCATCAGAAATACTTTTGTCTGTCTGTAGATATCATTAATATTCTCAGCAGGCTTCAGAACGGTAATGTTCGGTACCATCTCCATTGCTTCCAGCTCTTCATCGGTCGTAGCCCAAGTGGGAATAGCAGCGAACGACAAGTGAGGCATTTGACGAGCCAATCCGATGAAGATCGAGAAGCCTTTAATAGCAGAAGGATTGATTACCGTTATATACGGATTGTCGAAATGAGCCAAATGTGGAAACGGACCCAGGCCGTAAGACGGAAAGTAAATAACCTCCGAATCGAGACCAGCATGCTTATGGAAATAGTCTTTCAAGTAACCGCTGACCGAAATAATACCAGCGAGCTTTTTATACAAATCTATCTTGGAGAGATCTTTATGAAAGCATTCAGGGCCGAAAGGCAATGTCGCCTGGCTATGTGCGAAAAATATCGTTCTAACCTTCGTCTCGAGCACCGTTTCCATTAGTAAATGGGTATTATCCTCCGACACAATAGCAATATCCGGCTTAAACTCATCAATGATCTTCTTAAGGAACGGGAACACTTTGAAGGCACCCTTAACGGTGTAGGCGATAACCTCTTTCTTGCGAACAACGAACAGCTCATCAGGCAGATCCTCAAGTACTTCGAATTCATCTGTCTGTCTTTTCTCTGCGATATATTCATCATATCCAGGAATGCTGAGCGCAGGCGTGACAACACGACACTCATGCCCTCTGTCAGCTAATCCTTCCATTAATATTCGGTTTGCTTTATGAGCGCCGCCCCAAGGATACAAGTATTCCATCGACTGGACCAGTAATATTTTCATGCAGAAGCCTCCCGGATTATTGGTTTTCTAGCTCAGCTAATAAGAGTTCAAGCTCAGATGAATCCATCTGCTCCAGCTGATATTGCTCCAAGGTAGCCGCTGTTTGCTCGATAGTTGGTTTTGCGCTGAAAATAATATGCAACGGCACTTCCATACCGAGGAAGGTGCGAATTCGTGAGACGATTTGGGTAGCCATTAGCGACTGTCCGCCCAATTCGAAAAAGTTGTCATGAATGCCAACTCGATCGAGCTTTAGTACTTCACTCCAGATGAGCGAAAGCTCTTTCTCCAAATAACTTGTCGGCTCCACGTAGGGGATCTCAATATCTGGCCTGATATCTTCCATGGATGGAAGATGATTGCGATCAATCTTGCCGCTGGTCAATAGCGAGAACTCTTCAACGAACAGGAATCTTGTAGGCACCATATGAACGGGAAACTTGGTGAGCAGATAGTTGCGAATTTGGCTAATGTTCGGCTTGATAGCAGCAGCTTTGATATAGGCGCAGATCAGATTTTTCTCGAAATTATACATAACGACAGCTTCTCGAATCCCTTCATATTCCCGCAAAGCGTATTCAAGCTCACCGAGCTCAATACGAATCCCGGATACTTTCACTTGATAGTCATCTCTGCCGATCCATTCTATCGTCTCAGCGTCTACCCGCAGACCGATATCACCTGTGCGATAGAGCCGATCACTAATGCCATCAGGGAAGGGGTTGCTTATAAAATGGTCCGCTGTTTGCGATTCGTTATTCAAATACCCGCGTGCTAATCCTATACTTGATAGATACAGCTCGCCTGTCTCGCCATCAGCGACTGGCTGCAAGTGACTGTTAAGAACATAAATGGCTGTACCAGCGATTGGATTGCCTATTGAGATGGATGCGTCAGCGGCATCACAATGATGTATGGTGGCGCATACCGTCGTTTCCGTCGGTCCATAGGCATTGAGGAAATTCACCTTGGGTGCCCAATATTGAATAAGCTTCTTGGTACATGCTTCTCCTGCGGTAACGAGTGTTTTAAGCTCAGGCAGCTCATCCAGTGGAAGACTGTTCAGAACAGAAGGAACTAAAGTAACAACCGAGATTCGTTGGCTCTTCAGCATGTGGTGAAGCTCTTTGCCAACAGATAAGCTGTCTTGCGGCAATAATACGAGTGTTGCTCCAGCAATAAGGGTAGTGAAGATTTCGGATACAGAGGCGTCAAAGGCAACAGAAGCATATTGAAGAACACGGTCCGACGCAATCAGTTGAAACTTGGCAATTTGCTCTTGGGCAAGATTAGGAATGCCCTTGTGCTCAATCATGACGCCCTTAGGCTTGCCAGTAGACCCAGAAGTGTAGATAATGTAAGCAAGGTCAGAGGCCGTGTTCAGAGTAGGCAGATTAGAAGTGGATTCTACAGCAAGCTTCATTGATTCGATGTCTAGGTTCAGCAGCTGGACTGGGAATTTAGTTAACTGCTCTGTGTAAACGGAGTTAGTGAGAATAAGCTTGAAGTTTGCTTCGCTAATGATGTGGGCAATTCGTTCATCTGGAAAGGTTGTGGAGATTGGGACATAAGCAGCTCCGGATTTGAGTACAGCCAGGATTGAAATAATCAACTCTGGCGAACGGTCTTGGAAAATGCCGATCAGCGACTCTGGACCAGCACCGTTGCTCTGTAAGTAATGAGCGAGCTGGTTAGCCTTATCATTCACTTCTCTATAGGTTAATTTAGTTTCTCTGTATTCGAGGCAGGGGGAGTCCGGACGGTCGGCAGCCCTGTCTTGAAACCACTCATAAATAGGTTTGAAATGGCTGTTCATTATTTTCCTCCTATAAAGTTTTTAGAGGTGCTCACTACGTTGTGCTAACGTTTGCACAATCAAGTATATGTTAGCAGTGGAAGTTAAAGTCTAGTTAAAGTCTGATGAAAAAGGGCAAATAAATTTATCGTTAATCAGACAATCGGCGTGTATGATCAAGGATGAATTTAAACCGGCATTAACGAAACTTTACCGTTAAATTTGTATCCAGCTCCTCTGACTGTATGAATATACAGAGGCTCACGAGGGTTCTTCTCAATCTTTTGCCGCAAATTATAAATATGCACCATGACGGTACGAATATCGCCTAGCTTGTTGTCACTCCAGATAAGATCATATAAGGCTTCTGTATGAAAGATACGGTTAGGGTTTTTGGCGAGAATGACGAGGAGTTGAAATTCTTTGGCTGATAAAATGGCTTCTTGCCCATAGGAGGTAACCGACTGGCTGGAGAGGTCGACCTCAAGTCCAGGGAAATGCAGCAAATGCCGTTGGTTAACAGGGAATGCCCCTTTATATCTGCGAATATGAGCGCTGACTTGAGCAAGCAGCAGGTCCATGTTGAACGGCTTGCAAATATAATCATCACCGCCGGCGCGCAGCCCAGAGATTTTGGCATAATCATCGGTGTGGGAGCTTATGAAGAGGATGGGCTTGTCACTGAATGTACGGATTTCGGCACATAGGTCAAGCCCGGTAGAGGCAGGCAATAATACATCAACAATAATAAGGGCAGGATCATGGGAGCGAATAAGGCTTAGGGCAGTCTTACTGCTGTAGGAGCAGCTAAATACGTCAAATCCGTGCTTAAGCAAAAACTGAACTAGAAAGATGCGGAAGGTATCATTATCGTCAACGATGATAATCTTTTCTCGCATAAATCATTATCTCCCTTCAGGTTTATGCAAACGTTATCATTACTTCTAATCATTTACAAAATTAGGTCATTCGTCAACCTATAATTTGAATGAAAGGATGAATTGGTTCTAAAGTCGGACACTGATTACAAGGAAGCGAGAGGAGAAGGCAGTAAATTGAAGTGTTTAATCGAAAAAAACCAGCATAAGGACGAAGTGAGCGAGCTCCTTCATCTGTATGCTGGTTCTAGAGAGACGGATCTTTTTCTTGGAACTATCCTATAATGTGATAGCCTGAATCGACATGCAGCACTTCGCCGGTAATGCCGCGGGCGAGTTGACTGAGCAAGAATAAGGTAGCATCGCCGACTTCGTCTTGATCGACATTTTTACGGAGCGGAGCTTTCGTTTCGATGGTCGCTAGAATATCGTTAAAACCGGATACTCCGCCTTTTGCAGAGAGAGTACGAATCGGACCTGATGAAATAGCATTGACACGAATGCCATGCTTGCCGAGATCCTCTGCCAAATATCTAACGCTCGCCTCTAATGCAGCTTTGGCAACACCCATAACATTATAGTTCTGCATGACACGCTCAGCGCCAATATAGGTCTGCGTGACGATGCTGCCTCCTTCATGCATGAGGTTCTTGCATGCATTCGCTAATGCAACTAGCGAATATGCGCTGATGTCATGAGCTAACAGGAATCCTTCACGACTCGTATCTACGTAGTCTCCCCGCAGGTTTTCTTTATCTGCGAAAGCGACGGAATGCGCGAGTCCATGAATGACAGATACACTTGATTTAATTTCTGTGAACGCTGCTGCAATACTTGCATCATCCGATACATCACAGGAAACGCATAGCAGCGGTGTAATGCCATGTTCGGACAATAATTGCGTAAGCTTCTGGTAGGAGCGTTCCTTCCGATAGGTGAAGATGAGGTTGGCTCCAGCCGTATGCAGTGATTTGGCGATCCCCCATGCAATGCTTCGGTCATTCGCAACACCCATGACGATTATATTTTTTCCTTGTAATAAGCCACTCATTATAGTAAGTCCTCCGTTATGAACCATATTTTATGTTTCTTCTATTGTAGACATCTTATTGATGTTCCATTCTTATATTTTAGCACATGATATTAATACCTGATACTAAATTTATCTGGGCAGATTAGCTGTGGCAGCCTAAGTTATTCGCCTATGTCTACATTTGTCACTAAGAGATAAATATCAACTATTGATAGTAGCAGATTTTAATAGAGATAGGGATATTGACCAGTACGCATGATATGCCCCTCACGTATACATACATTACATAGCCGCACTACAGTTAGGAGAGGAGGGAGTATCGTCTATGACTGCTTAAGAGAATACGAGATCAGAGTAGGCTTGTACCCAATAAGTTCTACGAAAAAATTGTCCTGACAGGAGAGTAGATTACTAGAGAAGAATAGCAAGAGAAGAGGTTATCAAACATGCATGATTTAATGGTCATTATTACATTTTGTTCATTCTTGCTGACAATCGGCTTCATCTTCTGGCGTCCGCATGTGAATGAAGCTATACCTGCCACGATCGGTGCTTTTTTCGTTCTCCTCAGCGGGAGCGTATCTTTAGCCGATCTCGGACAAATAACGGAAACGATCAGCGGTGCGGCTGTTACTATTATGGCTACGATTGTGATGGCTATTGTATTGGAGAGCTTCGGTTTCTTCTATTGGGCAGCCGAACTACTTATGAGGAAAGCAAAGGGATCGGGGGTACGTCTCTTTTGGCTAACGAACTTCTTTTGTTTTCTCATGACATTATTCGTTAACAATGATGGCAGTATTCTCATCACAACACCAATTCTTCTTATGCTGCTTCAGAATATGGGTCTCAAAAACCATCAGAAAATACCTTATCTCTTATCAGGTGCTCTAATTGCAACTGCCTCAAGTGCTCCTATCGGGGTAAGTAATATCGTGAATTTGATCGCATTGAAGATCGTTAATATGGATCTTTACATGCATTCGGCCATGATGTTCGTTCCCGCATCATTAGGGCTTGTTCTTCTAGCAACGTTGTTATTTTTCGTATTCCACCGTATGCTTCCCAAGCAGCTGCCGCAAGCGAAGAGATGGAGTCTAACGCCGGGCAGTCATCCTCTGCAAGATGCTGTACCTCAAGAGAATCGCACCAAGTTGATGCGCAACATACTAATATTCGTATTTCTAGTCCGAATCAGCCTGTTTGTCGCATCCTATATTCATTTCCCTGTTTCTTTAATGGCTGTAATCGGATCTACTTTATTGCTTGGATGGCGCTGGTATTACTTGCGAATCTCACCTGCAGATATGCTTAAGAAAACACCGTGGTATATTCTCATTTTCGCATTTAGTATGTACGTCATTATTTACGGACTTAACAATATTGGATTAACGGAATGGCTTATCCATATTTTACAGCCTATCGTCTCCGGCAGTTTGCTTAACGCGAGTGTCTTAATGGGTGGACTTTTGAGCTTATTATCCAATCTATTCAACAACCATCCGGCCCTAATGATTGGCACATTAACCTTGATGAATATGGGACTAGATCCTTTGACGCTGAAAATCTCTTATCTAGCAAGCGTCATTGGCAGTGATATTGGCTCCTTGCTTCTGCCGATCGGCACCTTAGCTACATTAATGTGGATGCACATTGTCCGTAAAGGCGGAGTGAAAATAAGCTGGACGCAATATTTCAAAGTCACGATCATCGTTATTCCGATCACTGTCATATTTACACTAGTGATATTGTCGTACTGGGTAACGTGGTTATTCTAATGGGGGGATATACTTGAAGGAGTTTAATCAGTTCTTAGGCAAGAAAATAGTGGTAGAGTTATCCGGCAAACGCTTATTAAAGGGGAAATTGCTCGACACGGGCATGGATATTATGGTCATTACAGACAAGCAACAGTTCTATTATATCCCGCTTGCACATGTGAAAAATATAAAGGCTAACCTCTTGGCGAGTAATGATTCAAGCGACTCTGCAATTGAACTGCCTGTCGAATATCAGGTTGATCATCTCTCCACTCGTCAAATTTTGAATCAGGCGAGAGGATTGTTCGCAGAGGTATATGTCAATGGGAATAAATCTATTCATGGCTATGTAAATGGTGTGCTGAATGATTATTTTGTTATTCACTCTCCGATCTATAAATCGATCTTCATCTCGCTTCATCACTTCAAATGGTTGATTCCTTATCCGCCCAGTCATATTCCTTATTCTTTGCAGCATCAGTCTTTGTCCGTCAAACCGATTAACAGCAGCTTGCCTGCAACCTTCGAGGAGCAATGCAAGAAAGCGGAGGGCAGCATCGTGGTGTATGACCTGGGAAGTGAGTGTAATAAAGTGGGACGGATAAACCAAGTAAGCAATGGAATAATTGATCTCGTAAACGCTGAGGGAAATAGCACCATATGGAATATACGACATCTGAAAACGATGTACATTCCATGAGCATACTGGAATTTTCAATTATACAGACACAAAAAAGACCTCTTCTAACCGAAGAAGGTCCAAGAGAAGAGTGTTATGCACAACTTAGTTTATGAATGCTCGACTGAAAACGTACGGGAACTACAGCAAAAATAGTCTCTTGATTGATTAGCCCAAGGCAAACAACTTTCGAGATCGTTGTTTGCTTTGTTTATTTGGTAGGAGATTATCGAGCTCGAGGAATAGCTCTTCGTATGCTGTAAGCCATTAGAAATTGAGCCGAATAATAGGTCGCCATGATAAGGACACCCGAATAGGCGACATCGGATACGAACATGTTCCAAGAGAGAATGGAGTCGGATATTACGAATAAAATACTGCCGATCGTTGCCCATTTGTGACCGCTCATAATAGCAGACCAGCACATCAAAGAGATGACGATTAAGTAGATAAGGACGGGTATGATTAATGCAGTATCATCTTTGTCCTTAAGAGCGGGAATTAATCGGGTACTCATAAATACGGCGTAAAGGGCTATCGGAATAATCGTTGCGAATCTTAATTTGGAGAAACGCCATTGGTAGAAAAATGCAGCCATATAAAATAGATGCCCGATAAGGAAAGCAGATAGTCCGATGATGAAATGATCCAACAGACCGTCACCTAGCATACAGAAGAATAATCCAAGCAAGAGCAGCCAATCATAGCGCTTTCTGTTATCGTCTGCTGGGAACTGAAGATAGGCATAAACAATAATAAGCCACATCGGTATTAACTTGAAGAGCAGCTTAACCCCATGTGGATCACTAGGGATGAAGAAGATATAAAGTACGCTCATGATTAATATGAGTACTGGCAATCCGAATTTTTTCAAAAAATCGCTCCTCTAGCATAAGATCATACTCACATTGTATTCGGGAAGCGTATTCATAATTCCTTGTAAACAACCGATTTAATAGGAAGAATGTAGGCGGTTGCGATTATAATATAAGAAACAAGCAGATCACAGATGGGTGAAGTCAGAAGAAACGAAATAAGGTGTTGGCCATTATTTATCAATTGGGAACGGTGATATTGGCAGCAGGGGCGCTGCTAGCAGTGTTGTCCATCGTCTATGTGAGCTGGAAGAATGGAATATCTCCGATGCCTTCTTCGGTTCAGGCAAGACAAGCAGTAAGTGCGGAGATCAACCAGCTGTCCGAATACGGTGTCATGGTGGAAGCGGGATCAGGCTGGGGGAATCTTGCGTTCCATATTGCAAAAGCATGCAAGAGTTGGCAAATCAGTGGCGTGGAGAATTCACTCATTCCGTTAGCGGTATCCAAGCTTGTTGTACGTCTGAAGCAATTCGTCAATCTGAAGTTCGTTCGCGGAGATATTTACACTTATCCCTATGACCATGTGGATGCTGTCGTCTGTTATCTCTATCCAGGGGCGATGAAGAAGTTAAGTCCAATATGGCGAGCGCAATTAGTGCCAGGTGCACGAATCATTAGCGTGTGCTTTGCTCTTCCAGACTGGGAGCCGGAGCGGGTCATTACTTGCGGGGATCTGTACCGAACGAAGGTGTATGTTTATGTGCAGGATTAGATGGTTGGTCTGAAAAAGGAGCTTTATTCCCATCAATATCGGGAATAGGCTCCTTTTATCATAACCGACTACCGCCTATGGCTCTTGATTACTCAGCTTCTCCTGCGCGAGTCGAATCATCTCACGCACCATGGAGCCGCCGATCCTGCCGCCAACACGTCCAGCAGCCTCCGTACTTAGATCCCCATTATCGCCTGATTGCAACGGAACACCTAGAGACTGGGCTACCTCGTATTTCACATCATCAGGATGAGCTGCATCGACAGTAAATCCTTCGTGACGCATTACTTCAGCTTTGAAATTCTGCATCCCTTGCTGAGCTTCGGGCACGAGAAGCCTTCTTCCGCTCCTTCTTCTAGCCATGTCCAACACCACCTTCATTCATGATATACCGCTCCTTATAAAATTCCCTGAGGGTCGCTCATTTATGAATGAAGGCTTCTTATTTTGGCGTCTAATTCATCACAGCGAGACTTTTGCTTTATCCCCAGAAGACGTTGAGACCTTGCAGCCTAGCTACGTGCTACGTGCAGACGATAATATGGCGGATAAAGTTACCTTTCCTTACGATGCCTCGATCCGCAATATGGAGATTAGCTTCAGTGATCATCTCATCGACAGGATCGGCTGTTACAACAAC
Source organism: Pristimantibacillus sp. (assembly GCA_048976605.1). Taxonomy (GTDB): domain Bacteria; phylum Bacillota; class Bacilli; order Paenibacillales; family Paenibacillaceae; genus Pristimantibacillus. Next base: position 165,421 of record JBHGUX010000084.1, on the reverse strand, counting down.
AACCTTGTTGGCAATACGGCGAGCATGCTGGAGAAGGCTGAGCTGCTCCTCAGGCGTCGATCTTGAATAATGGTTATAAGGCATATCAATAATAGCTGTATCATAGGTTTCGTGAATGTCGGCAATGTCCTCTAATTTAACTTTGCTGTCATAGCCGAAATATACCAGATTTTCATTAGCTCCGTCGACAATTAACGTATTAATATCGCTTCCGACGATGTCGATTCCCATCGATAATGCTTCTACGAGTACAGTTCCAATGCCGCAGCAAGGATCAATGGCACGTACCCCTTGCGGGTTCGGTACCGCAATATTAGCGATAGCTCTCGCATCGCGTGTACTAAGAGCGATGGAGTAGCTGCGCGGTTTTTTCATATGATCGAGCCATACCGCTTTGCTTTTCAGAAGATTGCCGAAGTACCATCTTCCGCCTAAGGTGATAAGCCCATATACATAATCGGGTTGATGGACGTCAGCCTCTGCATCGATGTGTATGCCGATCTCGCGCTCAACGGCTCGTTTGTCCTCGAAGCTATATTGTGCCTCAGGAGCAAGATCATTCATCTTGATGAAAATCACTTTGAACGTCGATTCGCCTAGAACGATGGCTTCTACTTGTTCATGAATATGCTCGAGCGTCTCACCTTCGTACATGACTTCGATTCTTTCCCTTATGAACGGACTGCGATCAGGATTAATGCCGATTGGGCTTGTCAGTATATTAGTCTTCGAATCCATACCGAAAAAAGCACGCATCTCCAACTGGCATAAGGAAAGCTCCTCTTCACGGCATCCGTAAGTATATATAAATAGGGGCTGGCTATTATTCATATTCAAGCTGGTCTCATTCCTTATCGTATGAAATAGAAGTTCCACCTCAAACCTTAACGTGAATTGGGCGAAAAAGCAAAAAAGGTTATCTTTACACTTTCGTTAGGCAGCATCAAGAATTCGGGTATAATAGAAGGAAGATCTATAATACCGAACAGAAGAGGTAAACAAATGAGTGAGCAACGATTCGAAGATTATAAGTTAGGTGACGAAATTCTAAGGGCAATTCATGGCCTTGGCTATAGCAATCCTACAGATGTCCAAACACAAGTTATCCCTGTTGCACTGAACAAGCAGGATCTTGTGGTGAAATCGCAAACGGGAAGCGGGAAGACAGCTTCTTACGGCATTCCATTATGTGAAATGGTTGATTGGAAGGAAAACAAGCCGCAAGTATTAATTCTGACACCAACTAGAGAGCTTGCCGTCCAAGTCAATGAGGATATGACCAATATCGGCAGGTTCAAGAGAATCAAATCGACACCTGTCTATGGCAGACAACGCTTCTCGATCCAAAGAGATGAGCTTAGACAGAAAACTCATGTGGTCGTAGGTACTCCGGGGCGGGTGCTTGATCATATCGGAAGAGGGACAATTGCATTAGAGCGTATCGAATATCTCGTGATTGATGAAGCGGATGAAATGCTGAATATGGGGTTCATTGAGCAAGTTGAAGCCATTATTAGAGAGCTTCCTGCTGAGCGGATGACGATGCTGTTCTCGGCTACATTGCCGTCAGATATAGAGAAATTAAGCCGCAAATATATGAGCAATCCGGTTGAGATCGAGATTAAGGCATCAGGGATTACGACAGCTACGATAGAGCATGCGTTGTATGCTGTGAAGGATGCGGATAAGTTCCGCTTGCTTCGAGATCTTACACTGGTTGAGAATCCGGATAGCTGTATAATTTTTTGCCGGACACAAGAACAGGTTAATCAACTGTTCCAACAGTTAGCTGAACTAGAGTACCCTTGCGATAAGCTCCATGGCGGCATGGAGCAAGATGAGCGCTTCGAAGTGATGAACGCCTTCCGTAGAGGACAATTCCGTTATCTAATTGCAACGGACGTAGCAGCGAGAGGCATTGATATCAAAAATATTTCCCATGTCATTAATTATGATATCCCCATGGATAAAGAGAGCTTTGTGCATCGTACCGGAAGAACGGGACGAGCAGGTCAGAACGGTATGGCCATTACATTCGTTACTCCGAAGGAAGGCAGATTCCTTGCAGACATCGAAGGGTATATTGGATTCAGTCTGCCAAGAAAGCATGCTCCAACTTCGGAAGAAGTGTTCCAAGCGACAGCAGCGTTCCAAGAGAAGCTGAATATTCAGCAAGCTCCTAGCGAGAGCAAGAGTGAGCAGCTGAACAAAGAAATTATGAAGCTGAACTTCAACGGCGGTAAGAAGCAGAAGCTTCGGGCGGTTGATTTTGTCGGTACAATTGCAAGAATTAAAGGTGTAACTGCTGAGGATATTGGCATCATTACGATACTCGATAATGCCTCCTATGTAGAAATACTTAACGGTAAAGGACAGCATGTCCTTGAGGTTATGGAGCATACAACAATAAAAGCGAAGATGTGGCGGGTTCGTAAGGCTAATAAATAACAAGCGGCTCCGTCCCTGCAGGAAGGGACGGAGCTTTTTGATTGATAATGAGCAGATTGGATAGCTTCACTGCGTTTCTAGGCAGCAAAGCTGCTTCAGCTTAGAAGGCTTAGCTCATATGAATTTTTTTAAGATGGCATTAACCTTGGAACGGTTTTTAACGAAGTTTTTGTTAGCCAGCAATCGTTGATTTAACGTGTTGCGTGAATGGACGACAACCATATAGTTGCGCTTCCCATTCTTGGTCAGGATTTCATGTTTATGCTTAGTGACCCCGCTATGCCCATCCTTGGTTTTATACCGCAATCCTCGGATATAGTTGGCGCTCTTATAGATCCAAGTAAAGAATGGCGGAGATGATTTCTTGACGGTGGCTATTCGATGGCGCAGACTGTCGTAGATATAACCGCTTTGGTTAACGAGTGCGCGTGTACCTTCTTTGGGCTTATAGTCATGAAGCTGCTGGATGAATGTTTTGCTATACGTATCATCACAATCTAGGCGAACGAGGTATAAATATTTAGCGTCGCCGATTAATTTCTTCTGAGTGGCGATATATTCTCCCTCAGGTACAAACTGAATGTTCTCAGGCAGTTTTTTATGTTTTTGCAGGATCTCTTTGATGATGCTTTCCGTACTTTCTGTGTACCTTATGAGAGCAGTGAAATTCTGATTCGTTTGTTTTTTTAAGCTCTTCAAGGTGTATTTCATAAAGATGCCGATTCTGTATTTGATCCACTTTTCGGTCAAACCGACTTTATATACATCACCCCTTGTTGAGCGGTTATTGAATTCAATGCCGATGATGATCTTCTTTGATGCCATCGTTGAATCACCCTTCCATCGCAGTCTAATCGCCTTCGTCATTATATTCAGCGGGGCTTAGACGGATATGGGCATAAGAGATACAATTACCTTACTCTATTATTGTGACAAGAAAGGGAATACAATGGCTCGTTCTTTATATTTTGCGTTAGTGTTGCTCAGCCTCATTTGGGGCGGTTCGTTTTTGTTTATTAAATTATTGCTTCATGATTTTGGGCCGTGGACGATCGCCTTTTTAAGATCAACTTTCGGATTGATTACTATTGTTGTTATTATGCTGATTAAGCGTGAACCTTTTGGTTGGAAGAGCATCCCCTGGATTCCTATGATTATAGTAGCTCTTGTCAACACAGCGATTCCTTGGGGATTGATCCCCTTCAGTGAGACCAGGCTGTCGAGCGGTATGGCTTCTGTATTGAATGCGACAACTCCGCTATGGACGATAATTGTCGGAGTACTATTTTTCCGTATGGCAACGAATCGATTGCAGTGGCTCGGTATGGGATTGGCCTTTATTGGTCTTCTTATTCTGCTGGGAGTGAACACGGATTCGATCATATCCATCGATGTATTGGGGTTTGTATGCATGATAGGAGCAACATGGTGCTATGCGGTAGGAGCGCAATTATCGAAGCATCTTCTTAGCGGCTTGTCTTTGTATCAAATTACGTTCGGAACTTTATTCTGTACGACGATTGCGAGTGGGGGAGCAGCCTTCTCTCTTGAGGATATCTCATTCATGCCGCTTGCCTCTCTCACCAACCTGGTTTCCCTTATTGGACTAGGTGTATTCGGTTCAGGCATTGCCTATATTCTGTTCTATTTTATGGTTCAGAAAGGGAGTGCGGAGTTTGCAACTACCGTAACTTATCTCGTACCAGCCAGTGCGATCATATGGGGCTTCACGTTGCTGGATGAGCCGCTTCATTGGAACTTGCTGATTGGCTTGGTTATCATTCTTTCAGGGGTGTTTCTGACGAGTAGACGGATGGTGGGGAGTAAAAGGGCGGCTGTGAAGTAATAAGCAGTAACCCTCATCGATTAAGGCCGCTGCTATGCTGGCATGTACAAATATGGCAATTTCTCAACGGGATGACTCCCTTGGTGTAGTAAATTTAGCTTAGGAATAGCGGACATTAATTTTTTCTTCTCCAATTGTTTTTCATGAATAGCACAAGTAGTGCCAGCAAGAAAACTCCGATTACATAGGGGATGATCTTGCTCAAGCTGAGCTTGTTGGCCCCTGCATAACGGCCTTCGTAATTCGCTCTGATGAAGGTGTCGCTATTGGTCTTTATTGCGATGGCCTCTTTGACGTCCACATCATTAATCTTGTAATACCCTGTACCTTTGGGATAAGAGTTGGAGAAATTACCGGAGTAGGTGGCTTCATGGTCTGAATAGCGAGTTACCTTGCCGATCTTCGAACCGATTTGTGCAGGCTCCACTTCCTGGTCATCTGCTGGAATATAAATGTTTCCGTCATTCACAACAAATTTGTATGCCCAGTCCGCATGTGCGGAATTGCCAAGAAATAAAGAGCTGGCTAGCAAGAACATGAGCAGTATGAACATGGATTTTTTCACATGGTCGCTCCTTGAACGGTTTTTCTATTTAGACGAATACTGGGAAGTATTGTTGCATGGTTTATTATAGAGCTTACTTATTACTCGTAGATGATCGTTGACGCGAGATCGAGCATCGTCCCTTTAGAAAGTCGCTCGCATGCGATGCGGAAATGATGCTGGGCTAAAAGATCAAGTTTGGGTTAGAGTTCTGTTATGTTACAATGGCTATAAACTGACGACTAATAGGAGTGGACATGAAATGACTGAATCATCCAATGAGCAACTAAATGAGCAAGAGCTAATTCAATACATCGCAGACAAGACGAATGCAGATCCGAAGAGCATTCAGCTAGTGTTGAAGCATGAGCAACAATTTATCGAGAGCGCTAAGGTGGATTCCAAAGGCGAGATCGACATAGACAGCGATGAATTGGTCGATTACATATTAAGCCGTTCTGATGTGAAATTGGACGAGCTGACAGTGGAAACGATTTTGGATTCAGAGATGGATTATTTGATGGATAAAGGCTTAGCGGGCTATATCGATTAATAGTCTATCCTTTAATTTATCTCTTTGATCGTGTTTCTAATGATTATAGCCCTATAGCGGAACTCCGTTCCTTTATTGCTGGCGACATTCCTGATAAGACAGTAATAGAGGAACGGAGCTCCTTTATTACTGTTAACCCGAACAAAACAAAGGAGCTATCTCAAAAGGTAATTAAACCTTATGGGATAGCTCCTTTGTTTATAGGCTATGTTAAATTCTATTGTTGATTTATGACCACAGGAAAATCACCTTGGTTGAAAGGCGGTTTTCCTGTGGTCATATTCGTTCAGCTATTCTTTCCCTACTCCTGACAACACTATTACTGTCGGATAACCAATAACTTTACCTTCATGGGTTTGATAATTAAGTTCCTTGATTCCCTCTTCTATTTCCTCTGCTGTCTGCTCGCTTCTTCCATAGGTGAATTTATCTTGCTACGCTGACGGTTAACCCCCCAGCACGTGTTTTTACAGCGTACTTTCCAAATCGCACGACAGATGGTTTTTGCAATGTGGCAAACAAGCCCATCTTTATGTTTCTTGTAACAGAGCTAGAACCAGATTTTACGGCTGTTATTGTGCACAGCGAATCACTTTGCAAAAAAAATGTAATGAAATTGGAAGGTTGGGAAATAGTAAGGGTTGTAAAAAAAGAAACTCAACCTTGTGAAGGATGGTGTCTGTTGCATGAAATGGGATTGGAGAACTCCCTACAGCGCTAAAACAGGAAAAGCTGGCCGTATTATAGGAAGGACCTTGGGAGTAGCGCTACTGTCTGCTACGCTAATGATTAGTATGCCAAATACAAGTTTGGCAGTTGGTAAAGGAGCCCATGGACCGGATATATACGTGATTCAAGGGATGTTGAAGTCACTAGGCAGTTATGCCGGCCCTATTAACGGTCGTTATGATACGACAACGGTGCGCGGTGTTAAGCATTTTCAGAAGAAGCATGGACTACCGGTTACGGGATCAGTGGATGGGCGAACATTCCAGTCAATAACTTACTCATACGGGAAAGTAAAATTCCCGAATGCGACACGTGGGCAAGGTAGCGGCAAGATGAAAGGCACTAGCCAAGGCAAGGGCGGCGGTGCTGGAGCGGGAGGCGGCCAAGGAATTGGCGGAGGCGCAGGCAAAGGCGGCGGAGCAGGAGGTGGCCAAGGAATTGGCGGCGGTGGCGGCACCGGCGGCGGAGCAGGAGGCGGTCAAGGAATTGGCGGCGGTGGCGGCACTGGCGGCGGAGCAGGAGGCGGTCAAGGAATTGGCGGCGGTGGCGGCACCGGCGGCGGTCAAGGCCAAGGTCAAGGAATTGGCGGCGGTAACGGTAAAGGCGGCGGTCAAGGCCAAGGTCAAGGAATTGGCGGCGGTAACGGTAAAGGCGGCGGTCAAGGCCAAGGTCAAGGAATTGACGGCGGCACCGGCAAAGGCGGCGGTCAAGGCCAAGGTCAAGGAATTGGCAACGGAGCAGGTAAAGGCGGCGGTCAAGGCCAAGGTCAAGGAATTGGCGGCGGGGCAGGCAAAGGCGGCAGCCAAGGTCAAGGTCAAGGAATTGGCAACGGAGCAGGCAAAGGCGGCAGCCAAGGTCAAGGTCAAGGAATTGGCAACGGAGCAGGCAAAGGCGGCAGCCAAGGTCAAGGTCAAGGCCAAGGAATTGGTGGCGGTCAGACCAATCCGGGTAAAGGCGGCAAAGGGTTGGAATAAAAAGGTAACGAAAACAAACGCTTCGTCCTTCCGAGGACGAAGCGTTTGTACTTTTTAGAATTACGATCCTCAAATAAGCTCCAACCAGGTCTTGTTTGAGGGATGGATCACCCGTCGACGTTGAAACAAGCTCCATATAGAGCTTGTTCGTCGAGTGTTGCACCAGTAACCAGTAAAAACCCCCCAAACAAGCTCCAAACAGGGCTTGTTTGAGGAATGAACCACCGCCGATGTCGAAACAAGCTCCATATAGAGCTTGTTCAATCAAACGAAGTCGCAGTAACCAGTGAAAATCCTCGAAATCCGCTGGCTTATCCTCGTCTATAGGTTACTCATCTCATTACTGGACTTTGTTTGTTATTGCGGGTTAGTTGTCCAAATGCCTGCTGTTTTGATGAACACGCGAGGAGGGAGCTTTAATGTAGCAAGCGCCAGCTCAGCAACATCTTCCGGCTGCATCATATGATCTTCTTCACCGATTTTTAAGCCTGCACTAACGGCTAGATTGGTGTTCACCGTACTTGGAGTAAGGGCTGTAACGCGAATGTTGTGTTTACGAACCTCTTGCAGTACAGACTCAGTTAAGCCGAGAACAGCGAATTTAGAAGCACAGTAAGCTGAACCGGTTGCGAAGCCCTTCTCACCAGCAGTGGATGCGACATTAATAATATCTCCACTGTTCTGAGCGATCATAGCAGGCAATACAGCACGGGTAACGTTGTAGGTTCCCATTAGATTGATGTCAATGATATTTTTCCATTGTACGGGATCCATATCAACCAGCGTACCAAATTGTGCAACACCTGCGTTGTTTATTAGAATATCAATTGATCCAAGCTCCGCAGTAAGCTTCGAGACTGCTGCATCAACTTCTGCTGCTTGGGTAACATCGGCAGTTGCAATGCTGACGCGGACATTATATTCTTTTGATAAAGAGGAAGCCAATGATTCCAAATCGGATGTTGTTCTGGATATGAGTGCTAGATGAACGCCTTCCTTAGCTAAAGCGATCGCAATAGAGCGACCGATTCCTTTTCCTGCTCCAGTAATAAGCGCTGTTTTGTTCGTTAAATGCATAGTGATCTCTCCATTCTCTATTTTCGCATTGGTACTCATTATACCCCTCCAATTATGAGGTATACAAATATGAGGGCTAGGAATAGCGAGAACAGTCCTGCTGTTAAAAGATATAAATTAGAGTTGACAGTTACCTCGAAATAAAGTATCTTTAATTTAAGATAAATAACTCGAACAGTTTGGCTGCGAAAGGAGTGCTGTTCATGACGGAACAATCAGATGATTCCTTGGATCTATATATTGCTCTTGCTAGAGCAAGTCAATGGGTGAACGCCCATGCCGATCGTGATATTAGGAAGCATGGTATGAATCGAACCGAATTCGGCGTACTCGAACTGCTGTATCACAAAGGGCAGCAGCCTCTGCAACAGATTGGCGAGAAGGTTCTTATGAGCAGCGGCAATATTACTTATGTTGTTGATAAGCTCGAACAGAAGCAACTCGTATGTCGGAAAGCTTCAATGGAAGATAGACGTCTTGTGTATGCGGAAATAACGGAGACCGGAGAACGCTTCATAGAAGGTGTATTTCCTAAACATACCGAAGTGATTGAATATGCAGTGGATGGACTTACGCATGAGGAAAAAAAGGTGGCTGCACAATTGCTAAAGAAGTTAGGCAAGCATGCGCAGGACAGTTTTAAGTAGCACATTCACTCCATGTAAAGCGGTCATTATCTGAGAAGATAATGGTTCTCTTTTAACCTATATCTTAATTTTAAGATTCTCTAATTATAACAATATAAACTAACGGGGGAATGAACAGATGAGTGATTTTATTACTTTGCTAAAAGACCGTAGATCGGCAAGTAAATTCATACCAGGTGTGGAGATACTGGATAAGGAACTGGAAGAGATGTTCAACCTGACGAAGTTCGCTCCATCGGCTTTTAACTTGCAGCATGCGCATTATATCGTAGTCAAAGACCCGGTCATTAAGAATAAAATGTACGAGCTTGCTTATAAGCAATATAAAGTGCAGACAGCATCGGCGGTTATTATCGTACTCGGCAATAAGGATGCTTATCAGGATGTTGGGCCGATTAATGAAGGATTGCTCTCACTAGGAGTCATAAGCAAGCAAGAATATGATCAAGAGGTCGAATCGGTTCGAAGCTTCTATGAAACAAGAGGTGATGCGTTCAAGCGGGACGAAGCGATTCGGAATGCAAGCTTATCCGCTATGGCATTCATGTTAATTGCGAAGGAGAAGGGCTGGGATACATGCCCGATGATCGGATTTGATTCTGAGGGGATAAGCAAGGAACTTCATATTCCAGAATTTTATGTGCCAGCCATGATGATCACAATTGGCAAAGAGGATCTTTCCAGTCAAAGACCACGCGGCTATCGCAAGCCTGTAGGAGAATTTATTAGCTATAACCAGTTTTGATTTTCATATAAAATAAGGAGTGATCACTATGACAACCCAATCCCAACAACAAACAGCAGGTATTCACCATGTTACGGCATTTGTACGAAACCCACAGGAAACAACTGATTTTTATTCAGGTGTACTGGGTCTTCGTTTAATTAAAAAAACGATAAACTTCGATGCGCCTGAAGTATATCACCTATATTTCGGCAATGAAATCGGCAGCCCAGGTACGATCATTACCTTTTTCCCTTGGGAGAATTCACGCAAAGGTGTTATTGGCGGCGGGCAGGTAGGGTATACCACTTACGTTGTTCCTGCGGGTACACTTGATTTCTGGCAATCTAGACTTGCTAAATTTAATATTCCGGTAACGAGGACGACCAGATTCTCTGAGCAATATTTGCAATTCGCTGATCCAGACGGTCTGTTGGTGGAGATTGTAGCTCGTGAAGAGGGACCGCAAAGTAAATGGTCTTTCGGAGGCGTCTCAACGGAACATGCGATTAAAGGGTTTGGCGGAGCCATCCTGTACAGTACAGCTCCAGAGGCAACGGCACATCTGTTAGAGCATGTTATGGGGTTGCAGAAAGTGGGTCAAGAAGGCGACTATATGAGGTTTCAATCCTTCGGTGATTTGGGCAATGTGATCGATGTAAATATCGAGAGCATGGCGCCTGGTCACGGCGGATCTGGTACGGTACATCACATCGCTTGGCGTGCCAAAGATGATGTGGAACACGCATTATGGAGAGAGCATGTCCAGAGCAACGGATTCGGACCAACTCCTATTATCGATCGTCAATACTTCAATGCGATCTATTTCCGTGAAACAGGCGGCATACTGTTCGAGATTGCAACAGATCCACCGGGTTTCACGCGAGATGAAGAGGCTCACAAACTGGGCGAAAAGCTGATGCTACCTGAATGGTATGAACAACATCGTGCACAGATCGAACAAGGGCTATCGCCATTTGATGTGCGAGTATTAGAGCAGGATATTTAATATAATCGCAAGTGAAGCCTAATACAGATAAGCAAGTAAACTTAATTACCTTTTCAACACAAAACTCTAGGAGGCTATCCCTATGAAACATATTTATAAGCAAGGAACCGATTCTTCGCAACCGGTACTCGTTCTCTTACATGGTACAGGAGGCAATGAGCATGATTTATTACCGCTGGCTGAGATCATTTCACCGACTTCTTCGGTACTCAGCGTAAGAGGAAATGTGCTTGAGAATGGAATGCCGCGGTTCTTCCGCAGACTTGCTGAAGGGATTTTCGACATAGAAGATCTGAAGTTCCGCACGCAAGAGCTGAATGAATTCCTTGACCAAGCGGCAGTCGAATATGGATTCGATCGCAATAACCTCGTAGCCGTTGGCTATTCTAACGGAGCTAATATTGCAGGCAGCTTGTTGTTCCATTACCAAAACTCGCTTCGAGGTGCTATTCTCCACCATCCAATGGTGCCGATTAGGGGGACTGAGCTGCCGGATATGTCTCAGCTTCCTGTATTCATTGGCGCAGGTAAGAATGATCCGATCTGTCCTCCACGAGAGACGGAGGATCTTGAAGTTCTGCTAAGCGGAGCAGGAGCTTCCGTTACTGTTCATTGGGAGCAGTTCGGTCATCAGTTAACGGCAACGGAAGTGAACGCAGCAGCTGCTTGGTATCAGGACAACATAAAATAAGGGGGAACCGGAATGAAATCAATTGATCCGACAAGCATAAGCGAGCGGGATAATTATAAGCTGTTAATCGGAAGCATTATTCCTAGGCCGATCGCCTTCGTGACGACGCTGTCGAGCAGTGGAGTTGTGAATGCGGCTCCTTATAGCTATTTCAATATTATAACGGCGAATCCCCCAATGGTATCGATAGCTGTTCAACGAAGGAACGGTGCTATGAAGGATACTTCTCGCAATGCGCTGGAGCGAGGCGAGTTCGTTGTTCACATATCCGATGCTTCGTATATTGAACAAATTAATCAAACGGCAGCGAGTCTGCCGGCCGAGGAAAGTGAGATTGCGCTTGCTGGGTTGACAGTTATAGCAAGCGAGAGCATTGCTGTACCAGGCGTTGCTGAAGCGAAAATCCGCATGGAATGCGTGCTTGAACAAGCGATACCGCTTGGTGGTAAGGCAACAACACCTGCCTGTGATCTTCTTATTGGGCGAGTTGTTCGATTCCATATCGATGAAGCCATATATGATGAGCACGGACATATCGATGCTGAATTACTGCAGCCTCTCAGCCGACTGGCAGGCACGAGCTACGCTAAGCTGGGCGAACAATTCTCAATCGACCGCCCTTTATAGACGATACAATAAGCAAGGCATCTACCGGGAAGCAAGGGAGTAAATTTCTCTTCTCGAAGATGCCTTGCTTTTTTTTTGTTTTGCTTTAAATTATCGTTATCATAGAGTAAAAATATACAGCTTGTATCAAAATGAAAAAAACATAATAAAAAAAGCAACATAACTCGTGTTCACTGCGTCATAAAGCTACGATATGTATATCTATTCTAAGCAAACAGTGAGGAGCGTGAATAAGGTGAGGAAGAGGTTCTATAAGCTGGTTCTGATACTAACTTTAATCATGAGTATCGGTATGCCATCGATTCAAGCGGCAGAGAAAGAGGATGATGATGAGAAGCTGCTTGTCGGATTATTTCCCGATACTTTGACATCGACGCAAGGACCCGTGCAGGTGAGCGTGTTGGTTTCTTTGACTGGCGGCAATTCGAACTATAAATTATCGGCGCTAAAGTGGGCCGAAGGCAATCGGAATGAAGCTTATTTCGAATCTAACGGTACGAATGTGGATAATTACAAATTTGCTGTATCCACCAATGGGGTTTATACAGTTTTTGTGAAAGACAGAGCTGGTCGTGTTGCGATGAGTACGATTGCGATTACGAATATTACTGCAGCCAAACCAACCATTGCAGCTGTACAAAGCCCGTTGACGCCAACGTCAGGTTCAGTTGAAGTAACGGTGATTGCCTCGGCTCAAGGGAGTGACAATGCGATAACCCAACTAAAGTGGACAGAAGGAGAGCGCAATGAAGCTTTCTTTGCCGGGCAAGGGGTTAATATCACGAATGGCGGAAAATTCAGTCTGTCCAATAATGGCATCTATACGGTTTATGCTAAAGATAAAGTTGGCAATGAAGCAGTCAGCTATATTACGATCACGAACATATTGAAGACGAAACCAATCATATCAACTAGATTAAGTACAGAGGCTTCTAGTAAAGATCCGGTCGAGGTAACGGTCACGGGGACGGCTCAAGGAGATGGCAATGCGATCGCTCAGATAAAGTGGTCGGATGGGGATCGGAACGAAGCTTATTTTGCAACTGCCGGTAATCAGGTGGCTAATGGCGGGAAATTCAAAGTTACGACAAATGGCTCCTATACCATTTATGCTAAAGATACAGCGGGCAATGAAGCGGTTAAGAAGATCGATATTTGGAATATAGTCGCAACAAAGCCAGTTCTCTCAACGGTACAAAGCCCGGATACACCTACAAAGGGCCCAGTTGACGTAACTGTAATTGCTTCGGCGCAAGGAACGGGCAATATGATCACGCTCATCAAGTGGGCTGATGGAAATCGGAATGAAAGCTACTTCTCGAAGCGGGGAAGTCAGATTGCCAATGGCGGGAAGTTTACTGTCTCGAATAATGGGATTTATACGATCTATACGAGGGATAAGCTAGGGGAAGAAGTCGTCAAGACCGTGAATATTACCAATATTATGGGGACAAAGCCGAAAATATCGACGGCGATCTCTCCTACCGCATCTACGACTGGCACGGTGCAGGTGACGGTATCCGCCATTATTCAAGGAGAAGGTAATACGCTGTCTCAGCTTAAGTGGGATTCAGGAGAACGGAATGAGGCTTATTTTGATAAGAATGGTTATGATATATCGAATTCAGGCAAGTTCTCAGTCGCAGCCAATGGAACCTATACGGTGTATGCTCGGGACCGCGCGGGCAATACGAATGTAGCACAGGTGAAAATAACCAATATAGTGGTCGTGCCGGCGGGTAATTGGTGCACCTCGGTTAATGATAGAATCTGGCTTGAATCGGGGAAATCAGGACAGTTGAAACGGTCTGATCAAATCACGATCAGTATTCCAACGGGGTCAACGAATCGTGATCTATGCTTCACCCTGGAGCAAGCCGGCAAGCCTGACAAGCAAGTTGGTCTAGGTTATACAGCGCTCAGTAAATATTTCAGATGGGATGCAGATCAAGCCTTTGTATTCTATAATCCTGTGAGTGTGTCGATTGCATATGATCGGAATATCCTAAGGAATAATCAAGTTCCTGTCATTTACAGCTATGATTATTCGAGTGGAGTCTGGACAGAGCTCGGAGGGACATATGATGATAGACGTATTACGGTTAATGTAAATCGAGTAACGACAGGTGCTGTCTATGCTGTCTTTGGACGTTCCAATTTGCAAGTGAGCTTCAGCGATATTAATGGACACTGGGCAGCGGGGAGTATTCGCGAAGCGGCAAGTCTAGGTATGGTCTCAGGAGATCCGAACGGTAAGTTCAGACCGAATGCATCCGTAACAAGGGCAGAGTTCATCGTCATGGCTATGAATGCGATTGGGAAATCATCGGAGAGTGCCTCATTCTATTTCAAGGATCAGGCCGATATTGGTTCTTGGGCGAGGAATTCCGTCGGGCAAGCGGTGCGAGCAGGTTATATTACGGGATATTCCGATGGCAGCTTCCGTCCGAATGAGGTTATTACAAGAGCAGAGATGGCTGTCATTGTCAGCCGTATATTGAATATGAAATTAACGGCAACGTCGACAATCTTTAATGATGATCATTTGATTCCCAAATGGGCGAAAGGCGCAGTGGAATCACTTCGGAGAGAAGGCATATTGACCGGCAAAACGGGCGGGCGCTTCGAACCTAACGATAAGGCGACACGAGCAGAGTCGGTTGTGATCTTACTCCGAGTGCTGGAGGTTTATTAAGAGTAAGCAGGGAAAAGAGGCGCCTAAGCGAAAGAGTTTAATCTTTCGTATGGCGCCTTCTTTTTATTCTATGTCGGTTGTATGGATCTTTCAGTTATGCTTTTTGTTCAAACCCTTTAATGATCTCGATGATAACGTTAACGGATTTCTCCATATTATCGACCGAGACAAACTCGTATTTACCGTGATAATTTTCGCCGCCGGTGAAAATATTCGGAGTAGGCAGTCCCATGTAAGAAAGCTGGGAGCCATCCGTACCGCCGCGAATCGGTTTAATGATTGGTGTAATCCCTAAACCTTCCATCGCCTCTTGGGCGATTTGTACGATGTGCATGACCGGTTCTATTTTATCACGCATATTGTAATACTGATCTTTAATTTCAAGAAGAATATGATCTTCGCCGTAATCTGCTCTCAGCTCGTTGACGATTTCGGTCATAGCAGCTTTACGTGCTTCGAATTTCTCCTTATCGTGATCACGAATAATATAGCTAAGCTTCGTCTGCTCAACATCACCGTTGATCGATAGAAGATGGTAGAACCCTTCATAGCCTTCTGTATATTCTGGTGCTTCTTCCGCTGGAAGACGGTTATGGATCTCGATTGCGATTTTGGAAGAATGAATCATCTTATCCTTGGCGGAGCCGGGATGAATGTTCGATCCTTTGCAGGTGATCTTCGCAGAAGCAGCGTTGAAGCTTTCGTATTCCAGCTCGCCAAGCGGACCTCCGTCAACCGTATAAGCATACGTTGCGCCAAAAGCTTGCACATCGAATAGATGCGGACCTCTTCCGATCTCTTCATCAGGGGTAAAGGCGACTCTGACTTTGCCATGCTTAATTTCCGGATGCTGAATCAAATAAGCCATCGCCGTCATGATCTCGGCAATTCCCGCTTTATTATCGGCGCCGAGCAGTGTCGTACCGTCGGTGGTCATAAGTGTATGACCCTTATAGTTGCTTAAATCAGGAAAATCTTTAGGGGATAAGGTGACCCCGATCTCCTTGTTCAACACGATGTCTCCACCATCATAGTTGTCTACGATTTGTGGTTGTACATTAGTGCCAGTGAAGTCAGTCGCTGTATCCACATGGGCTAGAAATCCGATCGTTGAAACTTCTTTCTCCGTATTGCTTGGGAGTGTCGCCATCACGTAGCCATTCGTATCAATGGTCACTTCCTGCATGCCGATTTCTTTTAGCTCTTCAACAAGCTGATTAGCCAGCGTAAGCTGACCGGGGGTAGTTGGACAAGTTTCGCTATCGTCATTCGATTGCGTATCGACGATGACGTACGACGTAAGTCTTGCAATTAGATCTTGTTTCATTGTAGATAGACTCCCTTCGCATCCTATAGTTATGCCTCCATTATAGACGAGTAGGCGAGGAAAAACGAATCCGGATCATTCCCTCGCAGGGGAAATACGGGTTTTTTGTTTGCTTTTAGAGAATAATGAAACCGATCATCTTATTAATGGGAATGACTTAAAGGAAAGGAGGCAGCTTCGCATGAATGATGGGTTGGAAACCATTGCGACTATACTGATTATGAACATTGTTTATGTTTCCTTATTTACGATTCGTATTATTCTGGTCATGAAAGCGAGAAGGTTTGCCGCTTCTTTAATTAGTATGGTGGAGGTTTTTACTTATTTAATGGGTCTGAATATCGTCCTGAACAGTATTGATAATCCGGTCAACCTGGCTGCCTATTGCATCGGCTGGGGAGGCGGGGTTTGGCTGGGGATCAAAATAGAGGAGTGGCTCGCACTCGGTTATGTTACGCTGCAGATCGTAGTGGAGTCGAGCTCCAATAGACTTCCTGTATTTATTCGGGAACAAGGATTCGGAGTGACGAATTGGCTGGCGGAAGGAAAAGACGGACCTAGGCTGATCATGGAGGTATTAACGAAGCGTAATCAGGAGAAGTACCTGCTGCGTATCTTACGTGAGGTCGCACCCAAAGCGTTCATTATTTCGTATGAGCCGCGTGCCTTCCATGGAGGCTTCTGGGCGAAGTATTTGAAAACCAAACCATGATGGCGAACGCGACGTTAATACTAAGTTAAATTAGAAAACAATGATCCCTACAACAGCGGAAAGCGCGATAACGAGAAGGGGATGAAGCTTGTGCTTTAATATGCCATAAACGGTGCCTGCACAAATTAATAAAGTAGCCAGGGTTGTCCATTCGAGCAGTTCACTATCCATGCCTGACATTCCGAAGTGGATAGCAGCATACACGATCAATCCAGCAATGATAGGACGCAGTCCATAGAACGTTGCTCTTACCCATTTGTTGTCGTTAAATCGGTACAACACAGAAGCGAGAATGATAACGATTAGTAAGGATGGGAGTATAATGCCTATTGTGCTGATGATGGCGCCTGCAATGCCTGCGGAATGATAGCCGATTAAAGTAGCTGTGTTGGTCGCGATTGGGCCTGGAGCCATTCCAGCCAAGGATACGATTTCCGGCAGCTGGTCAGCGGGAAGCCAATTCTGTTCTGCTGCTTCGTATTGAATCATCGGAATGACAGCATAACCGCCCCCGAAGGAAATCGAACCAATCCGAAGAAAGGTGATAAATAAATCCCATAACATGCTGTTCACCTCTTTTGCTAAATATAATATTCCGGTGTCATTAGTTCTTTACGGCTTAAGTTGGCAGGTCTCTCGGTATAGGCTTTCAAGCCGATCCAGCCTTTTGCTTTAATAATAATAATGCCGATGCATAATCCGAACAGAATAATGAAGGTAGGGTTAATACTTGTGCCGAGTAAAAGAACGAGTGTAATAATTGTGATTCCGATTGTTGTCTTATCAAATAATGAGGTGCGAATAACTTTATAAGCAGCTACTAGGATTAAACCTATGATAGCGCCATGAATGCCCTTGAGGGCAGCAATGACTTTCGGATTATCATCGAACCAGGAGTACGATAGGCTAAGCAAAAGCACAATAAGGAATGTGGGTATTGTCATTCCGACGATAGCCACAATCGCACCTAGAACGCCGCCAAGGCGGTATCCGATGAATGCTGCTGCATTAACGCCAACTCCCCCAGGAGCAGAGCCGGCAATGGAAAGCACATCATTCATTTCTCGTGTGTCCATCCAACCATGCTTAGTCACGACTTCACGTTCAATAATAGGGATCATCGCGTAACCGCCACCGAAGGTGACGGGTCCAATGCGCAGGAATGAGAGGAATAATTGAAGCAATGTATTAAGATAGAATTGTTGTTTACCGTCGCCGTTCATCAAAGATGCCTCCCCCGAAGATGTCTGTAGGTTTAGTATAGCATCTTTATACCAAATTGGTATTAAGTTTATTTAAATAAGAGCATAAAGATTATTTACAAATGATATTTAGTCGCTAATTGCTGGTAAAAGACGGAATTTTTAGCTCGGCAATGGCTATACGGATTGGTAAAGCGAATTCAATTCCGGACTTTAATTCATATTGGAATTAAGTGGCCGCTAAATCTAATAGCAAACATAAGAGAATTGCTCTGCCATAAGACTCTACAAAATTCATATGGATTCATGATAATGAAGCCTCTCGATCATGATTCGGAGATCCCATCATGGAGAGGTGAGCGCACAATGATCCAGCTTTAGAACACATAATTTATTTGTACGAGGACTGAGGTTCCGCTATTTGTCCGATTTTAGTCATTTGAGTGTTTAGGCGGACAGGAGATCCGTTATTACCTGTTAATCGAGTGAATTCGGGGTTCATATGGGGAAATAACGGATTCTCAGTCCGCCAGATTGTTCGATTGACTAAGATAAGTAGCTACCACAACTCACTCCGTCCAATTTTCATTGTAAAGACTCCTCATATCGCTATGTAATCATGGTTGACGAAACACATAGAAGTGAGTTGAAGCGGTAAATCGGTCATAGAGCGCAACACAGGCAGCGATGAGGTCAGGGGTTCGATCCCCTTTCAATTATAGACCAGAAAAAATAGCAGTACAGGAATAGCTCTCCTGTACTGCTATTTTTCATATTTCCCAATATTTTCGTTCAAAGTAGGCTATTTCTTCTGCGAACTTTATTCTCTTGAGACAGCCCCTTGTGCTTTTTAATTATGGCTTCAGAATCCACTTGCCAATATCATCAATCACTTCTTGAGATACTTTTCCTGGATAACTGTATTCATCTATGGTACCGGCTCCTGGTCCGTCATAATCGACGAAGAAATGATTCAGACCGGGATATAGCTTGAAGGTAGCATTGGATTTCCCTGCAAACAGCTTTTGCCACTGTACATAGTCTTTGTCCGGATACACTTGGAAGTCATCCGTACCTTGGAGTATTAAGACGGGCTTTGTTAGCTTCGCCGCGTAATGAGTTGCACTATGACTATCCATTTCTTTGAAATAGTAAGCTGGAATTCCGAATGCAGTTGAAGCTTTCGCTTCTGTGTCGGTTAACCCCGCTATTGCCTTCGCTTTAGCGAGCTCAGCTTCTATCCAAGCTTTATTTGTTGCCTTTGTTGGATCACTGTCCTCTTGAGCTGCGACAAAAGCAACGTTCTGGTCATAAATGATTTCCCATAGTGTTCTAGGTGAGCCTGCGAGCGAGATGATCCCTGCGAAATCGCCGCCTTCTGCATCGATACGCGGTGCAAGCATACCTCCTTGGCTATGACCGATGATATAGATGCGCGAAGGATCGATTCGAGAGTCATTCTTCAATAGTTCAGCAGCTAGGATTGCGTCATCCACAGACTCTTCTTTAACCGTTAATGCGGCTGCTGCACCTTCTAGTGAATATTGCTGTGCATAGGCGAAGGTGCGCTTGTCATAACGAAGGACGGCAATACCTTTCTCGGCTAGTCCCCAGGCTAGATCACGGAATGGCTTGTAACCGCCCGCAGTTTCATCACGGTCATTGGGTCCTGAACCATGAACAAGTACCACAGCTGGAAGTTTCCCATCATGAGTCATAGGAAGAGTTAAACTTCCACCTAATTCATAAGGCGTCCCCTCACCGATAGTTACTCCTTCTTCCAGTAAATTCGATGGTGTTGGTGAATCTGGAGGGACGACTTGCAACAGAATGCCAACTAGCTTCCCGCTCTGCTTGTGCTTGGCTAGTGTCAGTTTTAAACTCACCTTTTCATAAGCGACTAAAGCAGTAATAACCGTTAATTCCTTGACAGTCGCATCCTGTGCATAGCTGACCGAAGTTATAGCGACATAAGGACCTGTCACAGCCGAGACCTGCTGCCAGGTCGAGCTCAGCAGTTCAACGGTAACGGTTTTCTTAAGCTCCTCATCAAAGTATGTATCTGATAGCTTCTGGAATTCACCTTTATTAAAAAGATCAGTGATGTTTGCAGTGAGTGCTTGCGCCTCACCCTGCAAAGTGAGGATAGAAACTTGTTTTTTAGCAGAATCATAGGCTGCGTTGAAGCCGAGTACTTTGTTGAAGAATGCAAGCGGCACATAGATGCGGCCTTTCTTCTCAACAGCAGCTGTCTCGAATGAAACAACCTCGCCGTTTAAGTTATTCGAAGCTTTATTGCTTCCTACTTTGAAAGCAACGTCTTCTTGTCCATACAGTCGAATTTCGTTAGAGCTTCGATCGAAGCTGATTTTCAGGCTCACAGCTTCAGCCATTGCTCGAATCGGCAGCATAACGATCTTGCCTTTCATATAAGGCTGGGTGCCTGTGAGATCAACAGCCTTATCATTGACGAGCACTTTCACATCGGATGGAGCGGCCATGACGGGGATAGCGGTTAGTAGGAATAGAAAGAATACCATTGTAGAAGCGACAACTTTTTTCAATCGTAACAATCTCCTCTCTTTAATAACCAAGATTCCAGTATATACGAACAGGTCTGTTAATAGTTCCCAATTTATGCATGTGGATATGAAAATCCCTCTATCCGTTATAAGTCAGGCTTCGAATAGAGGGAGATTAGTTATTGCATTACACCGTTGATTTTCTTAGAAGCAGAAAGGAGATTAGAGCGAAGATCAATATAAACGGGGCCATCCAAAGAGAGAGTTCGAAAGCGGTATGGTCAACTAACCAATTGATTATATTGTCCCACCATAGTTTATAGGTAATCAAGAATGACACCAAAGTGAAGATAACTATTGATACGATGGTCAGAATTAGCATGCCAATTCCTTTAAATCTCCGGTAGATGCTGCCGACTATAAGTCCGCTGAAAAACAGGCTTAACATGAGGATCAAGTAGATAAGGAACTGCTGAAGCAGATTGCCGTCATTCAAATAAGGAAGGTGAAAGAAGTGGAGTGATGTTCCCCAGCCACCCGTTAGATTATACTCAATAATAGAGAGCAGAAGTGTTCCGACAGCAAAAATGATACTAGCTGCTATTCCGTATAGGCTGGTTCCAAAGAAATAATCAATTCTTCTTATACTGAAGCTGATGGCAAAATTGAACGTTTGCGGCAATACGAGAATTCCCACCACGAGCATGTAGACAAAGATGGAGAGTATGCCTCCGGTATAAATGGCCGTTTCGCTAAAAAAGCTTACGAGATAGTTCACGAGGAAGCTGGATCCAAGAACGATGAACGGCATAAGAAACCAAGATAATCTATCCCGATCGTGCATTTTAATGACATTAGCAATTCTGTTCATTAGTAAGCAGCTCCTGTCTTGTTTAGTTTGCCATTGGTCAAATGGACAATTAACTGCTGCAGAGATACCGATGCGAGCTCTAAGCCAAGCGATTCCGCCTGCTTCTTCTCTGCTTGGGATAACTTGCCTAATACTGCTGCATTCAGCAATGCTCCGAATGATTCACGAGATAGGACGGTTCTGCCTTCGACGAAGGCTTCAACCTTAGAAGCTGAGCCTGCAACGGAGTATGAGCCAGCGCGCAATTCATCTGCATCCTCATCTATAATAATGGAGCCATTGTCGACTACAATGATATGCTCCAGAAGCCGGCTTACTTCATCAATAAGGTGTGTGGAGAGAATGATCGTACGTGGGTTCTCGGAATAATCTTCAATTAATTGATCATAGAAGAGAGCACGAGATACTGCATCTAACCCCAAGTAAGGCTCATCGAATATGGTTAATGGTGCTCGGCTCGCAAGACCGACAACGATACCGACCGAGGAATGCATACCGCGGGAGAGCTTCTTGATACGGCGTTTCAACGGCAAGCGGAATTCCTTCGCAAGGGAGGCAGCATAGTCCTTATCCCAATTCGGGAAGAGGGAGCTTGATAACTCAAGTACATCTAGGATGCGGTAGTTATCCGGATATTTCTGACTCTCTTTGATAAAACAAATCTGATTAAGCACTTTATGGTTCTCATAAGGCGTTTCACCAAATACTTTCAACTCACCGGAGGTTGCGAAGATTTGAGCCGTCAGCATATGCATAATCGTTGTTTTACCAGCGCCGTTTCTTCCAAGCAACCCGTATATTTTATTAGATTCGATTGCGAAGCTAACTGCATCAACCGCTGTTACTTTGCCGTAAGATTTAGTTAATTGATTCACTTCGATGACGTTCGTCATTGTGATGTATCCCCTCTCCGGATCATTTCCGTCAATTGTTCGGTCGTAATACCGAGCTTCTCGGCTTCACGAACCATGGTGACGACATACTGTTCAAAAAACATTTCTTGCCGTTTGCTCACCAATACTGCTCTTGATCCTGCAGCTACAAACATGCCTATTCCTCTTTTCTTGTATAGAATACCTTCATCAACCAATAAATTTACCCCTTTGGCAGCAGTAGCCGGGTTGATCTGATAAAATGCAGCGAATTCATTTTTGGAAGGAACCTGGGCTTCCTCAGGCAGTCTTCCTTGGATAATGTCATCTTCAATCTGTTCAGCAATCTGCTGGAAAATCGGACGACTGCCATCGATTTCAATGACCATAATTACTTCAACTCCTCTGAAACACTAGACTGGTTAGCTACTCATGTAACCAACTATACAAGGTTGAATTTATTCTGTCAACATATTCCATAAAAAAAGGGCAAACCGTCTGTATGGAACAGACAGTTTGCCCTTAAATAGCATGTGATTATAGTTTAGATGTCGAGGACTCCAATTTATGCAATAGTGCGTTGGCCTGATCTCGAAGTGAGATTAGTTCTTCTGCTGTACAGCTGGTTCCTGCGAATAGTTGCGCGGGTATATTGATCGCTTTGGACTTCAGCTCAATCCCTTTATCGGTTAATCCGATGATCAAGTTACGTTCGTCGGACTTATTTCTAACGCGCGTAAGGAGGCTCATGTTCTCTAGTTTTTTCAATAAAGGAGTTAGTGTTCCGGAATCGAGAAGCAGTCGCGATCCAAGCTCTTTTACTGTAACCTGGTCCTTTTCCCATAGTGCGAGCAGCGTAATGTATTGTGTATACGTTAAATCCAGTTCAGCGAGAATGGGGCGATATAATTTCGTGATTTCTCGTGAACAGGCATAGAAAGCAAAGCAAAGTTGGTTTTCCAGCTTCAATATTTCATCGTTGTTCATGGTTTGAGTTCGCTCCTCAGTAAGATAGGATTGTTCTATTTAAATTGCATACAATTTATTAAGTTATTGTAGCATTCTTGTTCGAGAAGTGTCAAAGCGATATCAACTCGTATATGTAAAAGGTTAGGTTGACAATGCTAATTAAATTGTATACAATTTAATTGTTCAAAACTAATCGAGTCTATTATTCATTATTCGGGTAAAAGATAAGTATAATCTGCGACATCTATTCTTATTCTAGGATACGCACTCATTTAGAAGGAGGTTATTTAACAATGTCCATCTATGATATTGAAGTAAGTACGATTCGCGGGGAACAGCAAACACTTTCTCCTTATAAGGGTCAAGTCATGCTCATTGTGAACACAGCGACCAAATGTGGGTTTGCCCCCCAATTCAAAGGTTTGCAGAAATTGCATGATACGTACGGAGATCAAGGGTTTGCCGTATTAGGGTTTCCAAGCGCACAGTTCATGAATCAGGAACTAGAGCATAATGAAGAAATAGCGGAAGCATGTGAGCTGAACTTTGGAGTAAACTTCCCGCTATATGCAAGAGTGGACGTTAATGGAGGAGATGCGCATCCCCTGTTCAAATATTTAAGCAGTGAAGCGCGCGGTGTGCTTGGTTCGAAGGCGATTAAGTGGAATTTCACTAAATTTCTCGTTGATCGTGAAGGTAAAGTGCTGAAGCGTTTCGGCCCTAACGATACACCAGAGCAAATCGAAAGTCAGATATCAGCACTCATTAATGGTTCCGCCAAGCGCTAACTAATATCCTACAGTTAGTTCATTAGGAGCGTCGCCGCTTTTAAGGACTAACTTCATGTATACAG
This sequence comes from Pristimantibacillus sp., assembly GCA_048976605.1. GTDB lineage: Bacteria > Bacillota > Bacilli > Paenibacillales > Paenibacillaceae > Pristimantibacillus. The sequence continues at coordinate 141,529 of JBHGUX010000084.1, read as the reverse complement.
TTACTAAGCTAGCAAAAGCACCAAAACAGCAATAATAGGCCGATTTAACTGTACAGATGCAGTTACATCGGCCTATTTCGGCTTTACCCGGCGGAATTAACTGTACAGATGCAGGTAAATGAATAACCCAGAAGGTTGTTAGGCTGGGATGGGGCTAAGTTTGTTTAAAGTTGTTCCGATTGATTATAGAGTGTAACAAGAGGCAGTTCAAGGTTTCTTTTTTGTTAGATTTAGAAGAAAACGATCCCATACAACAATAAACGGAGTAAGCGAATGATTCTGAAGAAGCGTCAGCGTTCGCCTTTGTATCCGGATTCTAACCTTATACTTCATTCAAGGAATCCGGATACAACAGCGATCGTAAGAACATTCGCTTACGCAGTTTGCCTATGTGAACAATGAATGCTTTAAAATTCTAATAAGCGATACCGACACGAGCACGGGAATATATCGTGCTGAAAGCTTGCTTATAAGTAAACTCCGCTGTATCCGCCACCGATATTTGAACGGCATTATCCGGCAGGTAATCTCGTTCAACGCGATATTCACCCGTATAGCTGCCATCTGGCAAATAGGTTGGACAGACGATAGTCCACTCTAGCTCGGACTGCGCTAACAGCTTGAACACAGTATGATGCTCCTCAGCAGCACGTGTCAGAGTACGTTTGGACTCACTAGACTGATAACGAAGCAGATCAGGGTCGACTCGACTTTGTAAGATTCCTGCTGTTCCCACTGTAACAAGCCGCTTAATCCTATAGGTATTCATCGCTTGAATCAGTAATGGAAAGCTATCTGATAATGTGGTATTTCCGTCTGTGTTTAAAGCACTGATGACGACATCGCCACCATCCAATACAGCATTAAGATCATGCGAATTCAATACATTTCCTTGCAGAACCTTCAAATTCGCAGCTTCAAATTCGAGCTTCTCAGGCGTACGCACCAATGCTTGCACCGTATGCCCATCATTCAATGCAAGCTCCATAATATGGCGTCCAACTCGACCAGTTGCTCCTAATATAACGATGTTCACAATTTCACCTCATAATTCTAATTAAATTTCTAATATAATTAATAGAATCGTATCATATTTAGAAACATTTAGTTAGAATGAAACGTTACATAGTTTAGAGAATTGTAGATAATCGATTTGGGGGAGTAAGTATGAAACAAATTTTTAGTAGAAGCAGCCTTTTATCCGTCAAAACCAGTCTTATTGTTATGATTTTTTTGATCATTACAGCGTGTGCGCAATCATCATCTCCCAAGGAAGTTGAATTTGTTATCAACGGTAAGAAGATAGATAAGCCTCCTGTTATTGCAGTAAGTAAAGAGCCTATTATGGTTCCTATCTCTTTTCTAGAGAAGAATCTCGATGCGAAGCTAGAGTGGTACTTAGCTGATCAGGGAAGCGATAACGGTATTTATTATTCTGATAAAGTGGCTGTGCTTATGTACCATGACATTACAGCTGTTCCGCTAGAGGATAAGTCAGTTATTTCTGTAGAGCTGTTTAAAGAACAGATGGAAATGCTGCGCACGAATGGTTTTCAAGTCATTACTCTTGATCAATATAAGGATTTTATGCTGAACGAGGGAAAAGTTCCGGATAATGCGGTGCTGATCACCTTTGATGATGGCTACAAAAGCTTTTACACAGAAGCCTTTCCGATCCTTCAGGAATATAATTATTCCGCTGTGAATTTTGTTATCGTATCCGATGTTGCTAACGAGTCTACCTTATCGAAGGGAAGGCCGAAGTTTAGCTGGGATGACATGAGAGAGATGAAGAAAGCAGGCATGTATTTCTACAGTCATACGAATGATTTACATAGATACGGAGCTATGCGTGAGGACGGGATGCAGAAGCCGGTCATGACTCGGAGACAATACTTCAAGGATGAGAAGCGGATGGAGACAGAGGAAGAATATACCGCTAGAATAACGAATGATTTGACGACAGCTGAGTTGAAATTAAAAGAAGAGCTTGGCAATACTAATGGCGTGATTGCATTCCCTTACGGTGCCTATAATAAAGAAGTTCTAGAAATCTTGAAGTCGGTCGGAATCGAATTTTCGTTTACAGTCAAGGAAGGCATTAATGAAAGAGGACAAACCAATGGCTTCCGGGTAAATGGATCGAAGGCTGGAGAATCAGCTAAGCAGCTTATCGACAAGCTGAAGGCGTTGGACCGAGTAGATGTGGACGTAGTGTTGCATATGAATGGCAAGGATGTCGTCTTCGCAGATAATCAACCAAGAAAGAGCAAAGACGGTGTACTCATCCCTTTACGTGAATATTGCAAGCTCAATAATATTAAATTTGATCAAAAGAAGAATCGCGTTAGTTTGGAATTCTAGCATCCTAGCATTCTAATAGAATGGAATAAAAGAACCTTAAAGCGGTAGACCAAGATGAGTTAGATAAAATCTTGGTCTGCCGCTTTTTCTTCAAATCATTCCCAATTCATTAGCCGGATTCCTTAATTCGCCTAATTTCTTGAATGATCCGCTCCTTGTGACTCTCACACAGTGAGTAAATGACCGGTGCTGAGGGGATGTCAAATATCAGATGGGAGTGGGGAATTTCCGTGAGAATGGTGCCGATCGGGTTACCTTGCTTGTCATGGATGACGTTCCAGAATATTCTCGATCTATTGTCTTCTGTGCCCCATTTTTCAAGGGAGTTTCGGAAAACCAAACGCTTAGCGATAACGAAATCATTCTCTTCCAGCTTCCCCATAGCGCTAAAACCGGCATCTTCCAACTGCTCGAATAGGAATGGCATAAGCTGATCCAAATAAAGACCATAGGCTGCATCTTCGATTTCAACAAAAGCAGCCGTCAACTGTTTATGCATGGACTCGTACAAGGACCTCCACTCAGACTCGATATAACGGTTGGCCGCCTCACTTATTTCTTCGATCGTCATGTCTTGCCGGATAATCGGGTTCTTCATAAACAAACACCTCCTTTTTTTACTGCAATTCCATTGTATAACATGCAAGCCAATTGAAAGGTTATACAAAGAATGAGAAGGAAAACCAAATGTTCTTCTAGAAAACCTTGTATAGTGATTTAAGCTTAATCTGTTTTTGATGGGAGAGATGACGGATTGACGATGCACCCCAAAAAAATGGCGGCGAAATTCATGATTAGTGCCAGTACCATACGAAATTACGAGGCTAGAGGCCTAATACCTCCTGCTGAACGATCAGCGAATGGCTATCGTAATTATACGGACATGCACGCAGCCTATTTGTCGTGTATTCAAGCCATGGCTCCGGCATTCGGAATGGAAGTGACGACCCAGGTGCTTCGTTTGCTCCATCAGGACAAGTCGTATGACGCCATGTGGATCATCAGGAACAACGAAGTCGCTTTGTACAAGGAAAAAGAGAAATTAGAGGAGCTAATCCAAGATATTCGGCTGCAAGCAAATAAAAATAATACTCCGCATACCGAAAAGTGGTTTACCATCAATGAAGTATCCGAACGGGCGCAGGTTCCCAAATCGGCGATCCGCTACTGGGAGCAAGCAGGATATATAACGGCGGATCGGGATCCTGACAACCGTTATCGACGATACAGTGGACCCGATTTGCTGAAAATCAGGTTGATGCAAGTGCTGCAAAGCTCCGTGTATTCAGAAGACACCGTGAATTTTAAGCAATCCATCGCCGCTGCCGAACGCACGGATCTGCAGGGGGTCATGAATTTGGCTGAGAATGTCAGGTCTTATCTAGATAAGATGATCGAATCTCAGATGTGCGGTATATCCTATTTGCATCAATTAGTTCAGTTTAAAAAAGCTCCGTTGAGCCGGAATGACCCCGACGAGTAGAAATTTCTTTCTCCTTGGAATGTTTTTTGGATCCGATGCTGGCCAGCAACTGGACCTATTAACATCATACCAAGGAGATTTTTTATGTTTCGAACCCGTACAGTCGACCTAAAGAAAACAAACCATTTATCCTAATTTCGCACATTGTAAGTGTTTTCACTTTCATCGCATAATAAGCACATAACTTAAACAAGGGGGAAGAACAAGTGGCTACAATGAATGGAATTCTCAAACTAGTACTAGCAAGTACGCTCGCTCTTAGTTTGGCAGCCTGCGGTTCTAATAATGGAGGAGGCAGCAATGCACCTGCTGAAACAGCTAAAGCAACAGACAGCGGTACTAAAGAGACAGCACCAAAAGCAGAGAAAATTACAATCACCTTCCAAAATATATATCCAGATCCAACTGATCCGAAGAACGGAATGATGAAGAAGATTGTTGAGCAGTACCAGAAGGATAACCCGAACGTGAAGATTGAGCTTGATTCTCTCAACACGGATCAGCAGAAGCTGAAGTTGAAAACACAAGCAGCATCGAAGGAAGTTCCAGACATCACAGTGGTTAATCCATCGGCACAGATGAAGCCTTTCGTTGATGCAGGACTATTTGCTCCATTGAATGACATGGTAGCGCAAAATGGCTTGAAAGAAACGTTCCAAGATGGAATTCTTGACTTCTATACGTTCGACAACAACATTTACGCACTTCCTGATGGCAATAACATCGGCCTAGTTTATTACAATAAAGAATTGTTTGAGCAAGCGGGTGTTCAAGTGCCTGCTACGTTCGAAGAAATGGTTGAAGCAGTGAAAGCTTTGAAGGCTAAAGGCATTCAACCAATGGCAATCGGTGAAAAAGATTCTTGGACAGGTTCATTCTTGTTCATGAATATGCTTCTTCGCACGAATGGTCCTGGCTTCTTGCAAGAAGTACTTGATGGCAAGAAAACATTTGAAGATCCAGCATTCACAGAAGCAGTTGATGCATTCCAAAACCTCGTTCAAGCAGGAGCATTCCAAGAGGGCGCAACTTCCTTCGATTACAATGCCGGCGAGAACTTGTTCAAAACAGGCAAAGCAGCGATGTACTTCATGGGCAGCTGGGCAACTGGCGGCATCGAGACCTCTTCTGTTAATGGCAAAGTAGGCGTGTTCAAATTCCCTACGATCAACGGAAAAGGCAATCCGAATGAATTCATGCTAGCACCGGGAAGTGCGTTCGCAATCTCGGCAAACAGCGAGCATTTGGAAGAAACAAAAGCGTTCTTGAACTACTTCATGTTGAACTTCCCGAAAGAAGCATTTGCTGTAAAAGGTGCTGTTGGTATTGCTCAGAAAGTCGATGGCGACTTTAAAGCTGCGGGTTACTCCGAAATGGCAATGGAAGTTCTAGGCCTGTTCAAAGAAGTACAAGGTGGAGATCTTGCCTTCGATAACACGATGAACCCAGGTACAGCGCAAGGTCACTTGACGAGCATTCAGAACCTGTTCGTTAAGAAGAACGATTCCGCTAATGTAGCGAAGGAACATCAAACGGCATACGAAAGCAACAAATAAGTTGTGAACCGCGGTGCGAAGGGGCTCTCATAAGAACCCTTTCGTACCGACGTTCTTTAAGGAGGCACACGAAATGAACGTACTAAGAGTTTCGAAGTTCACGATAGCACTGTTCGTGCTGCCGTGTCTGCTCATTTACATCAGTTTTGTATTCGTTCCCATCATTGTTTCGATGTACAGCGGTCTGCTGGATTGGAATGGGATAGGTGAATCGACGTTTGTTGGCTTGAAAAACTTCTCTACCTTATTTTTTAATGATCCTGTATTCTGGCCTTCTGTCCGCCGAACGTTGCTGTTCGCAGTCGTTTCGATGGCTGAAATACCGGTAGCGCTATTCGTTGCTATCTTATTGAACCGTTTTGTTAAGAAACCGAATTTTCTCGTATCGAGTTATTTCTTGCCTGTTATTCTATCTGTCGTTATTATCGGTCAACTGTGGAAAACGATCTATAATCCTGCTTCGATGGGCGGTATGCTCAACCAGGTGCTTGAGGCGCTTCATCTGAATGCATTAACCCATTCTTGGCTAACAGATCCAAGCGTTGCTATGTATAGTCTGTACTTCGTTGCCTTGTGGCAGTACTTGGGCTATCACACCCTTATCCAGTTCACCGGTATTCAGAATATTCCTTCTGACATCTATGAGGCTGCGAAGATTGATGGTGCGGATGGACTGAAAGCTGATTGGTATATCACATTCCCAATGAATATTCCGATTTTCAAAATATCGATTGTACTCGCCTTTATCGGTTCACTTCAAGCGTTTGATCTGGTGATGGTCATGACAGGCGGCGGTCCTGCTCATGCAACAGATGTCATCTCAACACATATGTACAATATGTCATTCCTATCAATGAAATATGGATATGGCAGCGCGATAGCTGCATTCTTAGTAGGCATGTGTCTAATTGCTACTGTGGTCATTAATTTCATCTTCAACCGTCTTGAACGGAGATATACGTAATGGGGGAGGGATACTACAATGAGTCAAACTACGTATGCGGCAACGAATAAGCAGGTGGTTGGAGCTGTAGCAAAGAGAAAATTCTCGTTTGTGAAGGGAATTGTACTGGCAGCTCTCTCTGCGCTGTTCGTTACCCAATTGTATCCGCTCCTCTGGCTATTGATTTATTCATTGAAGAACAATGAGGAGATTTTATCAGGTAATTTCTTCGCGCTGCCGGCATCGCCGCAGTGGAACAATTTCCGCGACGCGGTTCAATCAGGCAGCTATTTCAAATATTTGTCCAACAGCTTGTTCGTTACGATTATTACGATGGTCAGCGTACTTCTGCTCAGCACGCTGGTATCATTCGCAATCAGCAGATTCAGATGGCGATACGGGCAAGTCGTAATGGTGATCTTCCTTGTCGGAATGATGATCCCAATGCAAGCGACTCTGTTGCCGCTTATGATTATTTTTAAAAATATGCATATTCTAAATACACATCTGTCGATTATATTACCGTACATTGCCTTCCAAACTCCGATCGCGGTGTTCATTATGAGTGGATTTATGAAATCGATACCTCATGAGATTGAGGAGTCTGCGGTTGTGGATGGAGCAGGAGTGTTCCGGATTTTCTGGAATGTTATTCTTCCGATATCGGTTCCGCCGATGATGACGGTATGCATTCTAACGTTCATTAATATCTGGAATGAGTATATTCTTGCAGCGACCTTCATTTCAGCTGAGCGACTCAAAACATTGCCATTCGGTGTTTACAGCTTTGTTAGCCAATATTCGGTCAATTACGGGGCCATTGGAGCTTTCCTAGTGCTCGGCGCATTGCCGGTCATTATCGTATACTTCCTGTTAGCGGATAAAATAACGAAGGGTATGGTAGCCGGAGCGGTGAAGGGTTAATAGCCCTTTTCCGCTTTTTTTTGAACAATGGGACAGTATAACATTTACTAGCCTGTTCCTGTTGAAATTCCACTCTTGTATGCTTGTCCGCTTGTGATAAAATGATGTCACTTACAGGTTGCGGGGGAGATAGATTTGGCACGTTTTAAGGGCAGACATTCTATTCATAATCGGTTATTTCTATTGTTCCTTTCTTCGATGATGACTTTGATCATACTGGTTACTTTTCTTTATTATCAGAAGACGACCGAAATTATACATACCAAGATCAGCGATATGGCTGAGAAAAATATATCGCAGACCGTTGGTCTCTTTGATCTGCTCCTTGAGGGCTATGACAGTATAACCAAATCGCTTAACAGTAACTATGAATTGCTAAGACTATTGGAAGAACGTGATAAGGACGAAGATCCTGCAATAAGCGTTATTAATGAACGGACGATCACCAATATACTTGGCGCCGTCTATTATTCACGTGATGATATTGTCGGAATCCACGTCATTACGAATGGCGGTAAAGTATACAACTATGAGAAACAGTTTGCAGGTGTCGTAGATATTGATTACAACTCGTCAGAATGGTTTCAGAGATTGAATAAATCTTCTGGGGAGATGGTATGGCTCGGCTTAACGAAGGGCTCGCTGTTGAATAGCTTTCAACAGGATTCTGTCTTCGTATTTGGGCGGAAGCTATATGACTTAACCAACTACAAGCCGATAGGGATCGTACTCATTGAGACGAATCCAGAGCCGATTATGTCTGCACTCTCTAATGTAACGATTAGTCCGAACAGCCGAGTGTATATTGTCGATAAGAATAATCAGGTCATTGCATCAACGGTGCGAGAGCAAGAGCAGGCAAATGGAAAGCCGCGATCGTTCAGCGGTCTGCCTCGACCTAATAAGGATGAAATTATTGTAGATAACCAGACGGACCAGCTCATCGTTGCAGCTAAGGCAGCGTTAGCATCGTGGACGGTATTTGGTTTTACACCCAAAGAGGATATAAGCGCGGAACTAGCTCAGACTAGAATGTATTTGCTGTTCGTTATTATCGCCGTCATTATCTTATCGACATTGCTGGCAAGTCTTATATCTCGCAATATATCATCACCCTTGAAGCTCCTGATCAGGGAGATGAAACAAGTGGAGCTAGGGAACTTCAATGGCGCAGTGAATGTGAAATCATTCGATGAAATCAATAGCTTAGTCTCCTCCTTCAACCGGATGGTTCAGCGTATGGATGAGCTGATTGAGACCATAACCTTGTCTTCTATAAGTGAGAAGAATGCTGAGCTCCAAGCGCTGCAATCACAAGTGAATCCTCATTTTTTATACAACACGCTAGATATGATTTATTGGATGCTCGATGAACGTGAGAATGATCGGCTAGGTCGTGTCATCCTGTCCCTATCCCATATGTTCCGTTATAGCAGTGATTGGGAAGAAGCGTCTAGGACGACACTGCGTCAAGAGCTCGATCAAATGCGTCATTACATGACGATCATTGAAAGCCGGTTGGAAGGTAGAGTCGAGACGAAATTTGAGGTCGACAAAGAATGGCTAGATACAGCAATGCCTAAGATGACCCTTCAACCTATTATGGAGAACGCAGTGAAAAGAGGGCTTGAGCCGTTAGATCAACGAGGTATCCTTCACGTCTATACGGAAACAGACGAAGCAGCTGATGAGCTGCGAATTATTATTGCGGATAATGGCGTCGGTATGGAGGAAAATATACTCATGCAGATAAGGGAATTGCTGCAGCAGCCGGAGCCTGGCAAGGGATCATCTATGACAGCTACTGATGCTTCAATAGGAAGAGAAAGACGGGGAATTGGTCTTCCGAACGTACATCGTCGAATTATGCTCATGTACGGTGAGCGATACGGACTGCGAATAGACAGCAAGCTGGGAGAAGGTACGACAGTCACAATAGTAGTGCCACTTCCTACTAGAATGGAGCAGTGACCTTAATGAATATATTAATCGTGGATGATGAGAAAGTGATTCGGGAAGGCATTCAGCGTACGCTTAGCAATCGATTTCCACAGTACAATATTTTTTTGGCATCAAATCCAGAGGAAGCGGTAGTCCAGCTTCGCAATAAGCGAATGGACATTGTGCTTACCGATATATTGATGCCGGGCATGTCGGGGCTTGAGCTGATGAGTCTTACTTCTAGCCATTACCCGCAGATGAAGTGGGTAGTAATCTCTGCTCATTCCGAGTTTGCCTATGCGCAGGAGGCTGTCCGTCTTGGGGCGAAGGATTATTTGCTTAAGCCTATTGGCAAGGAAGTGCTGGTCGAGATGATCGATAAGCTAAGTGTAGAGGTCACTCGAGAGAAGGAGCTTATAGAAGAGAGCGAGCTGCTGAAGACGAACCGCAATTTTTTGCGAGAAGCCGTATTTCAGCGCTGGGCGTCAGGTCTAGATATAGGACGCATCGATATGAAGCCATTCATGGAGAGACATCCTTGCTTCCATTTGATCATGGTTAAGATGGATAGCGATAAGGTTGTTCAGCTCGAGCATTTCATTATTGAGAATGTGCTTAATGAGCTAATCAATCGATACGGCAATGGATTCGTGACCATTCATGATAACAAGAGTCTGTTGGGGCTTATCACGCTGCAAGAAGATCATCTGCTACAACGGCTGCTAGAAGAGCTAAGAAAGCATTTAATCAAATACTTGCGTGTTCCATTTCAGATTATGCATACCGATATGATCGATGATATACATGGTGTCCCAGCTGAAGTACAGCGCATGCGCCAAGCTTCCTCCACACAAGTATATGAGCATTACGCAAGCGGCGGAGATCAAGCCATAGAGGTAGCGCTCCAATATATACGAACACATTATCATGCGGATTTATCCCTGGAAAAAGTAGCGGCTATCGTCTATTTAAATCCGGTCTACTTTAGCCAGCTGTTCAAGCAAAAGACCGGATTGGGTTTCAAGGAGCATGTCATTGCACTGCGTCTTGAGCATGCGAAGCAAATGCTGCTCAATCCTAAGCTGAAGATTGCAGACGTTGCTGAGCGAATCGGCTATCAAGATATGCGTCATTTCTCACAGCTGTTTCGTAAAAAATACGGGGAAACACCATCGGAATTCAGACGGCATCATAGTGAGATTCCCGTGTCGGATCACTAATTATATCCACTATACTTTTTCCTTTTTAACAATAGCCTTTCTCCACACTTATTCATTGTGTCGGAAGAGTGGCTATTTCATCATTTATTCTGACTATTTGCCGTTTAATCTGTAGAATTATAAAGTTCTCGTTAACAAAATTATTATGCGTGCATTTGTCGCTTAACTATGCTACGATACGGTTTGTTTTATATAGCATTTATTAGAGAAGAAGGTGACATCATGGCAATAGCACTTCCAGGTAAAAAGGATAAAGAGTTTAATCTATTTTTACTGACTTGGCCTATATTTTTAGAGATTTTCCTATTCATGATGATGGGTATTGCGGATACTTTAATGTTGAGCGCAATTTCGGACAACGCTGTATCAGGTGTTGGGGCAGCGAATCAATACCTGCATATTGCGATATTAATCTTGGAGGTCATCGGTAATGGTGCATCCATTGTTGTAGCGCAGTATCTCGGTTCACGTATGTTGAAGGAAGCAACTAGAATATCAGCGTTGGCAGTAACGTTAAATTTACTCGTTGGTCTGGTGTTGAGTGGAATGTTCCTCCTATTCAACAATCAAATATTGAAGGCTTTGAACCTTCAAGGCGAAGTACTGACTCATGCGCAAAGTTATTTGTCGATTGTCGGCGGATTTATTTTTCTGCAAGCGATTATTAATTCATTAGCTGCTATCATTCGTGTGCATGGATTCACCAAGGAAGCGATGCTTGTTTCATTTGGTATGAACATCGTCCATATTATCGGTAACTACTTGCTTATCTTTGGCAACTTCGGTTTCCCAGAGATGGGTGTGCAAGGTGCAGCCATTTCAACGGTAATTAGTCGATTTTTAGCGCTACTCGTGTTTTTCTGGGTATTGTATCGTATTATGGAAGTCAAGCTGCGAATCGCTTATTTCTTATCGTTGTCGAAGGAGTATGTCGGTAAAATATTAAAGATAGGCATCCCTTCTGCTACAGAACAGGTCATCTATCAGAGCTGTCAAATGATCTTCCTATTTTATGCGACCTATTTGGGAGAAGCTTCATTGGCAGCGAAGCAATATGCGTCTAATATCTCTATGTTCATTTATTTATTTGCTTTTGCTATTGGAGTAGGTACCTCTATTATAGTGGGCAGAATGGTTGGTGCAGGGCGTCAGGATGAAGCTTACTCCCGGGTATGGGGAAGTGTACGTTCGGCAAGCATCGCTACTTTCATTATGGTCATACTGATTATGGTATTCCGTGAGCAGTTGATGGGTATTTTCACGACGAGTGAGGAAGTTATCAAGCTTGGTGCACAAGTACTCTTGCTTAGTATCGTACTGGAGACAGGACGGACAATAAATATTGTGCTAATCAATTCGCTCCGTGCGGCAGGGGATGCCAAATTCCCGCTGTGGATCGGCATGGTGACGATGCTCGGTATTAGTGTTCCGTTAGGGTATTTCCTCGTGTTCCAGCTGGATCTTGGACTTGCGGGCATATGGCTGGCGATTGCTGCGGATGAGTGGCTGCGTGCAGTTATTATGTTCTTCCGTTGGAAGAGCCGGGCTTGGGAGAAACATGCGTTAGTGAAACATAAGCATTCTGATCAAGTGACGACTGCCCACTAGAGGGCGAATTGGGGTGACCTGAACGCTAATGGATCAATCGCTTAGTGATAACCATGAAATTACGAAGGTGTGTTTGCTTGCAGGGAAGATTATTTTGCAGAACGGCGGCGAAACCTCTCGTGTCGAGGATACGATGATACGGATTGCTGCGGCTTATGGTGTAGATAACTCTCAAAGCTATGTAACCCCTACGGGCATCTTGTTTACAATCGATGTATCGGTGCCGACGACGAGGCTTATTCGGATTTCGGAGCGTTCGACGAATTTGCGGAAGGTTACCTTAGTGAATGATATATCAAGGCGAATAAGCAGAGGAGAGCTCAAAGCATGCGATGCTTATCGACTCCTGGAAGAAATAGATAAGCAAGATTTTGCTTATGCTGCTTGGCTGCAGATCCTCGCGGCAGCTATAGCGAGCGGATGCTTTCTTATTATGTTTGCCGGTGGCTGGCATGATTTCATTCCTGCTGTGCTAGCCGGCGGACTTGGTTTCCTAGTCCTCGTTGTGCTGCACAGACTTGTTCCTGTTAAATTTTTTGCAGAGTTTCTCGCTTCGATTACGATAGGAGCAATCTCTGCTTTGATGGTTCAGAATGGGTTAGGGAATAATCTCGATGTTATTATTATCGCTTCGGTTATGCCGCTAGTTCCGGGACTGCATATTACGAATGCGGTTCGAGACTTAATAGCTGGTCATCTTGTTTCAGGATTGTCCAAAGGTGCAGAAGCTTTCTTGACCGCATTTGCGATAGGATCGGGAATTGCAGTAGTGCTGTCTATTTATTAAAGGTGGCGGAGGGGAAGACAAATGATGTGGATCGAACAATTCATTACGAGCTTCGTTGCCTCTGCTGCTTTTGGTCTTATTTTTAATGTGCCTAGACAAACCTTGCTGCAGTGCGGGGTGGTCGGCACAATAGGCTGGATCGGATATAAATGCTGCCTGCAGCTAGGAGTGGACGTCATTCCTGCTACTTTAATGGCTGTTATAGCGGTAACGGTCATTAGTCAGCTATTCGCCAAGCTCTATAAGACACCTATCATCGTATTTAGCGTGGCGGGTATTATTCCGCTCGTACCTGGAGGCATCGCTTATGATGCGATGAGGAATGTGGTGGAAAACAATTATGATGCGGCGGTTCAACTTGGTGTAATGGCATTTATGCTGTCGGGGACAATTGCCATCGGGCTTGTATTATCTGAAGTGGTTAATCAACTGATGCGCAAATCTCAGAGATAGAGATTATCTCGAATGGGTAAATGAGATGAGCGGGTCCCGTGTTGAACAGGACTAATTCATTGTTAGCAAAGTTAGGAAAGAGCCTTTAGACCACTACAAAAAGTGGGATAGAGGCTCTTTCTTTTTGGAGAATATCTTGATGTTCATGAGGAAGACGGATAATGCCCCCTGAGGTTCTTATCTACCGTTGTGAGTTGCTTGGAAGCCTCATAAGGCCCGAAATGGGTCTTATAGGGCAAGAAAACGGCTCTTGAAGAGCAAAAGTGAGCAAAAAGGCTGGGGGAATGGCAGAATATGACCCTAAAGGGGTCTTATTCATGGCATAGAAGAGGTGCGTCGGCTTCATAAGATCCTAAAAGGGTCTTATATGGTGTGAGCAAGGCTGCTGCAGAATGAAAAGTTAGACGAACGCTGCTCCAGAGTGAAGTGAAAGAGCTAAGAAGGATGTGAAAAGACAACAAGGAAACAAGGCAATAATGCAATAATGTAATAATGTAATAAAGCAAAGGTATGCCGGTATGTTTACTCGTTCATCCTTAGGGGAGATCAGCTTACATTAGGGACTGATATCATATCTGCTGCGCAAGGAATGAATCATGTCATGGACTTGTTCCTGTGTCGGCATGCTCAGACGACCAGCGGCTTCCGCTAATCCTTCCGGGGTTTGCCCGCTGCGGATGATCCCCTTGATTGCTTCAGCGAATAGCGCTGCTGCATTTTCGCCAAGACCAGCCAGCTCTTCAAGACTAGCGGTACTACTATCCGTGACCATAGGATAGTCCGCAGGCTCTCCTCCAGCAGCGGCTCTTTCGTAGAAGGTGCGGACAAGCTGCGCTCGCTCCTGTCCAGAACCCTCAGCTATGACGAATGCTTGAATAATGAAAGCATGCGCTTGCCTGCGCTGGGCGATGCCGCAGAATTTCAAGCCTCCAATGCTCAAATCGAAGTCTCCAGGGCAGTAGGCGCCTGCAATCTCGCCTTTGTCTACATCGAAGCCGGTATTACGCAGGGCATGTCGAATGAGTCCATACATACGCTCGAAGTCATGGTGGAAATGAAAGTCCATTGCAGTAGACTTAGGCAAGATGAGAGATAGATTGACGACACCGTTATCAAGCGGTACAGCAGCTCCGCCGGAATTACGGACGGCAGCGTCCCAGCCTTGAGATGCCAGCCAGGTCCCAGCTTCCCCTGCGCTAGGCAAGCGACTGTCACGTAATCCCATGATGAAAGCATGCGGATGACGCCAAATATGGCATACCGCAGGACCGCCCTGTCCAGTACTTCTGCATAGCAGCTCGTCCAAGGCGAATGAATAGAGCGGGTCCATTTCCGTGAAGTCATTCATCCGGTCTAATAGTAATAGATTGTTCAGTTCCAGCTCTTCGATTATATCGGATGCCATATGTGGTCAGACCTTTCCCCTAGTGAATTTCACCGTTCCTATCTTGCAATAAATCAATCATAACGATCCTCCATAATCAAAACAAGTGCAATCCTTTTCTATTCCTATGACTATCGTCCGTACCTGTCCTCTTTTCATTGAATATATTGGAGAGAAGAGCCGATCAGACGGAAACAGTAGAGGAACGGAAGTGATTATATGGGAATTGACTTATTGCTGGGGAACGACCTATCCTTTCAGCTCATTTATGCAGGAATTCAGCTATATTAAAGGGGTTCCGCAGTCGAACGGCAATGTAGTGATAGGCAATGATGTGTGGATGGGGTTATCTTCTACAATTATGTCAGGAGTAAAGATAGGAGATGGTGCGGTGATTGCGGCACATGCTTTAGTGACCAAGGATGTGCCGCCTTATGCGATAGTCGGAGGGAATCCGGCAAAAGTGATCAAGTATCGTTTTCCACAAAATATTATTGATAAGCTGCTCCAAATGAAATGGTGGGATTGGGAGCTGCATCATATCGAACAAGCGATTCCGCTGCTGCAATCCCAGGATCTATTCGGGCTCATTCGATATGGTAAGTCATTAGAGAAATAAATGGAGTTAAGCGGAAGGAAGTAACGGCAATCTAACTTCAACGCAGGTTCCTACGCCCAGCTCACTCTCGAAGCGGATATCACCGTGATGATTAGCAATAATTTGCTGACTAATCATAAGACCGAGACCGGTACCTTCGCTTTTTCTTGTGAAGAAAGGTTCGCCGATGCGATTCATATCGGATTCTGATATACCGCAGCCTTGGTCAGTAATTCGAATAAGGATATTGGAAGGAGTACGTGTTAAAGCGATCATAATTTCTCCGCCATCCGGCATAGACTCCATCCCATTCTTCAATAGGTTGACGAATACTTGCTTCAACTGATTCGTTTCACATTTCAACAACGGAATATCAGGATCGAAGCTAGTATTCACTTGTATATTATTAATATTGGCTTCGGAATCAAGCAGCATCACTATGTCGCTTATCGTTTCCTTCAGATCAGCAAGCTGGTACCGATTAGCTTGCGGCTTAGCGAATACGAGAAATTCACTGACGATAAAATTAATTCGATCAAGCTCGGACAGCATAACGTCCATATACACAGGAGCAAGCTTGCCATCCCGTTGAAGAAGTTGAACGAACCCTCTCAAGGTAGTCAATGGATTGCGAACCTCATGAGCGACTCCGGCTGCAAGCTGCCCGACGACGGACAGCTTCTCAGATCTGCGCAGCACCTCCTCGGTTTGCTTCCGAGCGGTAATATTTCTTGAGATGGCAGCGATCGCAACAATAATACCGTGCTCATCACGTATCGAGGATATCGTTATGCTGACATCGATAGGATTGCCAGCTTTATCATATCGGACTGTTTCATGGTCGGTTATTGAACCGCCTAGTCTGACAATATCCAATTTGCGATTATATGCATCCCTATACTCATCCGGTATATTATCGAGCTGCTGACCAATTGTTTCCTCTTTGCCCCACCCATACATCGTCTCGAATGCTTTATTCACTTGGATGATTCGTCCGTTCAGATCAGATACATGAATCGCATCGGATGTATGATTGACGAAAGACTCCAAATACTGC
This sequence comes from Pristimantibacillus sp., assembly GCA_048976605.1. Taxonomy (GTDB): domain Bacteria; phylum Bacillota; class Bacilli; order Paenibacillales; family Paenibacillaceae; genus Pristimantibacillus. The sequence goes on along the minus strand of JBHGUX010000084.1, from coordinate 125,211 downwards.
TTCGTATGCTGCAGCTCCTCGGCGGCAGTGGTCAATTGAGTCATATAGCTATGCAGATTAAGACTCATTGTATTCACACGAGAGGCGAGCATGCCAAGCTCGTCTTTCGTTTTAACGTTTATTTTTGCGCCAAAATTACCTTGAGCGATCTCGTCAACTTTTACTAGAATTTGATTCAGCGAACGAATGATAAAGCCCGCAAGGGTAGAACTCGCGGCTATAGTGACGATGATAAGCCCTAATGATATCGACGCTTGAACGATCAACTGACGAATAAGCGATTGTTGAATCGCCGAGTGGTCGAAGCTGACACTAATGACGTAGGTTTTATTGCCGATTATGGGAATGAAGCTCTTCATTACTTTTTTATTCTTAATATCTGCTTTCGTGGTGATGACTTGTCCTCTATAAGCAGCTTCATGGACATGAATGATATCATTGGAGCTATCCATATACTTATAATGGCCAAATAAGATACTGCGTACATCGAGATTAAATACAGGAATGCCTTGCTTAATTTTGATTATCGGTTTTTTGCCGTAAAATTGCGGATCAAATCCAGTAATCTCCAATATATTTGAATTATCTTTCATAACTTGAGTAGCAATAGCTTCACTTCCGTTCATCAGCTCGAAATCGATAAAGACGTCTGCATGCACAAAAGGATTAATCATGTAGTTGGTTGTACCATCATAATAGTTGCCCCATTTATTCACATGAGCGGGATCAGAAGTGGAAAAATTGATTGGACCTGACCAGAAGTTCTCCAGCTTCTGCCCTTCAGGAATAGTGACCTTCTGATAGTCGAAGAGCTGATTAAACGCCGTATACCAATAGTCCATCGTCTTTGAACTTAAATTGATTTCCTTCGGATCAGATGATTTCTTGACTACAATATCATCTTCTGTCCGTTGCCATAATGTAATCCCATCGAGGTCCAGCTCATCGCTTAGCTGAATAAGCTGTTCGTTCTGGATCTGGTCGATATCTGGCCCTAGTTTATTTTTAATGGCAATCGATGCCACTCTAAGTTTCTCGCCAATGATATCTTCAATTAATTGTTTGGATCTCTGAGCGGTTTCTACGGATTCTCCGATTTGCTTCGCAATGACGATCATTTGCTGCTCAGCATTGGTCTGAAGTTCTTTTTTTGAGGAAAAGTAGTAGATCGATATATTTAATAAAAGCATGATCGTTACCGTTAATGATATGAAGCATGAAAGCTTTTGCTTGATAGTCAAGTTGCTTCCCCCCGAAGATGATCAAAGATGTCTATGTACTATTTTCGCAGTATTCGCTTCATATCCTTTTTTCAAGAGATAATTGTGAATTGATTCTTTCAAGAATTAGCTTTATCCTACAAAAAAAGTACACAATGATGGACGAATTGCTCCATTAAGGTGTACTTTTTTATTTCACTATGAAGCTTATTCTACGCTTCTGCTTATGTATGCTTGGTTAGCTTTCCTTTTTACGGAGAATAAGCAGCAGTCCGCCAGCAGCAATCATAATAACGGCCAATACAGGACGCATAACCGTCATTTGATTGAAGAAATTACCGATGGAGAAGACGGCGAAGAACAGAAGGGATAACACAGTTAAGATGTTGATCGGAATAAGCAGCCATTTGTTGCGATTCCCGAACCAATAAAATTCGAATAGTCCGACAGCGGGCGCTAGGATGAAACCTGGCCACATATAATCCCAGCTATCAAACAGCATGGCGATCTGGCTAACAATACCAGCGATGAAGAGTGTGCCCCCTGGGATCAGCAGTCCAATTCCTTTGCGACCAGTCATCGAGAAGTACATCCAGTGGAAGAATATTCCGAGTGGGATGACGAATAGACTAGGCCAGAAATAACCGAATATGGCGCCGGGACCGAAGGATGTGCCTTGATTCAGAAACAGGTAAATACCGAGCAGGATAAGGACAGGTGCGAGTATAGTCCGTTTAGTCAATGGATCGATCTCCTTTATTTGTTACTTATTACTTATAGAATAACATGGCGGGTCCGGTTATGTCCTCGTCCTTCAGGTAAGGGATCTAACTGGACTAAAGTCTAGCCTTTTTAGCTTGAAAAAGTGGGTAAAGTCCCTACTAATTATAGGTTGTAACAGCATACGTTAAAATACATGAAAACCTCTTATGAAACGACAATTTACACCTCTTGTGAACTTGAGTGAAAGCGCTACAATTAAAGTAATGAATGACAGGAGGTGATAACGATGAGCCAAGAGGAAGAAGTAGTACAAGCAGTTGAAGAGGAAGTAGTAGTAGAGCTAGTAGAAGAGGTTGTAGCGGAAGAATCCGCTGAAGAAGAGGTAGAAGCTGCGGCTGAAGAAGCAGCTGTTGCCGAAGAAGAAACAGCAGCAGCTGAAGAGGTTGAAGAAGCAGCAGCTGAGGGTGAAGAGGAATAATGATTACGGTCATTTTAAATTATAGCAATAATCCCATCCCCTTCATTCCCGAAGGGGATTTTTATGTGACTATAGAGGGAATTGACTCCTTTAAGCCGTATATTCGTATAAGAACGAAATGGCATGAAGAGGAGGCGTGATGAATGAAGAGTATTAAGCCAGGGAGAGGACCATCCGCAATGGGGGCGGCGGGCAGCATTGCTGCAGTCGTATTCGGCATACTATGGACGATATTCGCTTTTGCTTTAACAAAGGATGCGCCATTCCCGATGGTTAAGGTTATTTTCCCTTTGTTCGGGGTTGTGTTTGTTGTTATGGGTATCGTGCAAGCGGTGTATCATTACAAGAACGCCACTGGACAGAATCGGATGTCTATAGTGGATGTAGTAGATGCAAAAGAAGAGCCGGACCCGTTGGACCGTTATATTCGCGGAGGTACGACCAATCCTAATTCAGGCAATGAAAATAGCGGGAATAGAGAGGGGACAGAGAAAAAGTTTTGTCCTTATTGCGGCAGTCGTCTCGAAGCAGATTATGAGTTTTGTCCGCAATGCGGCAAGTCCCTTTAATGCTGGAAAACTTGTCTTCAACGTTCTCGTTTCCTGTTTGACTGTGAACCTTTTGCTTTGTCTCCATAGGAAAGCAAAGTCGTTTGTGATTGCGGGGTTCAGATCGTAATACGGAGCATATAATAGAGATAAGGATTTGCAAGCAGGTATGGTCTGCGGTATGCTCTTTAATAGTTCAATAAATTTGATGTTGATATCAGACATCGTCTAATGAAGAAGGAGAAGCGAATGATTACGATTAAAACCGAGACAGAAATTAACCGCATGCATGAAGCGGGTAAAATTTTGGCCGAGTGTCATAGACAGATTGCTGGTCTTATCCAGCCTGGAATTACGTCGCATGAAATTGACCAATTTGTAGAAAAACTACTGAAGCAATATGGTGCGACACCAGAACAAAAAGGGTATAAAGGTTATCCCTATGCGACATGTGCGTCTGTGAATGATGTTATTTGCCATGGCTTCCCTAAGAAAGAGAAGCTCAACAACGGAGATATTGTTACGATCGACATGGTCGTTAGATTGAATGGATGGTTAGCAGACTCTGCTTGGTCCTACGCTGTAGGAGAAGTATCAGAAGAAGCAGGCCGCTTGCTGCAAGTAACTAAGGAATCACTCTATAAAGGCATTGAACAGGCTGTAGTAGGCAATCGAATCGGAGATGTGTCCCATGCGGTTCAAGTCTACGCAGAAGCGGCTGGATTCTCCGTCGTGCGTGATTTCATCGGTCATGGCATTGGGTCGGATATGCATGAGGATCCGCAGGTTCCGCATTACGGTCCGGCAGGCAAAGGCCCACGGATTAAAGAGGGTATGGTATTCACAATCGAGCCGATGCTTAATGTAGGCACATACTTGACTAAGATTGATTCCGATGGGTGGACCGCACGTACAAGAGACGGCCAATTATCGGCACAATATGAACATACAATTGCGATCACAGCGAATGGACCGATTATTTTAACCGAGCAATAATAGGTAAAGTGATACGTGTTATTTCTTTATAATAGATTAACTTAGTTCGAAAGCCTCCCTCTGGGAGGTTTTTTGTTTAAATATAAGAATTTATATGTTTTGCTTAATAAATATGCTTCTATTTCACCGCGAAACGATGCTTCGCCTCCAAAGGACAGCGAAGCCGTTTCTGCTTGAGGTACTCCAAACTAAGGAGGATTAAAGTCGAATTATACTCATAATAACCTTACAAAAAGTGTTATATTTTTACAAAAGTATTGCGTGACAATTCAGAATATTTCAACTAAAATGAGACGAATGATACAAATTGAGACATTGGAGTATATAACTGTTACATGCACTGTCAGTTTAAAAAAAGAAATATAGGGAGGATGTTAGTTTGGTGAAATCGCGGAAATCTGTATGGAAAGTGGCCCTATCTAGTGTGGTTGTTGGCGGTATGATGGTCATGCCGTTTAGTGCGTTTGCCGCAGGTGAAGAAGGGGCAACGGTTCAACTCCGCATTATGGAGACGACCGATTTGCACGTCAATATGGTCAACTATGATTATTTTGCGGACAAGGCTACGGATGAGTATGGCTTCGCAAAGACGGCAACACTCATTAAGCAGGCTCGCGCAGAAGCACCGAACAGCTTGCTGTTCGACAACGGTGATTTGATCCAAGGCAATCCTCTAGGTGATTACACAGCGACAGTAGATGTACTGAAGCAAGGCGAGACACATCCAGTCTATAAGGCGATGAACCTGCTCGATTACGATGTGGGGAATCTAGGCAACCATGAATTCAACTATGGTCTTGAGTTCTTGAATACATCACTGGCTGGAGCTAACTTCCCTTATGTGAACGCGAATATTTATGTCGATGACGGCGACAAAGATGAATCCAATGACAAGAACTTATTCACCCCTTATATTATTCTCGATAAAGAAGTGAAGGACGAGAGCGGAGCGAAGCATACGATCAAGGTTGGCGTTATTGGCTTTGTGCCGCCGCAAGTGATGCAGTGGGATAAAGAAAAGCTCGAAGGAAAAGTGATTTCGAAAGACATTGTGAAGACAGCTGAGAAATTCGTGCCTGAGATGAAAGCGAAGGGTGCTGACATTATCGTAGCCATTCCTCACTCTGGCTTCGAGGAAATCCCGCAAGCAGACAAGCTGGAAAACTCAGTGCTTTATTTGAGCAAAGTAAAAGATATTAATGCGATATTATTCGGTCATGCCCATAAGGTATTCCCTGATAAGTCGTTTGAAGGCATGCCGGGTGTTGACCTTGCGAAAGGAACGATCAATGGCGTGCCTGCTGTAGAGCCGGGCTTCTGGGGCAATAACCTTGGTGTTATTGATCTTAAGCTAGAGCTTAAAGAGGGCAAGTGGGCAGTAGTTGATTCCAAAACAGCAGTAAAGCCGATCTTTGATGCAGTGAATAAGAAGGCGCTGGTTGATGCTGACAAAGGCGTACTGGATGCCGTTGCTGAGGATCACCAGAATACGCTGGATTATGTACGCGGACCAGTGGGTACGACGACAGCGCCAATCAACAGCTATTTCGCACTCATTCAAGATGATCCATCTATTCAGATCGTAACGAATGCGCAGAAGTGGTACGTGGAGCAGCATTTGCAAGGAACAGAGTATGAAGATATTCCGGTATTGTCGGCAGGAGCGCCGTTCAAGGCTGGCGGACGACAAGGTCCGAACTATTATACCAATATACCGACAGGTAGCATTGCGATTAAGAACGTAGCGGACTTGTATCTGTACTCAAATACAGTCAACGCAGTGCTTGTGACGGGCGCTGAATTGAAAGAATGGCTGGAATGGTCCGCTGGACAGTTCAATCAGATTGACGCAGCTAGCACAGAGAAGCAAGAATTGATCAACTATGATTTCCCAACTTATAATTTCGACGTCATTGATGGAGTAACTTACCAAGTTGATGTATCCAAGCCTGCTAAGTACGATGCAAAAGGTACTGTGCTGAATGCGAGCTCCAGTCGTATTGTGGATCTGAGGTTCGAGGATAAAGCGATTGATCCTGCGCAAAAATTCGTGGTAGCATCGAATAACTACCGTGCTTCGTCGAGTAAATTCGCGAACCCTGACGGCAAGCGCATCATCCTTGCTTCCCCTGATGAGAACAGACAAGTGGTCATCGATTATATTCGTTCCTTCAAGACAATCGATCCTGCAGCAGATGGCAACTGGTCGCTGGCACCCATTAATGATACGGTCAACGTAGCATTTACAACTTCGCCAGATGCTAAAGCAGCAGCAGAATCGATTGATTCCTTGTCTTACGTTGCCAACACAACTGATGGCTACGCAGAATATAAGCTAAGCTTCTCGGCATCGGCGGTTACGCAGCCAGAGCCAAAGCCAGAGCCGAAACCAGAACCGAAACCAGAACCGAAACCGGAGCCAAAACCAGAACCGAAACCGGAGCCAAAGCCGGAGGTGGTGGCGGATATTGTCTATACGGTGAAGAAGGGCGATACGCTGACGCATATCGCACTCAAATTCGGTACGACATGGCAGAAGCTTGCGAAATACAACAAGCTCAATAATCCGAACTTCATCTACATTGGCCAAAAAATATTGATTCCAGCTGCCAAGTAGCCTAGCAGCTCACAGACAGGCGCCTTCCGCGATTATTGCGGAAGGCGCCTGTTGTGATAGGAGATTGACGCATACCTTCTGCAGGAGTTACGCTAATTGTACAAGATGCAGGATAGAACAGGAGATAGATAATGACGGTACAGGGCAGCGTCAATCGGCGTAATGTGGGCATCTTCGCCCATGTCGATGCAGGTAAGACGACAACAACAGAGCATATGCTGTATGCCAGCGGCAGAACAAGGGCGCTGGGAAGTGTGGATGCAGGCACTGCGTTGACGGATTGGATGGATGTCGAGAAGGAGCGAGGGATCTCCGTTCGAGCGGCAACGACTTCTTTTACATGGAAGGGAATTAGCTTCAATCTTGTGGATACGCCTGGTCATGTCGATTTTTTATCTGAGGTGGAACGTTCGCTTCGAGTGATGGATGGGGCTGTACTTATTATATCGGCTGTGGAAGGTGTTCAGGCTCAGACGGAGATGATCTGGCATGCATTGCGCAAATTAAGAATTCCTACAGTTATCTATATCAATAAATTGGATCGTGTTGGCGCAGATATTGCTGTTGTATTGGATGATATTCGCAGCTACTTATCCCCGGATATTATCGAGCTTCAGCGCCCTATTGGCAGCGAACAGCAATTCGAGAGGTCTGAGGATTTGTGGCGTATCGATGCCGATCCAGCAGCTCAGACGATGCTGATTGAAGCGATAGCTGAACGTGATGAGGAGTTGTTGCAGCATTATGTGAATGGTAAGCAGATTTCGCTTAAGCAGTGGAAAGAGCATGCGGCGGTCAAGGCTCGACGTGCAGAGCTATTCCCAGTCGTATATGGCGCTTCCAGTAAAGGAATCGGGGTCACTGAACTAATGGATGCGGTGATCGATTATTTGCCTGCCCCAAACGGTGATGCGGACGCTGCTCTATCAGGCATTGTGTTCAAGATCGAGAGAGACAAGACGATGGGGCGAATGGCATTCGTAAGGCTCTATGAAGGAACGATGAGAAACCGCGATGTCATTGCTAATTTTACCCAAGGGCTTAATGAAAAGGTTACTCAGATCCGTAAAGTGGAAGGCGGACGCTCAGAGGATTTGGGGATATTCACAGCTGGAGATATAGCAGCCGTATGCGGCATGGCGCATGTGCGGATAGGAGACGTATTGGGCGTACCTGATGCTGTACCGGAGGAGGTCAAGTTAGCGGTACCGCTTCTGACCGTACAGGCGCATTGGACTGATCATCAACAATATCCAGCTATCGTGCAAGCCTTGCTGGAGCTGTCCGATGAAGATCCTTTGCTGGATGTACAATGGCTGCAAGACGAACGGGAGCTTCATGTGAAGGTGATGGGTCCCATACAGCTTGAAATACTAAGTAATGTACTGTTGAACCGTTATGGGCTGGAAGTACAATTCGGACAGCCATCGGTTATCTATAAGGAGACACCCCGGCAATCCGGTGAAGGATATATTGCGTATACGATGCCGAAGCCTTGTTGGGCGGTATTGCGTTTTCTTATCGAGCCTGGAGAGCGAGATAGTGGATTACAGTATGAAGCGATGGTTCGTGCCGAAGAGTTATTGCCGCAGTATCAGAGCGAAGTAGCAAGGCGAGTGCCTGAGGCTTTGCAACAAGGGCTGAATGGCTGGGAAGTTGTTGACTTGAAGGTAACCTTGGTTGAAGGACAGCATCATGTCTGGCATACGCATCCGCTTGATTTTGCCGTGGCGACACCGATGGGGATCATGAATGGCTTGGCAGCGATTGGAACACAGCTGCTGGAGCCAGTTCTTCAATTCCGCATCGTCGTGCCGGAAGAGAATGGCGGACGTGTCATGAATGATCTTGTCATGATGAGAGGCTCATTCGAAGCGCCGATTCTGCAAGGAGATCGGCTTATTATTGAGGGACGCGTGCCTGCGGCAACGTCGTTGGAATATTCAATGGAGCTGAACTCACTGACGAAAGGTCGCGGCACAATAGCTACCTTTTTCGCAGGGTATGAGGAATGTCCGCCTGATGTCACTGCTGAGCGAACACGGCGTGGTGTTAATCCGCTCGATCAATCCAAATATATATTGAGTGTGCGCAAAGCTTTACAGGGATAAGTATTGTCTAGGCAAACAAAAGGGATAGAACGGTTGCCTCCAATGGAGACGCCGTTCTATCCCTTGTCTTATTCTGTACCTAGATTAACAGCAATGATACCGTACTTTTCCTTCTCACCCTCATTGGCTTCAACACCGAACCAGATGGCGCCATTACCAACCATGACACCTTTATAGTTAACGAATAGATCGTCTTCGTTCTGGTTAGCCAGCGCTTCTTTCACACTAGCGGTAAAGATAGAATCATACTGCTCAATAAGCTGCTCTTTGTTCTCAATTGACAGAGGCTTCGGACCATTAACTGCGAGCGGGTATAACACATATTCGGCAAGCTTCTCCTTGTCGTCCGCAGCGACCGTTTCCTTCACTGTTTTGAACATTTCTAAGAATGCAGCTGGATCTGTAATGCCGGCAACCTCAAAAGGATTTCCTTCAACAACTGGACTTGTGTCCTCTGTGGCATCGGGGCTTGTCGAAGGTGCCACTTGGTCCTCATTGTTATTAGCCGGATTAGTTATGGCTGGTGTATCTGTTCCTTTTGCAGCGTTGCTATCATTAGTATTGTTAGCACATCCTGTGCTCATGATCAGGCAAAGAGCGATTGCAGTTGCAGAAGCGACTAGTTTCATAGGTGTAACATCCTTTCAAATTCGTCTAGTGTAAAAAGCATCAGTCAATAATCTAAACGAGAGATATAGGAATATGTTGCACGGTTAGGGATCAAACGATAAACAGCAGTGAGAGAAGCGATAGAATCACAGACGTAATGGTCATCGCAATAAGCGGTCGCAATGCTTTTGTGCGCAGTGCTTTTAGATCCACATTCAGACCAAGTCCCACCATTGCCATAGTCAGGAGAAAGGTTGTAGCTTGGGAAATGAAAGCTCCTGTGTGTTCAGGGATGGCGAAGGATGTGCCTGCGATCAAACTGCCAAGTATGCTCATGGCTACGAATCCAAGTAGAAACCAAGGGAAGGTAATTTTCGTTCCTCTCTCAATTTTGCCTCTGCGCTTCATGACGAACATGAGGATAAGGCTCAGGGGAACCAGTAAAAATACTCTGCCGAGCTTTGCCAGCAACGCAATTGCAATCGCGTCTTGACCCGCAGGGTCGGCTGCTAGGGCAACATGTGCGATTTCATGCAAGCTGATGCCGGCCCAAATGCCATATTGCTCATTTGAAAGCGGCAGGATAGGCTGCAGCAAGGTATAACCGATAGCAAATATCGTACCAATAAGAGCAATCAATCCTACACTGATAGCGGTGTCGTCATCCCGTGCTTTTACAATCGGCGAGACCGCACCAATAGCTGCTGCACCGCATACGCCGGTACCGATGCCAAGAAGCAAGGAAAGCGAGAAATCCGCCTTTAGTTTTTTGGCTAACCATAAGGTCATACCAATGGAAAAGGCTACAGTCACGACACCTTGCAAAAGCAACTCCCAGCCTTGTTGAAATACGGTTCCGATATTAAGCTTCAAGCCGAATAATATAATGGCCAGCCGCAGCAGCTGTTTCGATGAGAACTGGATGCCTGGGCGAAGTCGTTCTGGATAACCAGCTGCTTGACGATAGAGAACCGCACCAATTAGCGCAATTGCCATCTGACCTATACGATCCAAGCCGGGAAGCTTAGCTAATTCGAAGGCAACCCAAGCGATTGCAACGGTAAAGAGGAGTCCGCCGAAGAATCCGAATCCCGTGCGAGATTGGCGTTTATCTGGTTGATCATAGGATTGATCATAATGTGATGTTAATGTATCCATGCTGTCACCTCATACTGTTGTTTTGGTTGTTGTGTTAAGCATAAATCATAATTTATGATTATTAAAATAAATTGTTATAATGGTTATTATAATCATTCACTTATGATAAAGATTGAGCATCCTAAAAATCGGATAAAGGAGGGAATCCTAAATGGATCTATCGTTACTCGTGTTCTTAACGGTAGCCGAGAAGCAAAACTTCACTCGTGCCGCAGAAGCGCTGCATATGACTCAGCCTGCGGTTAGTCAGCATATTCAAGCGCTGGAGAGTGCAGTCGGAGTGAAGCTTCTAGACCGCAGCAATAAATATGTAAGATTGAATAAAGCGGGAGAGATCGTCTATCTACACGGCAAAGAGATAGAAGGCTCATATACGCGGATGCAAAAGCTAGTGGACGACCTTATGCATACAGCGAGCGGAAATTTATCGATCGGAGCCAGTTATACTTTTGGCGAATATGTACTTCCTCATACGATTGCCTACTTGCAGTCCCATTATCCGTTGATTCGTCCGACGATAACAATCGGCAACACGAAGGATATAGCTGCACTCGTTGCCACTCGTCAGCTGGATCTTGGCATCGTGGAAGGTGAACTGGAGCATGACAAGCAGAAGCTGCATATCGAGCCGTTCGCGAAGGATCGTATGTATGTCATCGCAGCCTCCTACCATCCTTATGGCAGTAGAGAGGATATCGATCCGGAGAGCTTGCTTGCGGAAACATGGATTATACGGGAGGAAGGCTCAGGAACTCGTGAGGCGACCGACCGTATGTTTGCGGAATATGAGCTGTATCCGCCCAAACAAATGGAATTCGGGAGTACGCAAATTATTAAAGAGTCGGTCGAGGCTGGGCTTGGTGTTTCGTTGCTTTCCCATTGGGCGGTAAGGAAAGAGATAAAGCTAGGAACGCTGAACAGGCTGACCATTAGCGGCCAGCCTGTTGAACGGGATTTCTCACTGCTGACGCTGGAGAATCAGCTCCATACGAAAGCAGCAGAATTGTTTATAGATATTTTACGATCTCATAGAGGGCTGCCGGATAATCTCTATTACTAGAGACGATACGATGCGAAAGGCTCTCCGTTACGGAACGAGCGGCTCATTGTATCGATAAGCTCCAGGTTAGTCGAATCCAGTGACAAGCTCACACTCTTGGCGTTGTCAGCTAATTGCTGAGCGCTTGTCGCACCGACGATTACGGTAGACACGGTAGGCTGATTCATCAACCAAGCTAAGGATAACACGCTTGGGGTACATTCCAGCTCTTGTGCGAGCCCGCTCACTTGTCTGCTTAGCTTCAAATTGTCTTCCGTGAAAAAGCGTGCAAATGCCGGGTTAGTCTCTGCCCTAGATCCGGCAGGAACGGCACCCTCTACACTATACTTGCCGGTTAGAATACCGCCGGCTAATGGGAAGTAAGGGATAATGCCGACACCTTGGTCGAGGCATAACGGAACAAGCTCTCGTTCTGGCGTACGATCAGCAAGCGAGTAGCTAGTCTGTATTGAGACGAATCGATTGAGGCTAAGCCGATCACTCGTGCCAAGCGCCTTCATGAGCTCCCATGCTGCATAGTTGGAAGCGCCGATATAGCGCACCTTCCCCGAGCGGATCATATCTTCCAACGCTCGAAGTGTTTCCTCAAGCGGTGTCTCTGGATCAAAGGTATGTATTTGATAAAGATCAACATAATCGGTCTTCAGCCGCTTAAGGCTGCCCTCAAGCTCCTGCTGCAGATGGTATCTGGATGATCCTCTTGCGTTAGGTCCATCTCCGCGAGGCAGCCCTGCTTTGGTCGCAAGGACGATTTGGTCACGTTTTCCGACAATGGAGTTCCCGATGATCGTTTCTGATTCTGTTCCTGCATAAATATTGGCGGTATCGAGAAAGTTGATGCCGTTGTCGAGCGCATAATCAATAATGCGTGCTGAAGCTGCTTCATCAGCGCGTGCCCCGAAGGAATTTGTTCCCAGCCCAAGCGAAGATACTCTAAGGCCGCTGTTTCCAAGACGATTATATTGCATGCTCATTCACTCCTTTTCGAGTACAATCATTTTATAAAGCTAGTATACCAAATCGATCATATTGGAATCATCTTGGGGAGGTACATCGATGAGAAGAATCATAATGCGTGCGCAGCTTATAGAAGGCAAAGAGGCTGAAGGTATAGCTGGATTGCATGACGGACAAGCGGTACAACCATTACTGGGCAATGGAATATTGATGACGGCTGCTGTATTCAAATGGAAAAGAAATCTGTTCTTATATGCAGAAGCTATTGATGATAACGTCAATTTGGATATGGTGCAGCTCTTTCCTGATCTAACGGACTGTCTAGAGGATTGGGCTGGTCAGGATCAGAAGCGAAAGTGGATTCCGATGATCGATGTTTTCCACTTCAATGAGCCTGCCAGCGCTGAGCATTGGCTTCGGAAGGAAACTGTAGAGCGGCGTGTCGGACGTGTGGCGCATTTGAAGCCGGAGATGATGAGCAGTTATTTTTATTATCACTATCAGCTGCAGGAGGAGCAGGCTTTCCACGGACCCAAATACGAAATCATCGCGATGCATGAAAACTTGCTGTTCGGGTATCAGGAGTTTCCGGCGGTCATAGAAGAGCCGATCCTTCCTAGAAAACTACATACATCAGGTACGCCTAGCGAATGGAGTGATTCACGGATGGATTTGCATTTCCAGCCATGGGAAGACGGGCATCTCTATTTCAAGCCTATTGATACGGTATTTGCGCTATACTGTCACTCTTGATTTGACCGGCGCCGTGTGACCGAGCACTGCGCGTCAGGAATCGCACGCAGTGCGGAAAAAGGCAATAATCATCAGGTTCTTGCTGCTAGCTGGTAGGCTGTTAATTGCTCTTGCAATTCCACTGTAATTGGCAGCATGGGCAGACGAACAGTGTCGGAGGCGATTAGCCCTTGCTCGGCTAGCAGCCACTTGAGTGGTGAGGGATTGGGCTCTTGAAACAATAGTCGAATGAGCGGCAACAGCTGAGTGAATGATTGCCCGGATTCAATGATCCTGCCTTGCTCGAATTGGGTAAACACTTCAACGAATGCACGAGTGTTCACATTGGCCGAGGCCATCATACTGCCTTGGGCGCCACAGCAAAGCATCGCATAGAAATAGGCATCTTCACCGCATAGTATCGGTTTGGAGGTGAATCGGGATAGTTCCATGAACAATTCGATACCTCCAGAACTGTCTTTCATGCCAATGACATTATTCATATTGAGAAGAGTTCGAGCTGTATCAACGGTTAACCTAACACCAGTTCGAGCGGGGATTTCATATACAATAAGTGGAACAGCTGTTGTTGCCACCTGCTGGAAATGGGCGATAATTCCCTCTTGAGAAGGTCGGCTGTAATAAGGAACAACAACAAGCGCTGCATCAGCTCCCAATTGACCAGCTAACTCCGTTCTCATTACCGTAGACGACGTGTCATTCGTACCTGTACCAACAACAATCGGAATATGGCGATCCGCTCGTACTTTAACAGCCGTTTGGATTAATGATTTAAGCTCATCAGGGGTAATAACAGGGGACTCGCCAGTCGTTCCATTAACGACAATGCCGTGAATTCCGCTGCTTAGTAAATGACTCGCAAGGCGTTCGAATGACGCTAAGTCCAGCTCGCCATTAGAGTGAAAAGGGGTCACAACAGGCACATAAATACCGCGCAAACCTTGCTCGGTCAGCATATAGCAATCAGCTCCTTCGAGGGGGAATAGCTATACTGTACCATGATTATTGTATTGCAATTATCTATAATAATTGATCTTCAGCATTAATATTATTAATAATGATAGGGGCTGAGCATAATGGATCTCGTCTATTTGCAAACCTTCCGTGAGGTTGCGCGAAGGCAAAATATTACGCGTGCGGCAGAAGAGCTGGGTTATGCGCAATCCAGTGTCACCATTCAAATTCAGAAGCTGGAAAAGGCATATGGGGTTCCTCTTCTTGAGCGATATGGACGGTATATGAGGCTGACACCACCAGGTGAGGAATTGCTGAAGCTTACGGTTCAAATGCTGGATCTATATGAGCAATCGAAAGAAACAGTAGCGGGTCATACAGGGGGAACTTTGGTGATCGGTGCGATCGATTCATTAGCGGCCTATTTTCTCCCTCCTTATCTGCAACGATTGCGCCATCAGTTCCCGGAGCTTACGATTCAACTTCAACCGGAGCGGGAATCGCACATCGTGAACAAGGTGAAGGAGGGGGAATTCGATATTGGCTTGCTGCTGGATGTGAAACCGGCGGATGCTTCGCTGCGCTGCACCGTCATACGAGAAGAGCCGCTAGTACTCGTTGCCCCGCCGGATCATCCGCTATGCCTGTTGCCGAAGGTAGAGTTGGCGGACTTGAATGGAGCAGAGCTCATCATTTCGGAGGAAAGCTGCATTTATCGAGGTATGTTTGAACAGGTGCTCAAGGCGCATGGGGTGGCTTTCAAAATCGGTTTCGAGCTTGGCAATCCAGAAGCGATTAAACAGATTGTCATTAATGGACTTGGCATTGCCATGCTTCCGCGTATGGTCGTGAGCGAGGAGATTAACCAAGGGAAGCTGGTTGCCCTCCCTTTTACCCATCAGGATCTACGACTTGATCTGCAATATTTCATTCATCCGAAAAAGTGGATGTCACAGCCGCTTCAAGCGTTTATTCGTATACTTGGCGGCGACACCGACAAGGAACTCGAGAAAGTCTCTCTCCCTTAAGAAGGGCGAGAGGCTTTTTATTTTGAGGCGTACCAGCTAATTTGTAATAAGAAAATAATTCCGAAAATAATATTGATAATAATTATCATTATCGATATAATAGGACTCGTAAACGATATCGATTCTCATTATCAATATATTAGGGGGAAACAAGAAGTGAAAAAGGTAGGATGGAAGCTAGGCATCATTACGCTGCTCATAGCGACAACGACAGCTTGCGGCAATAACAATAATCAAGCATCAACAATGAATACGGCGGCTGCGCCGTCATCGACAGAAACACCGACAGCAACTAATGAGCCAACCGCAACGGAAGCACAAGTGGCAGCAACGACTGTCGTTGATGAGAACAAGGTAGCGGAGATATTGGCACAATTCAATAATGAGACACCAGCGAAGACAATTACCCTTTCAGTAGCCATTACAGAGCTGTACAATGAACTCGGACTTGAACTAGTAGGCGTACCAACTTCAACCAGCAAGCTGCCTGAAGCCTATGATCAAGTCACTCGTGTCGGCAATTCGCATCAGCCGGATCTCGAACAAATGGTGAAGCTTCAGCCAGATGTGGTGTTAGGACCGAGCTCTATTAAAGATAGTCTTGAAAAGAATTTAACGACAACTTCTTTACATACAGCTTATTTACCTGTGGATTCGCTTGAGGAGCTGAAGCTTACAACAGTTGCACTTGGCAGATTGTACAAACAAGAGGAGAAGGCGGAAGCGCTGCTCCAGAAGTTTACTGAGCAGGAGAATGAGGCTTTGAAATTGGCTGAGGGAAAAACAGCGCCTAAAGTACTGTTCCTATTCGGCTCAGCAGAATCGCTAATGTTCATGAACGAGAATACGTTTGCTGGAAGTCTAGCTCAAAAATTAGGTGCTTCCAATGTTGTATCTGATGTTCTGAAACTAACAGAAACCTATATTCCTCTTAATATGGAAAATATCGTGGAGGCTAATCCAGACGTCATTCTGTTGGTAGCACACGGCGACCCTGCTGCGGTAGCTGCCAAATTCGAAGAAGATGTGAAGAAGAACGGAGCTTGGGAGAAGTTAAATGCGTTCAAGAATGGCAAAATGAAAACGTTGGATTACAGCCTGTTCGGTACGGCTTCACTCGTGAAAGCGCCGGATGCTTACAAAGAGTTGGCACAAATTCTGTATAACTAATGCGGGGGAACATAGCAGTGACGGAGATTAAACAACAGAAAGGGAAAACAGCAAAGCTGGTGATAGCCATTGCCTTGCTTGCCATAGCTGCGCTGATTTCCATAGGTCTCGGCAGCGTGCGTTACTCCCCGATGGAAACGTTAATGACGATATTCGGGCAAGGGGATGAAGCCGCCAATACGATTCTGTGGGATATCCGGATCCCTAGAGTGTTCCTGGCTTTAATAATTGGAGCGAATCTAGCTGCCTCTGGCGCCTTATTGCAAGCTGTTATGCTCAATCCGCTAGCTGATCCCGGACTTACAGGTGTCTCTAGCGGTGCGGCAGTAGCCGTATTATTCATCATGTTAGTTGTTCCAGGCTATTCCTCGATGATTCCATTAGCAGCGATCATCGGAGGCACTTTGGCTGCTATTATGGTCTACGCCTGGGCGTGGAAAAAGGAGGGCGGCTTTACTCCTATTCGTATTATTTTATCAGGAGTTGCGGTAAATGCCGTGTTCGGCGGAGTCATTGGGCTGCTGTCTATTCTGTACAGCGATAAGCTTCCAACGGCTCTGCAATGGCTGAACGGCAGTCTCGAGGGAAAAGGGAACGGTGCCGTGCTTACCATCTTGCCCTACTCGATCGTCGGATGGATTGCAGCGCTATTCTGTATTCGTCAGGCGAATATTTTACGGTTAGGAGAGCAGGTCGCACATAATTTAGGGCTAAATCTCAATCGTATTCGATTCATGCTGTCATTCGTTGCCGTTTATTTGGCTGCTGTATCGGTATCGACGGTTGGTCTAGTAGGGTTTGTTGGCCTCATCGTACCGCATATGGCCCGTATACTGATCGGCTCAGATTACCGGCACAGCCTGCCTATCAGTCTTGTTCTAGGAGCATTAATTCTTCTAGTCGCAGATACGATTGGGCGCACGACATTTAGTCCAATAGGGATTCCGTCGGGCATTGTCATGGCGATGGTAGGAGGACCTTATTTCCTCTATTTGATGCGTAAGGGGGGAGCTTAATTTGCTGAAAATACAGTCGTTAAAGATCCGCTACTCGCAGAAAACGATTGTAAACAACTTCTCGCTTGAAGTAAATGAAGGAGAGATCGTATCGATTATCGGGCCGAATGGCTCCGGCAAATCAACGATTCTCAAGGCGTTGTCGAGGCTCATCCCATGTGCTGGCGGCAGCGTATGCATCGCTAACCAAGAACTAGACACGCTTAGTACAAAGCAGGTATCAAGGCTGATGTGTATGCTATGTCAATCCAACACCAGTCCAGCGGATATGACGGTTGAGGAGCTTGTTGGATACGGGCGAATCCCGCATAAGAAATGGTATGAGCGATTAAGCGCAGAGGATCATGAGGTTGTGCACTGGGCTCTCCAGCATACGGGCATGCTGGATTATAAGGACAGACTCGTTATCTCTCTATCAGGCGGAGAGGCGCAGCGGGCATGGCTGGCTATGGCGCTGGCGCAAAGACCCAAAGTATTATTGCTGGATGAGCCGACTACCTATTTGGATATCGCTCATCAATTAGAGGTGCTGGAGCTTGTGAGAACCTTGAATCGGGAGTTGAAGCTTACTGTCGTCATGGTGCTTCACGATCTGAATCATGCAAGCACGTACAGCGATAAGGTTTGTGTAATAAAAGATGGTGATATGCGTGTGTTTGGCAAGCCTCAGGACGTGTTCACGATGGAATTGATTCGCAGTGTGTATGGCGTCGATACGGAGATTCAGAATAGGCCAGGCAGCACAAGCCCCCGCATTCATGTGTTGAACAAAATATAAGAGAAAAGCAGGGATGCCTATATGAAAGCTATTGATAAAGAAATGATTAAGCTTCAGTACTTGAAATTTACGGACAGTCTGAAGACCGTTATGTTGAGTACGGTAGATGAGGAAGGGAAGCCATTCATCTCCTACGCTCCATTTGTTAAGAGCAACGGGAAGCTGTATATCTTCATTAGCCGAATCGCTAATCATTATCGGTATATCGAAGAAAACCCGAATGTGGATGCCATGCTCATTGAAGATGAATCCCAGACAGCGAATCTGTTTGCAAGGCAACGAGCACGGTTTGTATGCACAGCAGTGAATATCGGCAATGAAGGTCATGATGATATATTCGAGCTGCTAGAGCAGTCTTTTGGCAAAAGCATGATCGGTATGCTTCGAGGTCTAGATTTCTCGTTATTTGAATTAACGACATTGGAAGGTCGTTATGTAGCTGGATTCGGTCAGGCCTATGATATTGACTTGTCAGCAGATCGATTCGAGCATGTTGCAAGGGATGGTCATCAAACCGCGAAGCAAGCTTAAACTTGAACAATGAAGGAGCGAACATATATGACCTTTTCTACCGTGCTGCCGATTTGGAATGCGATTCAAGATCGATTTCATAAGACGGTTAAAGCATTGCCTGAACAAGATTTGACCTTGCAGTTGGGTTCAGCCTCTATCGGATATATGCTGCGGCATAACGCCGAAGTCGAGTATATGTTCGCCGAGTGGTTCTTCGGACGGAGCATGCCGCCAGAGCTCGAAGTAGTTACGAGCAGAGGGGCTAAGGGGAGCAAAGCAAGCTTCACTAAATTGCAGGAGCTGGTTGATATATTGACAGCATCCAATACGCATTTGATAGAGGCTATGCGTGATTTGCCGGAAGAGGCATGGCATCTGCCTGTGGAATCTCCACTAGGGGCGTCAACGCCGCTTGAAGCGGTAGGACGGTTGATGTATCATACTGGGATTCACTCCGGTCAAATCTCACTCATTCAGAAATGCGCTCCAGCTTCAGCTCCAACGAAAGAAGAGCAAGTTCATTAAACGGAACAAGGCTGTCTCAAAAGCATAAAGCTCGCATAAGGAATAGCTCACTTTGAACGGAAATATAGAGAAATAGCAGTACAGGTGTCCTGTACTGCTATTTCTCTATTCTGGCCTATAATTGCATGGGGTCGAACCCCCTAACCTCATCACTGCCAGTGATGCGCTCCCCACAATGGGTGATTGCACTAACCAGTAATTTAGCCCACTACCTAATAATCGTATTTGCTGATGTTTGTGTAACCACTTTTAACGAATATGATTTGATCATGAAAAATGGACTAAGTGAGTCGTGGCAGCTTCTTATCTTCGTCAATCGAGCCATTTGGAGGACACAGAATCCGTTATTTGTAGGAATTAGCTATATAGGTTGCTCCATGCGGACACAGAATCCGTTATTTCCCCCTAAGAGCCCTGAAATCACTCGATTAATCGATAATAACGGATCTCCTGTCCGCCTAAACACGCAAATGACTAAAATCGGACAAATAGCGGAACCTCAGTCCTCGTACAAAGAAATGGTGTGTTGAAATGATAGAAGTTGGATAATTATGCGTTCATAAAAAGTGGAGCTGAAGTTATATTTAGCCCCATAAGGGAGGCTGAAATTTCCGAAAATGACTTTTGTGACAGTACCCGTTGTTATTCAGGATGATTAACGGTGGAGCTCCCTACTTCATATGGTGAGGTGACTCCTTCGTACATCAGATGCATGGTCATACCCGCTGCTGCATGCTGCAGGTTATGGCAATGATCCATCCAGAGACCGGGATTATTAGCAATAAAGGCGACTTCATACGTTTCGCCAGGAGCGACATCAAGTGTGTCAGACCACCAAGGACTGCCGGTAACCTCTTCACCATTTCGAGATAGTACTAACATATGATGGCCATGCAGATGCATCGGATGGTCGACTGGACCGCGGTTAATGATCGTTGTTTTCACTTGCTCCCCTTCGCGCACCATGAACATAGGCGTATTCGGGAACACCTCACCATTAATCGTACCATAGAAGCCGAAAGCTCCGTTATAAAAGCCCATTCGATTATCGAGTACCATCGTAAATTCCCTATCAAATGTACTATGAATATCTATTGGCGTTGGAGCAGCTAATCCATAGTGTGTAGGATCAAACGTCTCCATAGCCGGGACTTGCGCAGGGATTTCTCCTTGGCCATCACGGCTCATATAGATGCCTAACTTTTTCGAATGCCCAACGCTTAGATACACAGGCGTCTCGGGCATAATGAAAGTAACATCATAACGGCCTCCGGTTATGAGGTCTAAGCTTATATTTTCTAAATCACCGGGTTGATTCAGCTCTGTACCATCAATAGCAGCTACCTGAAACTTCGTACCTACCAGTCTGTAGGATTGGCGAACCCAATCATCTGTATTGGTAATCCGAAGCCGTACTTGTGTACCTGGAGCAATGCTCATCCGTTCTATTTCATCATTATTGCCTATGGCGAAGCCCGCACCACTCCATACATGAGTGATGACGGTAATATCCTTCACATCAAGGGGCATACCTTCTCTAGGCTCTACTACAAGCGAGCCGAAGAGACCTTTCTGAACCGCTTCCTTCGATTCTTGATGTGAATGATACCAGAATGATCCGGTTTGTTCAGCAAGGAATCGATAAGTATGACTTTCGCCTGGCATGACTGCATTTTGAGTGGCTCCAGCAACTCCGTCTTCGGCATTCGGTACATCAAGGCCATGCCAATGAAGGGTAACGCCGCTTTCGATGTCTTTATTTATTAATAAAACTTCGACTAGCTGTCCTTCTCGCATGCGAAGCTCGGGACCGGGTATCTGTCCGTTGTAAGTCCAAGCCTCAACCGTTTTGCCGGAGCTTAACGTGACGGTTTTTTTCTCAGCTGTCAAAGTGTAGGAAACATCCGGCTTACCCTCGACTGGGCCAGTAAGCGATTGTACGGATATTTCCTTAACAGTAGTGCCAGCCTCTGAGGGAGTGGCCATTGCTGGGATCACCAAGTTTTCTATGCTGCTGTGAGTATGAACGATAGGGATCCCATTGCCATAATCAATAGATCCCGTGGTCATGGCTAATGTCTCCGGAAGACGGCTTGCTTGCATTGCGCTATAGAAGGGGAAGCTTCCAATAACAACTGCGATTGCAACGACGGTCAATCGGCTCAGCATTCGCCGCCAAGGCTTGTTCTTCAGTTCTACGCCCTCTAGACTTACTCTTGAACTGCGGTTCAGATGGGTTATCCATAAGATAAAACTTACTAATACAAGCAGTATAAGAGGGATAGCTGCATTCAACATTTGGAACGGAGCGGTTGTGTTCAACGAGAGATATAGAGCAGTTAACGAGCTAAGCGCAGATAGTTGAAAGGGCGCGATTAAGGCAGGCTCTGCTGCACGGAAGCGTAGACGGACAGTTAGCGGTGCTGTTGTTCTACGTCCAGTGGATTGC
Source organism: Pristimantibacillus sp. (assembly GCA_048976605.1). Classification (GTDB taxonomy): domain Bacteria; phylum Bacillota; class Bacilli; order Paenibacillales; family Paenibacillaceae; genus Pristimantibacillus. Next base: position 103,548 of record JBHGUX010000084.1, on the reverse strand, counting down.
TTGATGCGTCTCAATCTCGGTATAGCCAGCAGCCAAATCATAAGAGCAGGAATAATGACGAGCGGCAGTAATAACAACCGATCCAGCCAGAATTCGTAACGACTCGTCGCAGCCAACAGGATAACAGCTATGGCTGTGCATGCAGCGGGCAGCGTTACATAGATGGACCACAGCATTAACTTACGAGCTTTTAAGTAAAGTTTCTCTTCCGTGCCGCTGTATAACAGTACTGAAGCTTTGTTGCCTGCTATCCACGACAGCAATATGGCTAGCACCAATGATGCGCGTACAATAAGAAGGACGATAATGTACAAAAGGTGAACCTCCCAGTATAATAGACTCCATCTATTGTAGCTGAGACCGTTTTATACATGAACCGTCTATGGAAGGGCAGTCGACTAGACTTTAGACGGGGAATTGGAAACGCTGGTCAATGAGAACCGTATATAGAGAAGCTATTGAAGTTGAATCTAACTATTATATTAGGATAAGGAGGTGAATGCATTGTGTTTGAACTTCATGATTTAATTCCTTACTTTTTCTCAATCAGTATTATTTGTACGTTCGCTTATGCGGCGTACTTCACTAGTCAGACAGTAGAAGCAGCTGCGGGCTGGGAAATGGATCGTTTCGAGTGGCAGCCGTTGATCTCGATGTTGGAGAAGGTTTGTGATCGAGAGCAAATTCATCATTGGCTGGCGCGAAGGATTAAGAGAAAAGAAGCACCGGATGGAGAATCAGCGGATTGCCGCTCCTCGTTTGTGGTTGATACCCCAGACAAACGAGGAGGATATTCATGGGACAAAACAATGTATTCACTTCTTTAAAACGATATCGAGTATTACTAGTAATTGCGGTATTGATCGTTGTCAGCGGCTGCGGAGCCAATGGTACGATTGATTCCAGCACACCGGGATTTTTCAACCACTACGTGGTGTTCCCGTTCTCTTATTTAATCCAGCATATCGCAGCTTTTCTGGACGGCAGTTACGGGATGGCGATCATTGCCATGACATTGCTCGTTCGGGTGGTGCTGATGCCGCTCATGCTAAGACAGCATAAGAGTCAACAAGTGATGAAGCAGAAGATGAGCGTTATGCAGCCTGAGCTGAGCAAGCTGAAGGAAAAGTACAAGGACAAGACGCCGGAATCGCAAGCGAAAATGCAGAAGGAAATGATGGAGCTATATGGGCAGCATAAGTTCAATCCACTGGCTATCGGCTGCTTGCCGATGCTGATCCAGCTTCCCATCTTAACAGGTTTGTATTATGCGATCAAAATGACACCAGAGCTGGCAGAGCATTCATTCCTCTGGTTCCAGCTTGGCGTAGCGGATAATATCCTTCCATTCATGGCCGCTGTCATCTATTATGTGCAGTTCCGAGTATCGCAGATCGGAGTTGATCCAGCTCAACAGAAGCAGATGGCGATCATGGGTTATATTTCACCTATTATGATGGCTGTATTCTCCTTCAGTGCTCCGGCAGCCGTTCCGTTATATTGGGTAGTCGGCGGCATATTCATGATTTTGCAGACGATGCTTGCCAAGAAGCTGTACCCCGTTGCGAAACCTGAACTGCAGACCGCCGAGCTGTCAGCTAAATAAAAAAAGACGCATCTCATCGTATCCATTAGGACGATAGGAGATGCGTCTTTTTTATGCAAATAAGAGGGAAAAGTGTCGATCAGTGCAGTTTTAGGCGGAAAACTTTGTCTGAGTGATTATAGATGGTATACTACTTATCTAATCGAAAAAGTTATTACTCTTACCGCGGTTCATCCGCTTCAATCGCCAAATCATATTCGCACTCATCTCCGTCCACCGTCACTCTTTCATCTATTATCACTCAATATTATCCATAGTCGAATGACACTCCCTTAGATTTCTACAAAGATAGTTTATTTGTGCAAAAGATAGTTTAGTTTATGCAAAAAATAGGGACGCCTAGGTATGCTACAATGTGAGCAAGGAAATCACATGGACCGGAAAGGCATATTTGATGGTTAAACAAGAGGAGGATTTTAATGATAAAATTATTTCCGGCTAAAGACCGGAATACAGTTGATTTGGGATGGCTTCGCAGCGCGCGCAGCTTTTCTTTCGGTGATTATTTCGATCCAGAGAACACCAGCTTCGGTGTCATGCGTGTACTAAATGACGATGAGATCGCACCCGGGCGCGGCTTCGGGGCTCATCCGCATAGTGATATGGAAATCGTGACCATTCCGCTTGCAGGACGTCTAAAGCATGAAGATAACCTCGGCAATATCGAAGTGACATCTGCAGGGGAAGTGCAGCGGATGACTGCAGGTTCCGGTATTATTCATGCGGAGTATAACGACTCTGATACGAGCGGCGGAAGCTTCTTGCAATTGTGGTTCATGCCTAATGAATTAGGATTAGAGCCCTCTTATGAAATGAGTAAATATGATGAGGCCAAGCTAACGAATACGCTGTTGCCCATCGTTACCCCAGATGGAGCAGGCGGAACTGCAAAGATTCATCAGGATTTAACCATCTACTTGTGCCGCTTAGAGAAGGGGAAGAGAGCCTATCATCATCAGAAGCCGGGACGTCGTGCTTTTGTCATGGTCATTGAAGGCAGAATTGTATTGAACAGCGTTACTATGGGACCGAGAGATACAATTCGTGCGGGTTTCGAGCCTGATCTTCTTATGACTGCTGCAGATGAGCCTGCTTTTGTTATGTTTATTGATCTGCCATAAGTGGAGGAGATGTACAAATGAACGAAACATTATTGATTAAGCATGCCGTCGGCGGGCGGACATTTATCGATTCCAGCAAGCAGACGGTTAGCTATGACAAGCAGCCTGCAGGCAGTCAATGGATGTTCACGGTGCATGTCGCACCGGACATCTCTATCGAGGAACTGCTGAAGTGGAAAAAAGAACTGAATGTATTTCTTTTTCAGGAATATGACGATAACAGGCCCACGACAAAAATATGGTTTTATGTGCAGGCGGACACGGTGAAGTATGATAAAACGAAGCAAGAGCTTGCTTTTACGGCGAAGTCCAGCATTGAATATATACCGGAGCAGTTCGGGTACAAGCTGTAAGTGATACATAGCTCTTGAAATACCCGATTGAAGCGTTCTCGTTTTCTAAGAAACGAGGGCGCTTTTTGGAAATATAAGAATTTATATGTTTTGCTTTATAAATACGCTTCTATTTCACCGCGAAACGATGCTTCACCTCCAAAGGACGGCGAAGCCGTTTCTGCTTGTTGTTGCTCATAAAATTAATTAAGCAGAAAATCAAAAATGAGGGATAAGTTGTTGGCAAATCGCGTAAATATATTATGAATCGGTATATTCCGGCAGTTTACGGGGAGTATAAGGGCACAGGAACTTAGGTGTCTAAAAGTTATGCTGGAGAACCATGATTTCTCAATTACGGGAGTAAAGTGGAGAATAAGGAGGTAAACCGTAGTTTAGGCCGCTTAACTGGAGGATGTAACAAAGCTTAAAAACAGACAATTTGCCCCGTTCAAAAAATAAATGTATGGAAATTTTCCAGAAAGAAACGATAAATTGACAAGATGGGGTATAATTGAAGGGGAGTCCTAATCAAGGAGGCGTTAACGATCTATAGTCGAAAAAAATTCCAAGAGGACATTCCGGAGGTCAGCACAAAAATATGGTCTTGTGAAAGTGAAGACTGTAAAGGCTGGATGCGCGCGAACTTCGCGTTCGATAAAGCTCCGACATGTCTAATATGTCACTCTCCGATGGTTAGCAGCGAGAAGATGCTGCCGCTACTCGTTAATTCAAATGACAATTTGAAGCTAAAAGCAAGCTTACCTGCAGCCGAGTAGCGGTTGTGTCACACAGGGATACCCGAAAGGGTATCCTTTTTTCATGACGGAATACGAACGTACGTGTGGTATACTGGATGGAACAGTAATTAACGACAGTTTTCAGGAGAATCTATGACGCACACAATAAACATTGCCGTTAGGCCGCTCGTCGAATACGTGTTCCGAAGAGGCAGCATCGAGTCTGGATTCCGAACGATTGATGCGATGACAGAGGGGACAAAGGCCCATCAGAAAATACAAAAGCAATATGGGGACCAGGATGAGAAGGAAGTTTACTTATCAGCTGAGGTAGTCTGCAATGAAATTGTATTTGTTATCGATGGCCGTTGCGACGGTTTATTAAAGGCGGAGAATGGTCTGGTTACGGTAGATGAGATCAAATCCACCTCGATCAGCCTTGATTTGATCGAGGGAGATGGTTGGTCTGTCCATTGGGCGCAGGCTATTTGTTATGCTTATATGTATGCAAGAGCGCATGGTTTGGAACGAATGGGAATCCAATTGACGTATGTTCAAGTTGAATCGGAAGAGCGGCGTATTTTCTGGCGTGAGATGTCATTTGAAGAGCTGGAGGCTGACATTGCCTCTATTCTTGCTCAGTATGCGCCCTATGCGGAGCTTCTGCTCCAGAATGAACAGGAGCGTGACGCGAGCATCGCGCAGCTGGTTTTTCCGTTCGATGGCTATAGAGAAGGGCAAAGAAAGCTGGCAGGTGCCGTTTATCGGACCATTGAAGCAGGAGCGAATCTATTCGCCAAAGCACCAACTGGAATCGGGAAGACGATCTCGACGACATTCCCGGCAGTCAAAGCATTTGGCAGCGGCTTACTGACCAGATTGTTTTATTTGACCGCAAGAACGACGACTAGAGTGGCGGCTGAAGAAGCTTTTTCACGGATGGGTGACCATGGGCTGCGCATGCATGTAGTGACCATAACGGCTAAGGCCAGCATTTGCTTCCAGGAGGAAGTACGCTGCGACAAGTGGATTTGCGAATATGCCGACGGTTATTATGATCGATTGAATGGGGCATTGCTCGATATGCTTGGCAATGAGACGTTAATGACACGAGGCGTTATTGAGCAGTACGCCCGTAAGCACCGAATCTGTCCGTTTGAATTTTCTTTGGATGCAGCTTATGCGGCAGATGCCATACTTTGCGATTACAATTACATCTATGACCCGCGTGTATCGCTGAAACGTTTGTTAGGTGAGCAGAAGAAGCAGACGGCTCTGCTCATCGATGAGGCGCATAATTTAGTGGACAGAGCGAGAGAGATGTTCTCGGGAGAACTCGAGAAAGCTGCTTTCCTTGCGCTGCAGAGAGAGCTGAAGGCAAATTATCCAGCAGGCTATAAGGCAGCTAAGGCAGTGAATGATTATTTTATAGCGTTGCGCAAGGAGAGCGGCGAGAGACTGGAATGGACCATGGCGGAGCGTCCAGAGGGACTATTTCAGCTGCTTGAAGTATTCTCGGCGACTGCGGAACTCCGCTTAGCAGGCGGGGAAAGCGGGTTGTCTGTAGAGACGGAAGCGCTGCTGCTCGATGTCTATTTTGCTGCACAAGCTTTCCTTCGAGCTGCCAAGCTGTATGATGAGCGTTACACGACTTACGTTGAGGCGTTGCGAAGCGGGAACGTGCGGATCAAGTTGTTCTGCCTTGATCCATCGCATCTGCTGCGGCAGATAGGCAAAGGTTATCGTTCACGAATCTATTTCTCAGCGACGCTGTCACCGGTCTCTTATTATATGGACATGCTTGGCGCTGAACCTGAAGATTATACACTTACCGTTCCATCTCCATTCCATAAGGAGCAGTTGGAAGTGATTATTGAGCCTATCTCTACCCGTTACCATGATCGAGAGCGCTCGATGGGGCCAATTACAGCGTTGCTGAAGCAGTTGGTGAATACGCGGCCAGGCAATTATCTTATCTTTTTCCCTTCTTATGCTTATATGAATGACAGCTATGAGCATTTTGTTGCGGACGAGGGAGAGAACGGTGCTGAGCAGGGAATGATGGCATTCGATACCCTTATTCAGCAGACGGTTATGTCGGAAGAGGCTAGAGGACAGTTCATGGCAGCGTTCCGCGCGGATAATGAACGGACATTGCTGGGCTTCGCGGTAATGGGCGGCATTTTCTCTGAGGGCATTGATTTGGTCGGAGATCGATTGACGGGGGTTGTTGTAGTTGGCGTGGGATTGCCGCAGGTGGGGGCAGAGCGCAATATACTGAAAGCCTATTATGATGCAGCGGGGAAAAATGGGTTTAATTACGCTTACGTGTATCCTGGAATGAATAAAGTGCTTCAGGCAGGCGGCAGGCTCATTCGTTCGGAATCGGATCGCGGTACGCTCGTGCTGGTGGATGACCGATATTTGCAGCCGCAATATGAACGATTGTTGCCGGATGAATGGCTGCACTACACGGTTGATCGAGCAGGAAAGTCCATTGACAGACTATAAATCGCTCCATATAATGGTCAGGAATATGGCATGGGCAAGTATATGGTCCGTTAACCAGTCAAATATGGAATATAGAATATGGAGTGTTCATCATGAAATCTGCTGCTGAACGATTAGCGGCTTCTAGGCAACCAGTATCCAGATTACGGCTGTGGATGGCTGTTCTGCTAGGATCGCTTTCGGCATTTGGGCCTTTATCGATTGATATGTACTTACCTTCTTTACCACAGCTGGCGGGTGATTTCGCGGCAGATACTTCAATGGCACAGCTTAGCTTGACCGCTTGTATGCTAGGCATATCGTTCGGACAACTGTTAGTTGGACCACTCAGTGATGTGCATGGACGGAAGAAGCCATTGCTGATTGGGCTTGTCCTATATGCTATTGCCTCGATCCTGTGCGTTGTTTCGCCATCAATCGAAACCTTCGTGCTGATGCGATTCCTCCAAGGGCTTGGGGGAGCGGCGGGAATTGTTATTTCTAGGGCAATCGTACGTGATATGTACGAAGGGGCGGAGATGACTAAGTTCTTCTCTTTGCTCATGCTGGTCAACGGCGTTGCGCCAATTGCCGCTCCGATTGCAGGGGGACAGATTTTGCAATGGACCTCTTGGCGAGGCGTATTCTTTGTCTTAGCTGTTATAGGTTTGCTTATGCTGCTCGCAGTTGTATTCGGATTAAAGGAAACACTCAAGGAACACAATCGCTCTAAAGGCGGGATAGGCAATACGCTGCGGACCTTCCGGGGCTTGCTTGGCGATCGTGTGTTTATGGGTTATGCAATGACACAAGGCATGGTCGTTGCTGCTATGTTCGCTTATATATCTGGATCACCATTCGTCCTTCAGGGTATATACGGTGTCTCACCGCAAATGTACAGTGTGTTCTTCGCCATTAATGGTCTCGGCATTATCATTGCCAGCCAAGTGGCAGGCAGACTTGCAGGGCGGGTAAGTGCCACTAAGCTGCTTCTTGCGGGACTGGGTATGGCCTCGATTGGCGGTATTGCGCTGCTGATCATGATTATTGCTGATGCTGGCGGACTGTATGGCCTATTAATTCCGTTGTTCTTCGTTGTATCGAGTGTCGGAATTGTACAGACCGCAAGCTTCTCGCTTGCCATGGAGAAACAAGGGAAGTCCGCAGGCAGCGCCTCGGCGCTCATCGGTCTTCTGTCCTTTATCTTTGGCGGTTGCATGGCGCCGTTAGTCGGTCTGGGCGGAAGCGGCACTGCATTACCGATGGGTATTGTGATCGCTTCAGTTAATGTAATTGCTGTGCTCTGTTATGCCATTCTAGTACGACGCATTCGCTAGTTGAGAAATAAAAGGCCGTTTCCCAAGGTGCGAATACCTTGAGAAACGGCCTTTTCCACATGGCTTTAAAGCTTTACAGGTTCTATTGGATTCGTTGCTGCTTCAGGGCTCATAGCAACCTTCCACTGCTGATATGAATCCCAAGCTGCACCGCTTTCCAGCAATGACTTGCACGTATACAAGCCCTCTTCAATGGAAGGAACCTTTTCCGCCAAATGCAACCGAACTGCTCCGTTGAGCAGCACTTGATTGACGTATCCAAGATGGGCTTCGCCGCGCAGAACGGATTCAGTCACGCGGATCTGCTCAGCAGCGTTCCACTTTACATCAGCAGGCAGTGGTGTTTCCAGCCCATAAGTATCGGGATCAATGATCTGCAGGCGTGGTTCGCCATTCTCGACTAAATACGTTCTTGTCGGACGTTCGATGAATAGATCCTCAGAGCCCTCGGTACCTTGCACAATTAAACCTTTTCGGTAATTTAGGTTAACCAATAGATTGCCCATTCGTTCGAATACCGTATTATGGTATACCCCGAAGACGATATAAGGGGACTGGGAATAGTCAGCCAGCTTCTCAGCCGTGTTAAGTACGGTTCGCATAGCGAGCTCCTCTCGAATCGGACGGAGCTCCTTGAGCGGCGGACACCAATCTTCAGCAGATACATAAAGAATTCCAGTACGAGCTGCGGCCTCGAGCGCTTGCTCACGAGACAACTGGCTCATGTGAATACCGAGCTCGGCTAATAAATCATGTAAGGTTATCCCCCATTTGGGAGGCAAAGATGCAGTTCCATGCAAAGTGACTGGCAGCCCTGCGGAAGCAAGAAGGAAGGAAGTAGCGAATGTTGCGAAAAACGTTTTTTTTCGTCCGTCATAAGGTCCGGCACAGTCAATTCCTTGTTGAATCGGTGAGCGATAAGCATGATCTCGGCATACCTTTACGAATGCCTGTAGCTCATCAACACTTTCCATCTTCACTCGTTCGGCCATGAAAAATGCACCGATTTGGGCAGGAGTAGCTTTGCGAGTTATAATCCAATCGGCCGCTTCAAGCGCCTCTTCATATGTTAAATCACGGGCACCACGTTTTCCTCGACCGACCTCTTTTAATAGTGTTCTAATCATCGTCAGGTCTCCCTCCTATTTTTGCTCCTGCAAAAGCTGATATACCTGGATGATCGATGTTGCGACGTCGACCATTCGTTTGCGGTCGTTCATTGCTTGCTTTCGAAGCAAATCATAGGCTTCAGCCTCGGTTACGTTTTTCATTTTGCAAAGAATGCCCTTCGCCATATCGATCCATTTACGTTCCTCGAGCCTTGCTTCGAGTTGCTTGCGCTCATGGAACCATTGTTGACGTTCGAAGTATTGCTTAGACCCGAAATGCAATGCCCAGTGCATCTCTTGGCTGCTCATGGAGGGCGTTAAGACACCGTCGATCGGTACATCATCTTCACAAAACGCAGCGGATTGAGAAGCAGTGGCGGCACTGCACCACCAAAGTACCGGAAGGCTCCGCCACTTTGAAATTTTGCTGCACCACATCTTCACATCATCGAGCGGCAAATGCAGGATGATCGCATCAGCTTGGGCGATTTGCAGTTGTGCACGTTCTTCACGATGCGCCTGCATAATATGATATCCGTTCGCTTCAAGTACGGTTTCTGGCGTTGCGGTTGGGGACACGGCTGCAATCGGCCGAGGGGTTGTCGACGGATTGAATATCACTAACAAAGAACGCATGGTTAGCGCCCCCTCCTCATCGGCATTTGACTTGATAATAAATCACATCATCACACTGTTGTCACTATATATAACACACAAACTGTAAAAGTGTCGATATGTTAGATGAATTATTTTTTATGTTAGATAACTTGACATCATCGCCGAGGCATTATATATTTACGGTACCAACAAACAAAAATCATTCGCGAATACAACGATGTATTCGATTGAAGCGGCAATGAAGCCTGTCTTCGTTTATCAAGGGAACCTGAACGATGTCCCTAGATGCGAGGCGGGCTTTTTCTATTTTTCATTAGAGATAAATCAAGATGGCGAGGGGAGAAACGCTATGAATACACGTAAAAAGCTAGTACTTATCGGTAATGGAATGGCAGGGGTACGTGCGATTGAACATCTGTTGAAGTTAGCTCCAGATACGTATGAGGTAACGATTATCGGCTCAGAGCCCCATCCTAATTACAATCGGATCATGTTGTCCTCTGTATTGGCAGGCGGTGCTGACCTGAAGGAGATCGTAATTAATGATTGGGATTGGTATGAAGAAAATCATATAACCCTTCATACGGGGCACACGGTCACAAAAATCGATACGTTGCGCAAAAAGGTGATTACCGATAAAGGTGTTGAAGCAGCGTATGACGATGTTATTCTAGCGACAGGATCCAATCCATTCATGCTGCCTATTCCGGGTGCGGATAAGGAAGGTGTTATCGCCTTCCGAGATATCCGAGATTGTGAAATGATGATGGATGCCTCGAAACAATATAAAAAAGCGGTCGTTATCGGCGGCGGACTGCTCGGCTTGGAAGCAGCAAGAGGGCTGCTGCACTTGGGAATGGACGTATCTGTCGTTCACATCCACGATTATTTGATGGAGCGCCAGTTGGATGAGCCAGCCTCCAAGATGCTGCAGAGAGAGCTGGAAGCACAAGGGATGAAGTTTTTGCTGCATAAGCACACGGCCTCAATCACGGGCAGACGGCGGGTGAAAGCTTTGCAATTCACCGATGGCAGTGAAGCGGAAGCTGATCTAGTCGTTATGGCTGTTGGTATCAGGCCCAATGTCAGCTTGGCCAAAGCTTCTGGCATCGAAGTGAATCGCGGCATTGTGGTTGATGACTTTATGCAAACCAATGTTTCTAATGTGTATGCGCTTGGTGAATGTGCGGAGCATAGAGGAATTGCTTATGGCCTAGTAGCTCCGTTGTACGAGCAAGGGGCGGTATTGGCAAAAAGACTTGCTGGCGTGGAAACCGCCGGTTATGCAGGCTCAGTGACCTCGACAAAGCTTAAGGTATCTGGTGTTGATGTTTTCTCGGCGGGGCGGTTCACTGAAGCGCCGGGAACACGCGCATTGCGGATACAGGATGATTTGAGCGGGACTTATAAGAAGATCGTTATTCAAGACGGCAAGTTGGTAGGCGCGGTATTATTCGGAGATACAACGGATGGTGCTGAATTGTTCTCCTATATTAAGAATGGGGAGTCAATTGCTGGGCGGGAGAAGGAACTGCTGCTAGGCATTTCATCGGATCTATTGGGGCAGTCGAACGGAAATAACCGGCTGGAAAGCATGGCTGATGATGAGATTATCTGCGGTTGTAACGGTGTATCCAAGGGCACTATTGTTGAAGCGATCGAGACGAAAGATTGTACGACAGTAGCTGGGGTAAAAGCTTGTACCAAAGCTTCTGCCTCATGCGGCGGCTGCAAACCGCTCGTTGAGGGGTTGCTCAAAATATACGCTGGTGATGCGGTAGGCGAACCAGTGAAAGAAGGAATTTGCGGTTGCACTTCACTTAGCCGAGATGAGATCGTGGAGGAAATATCGCGGATGCGGCTAATGACCACGAAGGAAGTTATGCATGTGCTGGACTGGAAGGAGAAGGAGGGCTGTACCAAATGCCGTCCATCGCTTAACTATTATATTGGGATGCTGTTCCCTGAAGAGTATGTAGACGAGAAGGAATCGCGTTTCACGAATGAACGTTATCATGCGAACATCCAGAAGGATGGTACGTATTCGGTTGTTCCTCGTATCTACGGTGGAGTAACGTCGCCAGCTGATTTGAAGAAAATTGCAGAAGTAGCTGAGAAATTCGATGTGCCGATGGTGAAGTTCACGGGCGGTCAACGTCTGGATCTGCTAGGCGTGAAAAAAGAAGACCTGCCGAAAATATGGGAGGAACTCGACATGCCATCTGGGCATGCTTACGGCAAGACGCTGCGGACAGTGAAAACCTGTGTGGGTAATACATTCTGTCGATTCGGAACGCAGGATGCTATCGGGATGGGGATCCGAATGGAGAAGGCGTTCGAACGACTAACAGCACCTGCTAAGGTGAAGCTGGCTGTATCAGGATGCCCTCGGAATTGTGCCGAGGCTACTATTAAGGATCTTGGCGTAGTCGCAATCGATGGCGGCTGGGAGCTTCATGTGGGCGGCAATGGCGGTGTTAAAGTGAGAGCGACAGAGCTGCTGTGTGTGGTGAAGACGGAAGATGAAGTGATGGAATGGTCTTCGGCCTATTTGCAATATTACCGCGAAAATGCGACATGGAATGAGCGTACTGCGCAGTGGATTGAGCGTGTAGGACTGGCAGCTGTGAAGAAGGCCTTGGAGAATCGAGAAGACCGTCTCGCACTTGTGGATCGAATTGAGAAGACACTCAGTTTCACGACTGATCCATGGAAAGAAATCGTGGAGAAAGACCATTTGCGCAAAAATTTCGAGCAATTGTCCGGCGCTCTGCCGGTGCAGGGTTAGGGGGCATTCATATGACGACGAAATTATATGTAGCGAATCTGAATGATATCGATGTGAAGGGTTCACGGACCTTGCAGATAGAAGATACTGAAATTGCGGTATTCCGCTTGACGGACGGTAGTGTACTCGCTGTAGAGAATCGATGTCCGCATAAAGGAGGTAAGCTCTCCGAAGGGATGGTATGCGGCACTGCCGTACATTGCCCGCTGCATGATATGAAGATCGACCTGCGCAGCGGCATAGCGCATGACCCGGAAGATGGCTGTATAACAACATATGAGACAGAGATAGACCATGAGAGTGGCTCCATTTTTGTAACGATATAAGGGGTGAACGGCATGTCCTATGTAAAACCTGCAGAAGTGCTAGAGTCGATGATTGAAGCTGGGGCTGCGAAAGCGAATATGAGTATTCTTCATAAAGTCATTCGTGGATTTCTGGGCGGGGCGATTCTCGCTTTCGCGACAACGCTGGCATTCACGGCCGTTGCACAAACGCATATTGGTCTTGCCGGAGCGATTGTATTCCCTGTGGGCTTCGTAATCATTGTGTTGCTGGGGCTGGAGCTTGTGACAGGCAGCTTCGCCCTTATCCCCTTAGCTGTAATAGAACGCAGGACAACGATGGCACGCATGATATCCAATTATGGATGGGTGATTATTGGGCATTTGCTAGGATGCGCCGTGTACGCTCTATTATATATGATGTCAATTACTAGCATGGGTACAGATATGGATAATCCGATGGTACAAACTCTGGTTAAGTTAAGTGAAACGAAGACGCTGGGTTATAAAAATATGGGCTGGGAAGGGATAGCGCTTGTCATGGTGAAGGCGGTGCTCTGCAACTGGATGGTGACGTTGGGTGTGGTAATGGCCATGACTTCGAAATCGACAGGGGGCAAAATACTTGCCATGTGGCTGCCGGTCCTAACCTTCTTCGCGCAAGGCTTCGAGCATGCAGTCGTCAACATGTTCGTCATTCCAGCTGGCATGATGCTTGGAGCAGATGTCAGTGTATCGGATTGGTGGATGTGGAATCAAATTCCGGTGCTGGCAGGGAACTTTATTGGCGGGGTATTGTTCACGGGCATTCTATTTTATTTATCTCAAAAGACGTTGGAGCGTAAGTCATCCTCGAACACGATTCTAAGGGTTGTTGCGTCAGATTTAACGGCAACGACTAAGAAGAGTGGTCTATAATGAGAGCGCCGGCGGTAGGAACCGTTTATATTGTTGGAGCAGGGCCAGGTGATCCTGAGCTTATTACCGTAAAGGCAATGCGACGTATCCAGATGGCCGATGTGATCCTGTATGACCGGCTGGCGAGTGAAGAATTGCTTGACTATGCTCGAGTTGGCGCCGAATTGGTGTACTGCGGCAAAGCGCCGGGCGCCCATGCCATGGCACAGGATCGGATCAACGCTGCTTTAGTTGCTTATGCGCTGGAGGGAAAGCTAGTTGTTCGGTTGAAAGGGGGCGACCCCTTCATCTTCGGGCGAGGCGGTGAAGAAGCTATGGAGCTAGCCGCTTATGGCATTCCTTATGAGGTCGTGCCAGGCATTACATCGGCGATCGGCGCGGCTGCTTCGGCAGGCATACCGTTAACACAGCGCAATCTCGCGACATCTTTCGCATGTGTCACTGGGAGCCGATGTCATGACGATAAGTCTCCTGTACGTTGGGATCTTCTGGCGCATGGCGTGGATACGCTCGTTATTTATATGGGTGTAAGTCAACTTAGTTATATCCGTGAAGAGTTGCTTAAGTATGGGAAAGCAGCATCAACGCCAGTTGCTTTGATTGAAAGGGGAACGACTTCTCAGCAACGAACGATCATCGGGAATTTAGCTGATATCCATAACATAGCTGCTTCGATGAAGCTGAGCAATCCTGCATTAATTATTGTGGGAGAAGTAGTGAATGTGCGTGAACAGCTGCTGCAGGCAGAGCGGCAAGCGGTTGCGATGATCGGATAGCCTGTTAAGAAGTGAGTTTGTCCTATAATTTTTTTATTGACAGTAATTTCATCAAATGGTAAAGTGACAAATATATTTCACAAATCGAAAGGAGGATTACGTCATGATTAACTTGATTGCATTTGCTGGTGTACATCAACATAAATTTATGAATGCTAATTTAATGAACGTAATCCATCCGCGAGTCACATCTCTTTGATGATAAGGGTATTCCCATAAATCAAAGGCGCATGGTTACGATTGCCGTAATCATGCGCCTTTTTTGTTGCTCTGCTGCCTATGCAGTGGTCCGGCAACTGAAGGTAGCGCATCGTATTTTACGGTGTGCTTTTTTTCTTTTTATGGGAAAGTTGATGGATGGATGGAAACAGGGGGTGTAAGAGTAAAGTTATGTTTAGTGTACTTAAGAAACTAAGATGGTTTTTTGCAATGAGTTGGAAGAGATATACAGTAGCTATTGTGCTCTTAATATTGACCGGTGTATTGGATGTCATTCCACCTTGGTTGATCGGCTATACGATTGATGGCATTTCACAAGGAACGCTTGATTCAGCCGGGTTTATGAAAGTGGTTGGGGGATGGACAGCGGTTATTATTGTTGGCTATGTGATTACTTATGTGTGGTTTTATCAGTTATTCGGCGGTGCGAACCTGCTGCAGAAGCTGCTGCGATCACAGCTGATGAAGCACTTTTTGAGGATGACACCAACCTTCTATGAGCGTAATCGTACAGGTGATTTGATGGCACGTTCCACGAATGACTTGAATGCAGTTGCTGCTACGGCGGGTTTTGGGATATTGACGCTGATTGATTCCACCTTATTTATGATCACGATCCTCATTATGATGGCAGGCTTGATCAGCTTGAAGCTTACTTTGGCTGCGCTTCTGCCCTTGCCGATCATGGCGCTGGCGATGACGTATTTCGGTAAGAAGATTCATGCGAGGTTCATGCAATCACAGGATTCTTTCGGAGAATTGAATGATCAGGTGCTGGAATCCGTATCCGGTGTTCGAGTTATTCGTGCCTTCGTACAGGAGGAAGCGGACCAACAACGGTTCGAGAAGAAGACGAATGAAGTATTCGAGAAAAATATAGAGGTAGCAAAGATTGATGCGCTCTTCGAGCCCACACTGAAAATTTTAGTGGGTCTTAGTTATTTGATCGGTCTTTGTTATGGCGGATATTTGGTATTCCATAGTGAGATTACACTTGGGGAACTGGTCTCATTTAACGTGTACTTGGGGATGCTGATTTGGCCGATGCTCGCCATTGGTGAACTTATAAATATTATGCAACGGGGCAGTGCTTCACTCGATCGTGTGAATGAAACTCTTGGATACAAGGCGGATGTAACGGATGCGCCGAGTACGACCGAAGTTCTGAATCCAGAGACAGTGAAGTTCAAGGAGGTAGTGTTCCGCTACCCATCCTCTAAGACAGATAATTTGAGCCAAGTTAGCTTTACGCTTAACAAAGGGCAGACGCTTGGTGTTGTCGGTAGGACCGGCAGTGGCAAGACGACCTTGCTGAAGCAATTGTTGCGTGAATATCCGCTTGGTAATGGCGAAATATCGATCTCCAACGTGCCGATGGGCGAGCTGAAGATTGATCATTTGCTCAGCTGGGTTGGTTATGTGCCGCAGCAGCCGATTCTGTTCTCTAAGACCATTAGAGAAAATATCCTATTTGGCATGAACAAGGAAGGTACTGAGGAAGATTTGCAGCGCGCACTAGAACGAGCGTCATTCGCCAAGGATATTCAATTCTTGCCGGATGGTTTAGAGACGATGGTCGGTGAGAAGGGTGTTGCGCTTTCGGGCGGACAGAAGCAGCGGGTCAGTATTGCGCGTGCGCTCATTGCCGATCCGGAAATATTAATGCTCGATGATGCCTTATCTGCTGTTGATGGCAAGACGGAAGCAGAAATTATAGAAGGTATTCGTACGGAACGCGCAGGCAAGACGACGCTTATCACGACACATCGACTATCTGCCGTTCAGCATGCGGATTGGATCCTTGTGCTCGATGAAGGAAGAATTGTGCAAGAAGGCTCTCATGAACAGCTGCTGCAGCAAGGCGGCTGGTACCGGGAACAATATGACCGGCAACAGTTGGAGTCGCTTATTGAATCGTAATTGGAATTGGAGGCGTCCAGGACAATGGGTCTGACAGGAAAACGATTGTTTCAATACGCCATGCTTTATAAAAAGCCGATCGTATGGGCGTTGCTATTGCTTGTGCTTGCTGTAACAGCAGAGCTGGCAGGGCCGTTTATCGCGAAGCGGATGATCGATCAGAATATTCTCGGCATTGAGAAGAAATGGCATGAGGTAGCAGGGGAAGAGAGCTATGCGGTCAATTATAAAGGGAAATGGTATAAACGTGAGGATCATTTTGCCCCAATGGAACAGAAGGGTCCGGAAGTAAGGATTCTGCAAGCGGGGCGTAAGTTTTATTGGTTGGAAGGCTCCCTCCCTATGGAGGGCGGCAAACGAACAGTGGCAACGGATAGTGAAATGACCATTACCAAGAAGGATACTAACGAGGTGGTCTCTTTCCCAGTCACATTAATAACGGCGAAGCAATTATATGAATTTTATAAACCGGAAATTCCGAGCTTGATGACGATGGCTGCTATATACGTGGGGCTGCTGCTCGTTGGAGCGGTGTTGACCTTTGGACAGCGGTTATTGCTGCAAACGTCAGCGAACAAAATCGTGCAGAAGATGAGGAATGATGTATTCGCTCATACACAGCGGCTGCCGGTTGGTTACTATGATACGCTTGCTGCCGGGCAGGTGGTCTCGCGTATTACGAACGATACGGAAGCCATACGTGAGCTGTATGTAGCGGTACTGGCTAACTTTTTCTCGGCAATCGTCTATATGACAGCAATCTTGGGGGCACTTTTCCTCCTAGATGCTAGGCTTGCGCTGTTCGCATTGCCTCTCGTGCCGATTCTAATCATATGGATTGTCGTTTATCGGAAGTTCGCTGCGCGCTATAACCATATTATTCGAGCGAAGCTCAGTGAAATTAATGGGATGATCAATGAGTCCATACAAGGGATGGCTATTATTCAGGCGTTCCGTCGTCAGAAAGAGACGATGAAGGAATTCGAGGAACTGAATGAGCATTTTTTCAAGTATCAAAACAAGCTGCTTAGTCTTAACTCCATTACTTCACATAACCTGGCGAATGCCGTAAGGAACGTATTGTTTCTCATCGTGATCATGATGTTCTGGGGTGATTGGTTCGGAGCCGCTATAGGGGTCGGCGTTTTGTACGCTTTTATTGACCTTATGCATCGGATGTTCCAGCCGATTGTAGGTGTCGTTAATCAATTGTCCAACCTTGAGACAGCAAGGGTATCCGCGGAGCGGGTATTTACGCTGATGGATCAAGAGGGTATTGATGTCGTGCCTGGTGCGATTGAGCGCTATAGAGGAGAAGTGAAATTCGAGGACGTTTCATTCGCTTACAAAGGGGATGAATTTGTACTTAAGAACATTTCATTCGCGGCTAAACAAGGTGAGACGGTAGCGTTAGTGGGACACACTGGATCTGGCAAAAGCTCGATTCTGAATCTATTGTTCCGATTCTATGATACGAATAACGGACGGATTTCCATTGATGGTATCGATGTCGGGGATATTCCTAAGCAGCATCTACGTCAATATATGGGCATCGTATTGCAAGATCCGTTCTTGTTCACGGGCACAATCGCATCGAATGTGAGCCTCGACAATCCTGCTATTAGTCGGGAGACAATCGAGCAGGCGCTGCGTGATGTCGGCGCGTATGACATGTTCGCACAATTGCCGGGCGGTATTGACGCAGCGGTGATTGAGAAGGGCAGCACGTTATCCGCTGGACAACGGCAGCTCATTTCCTTCGCGCGGGCACTAGCCTATGATCCTGCAATTCTCATCCTGGATGAGGCGACAGCGAGCATTGATACAGAGACGGAAGCGATCATTCAGCAGGCACTTGATGTGCTGAAGAAGGGCCGCACGACATTCGTCATTGCACATCGACTGTCAACGATCCGTCAGGCTGATCAAATTCTCGTGCTGGATCGCGGCCGGATAGTGGAACGCGGCAATCATGATGAATTGCTGAGCCAGCAAGGCAAATATTTTGCGATGTACCAGCTGCAGCAAGGTGCGGCTGTAACAGCATCATAATGTAGTAAGGCGGGCACCGGGTAGAGAATTCTACCTGGTGCCCGCTTTTTTTTGAGAGCTATTTATTTAATAATTATCTATCTCTATATTTTATTTAATAGATCGAAGATTCGCAGATCGTTTACGGTTCTTATAATATCAGCAGAACTAGCCATATTGAATTTTTTTAAGATGCTTGTCATTTGTTTTTTGATGGTCTCATATTCCACGCAGCGCTCCTCTGCAATTTGTCTCCTCGTTTTTTTCTCGCACAGCAATTTCAGTACTTGTAATTCACTTGGTGTTAATCCGGAAATGATTTGTATGACAAATAGAAAGCTGTTTTCTGTTCGCTTAATCCGAGCGAATTCGCTTCGAATGCTCTTGGCAATCATCGGGCGAATAGGAGAACTATCGCCATAAGCCGATCGTATGGCTTCTATGACTTCTTCTTGTGCAGCAGATTTAACGAGATAATCAATGATACCTGTCTGGAAGGCAGCAAATATAATATTATCGTCTTTGTGAACGGTTACAATGATGATTTTAATATGAGGAAATAGCTCGTGAATTTGACGGGCTGCGTTAATGCCAGCAAGCGGTTCTTCCATTTCGATATCCATTAAAATAATATCTGGCTGATGTGCGATAGCTGCTTGAACTGCTGCCTGACCGGAATCCACGGACGAGATTAACTCCATATCATCACAAGCAGTGATAATTCGCTCCAGCCGCCGTCGATGTGATTCGATGTCATCCACTATTAATAGTTGTATGTTTTTATCCAAACGAGCCACCTCATCCTCATCTAAGTTCGATTTAAATCACTGGCAAGAAGATTTTAAACGTGGTTCCATGATCAGAATTACTTTCAGCAATAATTTTCCCATCATGCCCAGCAACAATCTTATGACAATAGGAAAGTCCTATCCCCCAATTGTTCACAGAAGCTTTCGTAGTGAAAAATGGGCTAAACACCATCTCCAAATGTTCTTCGGCAATCCCTGGTCCATCATCATGAATAGCAATAATAGCCCAGTTATTCCTCTCCGATAAGGTAACAGTTATTTGTCCCGAGCTTTGCTTGGAGAGAGACTCTACCGCATTTTCTAAGAGATTAGCAATAACCTCGCTCATATAATAGCTGTCTATGTAACAGAGCGGCAGCTCCTTTTCCGCATGAAGAATAACCTTCAAGTAGCTATGTTCAAGATTTAGTCTTGCAAGAGCTTCATTGACAGGAATGTTGAGCAGCTGCTGCTGCAAATTAAGCTTAATCGCTTGCAGCTTATTTGCTGCGTAATTAATACTTTCCATTCCTTTGGAACAAGAGGCCAGTATTAGGTTTAGGCTGTGGAGAGACTCCTTATCAGTCTTATTATCCTTCAGGAATTCAGCTTCGAATTGTATAGCTAATAGATGGTTTTTCAAGGAGTGAGTAAAGGCTTTAACGCCAAGTGAAGCGGTATCAATACTATTGTTGATCTGTATATCATGACTCTTGTTATAAGCTTCAATAGAGCTATATCTGTACATGATATAAACCATAAAGGTAAGTGCGAGAATGACCAGGTATGGGAAAATGCGAAAGACGAATGAATAAGAACTAACATTAGGTTGAAGATAATTATAGTACCCATCCAACACTGTCGCGATGACAAGATTTTTTGGAGCCCAAGAAAAGATAAGAAAATGAATGATAGCAACAGATGCAAGGATGAGAATATGAAAGAGAGCGTAATTTTTTATAAACTTGATTTTTGGATAATTGAAATAAAAATTAAGCATAAGAAGGAATGAACCTATCAAGTAAGCATAGTTGATATATTTAAAAAGTTGACTCAATAGAATAATAGCTTCCTTGAAAAAAGCAGATAAGTCAGCAGGCATATCTCCGATGGTCATCTGCAGCCGTATTTGCACGGACGGGTCGAAAAATAAGAGCTGTGTAACGGAAATTACGGTAATGGCTATGTAGATTGGGGCATTGCGCAGTTTTCTAGATGTACGTGTGAATGATACTGCAAAACATAATAGGGAGAAGCTGAACAGAAGCACCCCGCCATTTAACAGGCGGATAAGGAGATTGGGATTGAAATTCGTTAATACGAGATAATTCCAGGCTCCTGGGCTGAAACTAAAAAACGAGCTGATGATATTTTGATAATAATTAAACTTGCTTAAATACAGCACAAAGGACGTAAATGACAGTGCCCAAGCTAATATAATGCCATACATAAAGCGAGTAGAGATATGATTCAATTTCTTATAGGAAAAAAATATCGCCAAGACAAGCAACAAAAAGGTTAGATAGATCATTTGAACAACCCCAATAGTAAAAGTAGGTAACGTTTAAGAGGGATTCGTGCAGCAGGGGTATAAAACATTCTCCTTATGTGTTGCTAGGATGCCCCCTATAATCAAGTTATGTCTTAGTAATGCACACATAATACTAAAGTTCAGGGGGATTGTAAAATGAGAAAAATATTTTCGGTAGTCATGGTTAGCTCTCTCATTATCGCTCTACTATCCGGTTGTGGATCGGATACGTCCAATAAAACCAAGGGTAGTGAAGCTTCTGGAACGACAGAAACTAAGCCAGTTACATTGAAAATGACAGTATTACCAGCCGATCTAGATACTTTTAAAGAAGCCTATGAAGAATTCCATAAAGAAAATCCAAACATCACGGTAAAGATTGATACGATCCCGCAAGCACAATATTATGAGAAGCTTCGGCTTCAGCTTTCCTCGGGTGAGGACATTGATATATTCGGCGGGAATATGGATGTACTTCTCGATACGGGTATTCTTGAACCGCTTGATAGTTTAATTAAAGAAAATAATGTCGATGTGTCCGGCTTCGGACCACTGTACGATTCATTGAAAGTAAAAAATGAATCTTATGGTCTTCCTTATCGCAAATCGAACTGGATGTTGTATTACAACAAAACGTTGTTCGATCAAATGCAAGTGGACTATCCGAAAGCGGATATGACATGGGATGAATTCCGTGAGCTAGCTAAGCAAATGACCAAAGGTGAAGGTTCAGAAAAGATATACGGAGCATTCCTGCAGCCATGGGCTCAAACCTGGTACATGCAAGCCGTACAAGGCGGTTCATCCATTATCGATAAGGATTTGACGCCGTTTGTGAAAGGGCTTCAATTTAGAATGGATCTAGAGAAAGATGGTTCCATTATGCCTTGGATGGAACAGGTTACAACCTCAGCAAACTACAACCCAGCATTCCAAAAAGGCAATGTAGCGATGAATCTTATTGGCGACTGGCATGTGGCTCAATTAAGAGAAGCTGAGGATGAGAAGAAAATCGATTTTGATTGGGATGTAGTGCCTGTTCCTCATCCTGAAGGAGTCCCTGCTAATACGAGCTTGGCGACACCTGTATCATTAATGATCAATAAAGACTCAAAACATAAAGAAGAAGCGTTCAAGGTTATCGACTTTATGAGCGGTGCTAAAGGCGCTAAGCTGTTTGCTTCTAAAGGCTTCTTAACGGGTTATACGAACGATGAAATTAAGGAAACGTATATTGGCGACGGCAGCCGTAAGCCGGAACATATTAAATACTTTGTTGAGCAAAGGGAATATCCGGAGTATCCGTTCCTGCCTGGGGTGAAGAACATACTGGTGAGCGGGGCTTATAAGCAAGAGGGAGAGCTTGCGCTTGTGGGCAAGCAAACAGCTGAAGAGGCCATACAGAAAATAGCTGATCGTGTACAAAAAGAATGGGCAGATAAGTACGAGAAGGAGTTTCAACCGAGTAAATAAGATGTTGGAATGTTTCATAGATGAACTTCACTTGTATGAAGTGAGGTTCATCTATGAATAAAGGAGCTGAAATAATGAAGACAGCTAAGACGGTAGTAAGGCGGAATCGGCTCGTAGCCTATACATTTTTAATGCCTAACATAATAGGATTTCTCATTTTTATTTGTTTTCCGGTTGTTGCCTCTTTCTATATGAGTTTTACCGAATGGAATGGTTTCGGATCAATTAAATTTACGGGCTTGGACAATTATAAAAGGCTGATGACCGATGAAACGTTTGGTATTTCATTAGCCAATAGTCTCATTATGACGCTAGTATTCGTTCCGGTGACTATTCTGCTCGCTATTGTGTTTGCTTCGATATTAAACAGAGGAATCAGAGGATTGAAGCTGTTCCGTACAGCCATGTTTCTGCCTCATATTACAGCGACAATTGCGGTAGCTGTTATTTGGCAGCTGCTATTCAACCCATCAATGGGACCGATCAATGGCATGCTCCGAAGCTTGGGTATTGATCAACCTCCTGGTTGGTTAGCATCTACGGAATGGGCGCTATTCTCCGTTATTATCGTAAGCATTTGGCACGGTATTGGCTATTATATGGTTTTATTTCTAGCTGGATTGCAAAGCATTCCGAGAGATTTGTATGAAGCGGCTGAAATTGATGGAGCGGGCAAGCTGTCTCAGTTCACCAACGTTACGTTGCCGATGCTGTCTCCCATTATCTTTTTCACCCTTATTATCGCCATTATCAATTCCTTTAAAGTATTTGATCTGATCTATGTTTTAACACAAGGCGGGCCTGGACGTTCTACTCATGTGCTTGTCTATGACATTTACAATACTGCCTTTAAAAACTATGAGTACGGCTATGCTTCATCGATGGCCTATGTATTGTTCGCAATTATTATGCTTATCACCGTTATTCAGTTTAGAGGTCAGAAGAAATGGGTCAATTATTGATTTTTGATAGATAGGAGACAAATTATGAATAGAATTGCACATACAGCGCCATTGTCTCTTCCCAAGAAACAAAATCAACTGTTGAAAATAGCTCCTAGAGTACTACTGTATGCCATTCTCATCGTTGCAAGCTTATCCATGGTCATTCCTCTCGTATGGATGATATCAGCATCGCTGAAATCTGAGGCGGAAATATTCAGCTTTCCTATTAAGTGGATTCCGAGCACTTTTTATTGGTCGAATTACGTGAAGGTATGGAGTGATATTCCTTTTCCTGTTTATTATTTAAATACGATAAAAATCGCCGTAATTACTACGGTGCTGCAAATTATAACTTGCTCCGCGGCGGCATACGCTTTTGCCAAGGTGAAGTTTCCAGAAAGGGATAAATTGTTTTTTCTATACATTGCTACGATGATGATTCCCTATCAAGTGATGATGATTCCACAATTTATGCTGATTAAGGAAATTGGCTTGATGAACTCACATTGGGCGCTCATCCTGTTAGGGGCATTTAGTCCATTTGGTGTTTTCTTGTTTCGTCAGTTTTTCATGGCAATACCGGAAGAGTTATCTGAGGCAGCTCGGATCGATGGTCTAAATGAGTTTGGAATTTATTTGCGTATTATACTTCCGCTGACGCGGCCGGCAATCGCAAGTCTAGTTATTTTCACCTTCATGCATTCATGGAATGATTTCCTGGCTCCGTTGATTTACTTGAACTCGGATCATCTGTTTACTTTGCAGCTAGGTATGCAGCACTTCCAGTCCGAGTTCAGCACCGATTATGGACCGCTGATGGCGGCTGCAGTCTCAGCAATCATTCCTACGGTCATCATTTATTTTATTGCACAGGATCATTTCATTGAAGGCATTGCTGCTGGTGCGGTAAAGGGTTAATGACCACGAATGAAGAGAAGAAGCGTCAAGTGTCAGGGAAGGAGATCAATCATGAGCAGCAAACGACCCAATTTGCTTTATATATTCGCCGATCAGTGGAGAAAACAAGCTGTTGGCTACCGGAATGAGGACCCCGTTCTTACTCCGAATATAGATGAATTTGCTCGTCAGAATCTTGTATTCGATCATGCAATCAGCTGCACACCCCTTTGTTCTCCTCATCGAGCGGCGCTTATGACGGGGAAATATCCACTGTCTACGGGGGTGTATACCAACTGTAAGATTGGCGCTGACATTATGCTGGACCCTAAGGAAATTTGTATAGGGGATGTTCTGAAGCAGGCAGGATATCACACGGGATATATTGGGAAATGGCATCTAGACTTGCCTGAGCAGAATATATCCTCAGAGCCATTATCTGGGGCGAAGGAGTGGGATGCTTATACTCCACCGGGGCCAAAGCGGCATGGATTTGATTTCTGGTATTCCTATGGTGCTGATGATCACCATCTCACACCTCATTATTGGAAGGACAGTCATGAACAAATTAAAGTAGACCAATGGTCATTAGAGCATGAGACGGATGTTGCCTTGGACTACTTGCGAAATCATGATCAAGATCAGCCCTTTGCGTTATTTCTTTCTTGGAACCCTCCGCATAGTCCATTCGAGCTCGTCCCAGAGCAGTATAAGAAGCTCTATGAAGATAGAGAGTTTGCGCTAAGGCCGAATGTTCAAGCCGAGCATTTAATGGTGCATACTGGCGAGCCTATTGCAGGAGGTATAGATAATCTTCAGCGTTATACAAGGGACTATATGGCAGCAATAACTGGTATGGATGATCAGTTTGCTCGTATTCTCAATGACCTGAGAGAATTAGGTTTAGAGGAAGATACGATTGTTGTTCTATCTGCTGATCATGGTGAACTGTTAGGTTCGCACGGACTTATGGCTAAGCATTCCTGGCACGAGGAATCGATCGGTATTCCTTGTATGATGCGATGGAATGGTCATCTTGCTGGAGGGAGAACGGATTTGCTATTTAATAGTGTGGATATTATGCCTACGTTATTAGGATTAATGAAACTCAATGTGCCACCGACGGTAGAAGGCATTGATTATTCTGCTGCATTGCTAGAGCAAGAGGATGTTGAGGTGAGTTCGGCGTTCATTTCAGCTTTTCCTGGACGAAGGGAAGTCATCGAACTATTCACCAGTTTAGGGCTTGATAATAAGCAGTATGGTTGGAGAGGTGTTAGAACACGTCGTTACACCTATGTCATTCATAAAGGCTATGCACCGAATGAGCCCATAGAGCGGTTGTTGTATGATAATGTGGAAGATCCCTATCAAGTCCATCCTATCCGCATTACTCATGTATCCGAGCATGATTTGGCGAAGCTTCTTGAGGCGGAACTCGTGAATTGGTTAACCAAAACAAATGATCATTTTCTACTTTAACGAGGAGCAGGGGGAGAACAGTATGATGTGGAAACAAGCAATTGAGGATGCTGTGAGCAAAACAGCAAGAAATATAGAACGCTACGGTGATCAATTTCCCCATGTTAGTATCGACGGTGGAATCAAATACAAATGTAATGCGAATACCGAATGGACGGACGGCTTCTGGTCAGGCCTATTATGGCTTTGTTATGAGTATACGGGCGATGATGTGTTCCGGAATGCAGCGCGTCGTACTGTTGAGAGCTTTAAGATAAGGCTTGAGCAAAAGGTGGAGATTGATCATCATGATATCGGCTTCCTATACTCATTGTCTTCCAAAGCACAATGGATGATTGAGCAAGATGAATCGGCAAGGCAGTTAACGCTGCAAGCGGCCGATCATCTTATGACGCGCTGGCGTCCGAAAAGCCAGATTATCCAGGCTTGGGGTCCAGAAGGCGATGAAGTAAACGGCGGGCGAATTATTATTGATTGCTTATTAAATTTACCCTTGCTCTTCTGGGCTTATGAGCAGACTGGGAATGACACTTACCTACAAGTAGCAAAGAGCCAAGCAGATCAAAGCCAACGTTACTTGGTACGGGGCGATGATTCCTCATACCATACGTTTTATTTCGATCAAGAAACGGGAGATGCTATACGTGGAGGAACCCACCAAGGTTATTCGGATGGATCGACATGGACCCGGGGACAAGCTTGGGGGATTTATGGGTTTGCACTCGCTTATCGGTATACGAACAATAAATCATACCTAGATACTTCTAAACGATTAGCTCTACATTTTCTGAAACGGCTTCCTGAAGATCAAGTCGCTTATTGGGATTTTAAAGCGCCAGTTGACTCCAATACACCACGGGATAGCTCGGCTTCAGCAATTGTTGCTTGTGGCATTATCGAATTGCTCGGCCATTTGGACAAACAGGATGATGGCTACGAGTATTTGGAAAGCGGATTGTATAAGTCAATGAGCGGATTAGTTAATCACTATTCCACAATGAATGACAATGATGTTGAAGGATTGCTGAAACATGGATCGTATCATGTTAGAGGCCATTCATCCCCTGATGATTTCGTAATATGGGGTGATTACTACTATTTAGAGGCGTTAATGCGGCTTGAAAAAGGGCATAAAGGCTATTGGTACGAATAGCAGGTATGAGCCTAACACAACATCTAGCATTTATTCATCACAGATCCAGCTGTGATGAATAGACAACAAAACCCAGTCCATTAGAGGACTGGGTTTTCAGGCTGTCGAGAAATTCTCGGCAGTCTTTTGTTGTCACGTCACATCGCTATATCGCAGAACACCATCACTTATCAAGCATCAGTGTCCGCTGTTCTTACTTACTCCGTCTTGAACTTGCTAAGTTCCTCGTTGAGTACGCCCGCGAGACTTCTCAATTGTACAGAAGTACTTGCTACCTCTTGCATGGAAGCGAGCTGTTCTTCCGAGGACGCAGCGACACGTTGTGATTGGTTAGAGGATTGAACGGCAATACTCTCCAACTGATCAAGCGAGGCACTGATTTCTTCGCTGCCAGCTGACATTTGCTCTGATGCTGCCGATACTTCCTGTACTTGACCGGATACTTCGCGGATCGCTTCCATAATGGCACGGAACGAATCACCTGCTTGTTGAGATACGTTAGAGCCTTCACGTGCTCCAATAACCGTTTGTCTCATCGATACAACCGCTTCGCCTGTTCTGCTGCTAATTCCATTCAATATGTCTCCGATTTGCTCGGAGGATTCCTTCGAACGTTCAGCGAGCTTACGGATCTCTGTTGCGACTACGGCAAAGCCTTTACCGTGCTCACCGGCGCGTGCTGCTTCAATTGAAGCATTCAACGCTAGTAAATTCGTTTGTTTAGCGACTTCGCCGATCATTGCAAGAATGTTTCCGATTTGGCCGTTCATCTGTTCGAGTTCTTCTAGGGTAACTACAGTGTCTGATACACTAGCTTCAATATTCTTCATTTGTGAAGCTGTTCTGTCGATGACTGCTTCGCCTGCGACAGCGAGTTCTGTTGTATCAGCAGCCATCTCTGATACTGTGGCTGAAGATTCCGCTATCCGTTGGATACCGATAGTCATCTCGGTCATGGCACGTTGACATTCTTGCAGACTGTGAAGCTGTGCATCAGCACCTGCCGCAACCTCTTGAATGGCTTCAGCTACTTCCTGTGTTGCGTGTGAAGTTTGTTCCGCGCTTTCTTGCATGCTGACAGAGGATTCAGTCACTTCGTTCGATGTCGAGCGGATATTCGCTGTCAGGTGACGCAAGCTTGTAATCATATCATTAAAAGCAAGGGCTACTTGTCCGATTTCATTGCCGCTTGTAACGGGCACTGTTAAGGTTAAGTCTCCTTGAGCAGCCATGGCAGAAACCTTGGCAAGCTGCTTGAGCGGCTTGAGGGCTAAGCGAACAAGAACAACAACTAGCAGCATGGATGCGATTATGAGTGCTGCGGAGATGATGATGCTTTTCCACAGCAACTGATCAAGCTTATCTTGAATTTTGTCGTAGTCAAAATCAATTCCGTAGATAGCAATGACTTGTCCCTCTGAGTTAGTGACACTTGTTAAGTAAGTCACCCAACTGCCAAATTCATCTGAGTAGGGATCGAGCTGAGCAAAGCCTTCTTTGAGCACAATATCATAACCTTCAATAAAGGTGGCAGGAAGCTCATAGGGCGAGCCAGGCTTAAAACCCATTTCATCCATTGAATTATTACCCTGAAAAATTTCTAAGTATGACTTACCATCTTTCTCAGTCATATCTGCCGCGAAGAGGTAAGTGTTCGTAACCATTTCATTTGTATTCATAGCATTAAGTTGATTTTTCAATATGTGGAATATAGCAGAATTGGTGGTTTTACCGGCTGCAAGCTCCGCTTGTGCGGCTGCGATAATATCAGAATTCGCTTGTGTTTGTACGCCGAAGGTACGTGTCGCTCTCTCCATATCTTCTGTATACGAACCTTTTTGAGACTGGTACGAGATCCATCCTGTAACGCTGATCATGATGATGAACAGAAATGCAAGTACAACTGAGCTTGTAAGAGCCAGACTCTTATTCTTCAATTTAAACACTATTGCAACCCCTTATCTTAGTATAATTAAGCAGTTAGTCTTTTCTATTGTAAAATATACCAGCTAATTATTAGATAAGTTCGTAATTGATGTTAGGAATGTATTTGGTTATCAGTTTGATTACAGGAAAAGCCGTTCCTGACTGCTCTAAAAGCAAGTCGTGAACGGCTTATTAACACATTATTATTAAGCTTTCAGCATATCATGATCGACGTAACGCTCGCCGTTCAATTCACTAATGATATTAATAGCTGCTTTTGCACCATCGCCAGCTGTAATAATGGCATGAACACTGACACCTGCGATTGTCCCTGCTGCCCATATTCCTTCGATGTTGGTTTTGCCGGCGGCATCAACATCGATAACGGTTTTAATGCGAGGCTCAGTACCGGCTTTAGTGTTGATACCGATATGCTCAGCAAGATCAGCTAATGCGCCTGTCGCAAGCAGCACATGCTTTGCTTCATAGGTTCCTTGATCAGTTTCAATGGATAATCCGCCGTCGATCCGAGTAACATTTACTACGGACTCTTCTTTGAATTCTGCTCCGAACTTTTGAGCTTGTTTCTTGCCTGTATCTACAAGGTCAGGTCCGCCGATTTCCGCAATACCGTAGAAGTTCTCGAACCAAGCACGCCTTGTCATTCCTTTATTGTTCTCGAAAACGAGCGTTGATTTTCCTGCTTTGGCTGTGAAGATAGCAGCGCTAGCACCAGCCGGTCCGGCACCGATAATAACGATATCGTACATAATCTAACCTCCTAAAGTTTTGTGAAGCAAAACTAGCTTCGAAAGCATTGGCAATAAAGTTTTGTGTAGCAAAACTAGCTTCGAAAGCACGCTCCATCTTTCATTATAATCGGTAAATACTGGTACAAGCAAACCGAAGAAATCGTTTATTCTGTTCACTATTTGTTCACAGAGGATACGTTGACGCAAAGCTTTGTCCTTTGATATAGTTTCACTATAGAATGGTTCTACAGTAAAACTAAATAGAGTTGAGAAGGTTTATAGAGGGGGTACGGAAAGTGACGATGGACATCGAATATCAGAAACAAATCGTCGCTCGTTATGAAGCGGCACATTTCACCGTGAACCGCAAATTGACAGCGATGATGCGCGAGCTTATGCCAGAGGGATTAACGGTTGATCAGTATATGACGTTGCGTTATATGCGGAACAATGAGGAATGTACTTCTTCAGAGCTCGCAGACATATTTTGCGTGGGGAAAAGCTCTATTACGGCAATCATTACTCGTTTGGTCGATAAGCAACTAATTGTGCGAGTTCCTGATGATAAGGATCGCAGGGTTACTTTCTTGAAACTGACCGAAGAAGGAAAAGAAATGTCTGACGTGCTGGAAGTAGAAATTCAGAAGCTGATCGGAACATTTTTATGCCATTTTGACGAGCAAGAGGCGCATACGTTTTTGAACACTTTTGAGAAGCTTGCATTGGTGATGGGAAGTTCTACGGAGTAGGAGAGGAGCTAAATAGAGATGAAGACGGTACTGAAATTAAGGTGGATCATATTGATCGCATGGCTGGCAGCGACCATTGGTTTAATGGTAAGCGCACCGAATATGCAAGAGCTCGTGAGAGACAAGGGACAGATTAATGTTCCTGACAGCTACTCCTCATCCGTTGCTTCTGAATTGGCTGAAGAGATTGGAAGCAAGGAATCAGGTGGAGGAGGGGCTTCAACTGTCCTAGTCTTCCATCGTGATGGCAAACTTACGGATGCCGATATGACTGAAATTCAAAGCGGCATTAACAAGCTCAAGGATCAGAAGGAAGAATTGAGAATTCTGTCGCTTACAACTCATTTGGAAACACCTGAATTGAAGGATCAGATGCTTGCAGAAGATGGGCAGACGATGCTCGTTCTCGTGAATGTCGATCTTAATGGTGCTGAGCTTTCCGAAGTTCGGGACGGTCTATACAACGCCTTGTCAGATATGAAAGTAGAACATTACTACACGGGCAACTGGCTTATTTCAGAGGATGTGATGACAAGTTCA
This sequence comes from Pristimantibacillus sp., assembly GCA_048976605.1. Lineage (GTDB taxonomy): Bacteria > Bacillota > Bacilli > Paenibacillales > Paenibacillaceae > Pristimantibacillus. Next base: position 73,024 of record JBHGUX010000084.1, on the reverse strand, counting down.
GAGGAAGGGCTGAAGAAGACCGAGTTTATTACAGTGGGCTTTATCCTTATTATTCTGTTCCTCGTGTTCCGTTCGGCAGTAGCGCCAATTGTTCCGCTATTGACCGTTGGCTTCACCTATCTTGTCTCGCAGTCTGTCGTTGCTTATTTGGTTGAATACCTAGACTTTCCACTATCCAGCTTTACGCAGATTTTTCTCGTTGCGGTATTGTTCGGTATAGGAACGGACTACTGTATTTTACTTATAAGCAGATTTAAAGAAGAGATGTCTCACCATAATGGTGATGTAACGGAGTCTATTGTAGCTACTTATCGTACAGCTGGCAAAACGGTGCTGTTCTCCGGTCTTGCTGTTCTCGTTGGTTTTGCCTCGATTGGCTTCTCGACCTTCGTCTTGTATCGTTCTGCAGTGGCGGTTGCGATTGGTATCGCTGTTCTGCTGATTGCTCTGTTCACAGTTGTACCATTCTTCATGGCGGTGTTGGGTAAAAGGCTGTTTTGGCCGTCTAAAGCAACACTTGAGCACAAGCCAAGCAAGTTATGGGGTACAGTTGGGCGGTTCTCATTGAAACGTCCCGTATTTGCACTTCTTATTTTGGCCGTGTTGATCGTTCCGTTCGTAACGGCCTATAAGGGTACGATATCCTTTAACTCTCTCGATGAAATTAGTGATAAATATGATTCGGTAAAAGGCTTTAATCTTATTGCAGACAGCTTCGGACCAGGGGAGACCTTACCATCCACGGTCGTTGTGAAATCAGATGTTCCGATGGATACACCTGAGGGGCTGGCAACTCTAGAGCAAGTGAGCAGAGAGCTAGCGAAAGTTGAAGGGGTAAAAACGGTACGAAGCGCCACTCGTCCGACAGGGGAAGCGATGGATGATTTCCTCGTCTCCGATCAAGTTGGAACACTTGAGGATGGACTTGGCAAGACTGGCAGTGGACTCGGTGAGATCGGTTCTGGTTTATCCGAAGCGAGCACAGCCTTAAGTGACAATGCACCGAAGTTGAATGAAGCGGTTGACGGAGCAGGGCAACTCGTTGAGGGGACTAATGCACTTAAGAGCGGTATTGTTCAACTTGGTACCGGCTTGAAACAGATAGAACAGGGACTGAAAGAGGGTTCAATCGGAGCAAAAGAATTAAGCTCAGGTTTGAAGCAGGCGCATGCAAGTGCAGAGCAGCTTGCAGCGGCAAGCAAGGAATTGCTGACTAGCTATCAACAGTTGGGCGGCGGAGCTGAGCAGCTGTCGCAAGCTTACGGCGGAATTGCTGCGGAGCAAGTTAAGCTGGCTGAAGGGCTTTCTTCATTGGGCGAAGGGTTAAGCAGCTTAGAGGCAACTTATCCTGAGCTGAAAGATGACGCGGCTTATCAGCAAGCACTAAGCTCAACAACCGAATTGCAAAAGAATGCATTGGGCATTAGCCAACAATTAACACAGTTGAATACACAGCTAAGTGGCATTGCCGGTGGCTTGGAGCAAGCGAATGCAGGCTTCGCCCAAGCATCGGGCGGGCAGACACAATTGTCGCAAGGACTTAGTGAGTTGGCTAAAGGCATTACTGAGCTGCAAAAGGGCATCGAGCAAGCGGCGGCTGGGCAAGGTCAGATCGTATCGAAATTGCCAGGCGTCACGCAAGGCTTTGATCAACTGACAACAGGTCAGAAGGAACTGCAGGCAGGCTTTGCAGACTTGAATAGTCAGCTGGGTGAATTGACAGGTGGACTTAACCAAAGCGTAGACGGTTTAACGCAAGTGACAGATGGTCTCGATTCGGCTAAAGGTTATTTGAACCAGCTATCCTCTTCTCCGAATAAACAAATGACTGGTTGGTTTATTCCGGAAGAAGCAATTGCGAATGAAGAATTCCAGCAGGCGCTGGATGTATATCTATCAGAGGATCGCAAGACAGCGAAGTTCGATGTAGTATTCAGCGGCAATCCTTACGCGGTTGAGACGATGTCGAAAATCGACGATCTCGAAGCTGCTGTCTCGCGCGGTGTTCTTAACACCCCGTATGCGGAAGCAAGTTTTGCTGTCGGCGGTGTAAGCAGTATGAATAATGATTTAAGCAACATTTCGGATGCGGATTACTCTCGTACAGTCATTCTCATGCTTATCGGGATTTCTCTTATTCTCATTATTTTATTCCGCTCCATTATTATGCCATTGTACTTGATTGCGTCGTTGCTTGTGACCTTCTATACCTCAATGGCAATTACGGAATTGATCTTCGTTCGGATACTTGGTCAGTCCGGCATCAGCTGGGCGGTACCGTTCTTCGGCTTCGTTATGCTGATGGCGCTCGGTATCGACTACAGTATTTTCTTAATGGATCGATTCAAAGAATATCGTGATTTGTCTCCGACAGAAGCGATTCTTAAGGCAATGAAAAACATGGGGACCGTTATTATGTCCGCAGCCGTTATTCTCGGCGGTACGTTCGCGGCGATGCTGCCATCGGGCGTTATGTCGTTGCTGCAAATAGCTACTATTGTCTTGTGCGGGCTGTTCATGTACGCATTAGTGATGCTCCCGCTGTTCATTCCGGTCATGGTACGGACATTCGGCAAAGCGAACTACTGGCCGTTCATTCGTTCTGAACAAGAAGAGACAGCTAAGAAGAAGGATTCGGTTCGCACTTATCCACGAGACACATCGATTTAATGAAAAAGGCTGTCCGCTTCGCAGATTGTGAGATCTGCGGGCGGGCAGCTTTTTTTAATTGCCATATACGAGCTATCGTTTGTTCGGTGAAGGTTGTTCTCCGCGTATTTGTTCTTGTTCAGAGCAGTCGAAGCATAATAAGGATTTATCCTCTAGAACGATACCGTTAATAAATCCATCATTACAATAAACCTGCTTGTTGCATCCCTTGCAATTGCCGACGAATTCCTGCATGAGTAGAACCTCCTAATGAATTAATCCGTTAATATTGATTCTATAATTATTCGATAACTCTTGCGGGTCGCATCGTTTCGCTAGAGATGGGGTATTCTAATGATTGGAAATAAAGGCATCGGAGGGAGAGTACGCGTGGATTTTTTCAAAGGCCAAGAGTCATTGACGGCAATGGAATGGATTTTCCGCAGCATTGTTGGATTTTTGTTTCTTCTCGTTGCTGCTAAAATGATGGGACAGCGTTCTATATCACAGCTTAGGTTTCTCGATTTCATTATCGCGCTGACACTAGGTAATATTATTGCCCATCCACTCTCGGATGAGAATCTTGGACTGAAAGGTTCAATGATTACTACGCTTTCGCTCGTTGTTTTGTATATAACTGCAATCTGGCTCAGTTTGAAGATCCCGTTGCTTAAGCAATTTTTCGATCCACCTGCAATTACTCTTATTCAGGACGGGAAGCTTGATTACCGAAATCTCTCGAAAGCGAAGCTGCCTATTGAATTCTTATACGTAGAGCTGCGAAAATCGAACGTAGAAGATATATCGAAGGTTGCTTTTGCCGCATGGGAGCCGGGGGGCACGTTATCCGTATTTGTAAATCCAGCTTATCAGCCCGTAACTCCGAAGGACTTGAACTTGCCTACGCAACCTTTCAATCTGACCAAACCAATCATTACGGATGGACATATGGAGCATGCGCTGCTGCGTGAGATCGGCAAGGACCGAATGTGGCTGGAGACGGAAATTCGTCCCCTTGCATTGAACAATATTATTTTGGCTACGGTAGACAGTAAGCTAACCGTACAGGTACACGTAGTTCGGGAGCCAAAGTCTCTGTAGTTTTTACTTTTAGGAAAATAATTCATATTTATTATTGTAAAAGAGGTAGGCAGCCGTTGTAAACGGCTGTCTATTCCCCATTTCACAGGCGTTTCGTGTACTGCTAAGCCATCGTATGTGATAGCACTAACCCGCCATATACAAAAGCAACGCAGATGACGAGGGCGGGGTGAATCTTTCTTCTTTCCATTGCCCAATAAGCGATGACAGCAATACCGAGAAATTGCCAGATGCCAGCTGAGACAACGGCAGTGTCAGCCATTTGCCAGGTTAACAGCAGCATCATGATGGCGATTACTGGCTGAACGAGCAGTGTCATTCCTTTGACGATCGGAGACTGGCGATGCTTTTGCAGCAGCTTCAGCAAGTAGATAAGGGCAACAGCAGAAGGGATGATCGTTGCCGCTAAGGCGACCAGTACACCGATCGGTCCATATACATCATAGCCGACAAAGGCAGCGATTTTAGTCGCAATTGGACCCGGAAGAGCGTTGCCGAGTGCAAGAATATTCGAAAATTCCTGATCAGATTTCCAACCGTAATTGGTGACGATTTGGTTGTACATAAGCGGGATGGAAGCGGGACCGCCGCCATACCCCAGCACATTGGCTATGAAAAATCCAATAATGAGCTCTATCCATTCCATGTCTTAGACTCCCCGCTTGTTTGTGTGACCCCGCGACGCCTGTTTTTTCGGTTATTGAACCAGCTCGAAGCTTTAAAGTGTACGGCCCCATAGGCTAAAAAGATCACGATAACGACCGCATCCTGAATATTTATAATCTGAAGCAGCAGGAAAGCGACGGCAAACAAAACAATACCGAATATTTTGCCAAGTCCTTTGATGGTACGGTTAGCGAATTCATAGGCCATAACGCCAAGCATCACGGCGACGACGGGTATGACCGCTGCAATCATTCCTTGCACAACAGCTGAGCCGCTAAGCACTTTAACGACTGACAGCAAAGCGATCATGGCGATAGCGGATGGCAGAATATGAGCTAACACGGATACGGTTGCGCCGAGCCAGCCTCGCTTGTGGTAGCCGAGATAGGCAGCCATCTTAGTAGCAATGGGTCCAGGCAGTGCATTGGCTAATGCGAGTATTTCGGCGAATTCATCGTCATTAATCCACTTGTATCGGGTTACTGCCTCGTAGCGAATAAGCGGAATGACGGAGGGGCCGCCGCCATAACCTAAAATACCGGTTTTGAACATCGCCCAGCTGATTTGGCCATATTCATTGTTACTCGGTTTATCCATCGGTTACAGCCTCATTCCCATACGACTTTTATATCGATTAATTAATACTTGGCAATCAACGCTCATAATTCCGGGGAGTGTGTACAGCTTTTCTCTCATGAAGGCTTCCATTTCCTGATTGCTAGTGAATAGGCCATGCATATGCAGCTTGCTAGGACCCGTCATATGGTAAAGACTTGTCACAACGGGCTCCTCTGCTAGTTGATCGGCAACCTCATGTAGAAACTTCGGCTCAACCTCGACGTTGAAAAAGGCAGACACAGTAATGCCTATTTTCTCAGGATTGATAACAGCTGTGAAACGCTCTATAACGCCAGAGTCCATTAACGTATTAATTCTAGCTTGAACGGCTACCCGTGAGAGGCCAATGTCTTTAGCAAGGTCTGTGTAAGAGATTCTTCCATTAGTGTGCAAAGCGGATATAATTTTACGATCGATTTCGTCGATATGAACGGAATCGATGGGGCTTGATGTTTTTGACTGCATGAAGAAACTCCTCTCTAAATAACAACTGCTGATTAACAAATTGTATGTGAAAATGATGATTGAATTACTATATGAACAAATATATAACCATTTTCGTTCACTATCAACATAAATTTAAAAGAAAACTTTCTTTAAATTATTTTTGATTGCCTAGCAGAGCAGAGCGTGGTATTTTAAAAGATAATGATATGTTAGATAACTTAACTTCGAAGGTGGAGAAGGCATGGAGAGACCGGTAATGGGAACGAAGGCAATGGTAGTAAGTCCGCATCATTTGGCTTCCGCAGCCGGTGCACGGATATTACAAAGAGGCGGCAATGCGTTCGACGCAGCTGTTGCTGTGAGTGCGTGTCTCGCTGTTGTTTATCCACATATGACAGGGCTAGGCGGTGATTCCTTCTGGTTGTCCTACCATAATAATGACGGCGAGGTTAGGGCGTATAATGCAAGCGGACGTTCTGGCTATCGTGCGACGATAGAAGCATTCACAGGTGAAGCGGCTATCCCAACGAGGGGAACTCGCAGTGCAATTACTGTTCCAGGTATGGTGGATGGCTGGCATGCGGTTCAGAGTAAATATGGTCGATTGAGCTTTGCTGAAGTGCTGGAGCCCGCAATTGTTTATGCCGCGGAAGGCTTTCCTATGTCTCCCGATCAATATGAAAGTACAGTGCTGGGCGAGAAGATGCTAGCTGAACAGCTTCTAACAGCGTCTATATATATGCCTGAAGGGCGAATTGTACAGCCGGGAGAACGGTTCGTGCAGAAGGAATTGGCATCCACACTTCAATGTTTGTCAGAACAGGGACGAGATGCTTTTTATAAAGGTGAGATTGCAGCTGAAATCGTTCATTTCCTGCAAAGCAATGGAGGGTTATTAACGATAGATGACTTTGCTGATCATTGCGGGGAGTGGGTCACCCCAGTACGAGGTACTTATAGAGGACATGATGTGTATCAGGTCCCGCCGAACTCCCAAGGTTTCGTTGCTATTATGGCTCTGCAGATTGTGGAAAACTTTGATTTGGCTGCAATGGGGCATGGCTCTTATGAATATTATCATGTGCTTGTGGAGGCGCTGAAATTGAGCTTCCTTGATCGGAACCGTTATTTAACCGATCCTGACTTTTCGGAGGTGCCGCTTGATCAGCTGCTTAGTAAGGAATATGCCGCGGAGCTTGCAGCTTCTATTCAATTAGATCATGCATTTGCCATAGACAGTCAACCAGTTGGAAGCGATACAGCGTATGCTGCGGTCATTGATGAGGAAGGGAACTCGGTATCCTTTATCCAGAGCCTCTATTTTGAATTCGGGTCAGGTGTGGTTGCTGGAGATACAGGTGTTATATTGCAAAATAGAGGCTCGTTCTTCTCGCTTGATCCACAGCATGTGAATGCCTTGCAGCCGCATAAACGAACCTTCCATACCCTCATGCCAGCAATAGCTTGCAGGGATGGGAAACCCACGCATTTGTTCGGAACACAAGGCGGGGAAGGACAGCCGCAGACACAGGTCGCCATGCTGACAAGAATGATCGATTTCGGGATGAATCCTCAGCAAGCAGTCAGTGAGCCGCGCTGGGTGTGGGGCCGGACGTGGGGGCTGCCTACGCAGGAACTGAAGGTAGAGAGTCGTATAGCGGATGAGGTCATTGACGAATTGTCGGAGGCGGGACATCTTGTACGACGTATGAAAGACATGGATGGCATTATGGGACATGCACATGCCATTACAATAAGCAAAGACGGCGTACTGAGCGGCGGTTCAGATCCGCGAAGCGATGGAGCGGCTATTGGCTGGTAGCAGCTAAGATAAAGAAAGGCGAGCGGAGGAGAGAGAGATGAGTGATCCCTATAATGCTTTTGTACGACAAAATATTATACTCCATCCAACGGGTTCTGGGCCTTTAACTAACTTGACCTTTGCTGTAAAGGATGTGTTTGCGGTTAAAGGTCATACGAACGGCGCAGGCAATCCGGATTGGCTGCGGACTCATGAGCCTGCGGCTGCGACAGCTTCTGTTATTGAGCGTCTGCTGGCCAGCGGTGCTCGAATGGAAGGAATGACTCATACGGATGAGCTTATGTATAGCATCAACGGTCAGAACGACCATTATGGAACGCCGATCAATCCGAAGGTGCCGGAACGTATTCCTGGAGGATCTTCGAGCGGTTCAGCGGTTGCTGTCGCTGCTGGAGCGGTTGATTTCGCCCTAGGTACAGACACAGGAGGCTCTATTCGAGTACCTTCCGCTTATTGCGGCATTTATGGTTTTCGTCCGACGCATAATTATGTGCCAATGGATGGCGTTATACCTCTCGCACCGAGCTATGATACGGTTGGATGGATGGCTCGAGAATCGGCTCAATTGCTGGAAGTAGGCAAAGTGCTGTTGGAGGATCATTTGGAAGGATCAAATTCCTTCAGTCGTATTATATTTGCCGAAGATGCCTGGCAAAAGGCGGAACCCTCTAGCCGAACTCAATTGGAACGATATATTCCACTGTTGGAGCAGGCTGCTGCTCAAAGCGAATGGCTTCATATTGCTCCGGAAGGGTTGGAGGAATGGGTGGAGGCGTTCAGGGTCACGCAAGGGTTGGAGGTTTGGCAAGAGCATCATGAATGGATCGAGCAGGTCAATCCACTATTTGGCGACAGTATCAAGGATCGATTCAAGTGGGCAGGAACACTTAAGGCAGATGAAAATGAACAGCAAATTCATTTGAGCAGCGCAGTGAAAGTGAGATTATCAGAGCTGTTAGGAGAGGATGGATTGCTCGTTATACCTACCATTCCTGGCACAGCGCCCAGTCGTGGGATAAGCGGAGAAGAGAATGAGCGCCGCCGGGTATGGACGATGCAGCTTTGTTGCATAGCTGGGTTATCCGGCCTGCCGCAAGTCACGATTCCAGCAGGCGAGGTTGACGGTGCTCCGCTTGGTCTTTCTTTTATCGCAGGAGCCAACCAAGACTTAAAGCTATTGAAGTGGATGCATCAGTGGGTGGAACAGCAGGCAGAGCTTGTCTAACAGCTAAGGGGATGATGATTCATGCAACTAGTCACGGTTATTTATAATGGCGTCGAACAAGGGTGTATAACGACATCCAGCGGCAATGTACTGATTGCAACGGTAAACCATGCAGAGCAAGCTGACTGGCCTGTCGGTGTGTTTGAGTTGTTGGCAACGGGTCAGTTCGATGAGCTGAAGAGATGGTATAACGAAGGTGGACGTGACAAGCTGGAATTGCTGGAGACTGTACAGCCATCTGAAGCGAGGACTGCTCCGTTGTATCGTCATCCCCGTAAAATCTGGGGAATCGGCATGAATTATGTGAAGACAGCGGAGGAGTTGACGGATGTGGCAGCGGATGCCGATCCGGTCAGCTTCATGAAGCCGGATACGACGCTAATTGGTGGAGGCGATGCTATTGTATTACCCGTTCAATCTGAACGGGTAACAGCCGAAGCGGAGTTAGCGATTATTATTGGACACACCTGTAAAAACATAACGGAAGCGGAGGCTCCCGATTTTGTTGCGGGGTTTGCCGTTTCCAATGATGTAACAGCAGCAGACATTCATGCCAAGCACCAACGCTATTTGACTAGGGCGAAGAGCTTTGATACTTTCTTTAGCTTTGGCAGCCAAATGATCACGACTGATGAGATTGAGGATGTACATCAATTGCAGGTAGAGACCTGGCAGAATGGTGAGTTGAAGCACCGTAATTCGGTTTCTAATATGATTTTCAAACCGTGGTATCTGGTAGCGTATCATTCACAAGTAATGACTTTGCTGCCAGGCGATGTTATTTTGTCGGGGACTCCTGGGTCGGTAATCATTCGGAGCGGGGATGTTGTGGAGTGCCGGATTGACGGGTTTACTTCTTTGGTGAATAGTGTTATTTGAGCTGATTTACGTGGAAGTAGGAAACGGGGACGGGGTATCTCACTCCGGTCGCTGTTGCCCTTCCTTTGCTCTGAACTATTTTCCTCCGGAAGCAAAGGAAGGGCAAAGGCGAACGCTCCGCTCCTCCGTGAGATACCCCTTTCCCCTTTTTCCCTCTCCACGCCACAAAACCTCATGATCAGGATCTTAAAAACAAAAACAAAAACAAAAACAAAAACAAAAACAAAAACAAAAACAAAAACAAAAACAAAAACATGAAAAGATTAAGAGCATAAACCCGTCAAAAGACCCGTCCACAACATTGAATTGTGGGTGGTGTGTGCCAGCTTGGGGCTCGCTGGCGAGGTGCTTAAAATGAAGAATCAAAAACCAAGTACCAAGAAACGACCCTATCGTCGGATTTCCCAAACAAGCTCCATTCTGGGCTTGTTAGTCGATAGTATCGACCCCATCGTCGAAACAAGCCCCATATGGAGCTTGTATAAGCCCTCTGGTGACAAGTAACCAATGAAATGCCCTAAACAAGCTCCATTCTGGGCTTGTTAGCCAATAGTATCGACCCCATCGTCGAAACAAGCCCCATATGGAGCTTGTTTAAGCCCTGTGTTGGCAAGTACCCAATGAAATACCCCAAACAAGCTCCATTCTGGGCTTGTTAGCCGATAGTATCGACCCCATCGTCGAAACAAGCTCCATATGGAGCTTGTTCAACCCTGTGTTGGCAAGTACCCAATGAAATACCTCCAAACAAGCTCCATTCCGGGCCTTATTGCCAATATAATCCATCCTATCGACCAAACAAGCTCCATTCTGGACTTGTTAGCCGGTCGTATCGGCGGTGTTGGCGGGTTGTTGGGGGAATTGGAGCTCGTAGAGATGTTTGTAGCGGCCAGGTTGGAGAAGCAGGGAGTCGTGGGTGCCTGATTCGATGACTTGGCCTTTGTCTAGTACATAGATGCGATCGGCGCGCCGAATGGTGGATAAACGGTGGGCGATGATCAGGCATGTACGTCCTTCGAGCAAATGAGTTAATGCATCTTGAATGGATTTCTCGGATTCGGTGTCCAGCGAAGAAGTCGCTTCGTCTAATAGAATAAGACGAGGATTTTTTAATAGAGCTCTAGCAATCGACAAGCGCTGCTTCTGGCCGCCGGATAATTTTACTCCTCGTTCTCCAATCTGTGATTCATAGCCGTCTGGATAAGCAGTGATGAACTCGTGAGCATTAGCCGCAATGGCTGCTGCAATCACTTCCTCATCCGTTGCGTCAGGCGTTCCGTAGACAATATTTTCTCGAATCGTACCGTTAATCAGCCATATTTCTTGGGATACGATCCCCATTTGGTTGCGCAATGATTTGAGGGTGATGTCCGTTAACGGATGACCATCAATGGTAATGTTTCCTTGCTGGGGATCATAGAACCTTGTAAGTAAATGGGCAATCGTTGATTTGCCTGCACCTGAGGAACCGACGAGTGCTGTCATTTCTCCTGCCTTCATCTCCAAGTTGAAGTTCTGCAATACAGGCGTGCCGTTGTGATAAGCGAAGCTCACGTTATTGAACCGAATGTCTCCCTTAATCTCAGGCAGCTCAAGGGCATCAGGTTTTTCCTTCACTTCAGGCTCGACGGACATAATATCAACAATACGCTCATAAGCGGCTGCAGATTGCTGTATGGTGTTCAATGTGCGGCTGAAGCGTTTGACTGGATTTTGCAGCAACCTGAGATAAGCCATAAAAGCGACAATCGTACCGATAGTCATGGTGCCCTTCATCGCTTGTCTAGCGCCAAACAGTAGAACTGCCGCTAGACCGATGAAATTAAGCAAATCGATAATAGGCTCATAAATGGAACGAAGCTTCACTGCACTGAGATTGGCGGTCATATTGTCTTGACTGCGGCTTGCGAATCGATTCGTTTCATAAGTTTCGTTAGAGAATGATTTGATTAGCCGAATGGACGTCAGTGTATCTTGCAAATGATTGCTGACTTCGGATATCGATTCCTGAACCTTCCTAAAGGCCGTACGAACTCGACCGCTGAAGAAGCGAGTCGTCAAGATCATCAACGGGAATGTAGCCAATACGATTGTCGTCAGCTTCCAATCGACCCAGAACATGTAGGCGGCTACTGCAACAAAGGTGAACATATCAGTAACGATGGACAGCATGCCGGATGAAATAAGCTGCTGCAGCATATTCACGTCATTGGTCATTCTCGACATAAGGTCACCGGTGCGATTGCGGTCGAAGAAGCTGACATCTAGCTTCTGGATGTGTCTGTAAAGTTCATTGCGCAGTTCATAGATGGCACGTTGACCAACGGAAGCCATCGTCTGGCTGCTTAAGTAATTAAATACACCAAGCAAGACTGCTGTACCAAGCACCCCGAGTCCGATCCAGAGAAGTGAGCTGTAACGTTTGGCAGGTATTAGATGATCAATGGTATACTGCGTCAATTGTGGAATAACGAACTCTAATAGGGACACCGCAATAATAAAAAATAATGCTGCAATCATAAGGAGCAAGTGGGATCGCACATGAAAAAACATTCGTTTATACATCGCCCATATGCTGCTTTTGTTTACAGGACGTTTTAGAGGCATAAGGTGCTTCTGCTGCTTGCTGTCACTCCAGCCTCCGGATGATTCAGGTGGTGGCATCATTTAAATCACTCCGCTATCATTCATTTGTATTGAGAAAGGCATCCAGCTGTTGACTGACGGAAGCAACGACTTGTTTCAACTGCGCTTTCTTAGATGAACTTTCACCAGCTTGCTCTTCGGCAGCGGCAAGCTGACGAATTACCTGGTAAGTTTCTTCGCTTAAACCAAGCTTTCTTCTTAGTTTCTCGTGACGATAAGCTTCAACTTCCGGTCCTCCCGCACGTCCATCTCGATCTCCGCGGATACCGCCATGCTGGGGAAGCTCTTGCAGAACGATTCGCCCATCGTCGGTCATGTTATAAACCTTCTTGCCGCCGTCTTGTTCAAGTGAAGTAATAAGTCCCTGATCTTCGAGCGCCTGCAGAGTGGGATAGATAGAGCCTGCACTTGGTACGTACAGTCCACCCGACTGTTCCTCTAGTGCCTTCATCATTTGATAGCCGTGCATCGATTCTTTGGCGAGCAATTCCAATACAGCACGTTTGACCCCACCCCGGCCGAAGTATCGTTTGCCGCGCCCAGAATGGTTATGAGAATGATCTCCTCTATGGAAATCACGCATGATTGAACACCTCCATTAGTGAGAATACGATATATCGTAATTAACATTAACGATATATCGTATTCATGTCAATTGTTTCTTGCTAAAGGGTTTGTTAAGATTATCGCATGGTACAAAAGGAGTCTCTTCATTGGAATTTATAACCTTACTATCATTGACAATGATTCTTATTATTATTTACATTGAAGGGATAAGCTATGAATCCGATCAGTTTCAAGAAGGATGTGTACAAGCATGGAGCAGTATCTGGAGTCGACAATACCTCTTGTATTGACCTACTCAGGAACCGATGAATTACAATTAGCAGGGAATAAGCAAATAGGTTTTTCATTGCGATCAGAGCACTGCTTCGTGTATGTCCTGAACCAGAACGTACAGGTAACATTAAGAGCGGCTGGGCAGACTAGCAGCGGAAAGGCACTAAAAGGACAGCTGTTTCTAGTTCCTGCCCAGTGTGCATGCACTTTACGCAACCTGTCGGATCAACCGGTAGATGCCGTGGTCATTCGATTGAGGACTGCTAGGGAACAAGATTCATTGGAGAGCAAGGATAGTGGCAATAGTGAACCCATCAACGTAATTGGCTTTCATCCCATACGTATGCCACAGGCACGTACATGGATGTCCTATTTTCTATGCGGCAGGAACGTAGAAGATAATAACGCGGCGCAATTTTATCAACTACAGTCGCATTTGTATTCTATTGCCTCTGTCTACATGCAATCTTTCCAGAAGCCAAAGGCGACAGAGATGAATTTGTTCAACTATATTGAGCACACGCAAGAGTATATGTTGGAACATTATAGTGAAACAATAGATATGGAAGAGCTTGCTCGTTCCTCCGGTCATAGTTCGAGTAGATTTTATCAAGCATTTCGTCGCCAAACCGGGTTAAGCCCACTCAAATACATAACAAAGCTCAGGTTGGATGCGTCGTTGCGACTGTTATCTCAATCGCATCCATCGATCGTAGAAGTGGCTCATTCTGTGGGTTATCCAGATGAATATTACTTCAGCCGGCTATTCAAAAAGCAAATGGGTATGACGCCTACCGAATATGCTTCATGTGTTGATAAGAAGATAGCCAGTATGTCACCTGTATTGATGGGTGATCTATCTATGCTAGGGATTACACCGTACCTATCCTTCGAGCGGGGTTGGGATGATAATCCCGAGCCCGTATTGAAGCAGCTTGCCGCCATGGAGCCGGAGCTCATATTGACCGGGTCAGTGGTGGAGAAGGTTTATCAATCCCTTATGGAGATTGCGCCGGTTACGATGATTCATTGGAAGCAATATTACTGGAGGGAAAGACTCCTTAATATCGGTAGATTGTTTGGTGTATCGCCGGTTGCCGAGCGATGGCTGTCTAATTACGACATGAAGGTTGAGAATGCTCGCATTCAGGTGAAAAAAGTGCTTGGCGGAGATCCGCTGCTGCTGGTGCAGTGTTATCCCGGGGGCTTCCGTGTATATGGCTTGCATAGGAAGAAGATGAAAGATTTCTTCTACGATGACCTGCAGATAACACCGCCTGCCTCTGTCAAGGAAATCACCTCCATTGATGCTGTCTCATTAGAGGAAATAGCACAGCTAGACTGTGATCATGTCCTCTTCCTTATCCCTGCCTCTACACCGCAATCGGAATGTGACGAGCTGGCATATAACTGGCGTAGATTGAAGAGAAGTCGAACGAAAAAGCGGTGTTTATTCGTACGCCACTTAGATAAATTGAATTATAATTCGGCTGTATATGAGAATTTAGTCGAAGAAACAGTGAAACAATTATTGAAAGAAAACAGTTAGTGGCAAGTTCGTGTACAGCGCCAGTTGGTGGAGAAAAGTCCAAGACGAATATCGAAAAGTCCATTCCCGAATCGGAATGGTTTCTTTTATAGTATGTATTGAGAATGATTATTAATATTAAAGGAACTCATATGAAAAAAAGATACCTATTTACAGCACTAATCATGTTGTCACTCTTATCACTGTTTATCGGTGTGAAATCAATTAATCCGCTTGATGTATTTCGGATGACCGATGATCAGCTGCAAGTCATGCTAATCAGTCGTATTCCACGATTAATCAGTATTATCGTTGCTGGGGTAGCACTAAGTATCTCCGGACTTATTATGCAACAGCTGAGCCGTAATAAGTTCGTGTCGCCAACGACAGCAGGAACGGATGATTCCGCAAGATTGGGTATTTTGGTTTCCCTTATGTTGTTCTCATCTGCCAGCTCTTTTGAGAAAATGCTTATCGCTTTCGTATTCGCTTTAGCAGGTACATTCATTTTCATGAAAATACTTGATCGAGTGAAATACAAGGATGCCATCTTTATTCCGCTTGTCGGATTAATGTTCGGTAACGTGATTAGCTCGGTGACGACTTTTTTTGCTTACAAGAATAATCTCATTCAGAGCATTACGTCTTGGCTCCAAGGTGATTTCTCGGGTATTCTAAGCGGCCGTTATGAAATGATCTATATAAGCGTTCCGCTTGTGATAATCGCTTATTTGTACGCTAATAAATTTACGATTGCCGGCATGGGTGAGGAATTCTCCGTTAACTTAGGGCTTAACCATAAAAAAGTGGTCAACATTGGATTGGTCATTGTCGCATTAATCGCTGTTGTCGTCCTGCTTACTGTCGGTCTGATTCCTTTCTTGGGACTTGTTATTCCGAATCTAGTGACGATGTACATCGGCGATAATTTGAAGAAGAGCCTTCCTCATACGGCATTGCTAGGCGCTGTATTCGTCTTGTTCTGCGATATCCTGGGCCGAGTAGTTATCTTCCCGTATGAAATTCCGATCGGCCTTTCGGTAGGCGTTATCGGCAGCGGTATTTTTCTTTATTTGTTGATGAGGAGAAAGGCAAATGACTTATAAGTGGAAACTAAGCTCGCTGGCACTAGCGGCAGTCGGATTGATCGCCGTCTTTCTTTTCGCGAACATGATTGGCAATTGGGATTATGTATTTCCGAGAAGGCTGTTGAAGGTGCTGGCGATTGTACTTACCGGCGGTGCAATTGCATTCGCTACGATGGTGTTCCAGACGATTACCAATAACCGTATTCTTACACCAAGCATCATTGGACTAGATTCACTCTACATGTTAATTCAGACTTTTGTTATTTTTGCCTTCGGGTCGATGAGCGTTTCTGTCGTGAACGAGGAGCTTAACTTTGTTATATCAGTCGGCGTTATGATGTTATTCGTCGTATTTCTATACCGGATTATGTTCAAACGCGAAGGAAGCAATTTATATTTTCTGCTGCTGATCGGTCTTGTGTTAGGTACCTTGTTCGGCAGTATGTCGACGTTCATGCAAGTTCTTATTGATCCGAATGAGTTCTTAAATGTACAGGACAAAATGTTCGCAAGCTTCAACAACATCAATACGGACCTGCTATTGTTCTCTGTAATTGGCCTGGTGTTGATCGGTCTGTACAGTATGCGATATATGAAGTATTTGGATGTGCTTGCACTTGGCAGAGAGCATGCGGTTAATCTAGGGATTCCTTATGATCGTACGGTGAAAAGATTGCTCGTCATCGTGGCCGTGTTGATTGCGATATCGACTGCATTAGTTGGACCTATCACGTTTCTCGGTTTGCTTGTAGCGAATGTGGCTCATCAATTTCTAAAAACGCATAAACATCGCATATTAATTCCCGGTTCCATGTTAATCAGTGTTATCGCTTTAGTAGGCGGACAGCTGCTCGTTGAACGAGTATTCACGTTCTCTACTACATTAAGTGTCATTATCAATTTTATTGGCGGGAGCTATTTCTTGTATCTGCTGTTAAGGGAGAATAAGTCATGATTGAAGTCCAGCAACTATCGAAAAAATATAGCGGCAAGATGGTCGTTGAAGACGTTTCTCTGAGTATAGAGAAGGGTAAAATCACCTCGTTCATCGGTCCGAACGGTGCTGGCAAGAGTACGTTGTTGTCGATGATCAGTCGCTTGCTCACGAAGGATAGCGGAGAAGTCATTATCGATGGCAAAGAAATCAGCAAATGGAAAAGCACGGAGCTGGCAACCAAAATATCGATTCTCAAACAATCCAATAACATCAATGTCCGCCTTACTGTTCGGGAGCTCGTCAGCTTCGGACGTTTTCCCTACTCACAAGGAAAACTGACAGCAGAAGATTGGAAGTATGTTGACGAGGCGATCCGTTATATGGATCTAGATGAGATGCAGCATAAGTATTTGGACCAATTAAGCGGCGGGCAGAACCAACGGGCGTTTATCGCCATGGTCATTGCTCAGAATACTGAATATATTTTGCTCGATGAGCCGCTCAACAACCTTGATATGAAGCATTCCGTTCAGATTATGAAGGTGCTCAGAAGGCTGGTTAATGAACTGGGCAAGACGATCGTGCTCGTCATTCATGACATCAATTTCGCCTCTTGCTACTCGGATCATATCGTCGCGTTAAAGGATGGCAGAGTGGTCAGAGAAGGTTCAGTTGACGAGATCATTACGAATGCTGCTTTGCATGACATATATGACATGGACATCCAGATTGAGAATATTAACGGCAATCGGATATGTGTTTATTTTGCTTAGAGAATAGCTGAATGTTGTTTTTATTGGAGGGGGGAATGTGGACCAGAGTGTAGCAATACAACATGAGGGCATCTAAGAAATTCCAAATAAAATAAAAACTATAGGGGTGGATGGAAAGTGAAAAAGTCAATTGGATTATTACTAATTACATTTATGTTGGCAATCGTAGTATCAGCATGTGGAGCGAACGGAACGAATAATGGTGGCAATGAAGCACCAGCCGCATCACCTACTCCAGCTGCACAAGAATCAGCAGCACCTGCTGAAGAAACAGAGCTAACAATCAAGCATAAATTAGGCGAAACGAAAGTAATGAAAAACCCTGCTAAAGTTGTTGTATTCGATTTTGGGGTATTGGATTCACTAGATAAGCTTGGTGTAGAAGTAACTGGCGTGCCGCAAGCAAGTGTTCCTGCTTACTTGTCCAAATATGAAGATGCGAAGTATGAGAATGTCGGCAGCTTGAAAGAGCCTGATTTCGAGAAACTAAGCGCAATTGATCCTGACCTGATTATTATTTCTGGACGTCAATCGGCTGCTTATGAAGAGCTGACTAAGCTTGCACCAACGATCTTCTTGGGTGTAGATACAGCGAAATATATGGAGTCTTACACAGAGAACGCGAAGACATTGGGTCAAATCTTCGGCAAAGAAGCTGAAGTTGAAGCAGAATTAGCGACTGTTAATGATGAAATTAAAGTATTGAATGATAAAGCTGCTGCTTCTGGCAAAAAAGCTTTGATCATATTGGCTAACGAAGGCGCAATTAGCGCATATGGATCAGCTTCCCGTTTCGGTATTATTCATGATGTATTCGGATTTGCACAAGCAGATGAGAAGATCGAAGTGTCGACACACGGACAAACGGTTTCCTTCGAATATATTGCTGAGACAAACCCAGATTACCTATTTGTTATCGATCGTGACGCAGCTGTAGGAACAGAAGGCGGAGAATCAGGTGCGAAAGCTCTAGTTGAGAATGCACTTGTTAAAAATACGAATGCTTTCAAAGATGGCAATATCGTATATCTTGACCCAGACTACTGGTACCTGTCCGGTGGCGGACTTGTCTCTGTATCAGAGATGGTGAAAGAAGTAGCAGAAGGCGTGAAATAGTCATTGCTATCTTAATAAACCAAGTACACGAAGCAGCTTGACCTGACGGTTCAGTTGCTTTTTTTTGTAGGATGCTGATCAAGAGCGAAGCCAGACGGGGCAATTAGACATGCCGCAGAGAATAATAGTAAAATGAGTCTGTAAACAACAATGCATAAACGAATGGATACGAATCGAATCATCAGTTGCGAACGGAAAGGGATTTGCATGTGAAGAAATTATTAGTCATGTTCACCGGAGGGACGATTGGCAGTAAAAATAATGAGGGGACGGTCTCTGTTAACGAGGCAGGATCCTACTATTTAATCGATGCCTACATAGCCAGCCCGCTGAAGCGGGAAGTAAGGCTTCAAACCGCTCAACCGCTAAATATATTAAGCGAGAACTTGGTTCCAGATGATTGGAACATATTAATTAGGGCGATCAACGAGGTCGATAAGTCATTGTATGACGGTATTATTGTGACACATGGATCGGATACACTGGCCTATACGGCAGCCATGCTTAGCTATGTATGCTGCAACACGACGATTCCCATCGTACTTGTGGCCAGCAACTATCCGCTGGATGATGCTCGAAGCAATGGGCTGCATAACTTTGCATCGGCGATTAACTTCATTGCCCAGGAAGGAATTCCTGGCGTATTCGTCGTGTATCGGAATGATAAGGGAGAGTCCGTTGTTTATCTAGGCAGCCGCATTACACAAGCTTTATCGTTCACTGACCAATTCGATAGTCCGTACAGCCTTCCTTACGGAGAAATGATCGAAGGCGAGTTATCTCTTTATGAGCATCCGTATAATCCTGCGCTTCAAGAATTGCGAAGCCGTGCTGCAGTTCCGAGCCCTTGGAGTAATGAGAGTAGTGCATTAGAAGCTGGACTGCTGTATATCAAGCCGTTCCCCGGTATCGATTACAGCTACTATGACTTCCGGGAACGGGAAAAGGCTCCCAAGGCCATTCTGCATGATCTGTATCACTCGGGTACAGCTAGCGCCAATGCGACAGGCAATCATTCACTTCTTCGCTTTGCAGAGTTTTGCGCTGAGCATGGTGTGGATCTGTATTTATGTCCGTTGAAGGATTCTTCTGAAGCGCTCTACGCCTCATCTGTTAGTCTGCTGGAAGCTGGGGTTACCTTTATTGAGAATATGTCGGTGGAAGCCGCTCTGATGAAGCTGACGCTTGCTTACTCTATGTACCGCGAGAAGACGGATGTCCAATCCTTCGTGATGGATACTTCGCTCTTCTATGAATTTATAAGACCTATAGAATGACCAGTTCCGGTTACCAAATTTGAAGGAGATGATTGAAGATGACACAAGTGCAATTAGGTCAAGTCGTACAAGATTTTACGCTGCCGGCTTCTACGGGCAAAGAGGTGTCCTTGCATGATTATAAAGGTAAAAAGTTAGTCATCTATTTCTATCCGAAGGACATGACTCCAGGCTGTACGACAGAATCTTGTGATTTCCGTGATTACAATGGTCAATTCCAAGCGCTCAATGCAGAGGTCATCGGAATTAGTCCAGATGATCTTGCTTCACATGATGAATTTATTGCGAAGCATGAGCTGCCGTTCCCACTGCTGTCAGATGTGGATCACAGCGTGTCAGAGCAATTCGGTGTATGGAAGCTGCGGAGCTGGAATGGCAATGAGTTCATGGGTATTGAGCGTTCTACGTTCCTCATCGATGAGCAGGGAACGCTAGTGAATGAATGGCGCAGCGTGAGCGTAGACGGCCATGTACAGGAAGTGCTAGCGGCCGCTAAGTCAGAATAGTAAACCCATACAAAACTAGGGGGATCCAATAAGTAATTAAACCTTATGGGACAGCTCGTTTGTTTTTCACCGTGAACGATGCTTCTGAAAACAGGGGATGGAAGCGTTGTGGTTCCGAACCCAAACCGCATCATAATAAGGGAACTAGCGTCCTCTATTTCGGTCTTATCATGAATGTCGGCAGCCATAAAGGAACGGAGTTCCGCTATAGGACTATAATCATTAGAAACACGATCAATGAGCAAAGTTAAAGGATCGTGCATCCGCTATTATAAGTTAATCGTGTGGTGCACAGACAATAAAGGAACAGTATTCCTCTATTGTCAAAAGGGCTGTCTCAAAAGGTCAGAATTGACCTTAGAGCAGCCCCTTTTTTCTGTAAAAATGAAAAGAATTACACTTACTTGGACTTATGAAGCAAGCAACCATAGACCGAAATAGAAAAATAGCGGTACAGGAATAGCTCCCTGTACCGCTATTTTTTCATGGAGACAGCCCCTTAACTGTAGGTGAGCTCAGCTCACTAACTTACTTCTTAGGTTCCCGATCTGGCAACTGACTGACATAGCTATCCGATAGCTTCAATAGCTCGAGCGCACGATTATACTCGTCTTCGGTTGCTTCAGGTGCTTCGTTGCCGTCGCCTGCAAGCGGGTGATGCGTTCCATCATCATATCCGCTGCCCGAGAGGAATAGTTCCTTACTGCTGACGAATGATCCACTAGGCAAATAATAACGTTGTGGCAGTAGATTATAAGTGCTGCTGTTCAATAAGTCCTGACCGAAATGAATTTGGTTATCCATCGAGAAGCCAAGCAAGTTCGCTACTGTAGGAACAATATCGACTTGGCCGCCTAATTGATCAAATACCTTAGGTTCTGTTATTCCTGTAGAAGCAATAACTAGCGGAATGTTGATCATATCGGTATAGCTGTACTCGCGTCCGTAAATCTCCTGCATGAGATCCTTGTCATCACGATCTAGTGAGTAGATCGGAAGGCCGAGATGGTCGCCGTACAATACAATCAGACTGTCATCCCAAATGCCGCGTTGTTTCAAATCATCGATAAATAATCCAAGAGCATAGTCCGCATAGTTCTGAGCGCGAATGTAGTCACCAACAAAAGTTCCTTCATACCGTTCAGGCAACTCCATCTTATACTTGCTTTCTGGAATCGTGAATGGGTGATGCGCGGTCATTGAGATGACTTGCGCATAGAAAGGATTGTCGGCTTGATTCATACGATCCAGTTCTTCTGCTGTTTTCTTGTACAATACTTCATCAGAAGCACCAAAGAAGATATTATCTTCTTCACCATAGAAGGCTTTATCATAATAACGATCGAAACCAAGCGCTTTGTATAGCTCGCCGCGGTTCCAGAACTCAACAACATTCGTATGGAAAGTCGCTGTATCATAGCCGCCAGTCTTCAGAAGCTTAGGCAAGCTTGGCAGCTGCTTATTAGCGTATACCTGTGTAGCAGCGCCATTAGGCGGAATGTAATAGGAAGTATTAACGATAAATTCCGCATCGGAAGTATTGCCCTGTCCGACTCCTTGATAGAAATGCTTGAAATAGTAATTCTCATTAGCTAGCTTGTTTATATTAGGAGTTATTTCTTTACCGTCAATCTTCAGATTAACGAGAAAGTTCTGGAAGGACTCTATCTGAAGAATAATGAGATTTTTGCCGGAAGCAGTCTTGTATAACTGAGGTGCTGCAGGCTTCTCAATATTTTTCAATTCATTAATTTTGTTTTGAGAAATTTCTGACGGGTCTACCAGATCAAGTGTTTTATTAGAAAAGATAGTATAAGCCTCGTAATTGAGAATACCCATTTGTTCAGCTTTGACAATCTCGTTCATGCTTGCGCGATTCGGCAAGATGTTGAATAAGCAAAGCGCTATAGAAATACCGAACAAGGTCGCAACGATACTCCGTTTCATACGTTTCTGACTAGCTGTTTTCCAATACTGTCCTTTCTTGCTTTTGCGGCGGATAAGGAAGTATCCCATAACAAGAATATCGATAAAGACGAGCAAATAATAGGGGTCCATTAGTGAGAATACGCTATTGCTAACGGCTGTTACTTGATTCACTTGTTGAAGAGCAAGGTAAGTAACAATTACGCCATAATATTTGTAATACATTAATACGGCGAATAGAATAGCGGTCATTAACAGATTAGCGGCCAAATAATAAGTAAGCTTCCGTTTCGTAGCGAACCATTCGATGAGACAAAACACAATAAGTGCAAAAGGAACTTCTTTGAGCAATGTTGTCCATGATGGACCTTCAAACACGACCATCCACGTTAAAAAACTTTTAAGAAGAACGATTAACGAGAAGACGAGGATCGGTGTAGTGCTGAATAGTCGTTTAGGAGTAAAATTTGACACGGTACCGCCTACCTTTCACAACAAAAACAGGCTGGCTTATGAGCTCAGCAGCCCGTTTCGTGTATTCACTCATATTTATTTTCTTATTTACAATACAGTAATCTTTTGTTTCATTATGCTTCATTTCATGACTGGATGTCAAAGGTAAAAGCCCCCCTCAATATCCATTAATAATATGGATTGCTAGTTTGTGAGCCCTCTTGAGAGAGGCTGGACGGTTCAGCTTATAAGTAGAAGAGAAAATGATAAGCTAGTAAATTTACGGCTAATGAGGAACTGCTCTATGAGAATGAAGTTGGTAATGACACAACATGAATAGGTTGGTTTGCGAGCAATCATCGCCTGTTCAATCCCTTTTACAATTATTACTTATTATGCCCTTTTTAGGGACCGGATGTCAAAGGCTAAAACCTCTTTCCATACTCAACACAAAATACTAGTTAATAGTTACGAAATTCCATGACATGAAATAGTTTATTGTTTATAGTAGAAGAGAACTGAATTGATAAGCTAGAACATGAACTTGCATTTAGTTCTATCATATTAATAATAGGGAGATTAGCATGAATCAACGAATGAAAAAACGAAGAAGAAGAACGGCATTGTTTTTGTCGATGTTGTGCGTGGTAGCTATTGCGGGTTTTATGTTGATTCGTTACGAGAATTCAATTGCCCAAGCGCCTGAAGAAAATGTCGGAAACAACGAGCCTTCGTCGACCATATCGCCGTCGCCTTCTAATGAACCTTTAGCAACGCCAACGACTGATGTGCCTCCAGTGACTGAGCCGCCATCTACAGAAGTGCCAACAACTGAACCGCCAGTGACTGCTACTGAGCCGCCGACAACAACAGATCCGTCAGGTATTGCAGTAGTGGCACAGCCGGAAAGCGTTAGTGTATTAGTGAACAAGCAAAATAAACTGCCCGAAAATTATAAGCCTTCAGATTTAGTATATCCGGATGTTAAATTTATATTCAATGAAAAAATCGACAAACGTAAAATGCGGAAGGAAGCAGCCGGCGCACTGGAAGAAATGTTCGCAGCAGCTAAGCAGGATGGTATCCATCTTGCAGGCGTATCCGCGTATCGCTCTCATACCACACAAAAGTCATTGTTCGAGCGTTATGTAAAAAAAGACGGTATGGAGAAGGCGTTAACGTATAGCGCATTTCCAGGTACGAGCGAGCATGAAACTGGGCTGTCTATCGACGTTTCAGGCAGTGATGGCAAATGTGCAGCGGAGGATTGCTTCGGGGATACCGATGAGGCTGAATGGTTGGACAAGCATGCTTCAGAATACGGATTTATCATTCGTTATCCTGAAGGAGCAGATGCTATAACAGGTTACAAATATGAGCCTTGGCATATCCGTTATCTAGGAGAAGATATCTCAACAGAGATCGCAAGCAAAGGAATTACGCTTGAAGAGTATTATAATGCCGTTCCAGTTAGCAAATAATAAGTAAGGAATGCAGCGCATCATTTCTCTATGCCGTATAGGGGAGACTCTGGCATTGATTGATTATGCGCTGCAGTTTTATGGTCATTTTTACACCTTTGATTCGAACGTCTTGCAGTCTGTTTCTTCGGAGTGACTTGCTTGCTTTCCTCGGTTGCTGACCACATAAATAGAAGAAGCGGCGCAATTATTGCCAGGTGCCCAGAATTTGCAGGAGTTTACCTCGCATAGTACATCTTTCGCCATTGACTATCACCTCCTTATCTTATAGGATGGTCAAACGATATATCGTTTTATACACAGAGAGGATGATCTATTGATGACAACAAAAGTATATTTTAACCACGATGCTGGTGTGGATGACTTGGTCTCCTTGTTTTTACTGCTTCAAATGGATGATGTTGAGCTAATCGGTGTATCCGTTATTCCTGCTGATGGCTATTTGGAGCCGGGAATGGCAGCTAGCCGTAAAATAATTGATCGTTTTGGCGCAAAAGGAAGCAGCCAGTCTATAGAGGTAGCAAGATCTAACTCCAGAGGCAGCAATCCATTCCCGGCGGAGTGGAGAATGCATACTTTCTTCGTTGATGCTCTGCCGATTCTGAATGAGCCTGGACGTATGGATACGAAGGAGGCACAGCTTCCTGCCCATCTTCATATGATTGAGAAGATTCGCGAATCAGAGGAGCCAGTTACACTGCTGTTTACCGGTCCTTTAACCGATTTGGCGAGAGCACTGGATGCAGCACCGGATATCGAAGGCAAAATTGCGAAGCTCGTCTGGATGGGCGGTACGTTTGAGAAGGGCAATGTGCAGGAGCCTGAACATGACGGTACAGCCGAATGGAATGCCTTCTGGGATCCCGAAGCTGTTGCAAGAGTATGGGCGAGCGGCCTGACAATCGATCTTGTAGCGCTTGAGAGCACCAACAAAGTGCCATTGACCAATACCGTTCGGAATCGTTGGGCGTCGTTGCGGAAGCATGCAGGACTTGATTTTATTGGTCAGAGCTATGCTGCTTGTCCGCCGCTGGTCTATATGGAAACGAACTCGACTTATTATTTGTGGGATGTACTTACAACGGCTGTTGTCGGTGATCCTAGCCTTGTGGAAGTTAAGACGGTTTACTGTGAAGTGATTGCAAGTGGAGCAAGCCAAGGACGTACAGTTGAAGTGAAGGAAGGACGTCCGGTTAGTCTCGTCTATGATGTGGATCCGGTACGATTCTTCGACTATATTACGGAGCTATCGCAAAACGCTGAGCTTAATCCAGTGGAATAGCAATAAACGAAGAGGCTGTCCCCACGTCACTGTATCAAAGTAACGGAGGCAGCCTCTTTTAAATGCAAAATTGCTAAACCGCAGTTAATTAATCCATCTCATAAATAGAACCGGATTTACTAGCATATAGCTCAGCATATACTTTCTCAGCATAGGCATCTGTCATACCGGAAATATAGTCAGCAACGAAACGAGGCCAACTCCAATCCTGTTTATGCTGCTCGAAATTGTTTATCCAGTCTGGGGGGATAATAAGACGGCCTATCTCCGGTACTTTGAAGCTTTCCCATAGCCTTGTGATCATAATTTCAGATCGTTTCTGTAAACGTTGAACGCGGAAATCTTTGATAAGCGTCACCCACGCCAGCTTCTTCAAAATTTCCATCGTACGCAACAATTCCAGATCCTGCTTCCCGTCGCGAACGAAGGTAACCTTCTTCCAGCCTTTGGACGGTACATCGATAATTCCGACACGACCTGCAAACAGGCTTACCCAACGCGCTTTCATCTCTCTGCGTGTCCTTGAAGATTCATTATCGTATAGCGCATATAGTTCTTCCCACTGTTGGAAATAGTCGGCCAACACTCGTTTGACCATAGCTGGAATATCGACTTCATCCCAACCGATCTCCATGTTGCCTTGATCCTCGACGATCTCTTGCACGAGATTATCAATAATCCGTTTATCTTCGAAAAAGGATCGATGCATTTGAATTTTGCCTGCACGAATACCATCTTCAATATCATGTGTGGAATAAGCGATATCATCGCATAAATCCATTAGTTGGGCTTCTAAGGTGGAGCAGCCAGCCGGCATGTTCCAGACTTGTCGAAGATGGTTTATTTCGGACCATTCTGAGCCGTATAATCCCTTGAGCTTACCTGGTTCATCAAGTGAGTAAGGATATTTATTAACGGCAAGCAATACTGCAGCCGTTAGATCAAGACCGCTTCCGCTGCCTGCTCGTTTCTCTAAGAACATGAGTATTCGGAAGTTTTGGGCATTGCCTTCATAGGGTATTCCACTGTCATTCATAAGCAAATGGTTCAATACCTCTTCGCCTTTATGTCCGAACGGAGGATGACCCAGATCATGAGCAAGTGCGGCAATCTCCACAACTGATGGATCTAGTATCAATCCGGGATGCTCTTTGCGTGCGATAAAGGCATACTGTTTGCCCAATCGTCGGGCTACCTCGCGAGCGATCTGTGAAACTTCAAGCGAATGAGTTAGTCTGGTACGATAATAATCGCCTGTTCCAGCACCGAATACTTGTGATTTTCCTTGCAGCCGTCTAAAGGCAGGGGATTGAATTAATCTTGCATAATCACGCTCATATTCATCACGCTCTTCACTGAACGTGCTGAGCGTCGGCTCGTCTATTCGTAGTTTGCGTAAGTCCATTGCTATCCCTCCATGTTGCTTTCACAGGCCTTTTGAAAATTGTAGCATACTTTCAAAGTTTGAACATACCTCGTCCATAGAGTATGATTTGAGTAATTTACATAACAGGCATAATGTTCTATTTCTATGTGATAATCCGATTGTTGAGGTGAAGTCTATTGATGAGTGTCGTACAAGATGTCTATTCATTGATCACGCTGCTCAATATTTTATTTGCGCTTGCGGTCATTTTTCTAGAGCGCAAGAATGCAAGCGCAACGTGGGCATGGTTGATGGTTCTCTATTTCATACCCATATTTGGTTTTATACTATATTTGATCCTTGGACAAAAGCTGCGCAAGCGTAAGCTCAACAAGCTGCTTGAAGAGAGCCAACGAATCATTGAAGATACGATTGAAGCACAAAAGATTCAGCTTGATCATCGATCCTTAGTCTACAATGATCCAGCTACAACAACCTATCGCGACATGATCTATATGAATCTGGTCAGCAGCTATTCCGTGTATACGCAAAATAATGATATTGAAATTTTTATAGAGGGCAACAATAAGTTCGATGCCTTATTGAGAGATATTGAATCTGCACAACATCATATTCATTTGATCTATTACATTGTGCGTAACGATGAGCTCGGCAATAGGCTTATCCATGCTCTGACTGAGAAAGCGAAGCAGGGTGTCGAAATCCGATTCCTGTATGATCATATCGGGAGCAAAGGGCTGCCTAAGCGGTTCTTCCAAGCCTTAAAGTCAGCAGGGGGGCAGGCAGTTGCCTTTTTCCCATCTCGTATTCCCTATGTTAATTTGAAGCTCAACTATCGCAACCATCGTAAATTAGCGATCTTAGACGGTGAAATAGGCTACATTGGCGGATTCAACATCGGAGACGAATATTTGGGACGGAATAAATATTTCGGCGAATGGCGTGACACTCACCTTCGTGTGGAAGGCCATGCCGTCCATCAGATGCAAGCACAATTTCTTATGGATTGGAATTTGGCATCTAAGGGTATGATTACGCTTGATAGTAAATACTTTCCGCAAATATTCAACACAGAAGGGAATATCGGGATGCAGGTTGTTGCCAGCGGTCCCGATACCGAGTATCAGCAAATTAAACAGGCTTATATTAAAATGATTTATTCCGCTAAGAAAAGCATCTATCTGCAAACGCCTTATTTTGTACCGGATGAGAGTCTAATGACTGCGCTTAAGATTGCCGCTTTATCTGGAATAGAAGTGAAGGTTATGCTGCCGAGTAAGAAGGATCACTTCTTCGTTTATTGGGCAACTCATTCTTATTTGAGCGAGTTGCTGGCAGGAGGAGCCAAATGCTATTTATATGAAAAAGGATTCCTGCATGCCAAAACGCTGGTCGTTGATGGGCAGGTTGCTTCAGTAGGTACCGCTAATATTGATATCCGAAGCTTCAAGTTGAATTTCGAGATGAATGCCTTCATCTATGACAGTGCAACGGCGATCGAGCTGCAACGGATATTCGAACAGGATCTCGAGGAATGCGTGGAGCTAACGGTGGAGGGGTATAGCAAACGTCCATTATTCAATCGCTTTAAAGAATCAATCAGCAGGTTGCTGTCTCCGATTTTATAGAACAACATCTTATTTATGTACACAAAAAGGGATTCCGCTTATCGATGATAACCGGAATCCCTTTACCTTTCAGCAAAGCAATTATTCAATTTGCTTCTACACTCCATTCAACAACTTGCGTTGTACTTTGATTTAAGCTTGATTAAGTATTTCTTGGTAAGACGATTAACTTTACTTGATAGAACGAGGTGTCATTGGATGCTTTTGTTGGGTTCCCGCATGTCCAGTGGATCGATTCTTACTCCTCTCCGCAATAGTGGGACACGCTTCGCTAACCTATTTCAATGGACTATCCCCTCTCGTTTAAGTTAGGTTCATCATACATTATTGTTTGAATTTTGTAAATATTCAGATAATTAAAAAAGTCGAAAATCATAAAAATAATTCGAAAGTTCTAGAAGGAGTGAGAAAGGTCCTATTTATTGTCTGTATACCTGTGTGTATTCTATAGCTGTAGCGGCTTCGGCCCTGATTAGTTGGAGTAAACGGGAGATTTTTGCAGCATCTGCATTGTTGACCATCAATCGATTTAGATTTATACTTAGTCTAAATTAATGATTGAAGGAATGAATAAGCCATGACAAAAGTAAATTTAACTATACAGCGTAAAGCGATTCTTGAAGTGATCCAACATTCGCATGACCACCCAACAGCAGCGGATGTCATTGAACGTCTACGCGAGAATGGGCATAGCTTCGCCTATGGTACTGTTTATAACTCACTTCGGTATTTGACCGATGCCTCTCTCATTCGGGAATTAAAGCTAGGGGAAGCGGTCAGCCGATACGATGGGAGAACAGAAGACCATCAACATATCGTTTGCAAGCAATGCGGCAAGGTTGGCGAAGTTACGGTTGAGGTGCCAGAGGAGTGGATTCGAGAGGTTGAGAGTGAAACCAAGTTCAAAATTAATCATGCACATGTCGTGTTAGAGGGGGTATGTGAGCAATGCGCCAGTCAACAGTCATAAACGGTGTTACAGAGGTGCAGGCTGGTGCTAGGAAACAGCAAGGCAGCCAGAATGCCAGTGAGGATAATATGCTTCAGACCAGCAGGGAAGCATGTTCGTTAACCAAACGGGTGATGGCAGTAAGCCAATTTCCGGAGAGAATGCATAGTCTTCTACGCATTTTATCAGCGGAGTGCTTCGATCTATTCACGCTGCATGATTTGAACAAGGCGTTCGTGAGCAGTTTGCAGCCTGAACTCGTTATTTACGATGCGACGCCTCATCCGCAGTATAATCCCGATGCGGTTGATGCACTTCGCGCTGCACTCTTGCAGACGGCCCACTTGAATGGAGTAGCGCTGCTGCTACTCGTTGGTGAGCAGGCTGCAATGGCGACTATTCCGTTGCCGGAAGGCGTAGAGCTGCTTGTATGGCCTGCAGAACCTGAGGAAGCGCTGCACCGGGTTAATCGGCTGCTGCCATCCAATTCTCCGCTAGGTACAGGGGTAGAGTCAGGGTATTACTATAAGGATTTAACCATTAATCTGAAGAAAATGATGGTGTATCGCGGGGAAGAGCGTATTGATCTGACTAAGACGGAATATGAGCTGTTGCTTATGTTCGTGACATCTGACGGAGCCGTATTATCACGGGAAGCCATGTTTGATTCGGTATGGGGCAGTCATTATCTTGGCGGGAGCAACGTTGTAGATGTACACATCAAGACATTGCGCAAAAAGCTGAAGGATAGTGCAGTTTCTCCCAAATATATCGTAACCGTGCGTGGAGTCGGTTATCGACTTGCGGATGAGCGCAGAAATTAATAAGGTCAAGAGGGCTGTTTGCCCTCCATTCCTAAAATCATCCTATTCACACAGAGATTTTCATCTGGACTAATTCGGTTCATTTCATCTAATCTTCATCATACGTTCATCCAAATTTCATGACAAAGACCGTGCATACAAGCTAAACTACAATTATAAGATTTAGATCAAGTCTAAATTTAATTTGGAGGTTACGCGCATGGACAAATACTTAACAACTAATCAAGGAACGCCAGTTGGCGATAATCAAAACTCACGTACGGCTGGACAACGGGGTCCGACATTGCTGGAAGACTATCATTTATTAGAAAAGCTCGCACACTTTGACCGTGAACGTATTCCTGAGCGTGTCGTACATGCTCGAGGAGCCGGAGCACATGGTGTATTCCGAGCAGTCAATAGCATGAAGGCACACACGAAAGCACATTTCTTGCAAGCAGCGGAGCAGGAGACGCCAGTATTTGTAAGGTTCTCAACCGTTATTAACGCAGCAGGATCACCTGAAACAGCACGTGATCCACGCGGTTTTTCAGTGAAATTTTATACAGAAGAAGGCAATTTGGACATTGTTGGCAATCATCTGCCGGTATTCTTTATCCGTGATGCTATGAAGTTTCCAGATATGGTTCATTCATTAAAGCCAGCACCAAATACAAATGTACAAGAGCCTGGACGTTATTGGGATTTCATGTCGCTTTCGCCTGAATCCACACATATGCTAACTTGGGTATTCTCTGACGATGGTACGCCTGCTACTTATCGGGAGATGGATGGCTTTGGCGTTCATGCTTTCAAGTGGATTAATGCTGAGGGTAAAGTCACTTATGTGAAGTATCATTGGAAGTCTCAGCAGGGCGTGCGTAATTTCACAGCTGAAGAAGCAGCAGAGATGCAAGGACGTGATTTCAACCATGCTACGAGAGACTTGTTCGATTCGATTGAGCTCGGCAATTATCCAGAGTGGGATCTTCATGTACAGTTGCTTCCTCCGGAGCATGTAGAGCGTTATGCATTCGATCCTCTTGATCCAACTAAGATATGGCCGGAAGATATGTACCCGCTGCATAAAGTAGGCACGATGACGTTGAACCGTAATCCAGTTAATTATTTTGCTGAGGTTGAGCAGTCTGCATTCTCGCCTAGCGCACTTGTGCCGGGAATTGAGCCCTCCGAAGACAAGCTGCTGCAAGGACGATTGTTCTCTTATCCGGATACCCAGCGGTATCGGTTAGGTGCGAATTACTTGCAGATTCCGGTGAACTGCCCTTATGCACCTGTACGCAATCATCAACGCGATGGTGCAATGGTGATGAATGCCGATCCTTCTACCGTTAATTTCGAGCCGAATAGTGCATCGGAGAGCGTGAAGGAAACGGCTGAGTACAAGGACAGCTACATTCCTTTGCAAGGTTCAGCCGGCCGTCAGCGTATCGATAAAACGGATGATTTCACACAAGCGGGCGAGCGGTATTTATCATTGCCACTTGAACAACGAAACAACTTGGTGAAGAATCTGATAGGCGAATTAAAACAGGTGAACGAGGAGATCCAGTTGCGGGCAGTGTGCAACTTCTTCCGTGCTAACGTTGAGCTGGGCACTAAGCTGTCCGAAGGCATCGGTGTCGATATCCGCAAGTACGTGCCTCAGGCATAAATAGTTGAAAAGGGACGGTCTTCGAAGTCGTAGTAATTGACTTCGGGGACCGTCCCTTTGTATGTGGTGCTTTTGTAATTTAGGTATCGACCGGCTTGGGTAACTGTGAACGTACATTTAGTGTGTTTTCTGGAAGCCAATCGACTAACGTAACTGCGATCGTACATTTAGAAACGGTTATTAGACGCTCATCGTATGCTGTAACTGCAAACGTACATCTATTATTCCGGTTTTTGAGTAAATAAGGGCTTGGAAGGGCGTTTTAACTGTACGATCGCATTTAGAGCGCCTGAAACAGCTTTTTACGGTAGAAGTAAGTGTAGGATCTCAGTTACGCAATAGAGCAAGCAGCAAGCAGCAAGAGCAAGAGCAAGAGCAAGAGCAAGAGTAAGAGTAAGAGCAAGAACAAGAACAAGAGCAAGAGCAAGAGCAAGAGCAAGAGTAAGAGTAAGAGCAAGAACAAGAGCAAGCAACAGTTGTTAACTGTAGCCCTGTTGCACTGACTTAGCTGCTGCGCTTGAATTGGCTCATGTACAGTTCGTAATAGAAGCCGCGCTGTTCGAGCAACGCATCATGGGTGCCGCGCTCCATGATGCCTCCGTCGCCGACCACGAGGATCTGGTCGGCCTCGCGGATTGTGCTGAGTCGATGGGCAATGACGAAGCTGGTTCGTCCTTGCATCAGCGTGCGCATAGCCGCTTGAATATGCATCTCTGTCCGAGTGTCAATGCTGCTGGTCGCCTCATCGAGGATGAGGACGGCCGGGTCAGCCAGCACCGCGCGGGCAATCGTCAGCAGCTGACGCTGCCCTTGACTCAAATTGCTGCCGCCTGCGGACAGCAAACTGTCGTAGCCTTGCGGCAGCTTCTTGATGAAGCTGTGTACGTTCGCCAGCCGCGCCGCAGCCTCGATGTCCGCGTCGGTGGCGTCGAGCCTGCCATAGCGGATATTCTCGCGAATCGTATCGGAGAAGACGTAAGCGTCTTGGAGCACGATGCCGAGCTTGCTGCGCAGGCTATCTTTGCTGATCTCGCGAATGTCGACGCCATCGAGCGTGATTGAGCCCTGGTCGATATCATAGAACCTTGTCAGCAAGTTAATGATCGTCGTTTTACCTGCACCAGTGGGACCGACCAGCGCAATCATCTGTCCAGGTTCAGCCAGCAGCGATACGTTCTTCAGAATAGGCACATCTTCCTTATAGCTGAATGCCACTTGATTGAATCTTACCTCGCCTTTAACTGCGGTAAGCATCTTCGTACCATCGTCTTCATATTCTGATTCTTTATCCATCATCTCGAAGACTCGTTCAGCCCCCGCAACTGCGGACTGCAATAAGTTGAACTGGTTCGCAAGCTCATTCAGTGGCCGCTGAAATTGCTTGGAATAATTCAGGAAGCTGACGATAACGCCGACAGTCGTCCAGTCACGGAACACCATCCAACCGCCGACAGTTGCAATCAATGCGAAGCTGAAGTTGTTGAATACGTTCATGAAGGGTCCAATGGTACCCGAGTAGATCTGTGCTTTGATACTGACCTTAGTGAGTTTCCCGTTAATCTCGTCAAATTGGGCTGCAGCACGCTGCTCTCGGCGATAGATCTGTACAACCTTTTGCCCGGATACGGTTTCTTCAATGAACCCATTCAGTTCACCTAAGTTTTGCTGCTGTCCGGTGAAAAACTGACGGGTGTAGCCAGCTACTTTTTTCGTAAAAAGCATAACGAGTGGTATCGTAACCATACTTAGCAGTGTCAGCCAAACGTTCAAATAGAGCATGATCGCGAGCGAGCCCGCTAGCATGATGATACTGGACATTAGCTGAGTAACGCTTTGGCTAAGCGTACTGGATACGTTCTCGATATCATTCGTTGAGCGGCTCATTAACTCGCCATGCGTCTTGCTATCGAAGAAACGGAGGGGCAGCTTCTGCAGCCTGGCGAATATATCCCTCCGCATATCCCTTACCGTATGCTGTGAAGCTTTAACGACCAAATGCTGCTGAACCCAAGTCAAGGCTGCTGTTCCCGTATAGGCAGCAAGCAGGCCAAGACAAAGCTTCAGCATGCCTTCATACTGCTTCGGAATGATATAGGTATCGATAGCATGACCAATCAAATAAGGGGCAATGAGTGACAATACAGTTGCACCTAGCGTTGCGATAAATACACCGATCAGAGCAGCACGATATTGCTTCAAATAATGCCATATACGCTGCACCGTTTGCATCGTATTCTTCGGTTTTGCCTTGGACAAAGGTATTCCCGGCGGTCCGCCGCGCATGCCGAGATTGGGCAATTCACGCGGAGGTTGCAATTTTGTTCTCGATTCTGCATCAGCCATACACCGATTCCTCCTTGCCTGCTTGCGAACGGTAAATGTCTTGGTACAGCTCGCAATTTTCTAATAGTTCCTGATGAGTGCCTTCAGCAATTAACTGACCATCGTCTAACAGCAGTATTTTATCCGCTTCGATAACGGAGGAGATACGTTGTGCAATGAGGAAGCTGGTTCGACCTTGCATAAGCTGCTTAAGGGCTGCTTGTATACGTGATTCAGTCCCCATATCAATAGCGCTGGTGCTGTCATCCAAAATAAGTATCGAAGGCTTCAGCAACAGTGCACGGGCGATGGAAATCCGCTGTTTCTGTCCGACGGATAAGTTCACTCCGCGCTGACCGAGCAAGGTATTATAGCCATCCGGCATCTCTGTGATAAAACCATCTGCTTGAGCGGCTTTCGCGGCAACTTCAACTTCTTCATCGGAAGCATCCGATTTGCCGAAACGAATATTGTCACGTATAGATCCGGTAAATAGAATAGATTCCTGCAATACGATCCCAATCTGACTGCGGAGATGCTCCAAATCGATCTCACGCACATCGGTTCCATCGAGCAACACCCGTCCCTTCGTTACGTCATATAGTCTAGGAATCAGATTAACGAGTGTTGATTTACCGGAACCGGTGGCACCTAGTAAAGCGATAGTCTGGCCGGGCTTAGCGGTAAAGCTAATATCTCGTAAGACAGGCTCAGCTGTGCTCGCCGAATTATAGGTGAAGGATACTTGATCGAAGATGATCTCACCGTTTCTGTAAGCATGCTGTGAAGCATCTTCCTTCGTTTGGATTTCCGATTCGGCATCTAATACCTCACTAATACGTTCAGCCGAAACTTTAGCACTGGAGAAACGAACGAGCATCATGCCGACCATCGACAGTGAGAACATGACTTGTGTGACATAGTTGATAAAAGCGACAAGATCGCCTACGGGCATAACATCATTTTGCGTATCCAGACCCCCGTACCATAACACTGCAACGATGCTTACGTTCAGAATAAAGGTCAAAATAGGCATGTTGAGCGCAATAAGGCGCATTGCTTTAATAGCAGTCTCTGCATAGTCGGTATTAGCGCGTCCGAATCGTTTGTTCTCATAGCCAGCGCGAACGAAAGCTTTGGACACTCGAATCCCTGCGAAATTTTCTTGCAGAACGGAATTCACTCCATCAAGCTTCTTCTGCATCGTAGAGAATAGAGGCAGGGTAGAACGGATGAGCACATACATAACGAGAAACAGAAGAGGCACAACGATAGCGAGAATAATAGCAAGCTTCGGACTGATGATAACCGCCATAATAATGCTGCCTATTGCCAAGAAGGGCGATCGTACGAAGATGCGCAACAGCATTTGAACCATGGATTGCAATTGCACAATGTCATTGGTTAACCGTGTAATGATGGAGCCAGTCTTTAATTCATCCAAATTACGAAATGAGAAGGTCTGCACCTTGCGAAATAAATCACTGCGCAAATCGGCGCCGAATTTTTGCGAGGCAATGGAGGAATACACGGTACAGCCTACACCGCCAATAAGACCAATCAATGCTGCGCCGAGCATGAACAGTCCGTTCGTCTGAATATGGGCCAGGTCACGCTTCACAATGCCATCGTCTACAATGCTGGCCATTAATGCTGGCTGCAGGAGATCCATACTTACCTCAAGAATCATGAGCAGCGGGGCGAGCATGACAGCCACCCAGTGCGGTTTTAAGTATTTTGCTAATTTGAGCATAGATTGAGTTGTCACCCCTTAAGAATGTGCGTCAGTGTGAACCGATTCTTGTGAGTCGTCAGTCTGTCCGCTGTATCGCTTCATATTGTTGCTAATTCTAGCTAATAGTGCTCGAAGTAGAAGCTGGTCTTCTTCGTTAAAACCGTCCATAGCTTGTTCTTCCAGCCTATGCAGTGTTTCATGAATTTCTCCGAGCATGGAACTACCCTTATCGGTCAAAAAAATCCGAGAAACCCGTTGGTCAAGGCTATCCGCTTCACGCCTGACGATACCATGCTTCTCCATCCGGTTCAGCATAATCGTCAACGTAGCAGCCTTAATATCGAGCTCTTTGGCAAGCTCGCTTTGGCTCCGCCCAGGACCACGTTTTAAAGCGAACATAAGCGGTGGTTGCCCCGGATAGATATCATAATCATGCAGAAGAGTATTCATTTGTTGCTGATGCATCCGCGTCAGATGCCGTATTGTACGCATGACATGATCAAGATCATTACCTCTATGCATAACGGATAAAATCTCCTTTGTTCGTAAATTAGCAGAATTAGTTTGTCGGCTAACTATATAGTATTTCCCTTGTAAGAAGTGTGTCAAGACTTGCCACCCAAGAAATTAAAGATTACTGTCCATTTGTTGTGCGTCATCCTATATATAGGGTACACTGACGGAGTAAACAGAAATGATACCATTCAGGAGGCGGTTTAACGATGTTTTATCGTCAATTAGGTTCATCTGAGCTACAAGTGAGTGAGATCAGCTTCGGTACTTGGGCGATCGGCGGCTCTTGGGGCAGCGTCAATGATAAAGAATCTTTACTGGCACTCGAAGCGGCTATAGAAGCAGGCGTTAATTTTTTTGATACGGCTGATGTATACGGTGATGGACATAGTGAACGGCTGCTGGCTCAAGCTACGAAAGGGAGAGAAGATGAAATCCATGTGGCAACGAAATTTTGCCGTGCGGGGGATATTCATGATCCTGCTACGTATTCAGAAGCTGCGGTGCGCGCTTATTGCGAAGCTAGCTTAAAGCGGTTGGAACGCGAGCGAATCGATCTGTATCAGATTCATTGTCCGCCGCTGTCAATCTTGCAAGAGGGAAGCGTATTCCGCGTATTAGATCAATTGCAGTCTGAAGGTAAAATTCTTCACTATGGCGTAAGCGTTGAATCGGTGGAGGAAGGGCTGCTCTGCCTGGAACAACCGAATGTTCGCTCGCTTCAAGTTATCTTTAATATATTCCGGCAAAAGCCTCTGGAGCGTCTGCTAGATGAGGCGCATCGACGCGGTGTTGGTATATTGGTGCGTCTTCCACTGGCAAGTGGATTGCTTACTGGAAAATTTACAGCACAATCGACGTTCGAGGCTGATGATCATCGCCGTTATAACGAGAACGGAGAACAATTTAACGTGGGTGAGACATTCGCTGGACTTGGCTTCACGAAAGGCGTGGAGCTTGCTGAACAATTGCGCTGGATCGCGGATGGCCGCGGCAATATGACACGTGCTTCATTAAGGTGGCTCCTTGATCATGAAGCGGTCACTTGCGTTATTCCAGGATTCCGTAATGTTCGCCAAGTCGAGGATAACCTTGCGGCGCTGTCTGTTCCACGATTCACGGTGGAAGAACAGAATAGATTGGCCACCTTTTACCATGATCAGGTGCATCCTTACATAAGAGGAGCTTACTAATTAGTAAGCTTGTTGCCATACCTAGGAAATCTATTCTTGAAAAGGATGTCGTAATTAGGTCCACAAGACCTAATTGCGGCATCCTTTCTATTTTCTCTCTAAGTACACAAGATGAGGGTCGACCCTCTCATACTATATGAAGAAATTTGCAGTGCGAATTATTTTAAAGTACGATGGTAGATATGGAATAAGGGTATCCACATCAGTGGAACGGAGGTTGAACTTGATGTCGTTCTCTACAGAAATAATCCAGCTCGGAGCCATTATAGGCTCAGTTATGGCGGGATTAATGTTGATCATATTGCGTATACGTGCGGGCAAACAGCCAACTAATTTGCGTAAAATAATAATACCGCCGCTTGGCATGTCCACAGGGCTTATTATGTTTGCTTTTCCAATGACTCATATTGCTTGGGGCTGGGGTCTGAGTGCCTTCGGAACAGGCTTGCTCATATTTGCATTCCCATTAATCGTGACGACGAGGTTGGAACGGGTAGAAGAAGATATTTATGTGAGGCGCTCCAAAGCGTTCATCTTTATTATGATTACATTGCTCCTAATCCGATTATCACTACATAGCGTGGTGGAGAAGTATATGTCTATTCCGCAGACAGGGGCAATCTTCTATTTACTTGCCTTTGGTATGATAATTCCTTGGAGGCTAGCTATGCTCAGTGACTGGGTTAGGCTTCATAGGGTAGAGACCCAGTGAGCAAATAGGCAGGGGTATTAAGATTGACTTAGCATAGGCAGTATGATAATCTTAGTCGTATAAATTGTATACAATTTAATTGAATAAAATTTACATAACACTCAGGAGGCGTATGATCATGTCTATTTATTCCTATCAAGCAGAGACGATTAAAGGCGAGCAAGTAAGCTTGGAGCAATACAAGGGTAAAGTGGTTATTATCGTGAATACCGCCAGCAAGTGCGGATTTACTCCTCAATATAGTGATTTGCAAAAGGTTTACGAGCAATACAAAGAGCAAGGCCTCGAAATTCTCGGCTTTCCAAGCAACCAATTCGGCGAACAAGAGCCAGGCTCGAACTCGGATGTACAAAGCTTTTGCCAACTGAATTACGGGGTTACTTTCCCATTGTTCGCGAAGACGGATGTACGTGATGAGACGGCTCATCCTTTGTTTGCATACTTATCCGAGCAAGCGCCATTCAATGGATTTGATACAACTGAAGCTAGCGGCAAAATGTTAAATGCTTTTCTAACGGAAAAGCTTCCCCACTATCTAGAAGGTAATTCGATCAAATGGAACTTTACGAAGTTCCTCATAGATCGTGAAGGCAACGTCGTCAAACGGTTTGAATCAACAGATGAGCCACTGAACATGACTTCCGATATCGAGAAGCTTCTATAATAAACAATAATTAAACGTCCTCGCAGATGGATTGCGGGGGCGTTTTGTCGTTTCAAGGGAGTTATTTTTAATTTTTAGATTGTAAATAATTACCGCGTGTTATTTTGAAAAAAAGGTAATGATCTCCTGTTCTGCAATCCAATTAGAGAGTAGAGTGAAACGGGTTACACCAGGTCATACTAGCAAATAGCAGACATCATGAGAAGAAATGACAAGGAGAGGTATCGTTAAATGAAGGAACAACGACATGTGGGGTTAGATAAAGGGAAGGGAGTGAGCGAGAGGTTCACATCTTCCGGGTTTATTTTTGCGGCAATAGGCAGTGCAGTAGGACTAGGGAACATGTGGAAATTCCCATACATTACGGGATTATACGGAGGAGCAGCATTTTTCCTCTTATTTGTCATATGTCTAGTTATCATCGGATTGCCTGTGTTATTAGCCGAACTTGCAATTGGTCGCGGGGGTCGGGGAAGTGTGTCGTCCTCATTCCAACGGCTTAGCGGGAAAAAAGGTTGGGGCGCATTAGGCTTCATCTCTATAATAGCTCCCTTCTTCATTCTCTCCTTCTATGCAGTAGTAGCGGGATGGACGATGTATTACGCGGTTATATCGTTTAGCGGACAGCTATTCAAGAGTACAGATTACGCAGGGCAGTTCGACAGCTTCATCGGAAGCTGGAATCCGGTCATCTGGCAATTCATTGCTCTGTTTCTAACCGCCTTGGTTATTATTAAAGGTGTATCAGCCGGGATTGAGAAATTCAATAAAATCTTCATACCTGGACTTGTTATTTTATTAGTCATTCTAGTGATTAGAGCGCTAACGTTAGATGGAGCTGGAGAGGGTGTATCCTTCTTCTTAAGGCCAGATTTCAGCAAACTCTCTGCAGAGTCAGCGCTTGTTGCATTAGGACATGCATTCTTTTCCCTTTCGCTTGGAATGGGGACGATGATTACCTATGGTGCATATGTTGATAAACGACAGTCACTTGGCGGTGCGACGATTGCAATTGGACTAGGCGACTTGCTGTATGCCTTTCTAGCAGGGCTGATTATATTCCCTACTACCTTCTCATTCGGCATTGAAGCGGGACAGGGACCTGGGTTAGTATTCGTAGCGCTTCCGGCGGCATTCGGAGCTATGCCTCTAGGAAATTTATTCGGAGGATTGTTCTTCTTATTGCTCGCCTTTGCAGCACTTACTTCGACAGTTTCCTTGCTTGAAGTACCTGTTGCGTTCGTAAAAGATAAGTTTGGTTGGAGCCGCAGTCTATCTGTAATTGTAATAGCTGCTGCCATCTTCCTTATCGGAGTCCCTTCTGCCCTATCTGTAGGAGGTGCAGTGGATGGATTGGAATTCGGTAATAAATCGTTATTCGACTGGGTTGATTTCATTTGCTCCAATATTATTTTACCAGTCGGAGGGTTAATCGTTACGTTATTTGTTGGTTATGTGTGGAAAGGAGTTGCGGAGGAATCAGGCTTATCGGCGCCTTGGTTCCGTGTATGGCTGTTTATGGTCCGGTTCGTGGCACCGATTCTAGTCGTGCTTGTCCTCTTGTATTCTGCTGGTCTCTTAACGCTAATCTTTCCGAATCTAGGATGAGCATTGATGATAATACTTCATTCGTGTAATTTCCCGCAATTTTGTGTATGATAGGAAGATATTATTTATTGAGGGAAGGTTGGTCGCCGTGGAAAACACAGTGGAGAATAAGTCATCATCCTCTAGTTTTATTAAGAACATCGTCGTCGAAGATTTGAGAGAAGGCCGCGTGCAGGAAATCGTGACCCGCTTTCCACCGGAACCGAATGGTTATTTGCACATTGGGCATGCCAAATCGATCTGCCTGAACTTTGAACTTGCGGATGAGTTTAAAGGAAGAACGAATCTGCGCTTTGATGATACGAACCCTGTCAAAGAAGATACGGAATACGTAGAATCGATTCAAGAGGATGTACGCTGGTTGGGATTCGATTGGGATGATCTGCGTTTTGCTTCCGATTATTTCGAAGAATTATATAACCGTGCAGTATTGTTGATTAAGAAGGGCAAGGCTTATGTCTGCGATCTCACAGCTGATGAAATTCGTGAAACACGCGGTACTTTGACAGAGCCTGGGCAAAACAGTCCTTACCGTGATCGCAGCGCGGAAGAGAACCTAGATCTGTTCGCACGGATGCGCGCTGGTGAATTCAAGAATGGTGAGAAGGTATTGCGGGCCAAGATTGATATGGCGTCTCCTAACATTACACTTCGTGATCCGGTGCTCTATCGGATTTCACATTCGCATCATCACCGGACTGGCGACGCTTGGTGCATCTATCCGATGTATGACTATGCACACCCGATTAGCGATGCTATCGAAGGAATCACTCACTCCATCTGTACGTTGGAATTCGCTGATCATCGTCCGCTGTATGATTGGGCGATTGCGGAATGCGAGATGGATGCTGTACCGCATCAATATGAATTTGGTCGTCTTAATATAACAAATACGGTTATGAGCAAAAGAAAGCTAAAGCAGCTCGTAGATGAGAAGGTTGTCGATGGCTGGGATGATCCACGTATGCCTACGATCAGCGGACTTCGCCGCAAAGGCTACACGGCTGAATCGATTCGTGAATTTTGCCGTGGAATCGGCGTTACTAGATCGAATGGCGAAGTTGATGAGCGGATGCTGGAGTTTTACATCCGTGAGGATCTGAAGCTGAAGGCGCTTCGCACAATGGCGGTCCTGCAACCGCTCAAGGTTGTCATTACGAACTATCCAGAAGGCCAAACGGAGCTGCTTGAAGCAGAGAACAATGCAGAGAACGAAGAGATGGGCTCACGCCAAATTCCGTTCTCACGGGAAATTTATATCGAACAGGATGATTTCATGGAGAAACCGGTTCCCAAATATTTCCGATTGTTCCCTGGCAATGAAGTGCGTCTGAAGCATGCATACTTCATTACTTGCCAAGAAGTGATCAAAGATGCCGATGGCAATGTCATTGAATTGCGTTGTACTTACGATCCAGCGACGAAGAGCGGTTCTGGCTTCAACGCTCGCAAGGTGAAAGGTACGATTCACTGGGTAGACGCTTCGCAGGCTGTACCAGCAGACTTCCGTCTGTATGAACCGCTAATTATGAATGATGAAGAAGAGGAAGAAGGCAAGACATTCCTAGACTACATCAATCCGAATAATCAAACGATTCAGCATGGCTTCGTTGAACCGAATATGAAGGATGCAGCTGGCGGCGATAAATTCCAATTTTTCCGTCATGGCTACTTCAACGTTGATCCGAAGGATACAACTGCGGATAAGCTAGTCTTCAATCGGATCGTATCGCTGAAGAGCTCGTTTGATCCATCCAAAGCTTAATATATATTTGATAGAGAGGCTGTTCCAAAGGGTGTAAATCCTTATGGAACAGCCCTTTATTTATGTATATAAATGGAACTATAATTAAACAAGAGGATTCACCAATAGGTGGTGGATTTGCAGGGAAATAAATCAATCATTTTGCGAGAATGAGTACAGGAGTGTGGCTATGTTTATTGGAATAAATCTTATGGTCCGTTTCTTATTGGAGCTAGTTATCTTTCTTTCATTCGCTTATTGGGGTTTTAAGCTGGAGCAAGGTTTATTCATTCAATTCTTAGCGGGGCTTGGACTGCCGATTGCAGGGGCCTTTATATGGGGGAAAACTCTTTCTCCGAAACGGACTATTCAGTTAAGCCTATTGTGGCGACTAGTCATCGAGTCCCTTTTTATTGTGGGTGCATTTCTATGTCTATACGATCTCGGTTATCAAGCATTCGCAATTGGATTCGGAATACTAGCTGTTGTGAATCGGATCATTATTGTGATATGGGATACGAAGAATACAACGACTAACGTCAACAGCTAATGATCCTATAACTCTGGGGGAATGGAATATGAACGCGGGATTTTGGATTCGTTTAGGTGCGCTGTTATTGGATTCGCTTATTATTGCAATACCATTGACGATTCTTTTTACGATATTTACACATAACTGGGATAAAGCTGAGAGGATAATGAACTATTTCTATTTCTTGTATTCCTTATTGCTGCCAGTCATTTGGAATGGCTTTACGATTGGGAAACGAATATGCAACATACAAATCATGAAGCTCGATGGTTCAGCGCCTGGAATAGGGACGATGCTGCTGCGCAGTCTTGTTGGTGGAATCGTCTATATGATCACCTTTGGTATTGGCACAATCGTAAGTGCGTTTATGATCGGATTGCGTGAGGATAAGCGAGCGATTCATATTTTTATTGCGGGGACAAAAGTAATGTAACGAGTCAAATTGTAGAATAGTAGAGGAAAGGATGGTCTAAGTGTAATTACTTAAACCATCCTTTTTCCTTAAAACGTGTAATAGCCTCGATTCGATTGCTAACGTCGAGCTTGTCTAGAATAACGGATATATAGTTGCGGACGGTTCCTGTCGTAATATAGAGCTGCGTAGCGATTTCCTTCGTGTTCTTGCCGTCGGCAATAAGTCCAAGCACTTCTTTCTCACGTTCGGTAAGCGGGTTGCCTTCCCCGTATGCTTCATCAACCAGCTCCGGTGCATATATACGTCGTCCAGCCATTATACTGCGAATGGAGTCCGCAAGCTCCTCGCTAGGGCTGTCTTTTAATAAATAACCGCTCACTCCAGCCTTCAAGGCACGGTCAAAATAACCAGATATCGCAAATGTCGTTAAAATAATGACTTTGCAGCCTGCTCCTTTTAACTCTTCAGCAGCATCGAGTCCGCTTTTTGCTGGCATCTCAATATCCATAATACAGATGTCCGGCTTATGGAGATGAACAAGAGCGAGCGCATCTTCGCCGTTGCTGGCTTTGCCGACTACCTGCATATCCTCTTCCAAATCTAGCAGTGATGCTAGAGCACCTAAGAGCATTCGTTGATCTTCCGCAATGACGATTCGTATCATTCCCATTCACCTCTCCTACGTTTGTTTAATAATATACGGCACTTTAATGATGAGCGTCGTCCCTGGGTTGGATACGATGTCCAAGCTTCCATTCACGAACTCTAGTCTTTCCCTCATCCCTCGGATACCGTTCCCTTTATAGCAATCCTTTTGATCAGCGTGACCCTTGCCATTATCTTGTACACGAATGGTGAGATCATCCCTGGAAGGCTCAATCGAGATAAGGCAGCTCGAAGCTTCACTATGCTTGATTACATTGGTGACAGCTTCC
The DNA here is from genome assembly GCA_048976605.1 of Pristimantibacillus sp. Lineage (GTDB taxonomy): Bacteria > Bacillota > Bacilli > Paenibacillales > Paenibacillaceae > Pristimantibacillus. The sequence goes on along the minus strand of JBHGUX010000084.1, from coordinate 28,949 downwards.
TTAAGACACATACTTAGAACATTCTCGGTAAGTAAATTGGTATTCGTTGATGCTGGATCGCCTTCCAAGGTGAAGTCGATTTCCGCGGCTTTGAGAATTTGTTTAATGCGGAACATCTCTTCTTCAACTCGTGTACCCCTCATTTGTGTAACAAGCTCCCTAACTTCCTTTAATGCGGTTCTAGCAGTTTGTCGAACATCGTTCATTTCAGCTTGAGCTTGCACTGGATTACTGTTCACTAGTTTGCCTGCAAGATCACTCTTAAGGCCAATTAAAGAGAGCTTCTGACCCAGTGTATCATGCAAATCTCGGGCGATACGTTGTCGTTCTTCAAGCTTCACCAGTTCAGAAATTCGTTTATTAGCATCCTCGAGCTTCTCCTCCAGCCTTTCTTGCTTATTGCGGTTGTAGTTGTTGATGGGAAGCAGAATGATAATAATAAGGCTGATTAGAACAAAGGGGAATTGATTGAACAATAGCGCATTAGAAGTGGCGAATCCGTAGTTGATGGTTGCGAACGATGTAACGATATGGACGGTATATAAAGTAATAAAGCCAGCTTTGTTCTGGATATTGCCAATAAAAAATGCTAAAAAGATGGCAAAGTACACATAGCTGAACAGCAATGTCATCGCGATAGAAATGACAATTTGCACACTTGTCCAGAAGTATACCTGCCATCCCTTCGATACAAAGGACATGACATAACAGACAAAGAACAAAATAATTAGTGCAACTCCGTATACGACTTCGTAAGTCGTCGAAGAACGAAGAATGAAATAGAAGGGGAGGATACAGAAGACGACCCATACATAAGGGCTAAGCCCGGTGCTTTTATGGAAAATCTGATGCCACTTATTCATGGTCGTCCACCCTTTGATTCAAATAGATAGTTATAGTGTAGCATGCCTAGCTTTTTGAGATAAAGGCTTTATAAGTTGAACGCTTATAAAACCCAATATATATTAGACTGGTCGACGAAGGCGAGTATCAATCGGGTTGATGTCATTGTCATTATCATTATCCGTTTTGGACTTGCGAAGCCGATTCTTTAGTTCTCTATATCCGATAAAAGTTTTATTCTCTTCATCCCACAGACGGAAGCGTAGTGAGCTTAGACTCGTACGCAATGTAATCGTCGTCGCTTGCTGCAGGGGAGGGGTCATGTTATGCGCTTCCTCCAAGTAATAGTTAGGCACCTTCGGGCTCAAATGATGAACGTGATGGAAGCCGATATTACCTGTAATCCATTGAAGCGGTTTAGGGAGCTTATAATACGAGCTGCCTTCTACGGCTGCTTTCACATAGCTCCACTCATCTTCATTCTCAAAATAGGAATCCTCGAACTGATGCTGCACGTAGAACAACCAAATGCCAAGCAAACCAGATACGAAGAAAATCGGACCTTGTATAAGGATAAAAGCCTGCCAGCCAACTGCCCAGCATAATACAGCATACAATGCAACAATTGAGATATTCGTTACATAAGTATTGATACGTTCCTTGCGTCTTGCTCCCTTGCGGTTGAAACGATACTGAATCATGAATACACCAATTGGACCAAGACCAAACATAACAACGGGATTGCGATATATACGGTAAGCCATTCGACGCCAGAAGGAAGAAGCTGCATATTCATCAACGGTAAGAATCCAGATATCGCCGACTCCGCGTTTATCCAAGTTACTGCTTGTCGCATGATGGATCGAGTGGCTATGTTTCCATTGTGCATAAGGGACAAGCGTTAGGACACCGGTAATGGTGCCGAGAATAGCATTAGCTTTACGATTCTTGAAGAATGAGCCGTGACAGCAGTCATGAAAGATAATAAATGTTCTTATAACAAATCCTGAAGTAAGGATCGCTATTGGAAAGGTCAACCAAAGAGACACGGAAAGACTTAGATAGGCACCGTACCAAAGTAAGGCTAATGGTAACAGGGTGTTCACTAACTGTCGGACACTGGATTTCATATCCGTTTTTTCATAGGGAGCGATCGTTTTTTTTAGTTGTGCTTGTTTAGTTTGTTGTGTCATCGCATGTATTCCTCCTCAGTGTAACGCCTGGAGAACATCCGAAACTTAGACGTCTTCCATCTCTATATCCATTATAGAAATAATACGTACAGCCTAGTAGTCATAAACGTCTGTTTACGTATATGACAAATGTCATGTTAATCGCGTCAAAGTTTCATCATTAACCCATGTTACCCAAATAACTACAATTATTTACTATTGCCTAGAAGGGAAGATGTCATACCAAGCCTATGGACAAGAGGGGCTTTAGGCGGTGTGGTATAATTTAGTACACAAGGGGGCGTTAAAGTTGAAAAGTATCACTATTAAAAATCCTAAAAACACCAAGCTGCTTATTGGAATGTTTATACTAGCAGCTGTGCAAGTGAATTCGATAATAAGAGGCTTTAGAAGACATGATCTAGATGCTTTCTTCTATATAGGAATAGGCTTGCTTGTCCTGTTTATGACCTTATTTATATTCTTGTTCATGAAAAGGATCGAGAAGCCTTCTGCCATTACGTTTGGTACCGACGAACTCATCGTTCATGATCATTCCATAACAGCAGAGACAATCGATCAAATCTATGTAGAAGGTTATTTTAATCCATTAATAGGCATTAGGCGGAAAGGCAAAAAAATTGTTTTTCTAGCCTTTCGTTTTATTGAGGATGAGGATAAGGCGATCAAGGAATTAAAGGAATGGGCAGAGAGCCATCACATTGGGGTTCATCATAAAACATTTATTCGGTGGATTTGACTTAAGTGACTTATTGGATAGGTCTATGACAAAGATGGAGCTGCCAGATAGCCCGGCAGCTCCGTGATCTAAGACTAACTTAGTACAGCATCAGATTGAACATCTTTCTTCTCCATCAATGCCAAGAGATGAGTTTTCATCTGCGGCCATTCTGAGTCTAATATGCTGTAAATGATGGTGTCATGAATGGAGCCGTCCATTTTCAACTTATGCTTGCGAAGTATCCCTTCTTTAACAGCGCCTAGTCGCTCAACTGCTTTCTGTGATCGATAGTTATGACCGCTTACCAGGAACTGTACGCGCAGCAGCTGCAGCTGCTCAAAGCAATATTGCAGCAAAAGGAATTTACATTCTGTGTTAATTCCTTTTCTCCATACATGAGGGGATAGGAAGGTCCAGCCGATTTCGGCATGTCGATGAACCGAATCGATGTTGCTAATTCTAGTCGTTCCTATAATTTGACCAGAGTTCTTGTCTATAATAACAAACGGCAGCTGACTGCCTTTATTTTTTTGTTCCATTGCTTCGTTTACCATTTCATTCACTTGCTCAAGTGTGGTGAATTTACGCCAAGTGAACTCCCATATTTCCTCTTGCAACATGACTCCAGTCAAACCTGCTATATGAGATGAATCCATTAACACAAGATCAACCGAATTTCCTGCTAAGCATAAATGAGTAAGTAAAGTATTCATCCATATCACCTAGTTTCGTATTATTCTTGATTAGATTTTCTAAATTATAACCGATGAAATAGATGAAAAATAATAGAGTTCTTGTAAAGGAAACATGACGTTGTTTCACCTAATATTGGAACAATTTTCTGCCTTCCTTCGTCTTCTTAAATAAGAAGGAGGCTATGATTTGAAACCTAGTTTATGTATAAGTGCTATTTGTTTACTGTTGTTTTTGTCAGGCTGCTTCAATGCTCAGGGTCCAGATCTTCGATTGCATCAGATGGATGATATTCACAGCGAAATGGAGCTTCAGCAAATAAAGGGCAAGCCAACGGATATGATCGAGCAATACCAATTGGATCAATCGGTACAAGAAGCTTACGAGCTTGATAATGGTGAATTGTTATACATTTATATTTTTGGGTCGCCGATAGAGATGCATTCGGGATTGAAGACGATTAAAGAGCAAACCGCGTTGATCGACACCATCTATTCACCTCTATATTACGAGGCAAATAATGCAGTACTTATATACATGATGAGAAACAATGAGGTACCTGGTGTAAAATCCAGTATGGATAAGCTTGCACAGAAGCTGGGCTGGAGGGAGCCAAGTCCTAATCAAGCAACAGCTCCTACCACTCGACCATAAACAAAAATAGAGGGCGGAAAGTCAGCCTGCCAGTTGACGTTGATAATCATTATCACATATAATGGAGCAAATAATGGTTTTGCCGAAGGGGAGCGATCGAGGTGGCAGAATTGCAGCATGCTGAATTATATGATGTGACGATTATTGGTGGAGGACCTGTAGGTCTGTTCTCTGCTTTTTATAGTGGAATGCGGGAAATGAAAACGAAGATTATCGAGAGTGCAGATGAGCTCGGAGGTAAATTGCAATTCTATCCGGATAAAATATTGCATGACATCGGCGGAATTGACGCGATCTCTGGAGCACAGTTCAAAGAGCAGGTCATACGGCAGGGAATGACCTTCAAGCCGACTATCGTATTATCGCAGCGAATAGACAAATGCGATCGATTGCAGGATGGAACGATTCGCTTGACTAGCCATACAGGTGTGGAACATCTCACGCGTACTGTTATTTTGGCGATTGGACATGGTACTTTCGTTCCACGCAAGTTGGATCAAGATGGCGTAGAAATCTATGAGGGGCGCAACTTGCATTATTCGGTAGACAGTCTTGAACATTTTCGCAATAAGAAGGTGCTCATTTCTGGCGGCGGTGATTCGGCTGTGGACTGGGCCAACGCATTAGAACCCATAGCGGCTAAAGTCACCGTTGTCCATCGCCGTGATGAGTTTGGCGGTCATGAGAGCAATGTGACACAGATGCGCAACTCTTCTGTTGAAATTATTACACCGTTTTTATTGAAAGAAGTACATGGGATTGACGGAGTAATCGAAAAAGTGACCATCGAACAGGTAGACAGCAATGAGACGAAAGAAATAGCAGTGGATGAGGTTATTGTTAATCACGGAATTATGGCTGACCTCGGCGCTGTTAAGCATTGGGGCTTGGAAATTATAGAAGATCGTATTGGGGTCGACTGTTGGATGACGACAAGTCTGCCAGGCGTATTTGCTGCGGGTGACGGCGCGAACTATCCAAGCAAGCTGAAGCTTATAGCTGGAGGCTTCACGGAAGGTCCAACTGCCGTCAATAGTGCCAAACGATACATTACGCAGGAGGAACTGCAACCGATCTATTCGACCCATCATGATGGTCTGATTGCGATGCATGAGGAGAAGGCAACAGCTGCTGTGAACGTATAATGGTAGCAGTGATCACAACGTCCTTACGGCCAATATTGGGTCGGGGACGTCTTTTTTTGTTTGTGTAGATACTTGCTAGGTTGTACAATTTATACATAGACGAGCTTTTGAACAAGAAAGGTATGAGTGGATTGAACTATGAGATAAGAGATGCCATACTGGCGGATTTGCCGCGTATTGTGGACATATACAATTCTACAATCGCTTCTCGCAAAGTGACAGCAGATTTGGAGCAAGTGTCTGTAGAGAGCAAACGAAAGTGGTTTGACGAGCATTCTCCCGACTTTCGCCCGCTGTGGGTCGTAGAAGAAAAGGGAGAGATGATTGCTTGGCAGAGTTTCCAATCCTTCTATGGTCGTCCTGCATATAACGCGACTGCGGAGATTAGTATCTATATTGCTGAGGAACAACGCGGACGTGGACTCGGATCATTCTTAATTGGACAAGCATTGGAGGCAAGCTCCGCACTCCATATTCGCACACTGCTTGGTTTCGTGTTCGGTCATAATGAGGCTAGCTTAGCATTGTTTGGCAAATTCGGATTCGAGCAATGGGCATTGCTGCCTAAAGTAGCTGAATTGGACGGCATCGAGAGGGATCTCGTTATTGTAGGGCGAAGAATATAGTTAACAAGAAAGCATGAAGGATAGTAGAAGGGAGAATGAATGACATTGAGTAAATATTGGAGTCCACTAACTGCCTCTTTGGTTCCATACGTACCAGGAGAACAACCAAAGGACAAAAAATATATTAAGTTGAATACGAATGAGAATCCTTATCCTCCTTCACCAAAGGTGCTGGAAGCTATTCAAGGCGCTGTTAACGAGGATCTTCGTCTATATCCAGACCCGACTTGCGATGAACTGGTAAAGACGGTTGCAGAGTACTTTCAATTGGATTCCCGTGAAGTGTTTGTGGGGAACGGTTCGGACGAAGTGCTGGCATTCGCCTTTGCCGCTTTCTTTGATCCTGCTGCCCCGATTCTGTTCGCTGATATTACATACAGCTTCTATAAGGTGTATGCGGAGTTTTACGGTCTACAGGCTGATCTCGTGCCGTTGGACGAGCAATTCAATTTGCCATTAGAACAATTCTGTAACCGAAATAATGGCGGTATCGTTATCCCGAATCCGAATGCTCCAACGGCGATAATGATTCCTGTCGATGACTTCCGTATTGTGCTGGAGAGCAACCCGAATCAAGTGGTCATCATTGATGAGGCGTACATCGATTTTGGCGGTGAAACAGCAGCGAAGCTCGTTAAGGAATATCCGAATGTACTTGTTATTCAGACTTTGTCGAAATCACGTTCGCTAGCGGGTCTTAGGGTTGGCTGGGCACTGGGCAGCGAGGAATTAATTGATGGCTTGAATCGAGTGAAAAACTCGTTTAATTCCTATACGCTTGATCGTCTCGCATTAGCTGGTGCAGTCGCAGCAATTAAAGATGAAGTTTACTTCCAAGCGACAACTGCCAAGGTCAATGCAACACGTGAAGCCGTTACTTCGGAGCTTATAACGCTTGGTTTTCATGTGACGGATTCGAAGGCGAATTTCGTCTTTATATCGCACCCAGAGAAGTCAGCGGAGATGATTTTCAAGCAGCTGCGAGAGATGGGTATACTCGTTCGGTACTTCAAACAGCCCCGTATTGACCAATATTTAAGGGTAAGTATTGGGACAGACGAAGAAATGACTGCTTTCCTGCAAGCTGTAAAAGAAATAGTGGCAAATTAATGGGGGCGGCACAACATCGAAGCTTCCATCGTTCCACACTTTACGTTGTGCTGTTAAGCGTTATTTACGCCATAATCGGGAATACTTTTTTTCACATGGCTTATCGCAGCAGCACGGTTATTGATCAGAGTTATTTGATTGTTGCCTTGCTGGCGGTGCTGTATGTGATTCCTGTAGTGTTTTGGTTTCGCAGCAGGTATTGGTATTTCCCGTTGTTTATTCCCATACTATGGGTGCCGATGACGGTCATTTTCAGTTTTTTGTTTGGTATTTTATTTCCATTTCCTGAGGAGGATATGGGTGGCGGTTTGCTGCTCTTGTTCATTCATGGATTGAATTTGGGGTCTGTCTTACTGGGTGTTGCACTCGGGATGACAGCCAATGCATTGATCACCGCTTGGAGGAAGTTCGGCAGTGAAATAAAGGCTAAATAGTCTATTTCCTTTTTGTTAAATTTTCGTGCTATAATGGTGGCAAGTGACTGGTTCGGATTTTTTTGTTTGAAATATATGGATCGTCGTCAGTCTTATAACTTAGGAGGTTAATTTTTGAATAATCATAGAACAGAAAACAAGCTTTCCATTTTTGCCTTGGGCGGCGTAGGCGAAATTGGTAAAAATATGTACGCGGTACAGTATGCTAACGACATTATTGTTATTGATTGCGGTTCCAAATTCCCGGATGAAGAGCTTCTTGGCATCGATATTATCGTGCCGGATATTACTTATCTCATCGAGAATAAGGACAAAGTTAGAGCATTGCTCATTACTCATGGCCATGAAGACCACATTGGCGGATTGCCTTATATATTGAAGCAGCTTAACTTGCCGGTATACGCAAGCAGGCTGACGATGGGGCTGATCGAAGGTAAGCTGAAGGAAGCAGGCTTGCTCGGCACGACGGAGAGAACTTTGATCCATGCCGACTCCGAGCTCAAGCTGGGCTCAATGACGGCCACGTTCTTCAAGACGAACCACAGCATTCCGGATTCTCTAGGCGTTGTGCTCGAAACACCAGAAGGTGTCGTTGTTCACACAGGAGATTTCAAATTCGATCAGACGCCAGTAGGCGACTACCATGCTGACATACACCGTATGGCGCAAATCGGAAGCAAGGGCGTCCTTGCGTTATTGTCCGAGAGCACGAACGCGGAACGTCCAGGCTTTACGCCTTCGGAACGAATTGTAGGAGCTAACTTTATCGACGCATTCCGCAAGGCGGAACGTCGTGTAATCGTATCTACATTTGCATCGAACGTATTCCGGCTTCAACAAGTTATTGATGCTGGTGTAATTACTGGACGCAAGCTCGCTGTCATCGGTCGCAGTATGGTTAATATGATTACAATTGCATCAGAGCTTGGATACTTGAACATCCCTGATGGTATGCTTATTGAAACGAATGAGGTTAATCGTTATGCGGATAATCAAGTTGTCATTCTATGCACAGGCAGCCAAGGCGAGCCGATGTCAGCTTTGACACGGATGGCTCGTTCGAATCACCGTCAGATCGAAATTCTTGAAGGCGATACAGTTATTATTTCTGCTACGCCGATTCCAGGTAACGAACGCAGTATTGGTCGTACGGTAGACGAGCTATTCCGTTTAGGTGCTAATGTCATTTATGGCTCTGGCACTGCAACTGGAATGCACGTATCCGGTCATGCTAGCCAAGAAGAGCTTAAGCTTATGCTTCAATTGATGGCACCAAAGTACTTCATTCCTATTCACGGTGAATACCGGATGCAGCTTCATCACAAGAAGCTCGCGGAAGCTGTTGGCGTCGAACGCAACAATATTTTCCTTGTTGATAACGGCGAAGTAGTGGAAATTGTGGGCGGATCTGCTCGCAAAGCGGGTAAAGTGCCAGCTGGCAATACGTATATCGACGGTTTAGGTATTGGAGATGTCGGCAACATCGTGTTGCGTGACCGTAAGCATTTATCCCAAGACGGCATCCTTGTCGTTGTCGTAACAATCAGCAAGCAAGATAAAACGATTAAATCGGGACCTGATATTATATCCCGCGGCTTCGTCTATGTACGTGAGTCCGAGGGTCTGCTTGAAGAAGCTGGCAGAATTGTATCCAGAACGATTGCCAAATCAATCAGTGACAACGTTAATCAATGGACGACACTGAAATCAAATGTAAAAGACTCGCTCGGACGATTCTTATATGAGCAAACGAAAAGAAAGCCGATGATTCTTCCTATCATCATGGAAGTATAATCGGCGCCTAACCAGTCCACTTCACTTTGCTTAGTGAGCCGATAATAAAACGAACCGAAACCTCGCATGTTAGGAAGGAGCTTTTTCCTACCTTTCATGCGAGGTTTTTTGCTGTGTGGATAGAGGAAGGTGTTCTGTTTAAAAATGGAGTTGAAAATCCTTGACTTTTCCGCTCAAGGATCTTATTATGACGTGAGACTAACGTTCGTTAGGCAAGAGAACAGAGGATGCCGAATGGAGGGCTATTGATGAATCAATCCAGTCAACCGCCAACAGCGGACAGGATTAAACAGGCAGCAGTAACGATGTTCACAGAGTCAGGCTATGAGGGAACATCTATGTCTGAGATTGCCAAGGAGGTTGGAATCAAGACGCCATCGATCTATGCCCACTTCAAATCGAAGGAGCAACTGTTTCTCCAACTGCTTGAAGAGGGAATTGCTGACGAGCGTTCCCAATTCATTATGCTAAGTGAAGCAACTAAGCAAGAGCAGGTATGGGAACGATTATATAAGGTGTTTGATTTCTTCACTGATTATGAACGGCTGACGGCAGGGCAGGCTTTTCTCAAACGGACTATGCTTGTTCCGCCAAGACATTTAAGAGACCATCTTAGCCAACAAATTATTAGTCTAGAAGCAGAAATGGATCATTATTTGAAAGACATGATTCATCAAGGTCAGAATGACGGCAGCATTGTCCTCCGCGATGCTGAGGAAATGATTGCCTTACTGTATAACGGTGTCGATGGACTGCTGGTCGAATATCAAATTTATAATGATTCCTTGTTTAATAAGCGTAAGCAAATGGTGTGGAGGTCCTTTATGAGGACGTGGACTACAACAGATGGGAAGGACTGAGTTATTATGGCAGCTTGGATTTATTTAATATTAGCGGGATTATTAGAAGTAGGCTGGACGTATGGACTTAAGTACTCTGAAGGATTTACGGTGCTGCTTCCGAGTGTGATTACGATTATTCTGATTGTAATCAGCTTTATACTACTTGCGCGTGTTATGCGTCTTATTGATATTGGTACGGCATATGCCATCTTTACAGGTATCGGTACAGTGGGCACGGTCATTATAGGCATATTGGTTCTGGGTGAACCTACTGATCCGTTGCGGTTGTTCTTTATAGCTCTACTCATCGCTGGTATCGTTGGGCTGAAGCTAGTGTCTGGAGATGATGGGAAACCTCAAGAAGCGGAAATTGCGGGAAATGATTATACGGTTATAGAAACGGCATCAAGAAAGGACAGGAGCTAAAATGGCTTGGATATTTCTTATTCTATCTGGGTTGGCCGAGGTTGGCGGGGTAACCTTTATGAAATTATCAGACGGGTTCCGTAATTGGAAAGGAACAGTTGGCGCAATTATATTTGGTTTCTTCAGCTTTTACCTTCTCTCTAGAGCGATGGAAGAAATTCCGCTAAGTACGGGCTACGGGATATGGACGGGTATTGGTTCAGTCGGAAGTGTACTTTTGGGAATGATTTTTTTTGGTGATTCGAAAAGCTGGAAGAAAATCTTATTTGTCGGTATGATAATTACAGGCGTTATAGGACTGAAAATGACAGGTGGCGGTCACTAAACGCATTGGCTTAAGTTGAAGTGAGGAAACGAAATGATGGATAAGGAACGACTTGAGGTACTCATCGAATTAACGGAGCGTTCTCTGCTCTCAGAGCTCCGGCTCTATAGTGTGAATGTCGGAGATCCTATACACGTGGGGCATACCCCTAATGGCTGGGAACTTCTTGGAGCGGGCAATTATGCAGCTGTATTTGCTCATCATGATCATCAGGACGTTGCCGTGAAAGTGTATGCTCCCGATCGAGAAGGGTGGAATAGCGAAAAGAATGTGTACCTTCATCTAGGGGACCATCATTCGTATTCTGCCTGCTATTATGCCGGTGTATATGAAGGCCACTCTTACCTGTTGTTAAGGCGGTTAAGTGGCAAGACCATGTACCAATGTTTGCTTGAAGGCATTCGTATTCCCGAGAATATCATCACAGATATTGATCAGGCGCTTGATTATGCACGTGAGCGAGGTCTAAATCCGCATGATGTCCATGGTAAGAATGTAATGATATCCAGTGAAGGCCGTGGCATCGTGCTCGATGTATCGGATTTTTTGAAGCAAGAACGCTGCTTGATGTGGGATGACTTGAAACGCGCCTATAATCGTATTTATAAGCCATTTCTGTCAAACTACCCAGTCGCTATACCAGAGTGGATGATGAATGGTGTGAGGAAGGTGTATCGTTGGCGACGCGGCAGCTCCTCATGATAACAAGAAGAGAACGGCAGCCGCTGATGCGGTGCCGCTCATGAGGGGAACTGCGATTGTGATTAAGCCGGGTCAGGATTCAGGCAGGCTTCTTATAGTCTATAAATAGCTACTGCTATTGCTCAGCATCGAAGTCGGCCATTAATTCCCTGGCACGATTCTCATCTTTTTGTAAGACATGAATTTTTTTGAGTGAACTAGTTTCAATCGAAATTTTAGATTTTATTCCATTCCTTTTGAAGTATGCTTGAAGCCTGTCAATTAAATCTACTCTAGAACCGCCTTCAGTTCTGATTGCGACCCACTTTTTCCAAAGTCCCATTTATACGCACCTCCCCGTTTCCGTCTTGTGCATATTCGTCATTCCGTACATATGTATTCCAATCCCTATTATGAAAATGCCTGCAATTGATTTGATTTTTCATGAATAATGAACGGACAATCCGTTTGTTCGCATTGCATATTTGATGGTAAAATAAAGAAGCACAATCAGGCTGGCTATAAACAGAACGAGGAGGATAACTTATGAGCACAAGTGTTACAGCAATCACACAAACGACAGAACTCAATAATGGTGTTAGGATGCCGTGGCTGGGTCTAGGCGTCTACAAATCGCAAGAAGGCGAGCAAGTCGAGCAGGCGGTGTCAGATGCGCTGGAAGCAGGCTACCGCAGTATCGACACAGCGGCTGCTTACGGTAATGAAGAGGGTGTAGGCCGAGCGATTGCAGAATGCGGGATTAATCGCAACGAGTTGTTCATTACGACAAAAGTGTGGAACAGTGATCAAGGCTACGAGAGCACTCTCCAAGCGTTCGAAGCGAGTCGTCGCAAGCTGAAGCTTGATGTTATTGATCTTTATCTTGTTCATTGGCCGGTGGTTGGGAAATATAAAGAAACCTACCGGGCACTTGAGAAGCTCTATAAGGATGGTCATGTGCGAGCGATTGGTGTGAGCAACTTTTTATTGCCGCAACTGAATGATCTGCTCGCTGAATGTGAAGTGAAGCCGATGGTGAATCAAGTGGAATTCCAACCGTTTCTTACACAGCCTGAGCTTCAGAGCTACTGCCTTGATAACCAGATTCAGCTGGAGGCATGGAGCCCGTTGATGCAAGGTAATCTAGATGTAGCGCTGCTGAAGGAAATTGGTTTGAAATATGATAAATCGCCAGCACAGGTCGTATTGCGATGGGACTTGCAGAATGGCGTCGTAACCATTCCTAAATCAGTTAGAAAAGAACGGATTATAGAGAATGCCAATATATTCAACTTTGAACTGACTGAAGCAGAAGTACTCGCCATTAATAATTTAAATGAAGGCCGAAGATATGGTTCTGATCCGATGACTTTTAATTTCTAGAGTAAGCCTGCATATTCAGTAGATATAATCCAATGCAACCAGCATTGGAAATCAACGAATGTAGTTAAGGCGTATAACTAGAACGCAGTCATCACAACATAAGAATGGGATTCGGGCGGCCTGACTATTGACAATGTTAACTGTAATTGATAATATTACAGTAATAAGTAGGGAGGCCGTTCACATTGAACAGCGAATTTACGATTGCCGTACACAGTCTCGTATATTTAGCTTATCTGCCTGATAAGATGGCGAGCAGTGAAATGATTGCCGATAATGTAGGTACTCACTCAGCTCGTGTCCGTAAGGTCTTAAGCGGATTGCGTCGCAGTGGATATGTGGAAACACGTGAAGGAGCCCGCGGCGGCTATAAACTTACCATTGATCCGAATGTAGTTACACTAGGTGATATTTATCGAGTAATGGCGCAAGGCTCGCTTATTCCGAGCTGGTGCTCGGGCAATCCGAGCATGGATTGTGTCGTTGGCTCGAATATGAATCAAGTGATGTTCGGTATCTTTTGTAAAGCGGAGAAGCAGTTGGAAGAACACTTCAGTAAAATTACAATCCAAGAAGTGCTGGGGCAAATTCACGCTTGCGGATAGGCGATTGTTTACGAGTACGGTGTAACGGGTATTCCCTTATCATAATATGGATTATAGAGAGGATGTTTGAATATGGCAGTAGCATTGACGAAAGAAAATTTCAATGACAGTGTACAAAGCGGCGTTTCCTTGGTAGATTTCTGGGCACCTTGGTGCGGACCTTGCAAAATGCAGCTTCCAATCGTTGAAGAGCTTGCAACTGAGCTGGAAGGCACAGCAGTTATCGCGAAAATCAACGTTGACGAGCAGCCTGAGCTTGCATCGCAATTTGGCGTAATGAGTATTCCTACGCTAATCTTGTTCAAAGATGGTCAACCCGTTGATAAAATGGTTGGTCTTCAAAGTAAAGATGCACTTAAAGCAAAAATCTCCAACCAACTGTAAGTTTAATAATTAACGTGAAAAGAAGCTGGTCTACATGGTATCCTTACCTGTAGGCTAGCTTCTTTTTTATGACTAACTTCCCAACTACAAAGGAGAATAACACGATGACTGGTACACAATCAAATAAATTAAAGATCTATATGGCTGGATTTGAAGTATTTCGCCCCGATGCGGTGGAGGCCGGCATAGCGATGAAGCAGCTATGTGCTGAATACGGCTTTGAAGGTATTTTCCCATTGGATAAAGATATTAAGCCACAGTCAACCGTACATGCAACAGCGACCGCTATATTCGAAGGCAACGTAAAGCTAGTTCAGAAAGCGGATATTATTATTGCGAATTTAAATCCATTTCGCGGTCAAGAGCCGGATTCCGGTACCGTCTTCGAATGTGGGCTGGGATATGCTTTGAATAAGAAGCTATATGGACATATTCTTGATGGTCGTACGATGAATGAGAAGCTGCAAAGCGCAATTGATTCGGAGACGGGATTATATGAGGATGGCATGAATGTTGAAAACTTCGGACTTTCGAATAATCTAATGCTGGCAGTTCCTATGACTATTGTGCAAGGTGAGCTTGCGGATGCATTAAAAAGAGTGCGTGAGGATCTCCTTAAACTTTAAGGAACCTTATTTGAATTTTTAGTAAATTTTACGCAACTTCCCCTATGTGACCGGCGTCTAATGGATGATGGAAAAGCATGGGAGGGTGAACGGATAATATGCATAGAAAACAGATTATTGCATTATTGACGACAGTTATGCTCGCAAGCAGCATCCCGGCATCAGTGTTTGCTGAAAGCGCTGGCAGTCCAGTGGAATCAGTAGGATCAGAAGCAAATACATCAATAACATTGGATAAGGACAGTATACCCGCTGAGGTCATTTCTGAAGCGCCGACAGACTTAGCCGTATCCAAAGAAAAGGCAGAGACTCTTGCGCGCAGCCATGTAAGTATCCCCAAAGAATACACGCTGCAAGGTGCCTCTTTCTCGATGGATATGCTTGCTGAGGGCAAACGCGGTGTATGGGGCCTCGATTTCGTGAAGAAAGTAAACGGGAAGCACAAGGGCAGTATCTATGTTCGAATTCATGCGGACACTGGTCAATTGCTGGAGTTCAATTCCTATGTAGACAATCCAAGTGCGAAGCCCTCTTATCCGCTCAAAGTAGAGCGTGCAGCT
Source organism: Pristimantibacillus sp. (assembly GCA_048976605.1). GTDB lineage: Bacteria > Bacillota > Bacilli > Paenibacillales > Paenibacillaceae > Pristimantibacillus. The sequence continues at coordinate 13,904 of JBHGUX010000084.1, read as the reverse complement.
GCCCAGGATATTGCAATTTCCTTCATCGATAAACATGCTGCGGAATATAAAGGGCAAGTACAATACAATCCTGACTATGGCGTACAATTATTACCCCCTCTAACAGGTGAAGTACGTCACAGTACTCGATATGACCGGATCGTGAACGGCATTACTTATGTCGATAACTATATTGATATTGAAGTGGACAGTGAAGGTCATGTCATGCGATTCTCTCTGCAATGGGATGATACGATAGCCTTTCCTAAGGTGGATACCAAGCTAACGCTTGAACAAGCAAATGCGAAGCTTAGTGAGCTGTCTAAGCCGTCCTTGCAATATATAATTCCGTATAGCGGGCAAGGGCAGAGTAAACCGCTTCTTAGCTATAACATGCCTGCATTGGCTATTGACGCAGTAGACGGCAAACCGTTGACGAATCCAAACAATCTGGCAAATAATATATCTGTGTCGCCACTTACAGATAAACCGCTTGGCGAAGAACCGAAAGCGGGCAGTTTATCGGAGAAGCAAGCACTTGAGGCCGTAACCTCTTCATTCAAGCTGCCAGCTAACGCTGAGCTTGTTAATTCAAGCTATAACGAATACAACAATGAGAACAACGGGACAAAGCAGGCTAATTGGCATGTGAATTGGTCGATCAAAAGTGGGAAAAACGAGACAGGTTCTGTCTCTGCATCGGTGGACAGTCGTACTGGAGTTGTGAAAAATTATTACTATTACGACTACGACCGGAACCTTACATCCGACAAAGTTACTGTTACTTACGAGCAAGCGAAGACGACAGCTATCGACGCTGTTAAGAAGCATCTGCCTTGGATAACGAATGAATTGTATCTCATCGAGGCTGAGAAGGGTCAATACGATACGACTGAGCCATTTGACTCCTATTACTTGAATTTTGTACGCAAAGTTCATGGGGCAATTGTTGAATACGATAATGTAAGTGTGTCGGTTGATGCACGTACAGGCGAGATACGCAACTATAGTGCTGATCTCAATGATTACGCTTATCCAGCGCAAGCTCCAGTGCTGATTTCGGAGAAACAGGCGATAGACAAATGGTTGACTTTCTATCGTACGGAACTGACTTATTACTTGGCTCAGCAGTATATGTGGCAAGGTCAGCCGATTCCGATTGAGAAATATCGGGTAATGGTTGCTGCTGGTGAGATTGATGCTTCAGAGGTGGAATATAAAGCAGAAGCGCAGCTCGTATATCGCCTTGTCCCGCGTTTAATTGATGAATCCATCTTCCTTGACGCAGAGTCAGGCGGTTGGCGCAATCGTGAGAATGGAGAAGCAACACAGCTGGAGAAGCCTAAGGCAACGGATGTTAATGGACACTGGGCACAACGTCAGTTAGAGCTTATGGTTGCTTATAAGGCGCTGGATGTTAAGGATGGGCAGGTTCGTCCGAACGCCATTGTCACACGGGGTGAACTAATCAAGATGCTGGTTCTTGCGATGAATAGCGGTCGTTCGCCGATATTGTATGGGGCATCAAATGACAGCGCTCAAGCGAAAACCTCATTTAACGATGTGGGAACGACTTCTAATTATTACGTTTACGTAGAAAGTGCTTTGCAGCAAAACTTGATCGATGTCGGTGACGGTACCTTCAATGCGGAGGGGAAAGTGGACCGCGAGGAGATGGCGGAGCTGATTGTTCGTGCATTAGGCTATAACACACTTGCCAACTATGAACAATTGTTTAATGTATCATTCAAGGACGCTGCAGACATGGAACGCAAAGGGCAGGCTGCGATCGTTGTAGGGTTGAATATTATGTCACTGTCGAACGGCAAGTTTATGCCTGATAAGCAGGTCAGCCGTGCAGAAGCATCAGTTGCTTTCTTCCGCTTCCTTCAGACACGCGCTGATCTTCAAGAAGCACCATTGCGAGATTAATCACTTGCAGTAAAGCTAAGGGGATAACAGAACACCGTTCAGCGTACGCGGATTGCGTCGGCTGAACGGTGTTTTTACGTGTGAGGACTAGTCTGTTTTCTTCTTCTTGTTGGAGAAGTTTGTGACGGATTTAGCGTCTTCGACATTGTCATTAACGAATGCCATATTTTGGTTTTTTGCCTTCATGTGTGTTGTCCCTTTATAATTGCCTTTGTGGGTCTGATTTTCCATAGGTGGGTCACCTCCTCGTTCACGTAGTATTTCCAGAGGTACAAAGGCCATTCAACGCAGTTACACATTACAAGGAGTGTAGTCATGAATAAAAATATTTACAGATACATCGTATTTATCTTGTTCTTATTGTTCAGTTTATTAGTTGTTTATGTTAGCAATGAAATGTTAATTCTGGACGGCGGCGAAGCCTCGACGAATAAGTATCTATTCATACAATTCGGAATGGCGTTCGCATTAGGAGCGAGCTTTCATCTGCTTACCTCCAACGAGCTGCGGTTCCGAATAGGTGCGACTAAGCTTACGTTCATCCTTTCTTTGCTGTTAATCGTCGCTAATTATTTGGCAGCCATCTATCAAGGCAGCTTCTACACTTTAGCTGATGGCATGTTCAATATGGGTGTAAGAATTTTGCTCGATCCTAAGAATCAGCTCATATTTAGCTTATTGGCAGGATACTTATTTGGTTGTTCTTTTGTTAATAGAAAATAAACAAAGCAAGCTTAGAGATCGGATGGCATTCACTTGCTAGCAACTTGACTAGAAAAGATAAATAGCAGTGCAGGATTAACCCCTGCACTGCTATTTATCATGTTTTCTAATTTGTCTGTTCAAAGCTACCTTAACTATACTTTAAGTATTACACTTGGACTTATTCAGGTCTTTTGATTTGAAGAGGAGGAGGGATAAGCCAGCCCTTTTCCTTATTCATCTGAAGTACTCGAACACCTAGTGCTGCTTTAGTGAGATGGTATTTGGCGAATAGAGCCCCTATATCCTCTCTGACGGATTGACCCATAGCTTGACTGCATGCAACGAGTCCTAGAGAACAATCTGCAGCTATTTTTGCAGCTATCTCAGGGTCAGCAAATCTTGCTCCGACAGGAATATCTTCAAGTTTAACTGGCGGTCTCTCAGGCAAGGCAGGCGTTGGAGCGATTCCGTTATTAGTAAGCAAGATATCCAATTCTTTAATCTCCAGCTTAGCTTGATCAATAAGATCATCTATTATTTTTTTTAGTTCTTTGTCGCCAGCATGATTTAAATACGCTTGGTAACAGGAAAGGCTGCCTTTGGCGACTGTGGATGCTTGCCACACACTGTAAATTTCTCCATAGTGCATAGGTTCATTTTTAGGATTGCCATTTAAAATGCCCATTTTAACTTGCTCCTTTTTAACTGGATTTGACCCGTATATTATGTCCATAAAAACAAGAAGAATATGTTTGGAAAAAAGTTAATTCGAATATTAATCTTTGGAAATGAGAAGAGTAAAAGGCAGTTTCATTTTCTGAAGGAGTGATAGGAGTGTATTATTACAAAGAAGAATTAATTAATAAAATCGAATTGGATCAACCTGATCCGGCTGCAGCAAAAGTGTTGCAGGAAACACTCGGCGGGCAATTCGGTGAGATGCGAACAATGATGCAATACTTTTTTCAAAGCTCTAATTTTAGGGGGAAGGACAAGCAATTTCGCGATTTGCTGCGTGGCGTTTTTTTAGAGGAGATCGCACATGTAGAGCTTGTTCAGAGCACAATTAATCAATTGCTGAACGAGTCAGGAGACTCTAGACCGGGTAATGCGGGTGTAGATAACGCACCGCTCGATGAGGCAATTAAGTTTGCTAATCCTCATCATTACATTATGGGAGCAAAGAGCTCTCTTCCGGTTGATGCAGGCGGAAACCCATGGGACGGATCTTGGGTATATAGTCACGGAAATTTAATTAGCGATTTGCTTAATAACGTCGTGCTTGAATCAACGGGTGTCTTGCAAAAAACAAGAATTTACGAGATGAGCTCGAACAAATCACTTCGTGAAACGTTAGGTTTTCTAATTGTTCGTGATAATGCTCACCAGAATGCGTTTGCTAAAGCGCTAGAAATATTGGGAGTAGATTGGGGCAAAATATTTCCAATTCCAAACTATGATATTAATAAATATCCAGAATGTCGTAAATTTGTGGACATGGGCTATCACAATATGCAATTTAATTTCAGATTGGATGAAACGCGAATCGCAGAAATCTTTCAAGGGCAGAGTCCAAGCCGGAATGGTGGAGAGTTAGTTGTCACAGATCCTCCCGTCGGGTTCGCAGTGCCTCAATTGCCTGAAATGCCCAATGAGCATAGTCCTGGATTAAGTGATATGAATCGTTAGGAAGGATCGCAATAGTTAATATCGATATATTTTCACAAGTAAAGGGGCTGTCTCATAAGGTTTAATAACCTTTTGGGATCCTAGTTTTGTTTTGTTCGGGTTAACAGGGGGTGAAGTAAGCTTTGTGGTGCCGAACCTGGACCCGGACCCGAACCGCATCATAATACGGGAACTCCGTTCCTCTATTTCTGTCTTATCCTGAATGTCGCCAGCCATAAAGGAACGGAGTTCCGCTATAGGACTATAATCATTAGAAACACGATCAATGAGATAAACTAAAGGATCGTGCATCCGCTATTATAAGATAATCGTGTGATGCACGGACAATAGAGGAACAGAGCTCCTCTATTGTCAAAAGGACTGACTCAAAAAGGTTAGAATTGACCTTAGGTCAGCCCCTTTTCCCTAATTGAATCTTGATATCCGTTCTACGGATACATGTACAATGTCGAATGGCTAAGAAGCGCTTAAGTATATCTATATAAATTGTGGGAATATTATTTCTGCGATTAAATATATACTGGAGGCCTTTATGAACAATAACCCAATCTTGAACGAAAATAAGTTATCCATATTCCCATTAGGCGGCGTATTTGAGATAGGGAAAAACATGTATGTTATCCAGTATGGAGAAGATATCGTTGTCATCGATTGCGGTTCGAAATTTCCTGATGAAAGCATGCTTGGAATTGATCTCATTATTCCTGATATATCCTACTTGCTGGAACACAGGAACAATGTCAGAGGATTAATAATTACTCATGGGCATGAGGATCATACAGGTGCAATTCCTTATGTTTTGAAACAGATGAATATACCCATTTATGCTACCCGGTTAACGCTTGGTCTTATCAACAATAAGCTTAATGAGCATAAGATAAAGGAAACAATTGTCCTAAACGAAATAAGTGATGATTCCTATTTAGAGTTGGGCAGTCTGCAGTTATCCTTCTTTCGGACCTATCACAGCATTCCGGATTGTGTTGGCGTAGTAATTGATACCCCAGAAGGTACGGTAGTACATACGGCCGATTTCAAGTTTGACTTTTCTCCAGCTAACAAACAGTTCCCTGACATTCATAAAATGGCTCAGATTGGTGAAAAAGGCGTAACGGTTTTATTATCTGAGAGTACAAATGCAGAACGTCCAGGATTCACACCATCGGAAAAATTAGTGGGAGAATCAATTGAAGAGAGTTTCCAAAAAGCAAAAAACAAGATCTTCATCTCTACCTTCGCTTCTAACGTTAATCGTGTTCAACAGATTGTTGATGCTGCAAGCAAGACTGGTCGAAAAGTGCTGCTTTTGGGAAGGAGCATGTTAAACGTTGTAAAAGTTGCTGCTGAACTTGGTTACATAGATATACCAGAAGGTATGCTTATTGACGGCAAGGAACTAGCAAATCTTGAAAAAGAACGTGTAGCTGTTCTATGCACCGGCAGTCAAGGTGAACCAATGGCCGCATTAGCTCGTATAGCAAGTTCCACACATCCTTTAATTTCTATTGAAGCAGGAGATACAGTCATTTTCGCCTCGTCACCCATACCTGGAAATGAGAAAAATGTCGCCAACCTATTAGATAATTTATATTTATTAGGAGCTAATGTTATCTCGGGCAGCAGTGCGATTTCTGGTATGCATGTATCTGGTCATGGGAGTCAGGAAGAACTAAAGCTGATGCTCACACTAATGAAGCCGCGCTACTTTATTCCGATTCACGGAGAATATAGAATGCTGCATCAACACCGTTTATTAGCTGAATCAGTAGGCATCGACAATGACCATATCTTTATTTTGAAAAATGGCGATGTTCTAGAAATTGCTGATCAGAAGCCGATTAGGAATCGTAAAGTGAACTCGGGAAATACACTGGTGGATGGTTCCGGAATAGGCGATATAGGAAATGTGGTGCTAAGAGATCGAAAGCATCTTTCGGAGGATGGCATTCTAATTGCCGTCATTACTTTAAGCAGTCAAGACAATAGTTTGTTGTCTAGTCCTGATATAATCACTAGGGGCTTCATCTTTGTTAAGGGATCCGAAGGACTATTAGGTGAAGTAACCCGATTAATTGTGAAAAAAATTGATGATATGCAAAAAACGGATAATTACCGTACTGGAGCCATGCTTAAAAACAATATAAAAGACTCAGTTGGCAAGTTCTTATATGTGAAAACGAAAAGAAGACCAATGATCCTTCCTATCATTATTGAGGTCTGACAATGATCCTTGCGCAATTAATATAAAAGCTGACAAGAATGGCCATGCAGCAGTGCTGCATGGCCATTCTTAGATTGATTTGATTCCCATCAGTGGTATACCATAATGGGGTATCCCTTTGAAGACTATAAGGTTTCCAAATGAAACACGAAGGGCAGGGAATTGGAATTGAACGATATTCTAGCAATTAAACAGGCAACCGATAGCTTGGGAGAGAGAGAGTTGAAGCCCTTTCTGAGGTTTATTTTGGCGAAAATAAAGTTGATGAAGGAGCAGCAGGGAACGCATGAAGCGGCGGTTGCCGAACTGATTGAGCTGTATGACGAGCTGATGGGACTTCAGGGAAAAAGAACGGTCTGGTCCCCTGTCCCGACCTGTACCCATGTCCATATTGTTGTCGGTGATTCCTTTGCGGGTAGTATGAAACATGCACTACAAGGACTCGGCTGCGCGGAAACGCACAAGCTGATAACGTTGCGGGAGAATTACGCCATTGGTCCGGTCTACGGTCTGGATTCGCCGGAAGGACGTGAGGCACGCAGCAATTGGTTCCGCAACAATATCACGGAAGCATTCGAAGCTTACAGTGAATTCGAAGAAGAATACAATGAGCTTCTAGACAAGCTGGAGCAAATTCCGGAACAGGCAGAAGTGATTGTTTGGACCAGCGGCAATGTATGCGAGCAGGCAGGAATGCGACACGCGCTTTACCTACTGCGCAACCAACGTAATCCTATTTCGGTAAACGATGCTTGCGCAATCTGCGAGGAGCTTTATAATCGACCCGATGCCTTCATTAAGTATAGGTATTCGGGAGAGATCACCTCGGACAAGCTGCGGGAAGCGATCACCCGGCTGGATGGCAAAGGTAAGTTGAGCGCTGCTGATATCGCGAGGCTGGAAGGAGAATGGCAGGTAATCACGGAGCAAACAGGAAATTTGCGTATTTGGCAGGACAGCGCTGTGCTTGAGGTGCCAGCAGAATATTATGATCAATACCTGCTGGAGAAGCTGGACGATCTCAAGCCACCCCAAGGCGATAACGGCTTCCTGAAATCAGCCCGATTAATTGGAGAGGCAATTGGTTATTGTGAACAATATATCGGGGATTCTTATTTTGAATATCGGCTGAGGGAGCTGATATATGATGGAATTCTTGAAATTAAGGGTATACCTGCCGCAATGCGATTTTACAGCATCAGACGCAAACAGCAGCGCAGGGAGAAAGCGGACTTCCAGTTTCAGAGCGTAGAAAGTTAACATCAACTGGGCGAAAGCGATAGCTCAATGATCATCCAAAAGAAGGAATCCACCTAAGCGTTGAAAGGGCTAGGGGATTCCTTCTTTTTTATTTACCATGCGTTCAAAGGGGCGGTATTGTGTGCTTGGCAGCGCATCGACTAACACTTGTTGCCACAGTTGTCCTGCTTGCAGGTTAGCATTTTGGTTTTAGAAAAATTTTATTATCTGAGCAAAATACGCTATTGACAAACCGACTACTACGTCGTACTATATAGAAGTAGTAAGTAACACCGAATACCAGTAACACTGAATACCAGTCATACAGAATAGTTAGGAGTGATTGTGTTGGAAAACCTAACGGAAATGCTCAAAGGGGCGCTTGAGGGCTGTGTCCTTGAAATTATTAGTCGCAAAGAAACCTACGGCTACGAAATCACGCGGCGGCTGAACGCCCTCGGCTTCACAGATGTTGTGGAGGGAACGGTGTACACGATCCTGATCCGGCTTGAAAAAAACAAGTTGGTGGAGATCACCAAGAAGCCCTCCGACATGGGACCGCCGCGAAAGTTTTTCGCAATCAACGACGCTGGGCGCAAGGAACTGCAGAAGTTCTGGGAAAAATGGGAGTTCGTATCATCAAAAATTATCGAGTTAAAGGAGGAGAATTGATGAATTTTTGGGAAAAAATTACCGGAAGCGACATGACTAAAGAAATGAAAGGTTTTGAATCGCGAGCCAAACAGCTGCCTGCTGATTATCAAGCGGCATGGAAAAAAATTACTGCAAATCTTTGGTCGAACTCAGATTTCACCGGTCGAAACCTTATGCCCATTCTTGACGGTGTGCTTGGCCTGCTCGAAGAAACAGCGGCGGACGGTCAGAGTGTCCAAGAGGTATTGGGTGACGATATCAAAGGCTTCTGTTCAGCGTTAGCTGGCGAAGAAGGGGCACAATCTTTTCGCGACAAGTGGCGCAAGCAACTCAACCATAATATTGCTGAAAAACTAGGTAAATAGGAGGATAACATGAGAATACGAGATATCATCGAAGGTAAAAAAGAATGGCGAGCGCATGTGGCGCGTGTCAAAACGCTCCCGCAAGATTATCAGTTTGTTTATAAAGAGATTCAAAAATATCTCTTTAAGGTTGGCCCAGTTGAGTTAACTGAAGGGACGGGTTTGCTCTCGGGAATTATCGATCTTTTTGAAGAGGGCGCGGTCTTGGGGAAAGGCGTGCTCGAAGTGACGGGCAGTGACGTAGCGGCTTTCTGCGACGATTTAATCAAAGATTCAAAAACTTACACTGACATCTATCAAGAATCTGTTGACCAAGAAGTTAACAAGGCATGAAAAAGATTACGGATAAAAAAAAGTAAAAGGGGGATATCGGGATGGAAAAAGCAATTAAAGTAAAAGGATTGCAAAAATCCTACAAGCAGCTTCAAGTCCTAAAAGGCGTGGATTTCGAGGTAGAAAAGGGCAGTGTTTTCGCCCTTCTCGGCTCCAACGGGGCGGGTAAGACAACGGTTGTCAAAATCCTTACCACGCTGCTTAAACATGACAGTGGAACCGCGACCGTATACGGATTCGATGTTGCATCAAAGCATGAGAATGTGCGGCAGGCGATCAGTCTAACCGGACAGTTTGCCGCCGTGGACGAAATTTTGACCGGACGGGAAAATCTGATCATGATTGCAAAGCTAAGGTACCTCAAAAATCCGCGTCAGATTGCGGACGACTTGCTTAAACGCTTCGGCTTGACAGACGCAGCCGACCGCAGGGCGTCTACTTATTCGGGTGGTATGCGGCGCAGGCTAGACATTGCCTTGAGCCTTGTGGGAAAACCGCAGATCATTTTCCTCGACGAGCCGACCACTGGGCTTGACCCCGAGGCGCGCATCGAGGTTTGGAAGATAGTCAAGGAGCTTGCCGACGGCGGAACGACGGTATTTCTGACCACACAGTATTTGGAGGAGGCTGAGCAGCTTGCCGACCGAATTGCCATTCTGCATGAGGGTAAGATTATCGCCAACGGCACGCTCGCGGAGCTGAAAAAGCTGTTCCCATCCGCAAAGGTGGAGTATGTTGAAAAACAGCCGACATTAGAGGAGATCTTCCTCGCAATCATCGGCAAAAAGGAGGGAAAGTAAATGGAGACAGCAAAGAAACACTTTTTCAGTGATTTGGGTGTTATGCTTGGACGTTCCATGCGCCATATTTTCCGCAGCATAGACACTATCATCACGGTCTGTATCACGCCGATTGCAATGATGCTGCTGTTCGTCTATGTGTTCGGCGGTGCCATTCAAACCGGAACGGAAAACTATGTGAATTACCTGTTGCCTGGCATACTGCTTATTGCGATTGCTAGCGGTGTAGCCTATACGTCTTACCGACTGTTTTTGGATAAGGAACGGGGCATAATTGAACGGTTCCACTCCATGCCGATTGCACGTTCCACCGTGCTGTGGGGGCATGTGCTGACCTCGCTGGTGTCCAACGTCATTTCTATTATTGTCATCATTCTAGTAGCGTTAATTATGGGCTTTCGTTCGTCGGCGGGGATACTACCATGGCTTGCAGTAGCTGGCATACTCATGCTGTTTACGTTGGCATTAACTTGGGTCGCGGCGATTGCTGGACTGTCTGCAAAGTCGGTAGATGGTGCAAGCGCCTTTTCCTACCCGATTATCTTCCTGCCGTTTATCAGCTCGGCGTTTGTGCCGACCGAGTCGATGCCGACTGTCGTTCGCGTCTTTGCCGAAAACCAGCCAGTGACTTCAATAGTGGAAGCCATCCGCGCTCTCCTGTCGGGGCAACCTGTCGGAAATGATATTTGGGTTGCGCTCGCGTGGTGCTTAGGGATACTGATCGTCGCCTATCTATTTGCGATGCGCGCATACAAACGGAAAGCAGCTTAATGGGGAATAAAGATCACCAAGGAGCAGACTGCCACGGCAGTCTGTTCCCTTTTTTATTGAAGTAGGCGTTATGGTTCTCATGCTTGCAGCCCTAGATAACGGTCTATCTTCGGCGCCTCCCCATCGAGGTAACAAGCCGCTTGCGCTTTTCTAGCCTGCAGGACGGACGCCGATACATACATCTTACTGTCCGAGTCCTGCGGGTCGCCTTACATTTGGTGACAATTGGAAAATCGCCATCTATACTAAACTTATCAAGCGTCCAACGGTTCTTCAATATGCAGCGAAAATACTCCCGCTTTATTACGTCAATCAGCTGATGCGGGGGACGTGGACAGAAGCACCAATTACAGAATATGGCTTTGAAGTAGCTGTTTTGATTGGTATTGCTATTGTATCTGCTCTGCTTGCTACACGGTTTTTCCGATGGAGCGGGAGGTAGGCATATTATCAGGAGAATAGGTTCAAAGTGAAGGCCAGCAATAAACATTACATGACTTATACAGTGTATTCCAACTAGCGGCCCCAAGAATTCGATTTTCTTAAGATTTCCGTTAATCTTCTATTAGGATCTCATGATTAGAATGAATTCATCAGATTAGATTGGAGAGTGTGAAATGAAAAAACTTTTAATATTAGTGATGATGACTGTAGTGTTCTTCACCCCGTTTTTTTATCTTCCTCACTCAACCCATGCTGCGCCTGTACTCGACAAGGACGCTGTAGACGACTATGTTGAACGTTATTTGGGACGGAATGGACTGCCGGGTGCCTCGATTGTAATCGTTAAGGATGGGGAGATCATCCATGCACAAGGCTACGGACATGATTCCAAAGGAAACCCCCTTACAGAAAACTCATTATTGAGAATTGGTTCTGTGTCCAAACCATTTACCGCATTTGCTGTACTGCAGCTTATCGATGAAGGAGCAGTCAAGCTGGATGACCCAATCATCCAGTATTTGCCTGATATGACGATGGATGACGACAGATTTGGGGAAGTAACGATACGCCATCTGCTTAACCATACTTCGGGGAGTTTCACTCCAACCATTGTGCCTAAGGCTGATACTTTGAAAGAAGGCGTCAAGCGTCTTCACTCGTGGAAGCTTCAATCCAATCCCGGGGAACGACATTCCTATAGCAATGCGAACTATTGGATCTTGGCTCAACTGGTGGAGAACGTAAGCGGCATGAAGTTCGCTGCGTATCTTGACGCGAAGGTGTTCTCTCCGCTCGGCATGGACGACTCCCTCTCACCTGTGAACTCTGGCGATGCCGTTCACGGGTTACCTCGCGGGTATATCACGGCCTATGGAACCGCAATCCCAGTATCAGAGTTGGAGCAAATGTTCACCGGTTCAGGTGGGATTGTTACTACGGCTGCAGATATGGGGAAATGGCTCTCCATGCACACCAATGACGGAGTTAGTGTATCAGGAGAAAGATTATTGTCTTCATCCTTACTGGATGAATCCTATTCTCCACAGCCCGGAAGTGAACATTACGGTCTAGGCTGGTCGTTCAGTTCTTCAAAGGTTACGCCGCAACGAATACAGCATAGTGGAGCGTTATCAAGCTATCAGGCTCAACAAAGCATCATACCAAGCAGTGGTTATGCAGTAGCAGTAATCCTTAATAGCTTCACAACTACCTTCGAGCATGCATATGAGATGAGCTCAGGGATTATACAGCTAACTGAGGGACAAACACCTGTAATGAAGGCATCGGTACCTACTATAATTGATTTCTCGCTTGGTTTTCTTACCTTGTTATATATAAGCTTGGGAATCAGGGGGGGCCTACGCAGTAAAAAGTGGTCTGATCAACGCCAACATCATTCAGCTTTGCGATACTATCTGCGGTTAATCCCTCAATTGTTTCCAATTGCAGGGATAGGCTGGTTAATGTTTATTGTTCCAGAATTGCAGGATAATAGTTCGACGACCCTAGATGTTTTTCGTCTATGGCCGGCATTGGCGAGTCTGTTAGCAATCATCTTCTTATGTGCGGTATTCATGACGGGGACTAGAATTTACTATCGGCTTAAAAGGGGGAATTCCTAGTGGAAGAGGCCGTTCTGACAAGGAGAACCCTGAATGGGTTGCACCCTAAATGTAAAAATTATATCAGATTGGGCGTATAAAACCGGCGAGTTAGATGCTGCAAATGATAAGCTGCGCCCACTCGGTATTTCTACCATACGAGATCGTGTTATACAAACGGCAACAATACGTACGGTTTGTTGAGGAGAGGCTAATTTCTCAGCCCTTTACTCTAGTTTTGTATCTATAGGCTTTTATTGTATAGGTGGTTCAGGTATAATGACGTGAGATTGTTACTTCGGAAAATGGGGTGTCTTATAGCATGGCTTTGAAAGCTGGAATCGTTGGACTGCCGAATGTAGGTAAGTCGACTTTATTTAATGCAATTACGCAAGCGGGCGCGGAGTCCGCAAACTATCCATTCTGTACGATTGACCCGAATGTCGGCGTCGTTGAAGTGCCTGACTATCGTCTGGATAAATTGGTTGAGCTAGTTGTGCCTAAAAGCATCGTGCCTACAGCGTTCGAGTTTGTCGATATCGCTGGTCTTGTAGCTGGAGCTAGCAAGGGTGAAGGCCTCGGCAACAAGTTCCTCGCTCATATCCGTGAAGTTGATGCGATTGTGCACGTCGTTCGCTGCTTCCAAGATGAGAACATTACTCATGTTAACGGTACGATTGATCCGCTAAGCGATATTCAAACGATTAATCTAGAGCTTATTCTGTCTGACATCGACTCTGTAGACAGAAAGATTGAGCGTTCCCGCAAGAATCTAAAGGGTGGCGACAAGAAGGTTGCACAGGAAGTAGAAGTTCTTGAGCGCGTGAAAGAAGCTCTCTATAATGACCAGCCTGCTCGCAGTATCGAATTATCGGATGACGAGAAGCTATTGATTCGTGATCTTCATCTATTGACGATGAAGCCTGTACTTTATGCAGCTAACGTGAGTGAAGCTGAAGTAGCCAATACTGATGATAATCCTTTTGTGCAAAAGGTTCGTGAGTTCGCAGCAGCTGAAGGTGCAGAGGTTGTTCCAATCAGCGCAAGAGTAGAAGAAGAAATTGCTGAGCTTGAAGGCGATGACAAGGCGATGTTCTTGGAAGAGCTTGGCTTGCAGGAATCCGGCCTGAACCGTCTTATCGGCGCGGCGTACAAGCTGCTTGGTTTGTAC
>JBHGUX010000083.1:0-77871 GCA_048976605.1 Pristimantibacillus sp. | reverse complement strand
GTACCGCTATCTGTTGGCATCGTTCCTCCGGTACTTCCGTTACCGTTATACAGAACTTTGTAAGTAGGATTCGCTGTCCACTGCGCATACAGCGTCACATTCGCCACACCCATGGTGAGCGTTGCACCTGTCGCATAGCTCGTTCCGCTGCCATTCGCTGCCGTGTTCCACCCTGTAAACGTATAGCCTGTTCTCACCAAACTTCCCTTACCCACCACCGTTGCCGTTGTGCCTGTCTCGTACGTTCCGCTATCTGTTGGTGCAGTACCTCCGGTGCTGCCGTTGCCGTTATACAGAACTTTGTAAGTAGGATTCGCTGTCCACTGCGCATACAGCGTCACATTCGCCACACCCATGGTGAGTGTTGCAGCTGCCGCATAGCTCGTTCCGCTGCCATTCGCTGCCGTGTTCCAGCCTGCGAACATATAGCCTGTTCTCACCAAACTCCCCGAGTTTCCCAACACCGTTGCCGATGCGCCAGTCTCGTACGTTCCACTATCTGTAGGCGCAGTGCCTCCGGTGCTGCCGTTGCCGTTATACGTAACCTTGTAAGTAGGATTCGCCGTCCACTGCGCATACAGCGTCACATTCGCCACACCCATGGTGAGTGTTGCGCCGGCCGCATAGCTCGTTCCACTTCCGTTGGCTGCCGTGTTCCAGCCTGTAAATGCGTAGCCTGTTCTCACCAAACTCCCCGTGTTACCTAGCACAGTTGCCGTTGCGCCGGTCTCATACGTTCCGCTATCTGTTGGTGCAGTACCTCCGGTGCTGCCGTTGCCGTTATACAGAACTTTGTAAGTAGGATTCGCTGTCCACTGCGCATACAGCGTCACATTCGCCACACCCATGGTGAGCGTTGCACCTGCCGCATAGCTCGTTCCGCTTCCGTTGGCTGCCGTGTTCCACCCTGTAAACGTATAGCCTGCTCTCACCAAACTTCCCGTATTTCCTAGCACAGCTGCCGTTGTGCCTGTCTCGTACGTTCCACTGTCCGTAGGCACCGTTCCTCCGTTGTTTCCATTGCCGTTATACAGAACCTTGTAAGTAGGATTCGCCGTCCACTGTGCATACAGCGTCACATTCGCCACACCCATGGTGAGCGTTGCACCTGCCGTATAACTCGTTCCACTTCCATTGGCTGCCGTGTTCCACCCTGCGAACATATAGCCTGTTCTCAACAAGCTCCCCTTACCCAACACCGTTGCCGATGCGCCAGTCTCATACGTTCCACTATCTGTAGGCGCAGTGCCTCCGGTGCTGCCGTTGCCGTTATACAGTACCTTGTAAGTAGGATTCGCCGTCCACTGCGCATACAACGTCACATTCGCCATACCCATGGTGAGCGTTGCTCCGGCCGCATAGCTCGTTCCACTTCCGTTGGCTGCCGTGTTCCACCCTGTAAACGTATAGCCTGTTCTCATCAAATTCCCCGTGTTTCCTAGCACAGTTGCCGTTGTGCCTGTCGCATAAGTATTGTTATCCGAGGGCACAGTTCCCCCCGTATGGCTATTACCGTCGTATATTACAGTCGAATTTTCGTATACCAAATTTACATTATTCCCTACCACAGTAAAAGTGTTGTTACCATACTCAACAGCACTGAGATAATCTGTAATACCAGTCGAAACATTGTCCCAACTAATTCCATTATTAGAAGTCACAATTATTCCACTGTTTCCTACAGCCACATATCTGCCATCGCCATAAGTAACGCCTAAAAGACTACCTTGTGTTATGCCCGATGTTTGCACAGTCCAAGTCACTCCATTAGGAGAAGTTATAATCGCTCCACCAGCCCCTACCGCCACATATTGTCCGTTGCCATAGGTGACCGCTTGCAGATAATTGGCTGTATTCGACGTTTGTTCCGTCCAATCCACCCCGTCAAGAGAGGTCCACAGCTTTCCATGTTGCCCCACCGCTACAAACTTGTCACCGTAAGTAACGTCATAAATATACGCCCCTCCCCCATTAGGAAGCATTTGGCTTGTCCAAGTAACCCCATCCGATGAAGTCACTACCGTTCCAAATTGACCAGTCGCGACATACTTACCACCTCCATAAGCAATGCCAGATAAGTTATACGTTGTATTTGAATTCGGAGTCTCGAGCACTTCTCCAGGAGCCCACATTAATATCGTTCCATTTGCTCCCACAATCACATACTTGCTGCCATCATAGATAATACCGTTGAGGCTAACTGAAGTTCCAGTCACAGTACTGCCTGAGAACTGACCGCCGCTACCGTCTAAGGAATATGAAAGTTTTCCATTATCCCCTATAGCTACAAACCTATCAGGCCCACGTGCAATACTATGCATCAATGAACTCATCTGAAAGTCTGGCTTACTCCACGCAGCAAAAGTATAAACAGGGTGAACCGCTTCCAGTAAGATAAGTAATACAATAAACAAAGAAACATATTTACGTTTATTCATCATATTTCTACCTCCTCGCATAAAATCCTTATTCTATCAAACACCTTGTCAGCTAAAATTAATGTATTCTTAATGGTTTGATTTTATATTAAATTCTACCGTTAGAAATGTAATACTCTGTCTGATCATCGATCCTTTCACCTCGCCTGTTCTGAAATTCAAATATATGGGGTCAAATTTTTATACTACTTACTATATATCTATATAAATCAAAAATGACCTACCCGGTGAGGGTAGGTCGACAACTAAATAGGGTAGGTATACCGATAGATCATTTACTTTTATAGCTATCTGCGGTTTCCGATTTTTTGCGATGTTTCCAGTCTCGGCAACGCTTATACACTGCGATGTCGACCAGAAGAGCAAGCCCTCTGCCTAGCTTACTTCCAATAATATCCAGAATTTTGAGCACCAGCCTATTTTCCCTATTGTACACTTAAACCATTCAACGCACTTCCTGAAAATGAAAGAAGGCGGATTTTGCATGTAAGCCCTGCAAAATATTCCGGCGCAATGGTTCTCGCCATGCTGGTAGAAGGGCTTTCTCGCGGTTCAACGAAGAAACCCTTGCGCAGCCTAGTCGCAAGGGTTTCCAAGTATGCATGAAAGAAAAGATCGTGAAGCAGCCTTGGGATCTTTAAGCAGCTACCCGTTTTCGATGAATCATTATTTCCGGAACTAGTATCTCCGTTTATTTTTCACATCAGTTTTACATCAACACACTATGCCCATCAAATTGCCTAATAAGAACTTACGCCAGAAATTCTTCATCGATTATCGCACAAAAATTACACCCTAAGCGAGCCACGAAACCCTCTAGCGGCATAATAAGAGTCCGCACCGTTATGATACACGAAGACTTTTCCATAGCGATAATCACCAAATATCGCACCTCCAAGTTTTCTAATATCAGAAGGTGTTTTCACCCAGCTAGATGTTTTCAAATCGAAATTCCCTAGATTCTGTAGTTCTCGATATTGTTCTTCCGTTAAAAGCTCTACCCCCATGGCAACTGCCATTTCGATAGCACTATTTTCCGGCTTATTTTGTTTTCTTGACTCTAAGGCTTCACCGTCGTAACAAACACTTCTGCGACCTTTAGGACTTTCTGCTGAACAATCCACAAAGACATATTCATCATTCTCTTCATCATAGCCGCAAACATCCGGTTCACCACCGGTTCTTTCCATTTCATGGAGTGACCACAGCTTTACTCTATTTGCTTCAAGCTTTTCTTTCACTTTAGCCCATTCGATATCTGTGTGACGGTTCATGTTTTTCTCATAGCGAGCTTGCAACACTTCAAGAAGTTCTCCAACTTGTTCTGCTGACAAATCCCTTTTTTCATTCATAATAATAAACCCTCCTTGAAATTTTCTTCTTTAAATTTTACAAACAAGGGGTGTTAACACGGTTAATGACTATATTGTCACTATGGAGTCACTTGATAGTCATGTTAGATAGATATACTGATTTCTGTAGCACTTACTCCTGATAGACTTATTTTTTAAACATAACACATACATTCGCATTATCCTAAGAAGATTCTTGAAAAATTATTAATGGATAAGAAGGAGACATTTTTTTTGGAACAATCAAGTCGAAATCAAAAGATATTCACTATGAGCTTGTTGGTTATATACTTGTTAGTACTAACATGGATCATATTATTTAAAATGACTTTTACGTTTCAACAATTACCTGATTTTAGAAATATTAATTTAATTCCTTTTGCTGGTTCAGCTATTGTTAACGATCTGATTGATTTTGAAGAAATCATTGATAATATTCTTATTTTTGTTCCATTCGGAATTTATATGAGTATATTAAAGCCAAATTCGACATTTTTAAAAAGGATTGCTCCAATAGCGAGTGTAAGCTTGTTGTTTGAGGTATTCCAGTTCATATTTGCGATTGGTGCTACCGATATTACAGATTTCATAGGAAATACATTCGGTGGGATTATCGGAATTGGAATTCACTTCATACTGTACAAAATATTAAAAACGGAAACGAAGACTAATAAAACTTTAAATATATTAGCTTCAATTGGTACAGCTTGTTTTATAGCATTATTTACATTACTTATTATGGCTCAATCTCAAAATTAGTGGCTGATAGCTGCTTCAGACATGTGGTGCGATAAGCTCGAATCAATTTTTACAAATAAAAAATACGATAAGGGTGTGATCATGATGCAATGGCAAGAAGTTCGTACGATATACCCTGATCAATACGTCTTACTTGAAATTCTTGACTCTCATACCGAAGATAACATTCAGTTCGTTGATGAATAGTACGAGCGATTCAAGATCCTGATGAAGCAACTAGAGAACTATTAAAGTGCAAAAACAATAATGTTGTTTATCATACCGGTCAAGAGAAAATAGCCATCGAATGGAGATGTATCCGGCAAGCCTCTATCACAATTAAAATGGGGACGTGAATAGCTCACGTCCCCATTTCGTCCCAACTCCTCTCACTCACTAAAAACCCTTATAAATCAAGGAACAAACCGTTTCAACATGCACCGTCCACGGAAACATATCCACAGGAGTCACTTCCGTGGTCCGATAGCCGCCGTCCTCAAGTACTCGCAGATCCCGCGCCAAGGTCGCGGGATTACAGCTCACATACACGACCCGCTCCGGCTTCATCGCCAGAATCGTGTCCAGCAGCGCTGGATCGCAGCCTTTGCGCGGCGGATCGACGACGATAACGTCGGCGACGATACCTTCTTCACGCCAACGTGGAATCACAACCTCTGCTGGCCCAGCTTCGAACGTTGCATTCTCGATGCCGTTCAGCGCCGCATTGCGCTTCGCATCTTCGATTGCCTCCGGTACAATCTCAACACCGTAGACGCGGCCTGCTTGCCGCGCCAAGAACAGCGAGATCGTCCCGATCCCGCAATAAGCGTCAATGACCGACTCCGTACCGCTCAACCCCGCATACTCAACCGCTTTGCGGTACAGCTCCACCGTCTGAACCGGATTAACCTGATAGAACGATCTCGCCGATATGGCGAATCGAATACCATCCAGCTCATCATAGATAACTTCGCTGCCCCATAACACACGCGTCTCATCACCGAACACGACATTCGTGTCGCGCGTATTCACGTTCTGCACTATGCTTCGCACACTCGGCAATGCCTGTTTAATTCGCTCAATCCATTGATCAGCCTGCGGGAGTTTTCGTCCATTCGTGACCAATACGACCATGATCTCACCAGTGACGAAGCCTGTCCGAGCCATGACATGACGGAGCAAGCCACTGCCTGATTCCTCATCATAAGCTGGAATTCCCAGCTCGCGGCCGATCGTCTTAACAACCCGCACGACTTCATCATTACGATCATGCTGAATAAGGCAATCGTCCATATCGATAATCCGATGACTGCCTTTTGCATAGAAACCAGCGATCAACTCACCGCCGGCACCGCCGCTCGCGCCTACTGGCACCTGTGCTTTATTGCGATAGCGCCAAGGATCTTCCATGCCAATGGTCGGATATACAACAATACCGTGCTCCTGATCTTCCTCAGACTCTCCTGCACGAGCACCACTGCCAGCAACCGTCAGCTTGCCGATACGCTCCAATGAATCGATTACATGCTGCCTTTTCCAGCTCAGCTGTGCTTCAAATTCCAGATGCTGCAGCTGACAGCCTCCACATTTATCAAAAATATCGCAAGGCGGCTCCACACGATCCGCACTGGCTGCAAGAATCTCTTCTAGCTTCGCATAACCATACGTTTTCTTGACCTTCATTACCTTCGCTCGCACTTTTTCACCAGGGAGCGCTCCCTGAATGAATAGAGTAAAACCATCGGCACGGCCTACCCCCTCCCCATCATGGGTCAAGCCAATGATATCGACAACGACTTCATCATTCTTATTAAAAAGGGCATCTTCACGAGGCTTAGCACTTGTATTCACATTAGCCCTGCCACTTGCTCCTGATCTCCCGCTTGAGTTCCTTCGTGCACTTCCGCCGTTATTATTACTGCTGTTTCTTCTATTCATCAATCACTATCTCCGCTTCTTCTTATTGCTGTTATCCCTTTAGTGTAATGCATATGCAAACAGAAATAAACCTCCACAGCATTCTGCCATGTATAGGCAGCCTGCTTACAGAGGTTCATTCTATATTATCCACCGAATATGTCCTATCGATAAGTCGAAGCGCCCATCTCATCTGCAAAAATCTGCAAATGCGAAGGCAACACAGAGAACGTGAATGGCAGCTTGCCGCCGTATTCTCCGTCCAGATTAATTTGCACATAATCCGGGGTCGTCACCTTCATCTCATTCGTCCGGAAATAGATTACATGAGGATCATTCAAATGCTCACCGCGCAGCGCCATCGAGACGAGACGAATAAACTCGGGCAAGTTGCATTTTTTCAGCAAAATAACGTCAAACAGCCCGTCATCCACCTTCGAATCTGGCGCCAGCTTCTCAAATCCTCCGACCGAATTGCTGTTGCATATAAGAAAGAGCATGAATTCATCATGAAAATCACCCACGCCTGCAGCTTTGATGCTTAGCTCCGTCGGGCGCAAACGGGTCATTTTCTCCATACCCTTCATATAATAGGCCAGTTGACCAATCATCGTCTTCAACTTGCTGGGCACATCGTAACTCAACTCGGTAAGCGAGCCTCCGCCTGCAATATTAATGAAGTATCGGTCATTCGCCTTCCCAACATCAATTGGTCTTGTATATTGCTGAATAATGAGATCGCAAGCATACTCCCAATGCCTTGGGATTCCCATTGCACGGGCAAAATCATTCGTCGTTCCCAGCGGTAAAATGCCAAGAGGAGGTCGATCATCCTTGCCAGCAAGGCCATTAATGACCTCATACAACGTTCCGTCGCCGCCAGCTGCAATAATGAGATCATAACCACGATCCGCTGCTTCAGCAGCAGCTATTGTTGCATCGCCTTCGCCAATCGTCGCATGACAGCTCGTCTCGATTCCACCTTGCTCCAATCGCTGCAGTATATCAGGAAGCCTGCGCTTCATCTCTTCCCGACCCGATGTCGGGTTATAGATAAGTCTTGCCCGTTTAATTGACATCTGTCATTGCCCCCACAGCGTTTCTCCATCCAATCTACAGACTCATTATTGCATGGATGACGCATCACATTACTCATTTTATATGTATACATTCATTATCGCGTTACATCATTAAGCCATGCCGCCATATGCTTCTCTAGCCATCTCTCAATCGCTCGGTGAGGCAGCATCGCCTGACCATTGTATCGATATTCAAGACCCAACAACCTCGTTGGAATCACTTTATTCGTAAAATAACCCTTGCTCAAAAACAACGGAACGACGAGCACTGCCTCATCCGGCCTTACACGTTGCATGTCCCGCAACCGCTCACTAGCTTGATCTGGAAGCAGCATCGCTGTATCCGCATGCGCGAATCCACCTAGCGATCTCAACCTCTCAGCTAATTGGCTGAGGCCATGCTGCCAACGCTCATGGAAGACCTCTTCCTTGCTGCCGTGCGCAACAAGCAGAATTGCTTCACACGCAGGCTCAACAGATAAAGAACGTATATTGGACAGCAGCAACTCAGCAATGTCCGGATCATCATCGATCGGCAACCCTACATGAACATTAGCTTGTACACGAAAGACACCAAGATCGCCCTCCAAATGGGCAACTGGCGGCAGTCCAAATGCTTGTCCAATCTCATCAATATGCGTACTGCCCGACGAAATAAACAACGGAAGCACGTAAAGCTCAGTGACACCCTGCTCTTCCAATGCATCAATACCATCTTGTATTAATCGGCCTTCGACGATTTCGAGAAAGGACGAGTAAACAGGCACATCCACCAATCTGGGTGAGGAAGCGGCGGCGGCTACCGCATTATCGACCAATCGCACCCATTCCTCTTCTCTTGAACCATGGCTGATGACGAGTATTCCCGGCTTCATCCGCCTTTATCTTCCTAGACGCTCTAATGCCATTTTATACCCATCATTGCCATAATTCAAACAACGCTTAACCCTAGAGATCGTCGCCGTACTCGCACCTGTCTCCGCTTCGATCTGGTTGTATGTACTGCCTTTGCCAAGCATTCTTGCAACCTCTAAGCGCTGAGACAAGGATTGAATCTCATTCACCGTGCACAGATCATCAAAAAACACATAACATTCTTCAACCGACTTCAGCGTCAACACCGCTTCGAACAGCTGGTCAATCGCTTTATCATTCAATTTCTTAAGTTGCACTTCATTCACTCCTCAAGCGTAAACGGCTTCCCCCTTAGCAGGCGATCAGCTAACGTTCCGCGTTCTATATAAGCTTATAATAACCGTGAAAAGATTAATTTTCCCCCGTATCAATTGCTTCTAGTTTTAGTAACATTGTAGTCTTTTTCAATGCTTTTTTCAAGCGTCACCGTATTCACGCGTTGAAGGATAGAAGGGATCACTACAGGGCTTTTATCCTGATTATTTATTTACAATAGGGGCATTCGTCCAATCCGCCTGTTCGCCTATTCCATAGACTACTATCAGGCAGAAATTTTATGAAAAGGGTTGTGATCCGCGTGAATCATCATAATAACTCTGGCGGCGGCGGTTATTCGCACCATCGGTATCAGCCGCACTCGCCGCACGGCGGTCATCACCGTCAAGCCTTTATTCCACAAAGCCAGCCGTTAAACGGCGTTTCGAATGCGTTAGGCTTAGGCAGTGAGAGCGCTATTGCTCCTGCACTTGAGCTTTCTCCCGTTCAAATACAGGAAACGTTACCTGTCGTCATACCGGCGACTGCGGCTGAATTGGTGGAGGCTGCTGCTCCTGCCAAGGCAGGCGGTTTCTCTTTACCCAACCTAGGCGAGCTAAAAGGCTTTGTCGATCGGTTAGGCGGTATCGATGGTATATTGAGTTCTATTACCAAAGTGCAGAAGGTCGTATCCAGTGTGACACAAATGGCGCCGCTCGTTAAGGTACTAATGGGCTCTTTCAAGAAGGATTCCTCCACAGATGACGATGTAGAAGAAAAAGTTGTACCGAAACGGCGCAAGCGTCGCAAACCAGCCTCAGGCACCCGCCCTACAGGACGCAAGCGCAAAACGAAGCGCCGGCGTTAATTACCACGTCTCCTATCATAGCACCAATAGAGGTTGTCTTGCTCAGATAGCTGTTTTAGCTTAGCACATGACAAAGAGGGATCGTAAGGGCTAGCCCTTATGATCCCCTTTGTCGTGAATTAATGATCGATCTTGAACTTGCTAAGCGATTCTTTCAATAAAACGGACAAGGAATCCAATTTTTCAGCTAGTTCAACGAGTCGGATTCCCACAGTCGATTGCTCCGAACTAAGGGATGCAACCTCTTCGGCAGTAGCTGATGATTGCTGTGCAACCGCACTGAAGTTAGCCATCGCTCCCGTGAGCTCGCCTTGGGATATTCCAAGTTCGTTGACGGAATGAGCCACTTCATTGAGGTTAGCCGTAAAACCTTCCACGTGATCCCTTACTTGAAGGAATATCGTGTCGGCTTCCTTAACCGCAACAATCTGCTGTCTGAAAATTGAAAGAGCCCCGGATAGCATCGTAACCGTTTCATCCATTTCCATCTGGATTTTCTCCGTGATCTGACCCACATCTAAGATCGCTTGCTTGGATTGGTCAGAAAGCATGCGAATCTCATCGGCAACGATCATAAATCCTTTACCTGCGCTTCCTGCGCGAGCAGCCTCAATGGTTGCGTTCAAGGACAAGATGTTCGTCTGATTCGCCACATTATTCAGTACGGTGAGAATTTGGCGGATGGACTGGGTGCTCTCCTTAAGTTGATCTACCTTCACCGTCATCAAACGAGTTAATTGTTCATTCGAATTCGTTCGTACGATCAATTCCTCCATATAGTGCATTCCCTGTTTGCTGGCAGTTTGAACTTCTTGGGCTGATGATCCTATTTCATCTTTGGCGACCATTACTTTCTGCATTTGAAGTCCGATTGAGAAGGTCAACTCATTCCCTCTCTCCGCTTCGTTCGCAAGATTCATCGCCCCTCCTGCTATTTCTTCTGTTGCTACCGCAATTTCCTTGGCAGATTGGGCGGTATACCGGGAGGCTTCAGTCAATTTCTCCGATGTCTCGAACACTTCTCTGGCCGACAATGTCGTGTTTCTAACCAGATCGCTGATGTTGCTAATCATTTCATTAAAACTTGTCGCGAGTTGTCCAATCTCATCTGATCGATTCATATTCATCCGTACGGACAGGTTGCCTTGAGCACCTTCTTTCATCAATTGACTCGCGTAGTTCAGCGGCTTCCCTATCAATCTGATAACCAGATAACCGATCCCCAATGCCGCAATAATCGCGATGATGATCATCAGAATCGTAATTTGCGCGATTCTCCGAGTATCTTTATGTAGCTCTTCCAAAGGCAAGGTACCTATGGAATACCATCCGGTGCTTGTTAGCTGCTGCATCACGACCCGAACATCTTTGCCGGCATCTTCGTCGTCATATTGCTGCTCGACTTGACCAGAAGAGGGCAATAGGGAGGAGAGTTCCCCAAGAAGTTCAGGATTCTCGTTATAGACGTATCGCCCATCCTTACTCAAGATATAGCGATTCCCACCTTCCCCCATATTCACGTTAACCATTAATTCCTCTAAAGGCCCCGTCCTAAAGTCCAGAACCAATACCGTCGGTTTGGAGCCTGACGTCGCGCTTTTGATTAACCTTCCCAAAGCAAAACCGCTGCTCTCGCCCTTGTTGATATATCCAGACTTGGAGGTTTCCAACCATACTAGCCCGCCATCCGCTTCGATAATGCGTGCAAACCAATCCGGAACCGAGGACATCATCATCGTATTCGTAGAAGCGATCTCCGTTCCGTCTTCCTCATAGAAGCCGTAGGCAGCAATTTGGTTATTGATAAAGGGAGACACGCTATCGAGTAATTGTGAGGAAGCTTCAACGGAAGCTTCCCCTTCTATCTTCGATTCATAATAGAGTTGCAGAGACTCCCTAATACGTAGATCGTTATCCAATTGCGCGGAAAGGTCCTCAAGCCTCGTGAAGAACAAGTCCAGCTTCTGTCCGGTTTGAACGATCGTTTGAAGCGACGCGTCGGATATCTTCTTCTCTAATGTGTTCTTCGATATAACATAGGAGGTTGTCCCCATTACCCCTACAAATAACAACAAGCTCACGAAAATAATAACAAATAGTTTCATACTTACAGACTTGATCCTAAAGGCTCTATAATCTATCGTTTTCCTCCAATTGACCGTTAACTTCGCCAATTTGACCACCCTTCCCCTTACCGTGCCTGATGATATGTTTTTCTCCGAATCAAGAGTTGGGCGATACGATTACATTGTCGAAATAAGCGGTTTCTCCCACCGACTTAAGCCCCATTCCGCCTTGCCTATTAGGATTAGCGCTTCGATCTTCGTATACGATAATCGGTTCATTGCTGGAACCCAAGTAAACTTCTATTACAGCCCCCTGAACCTTCACCTTCAGATGCTCTGTATTTCCTAACGGACGCTTGATGGCAACGTCCATAAGGCTCACTGTATTGTAATTATGCTTAACGAGATGTACCCCTTCGGAGTCCAGATAGGCATAATACCCCTGCAAGAAGTCATCGCGGTTCTGGTTTCGTTCCATTCCATTTGCAGGATTATTGACTCTAACCAGAATTCCCGCATTACCCATACCCTCTTTTAGCACGATATCCGCTTCTACCGTGTAGTCCGTCCAACTATGATGTCCAAAAACCGTTTTGGCGGCTTGTGCCGAAGAAGCTTTAAGCAAGCCTTTACTCACATTCCATATCCCTTCATAACGCGTCCAACCGAAGTCGTTCCCATCTTCGAAATCATCAGAAGAGGCGACTACATCCTCATGCGGAGTCAAGGTAAAGGTCGACAATTCCAGCTCGCCTGTAATCACTTCAAGTCTCCAAGTGTGCAGCCCGGCTTCTGCCTTGACTGACCCTTTCGTCAGGTTAAGCCATTCACCCGCACTTGCGTCTGCAGGAATTTCAATCTCTCCTGTCATATCCGTCTCGCCATTCATTAAGCGGAATTTTGTCCCACTCTTACCGGCCGTACGGAAATGAATATCATAAGTTCCAGACTTGGGAGTCGCGGATACGTTGACCCGATAGTCCAACCATTCGCCGGCCTCCATATTCGTTATGGCATATCCGCCTTCGCCATCCTCCCTGATGTCGACGCCTCCGGTCCGGTACACGGATTCCTTGTCATTTAACGATAAGTCATGGAAAGCCTCCCCTTCCACTCCGCTCTCATAATGAATGCCTTGAATGGTTCCAGGTATTGGTTTGTAGATATCCCATGCTCCGCTTCCATTTATTTTGTTGCTGAAAGCCATATAACCGAATGCAGCATTAGAGCCCTCGCTTGCGTAACCGATTTTCCCTGCACCCAGAGAGGTGTCCAACTGTTGCTTCTGCATCCCGTCCACGTATAGGGTGAATATGCTTCCCGCTTTCTCTACGCGAAGCTGATGCCACTTGGATAAGTCATAACCCGCTGGTAATTCCGCAGCTTTGATCTCTCCCTCAACCCCATCGATTACAAGCCGAGTTTCCAATCTATTCGTCTTCTTATTTAGTAAAGCTAGACCATAGTTGTCCTTGTCTCTATAAGAAAAAACAACTCCAGCCTGATCTTGATCTTCACCCGAGGAACTCATCTTGACGTGATATTCCGCCGTGTAATCCTGATTCGATTCCTCTTTAGTCACAGCTATAGCACGCTTGCCCGATGTATCGGAGACTCGAAGACTATCCTTCGGATCGATCTCCCATTTCCCTACCTTGGGCTTATCCCAACCCGATCCGAGCTTCTCGCGGTCAAATCGGTCCGAGAAATCTGGAAGCGCCGGAGCAGGCTGCGAATCGGACGTAGGACCGAGAACTGACATTCGATCACCGTTCCACACCATGGCATCCATGTTCATGTGTCGAAGCGGACCGACAATACCTGGACCTTCCAAGTTATGATAGATCATATACGGCGTATCCAGATCAGGACCCGTCACAACACTGTTATGACCTAAACCGACAGTTGCCCCTTCCGTCCTTATCAGTACCGGATTGTTAGATGCTCCCTGGAATCCTGTCACAGGCGAGGAGCTCATAGCGGCATCTACTCGATAAGCACTGCTGAATACATGATTACCTGTAAGAGTCATGTAATAGTGACCATTTCGCTTCCATACTGCCGGCCCTTCAGTCCATCCCCCCATGAATGCGTCGGTTGGTACACTTTCTTCGAACGTCAATGGATCGCTCATCTTCGCGACTTCAATCCCGTTGGGTCCTGCATGGTAAAAATACCATTGGCCATCATCATCGACGAAGACTGAGCCATCGATCGATTTGCCTATATTATCTGTCGCAACCTCGAAAGGTCCTGTTGGGCTTTCGCTAGTCAGAACGTAATGACCCGCTCCTGCCGGAGAAGTATACATGTAGAATAGACCATTCCAATACTTCACCTCCGGCGCGTAAGCTCCCATCGTAATCGGGTCGTCGGCACATATC
The DNA here is from genome assembly GCA_048976605.1 of Pristimantibacillus sp. Classification (GTDB taxonomy): domain Bacteria; phylum Bacillota; class Bacilli; order Paenibacillales; family Paenibacillaceae; genus Pristimantibacillus. Next base: position 63,859 of record JBHGUX010000083.1, on the reverse strand, counting down.
CCATTATATTCCCATTTGACGAGATCGGTAGAGCTCCATACTTTAACCCCGGCGTCCGTATCCCTAGTACTCACGTACAAGTAGTATAGGCCGTTGAAGGAAAAGACATAGGGATCCCCTAAACCATATTCCTCCCATTCATCCGGCAAGCTTATCGGATTGGACCGGAATACATCCGGCTTCTCTTCTTTCACCGAAGGAGTCGTACAGCCTGCTAAACCCGTTAAAGCCATCATAATGATCACTAACGCTCCTACGGACTTCTTCATTTCTATCCTCATCATAATCCCTCCATCCCTATGACAAAGCCGGCGGCAGCATCTAATGACACTGCGCCGGCTCCAGTCTATCTTGTATAGTGTTTATTGGGGTTGTGGCAACGAGAGCGGCCATTTCCCTTCATTGATTAAGCGAATTTCGGATAAAGGCACCTTCGGTTGGCGATCATAGGTCAACAACCCGTTGATTTCTTGTTCTACATCCGTCAATTGCGTATAACAGAAGCCTTGGATAAGCGGAGATTCAATCATAGGATGAACAACATCCGCGAGTCTCTTCAGGAAATCCTCATCACTGTTCGCTCCAGAGTAGCCCCAGCCTTCCCAGTCACTCTTCTTGAAGGAGATGCCGCCGAATTCCGTCATCAGAATCGGTTGCCCTTCATATTCAACGCCTGGAACAAGAATCCAACGATTCGCCGGACGAGCATTCAGTGCCGACTCCGCTGTGCTATAACGCTCCTTCAACAGCTCACGGCGCCATTCATAATCATGAATGGTGACTAAATCGGTCTTCATATGCTCCCATCCGTCATTGGAGATAACCGGTCGCGTATTATCCAGGGATTTGGTCATGTGATAGAGAGCCAGTGCATGCTGTTGCTGCTGGGGATCCACAAGAATGTTCGTTACGCCCCAGCTTTCGTTAAGGGGAACCCACACGACAACGCAAGGATGATTGTAGTCTCGCTCTACCGCTTGGAGCCATTCACGGGTCATCTTGCCTGCATATTCCTCCGTAAAGTGATAGGAGTTCGCCATCTCTCCCCATACTAGCAAACCCAGCTTATCCGCCCAATAGAGATAACGTGGATCCTCGATTTTCTGGTGCTTGCGAGCTCCGTTAAATCCCATCTCCTTCGTGTATTCAACGTCCTTGCGCAGATCTTCGTCGCTTGGAGCGGTCAAGAGACCTGTCGGGAAATAGCCTTGATCAAGTACTAGTTTCATATAATAAGGGCGATTATTGAGCATTAAAGCACCGTCCACGATCGACACTTTGCGCATTCCGAAGTAAGTGTCAACTTGATCCGCCTCTTTACCGTCAACAATCAGCTTCAGCTGAAGATCGTAGAGGTTTGGCTTCTCAGGGCTCCACCAGCGTCCGAAACTATGATCATTGAAATCTTGAATCGCAATCGTGCGAGTTTCCGTATCACGCGTTATTCTATAAGTATCTTCGGAGACGAATTCTCCTTCAAAGGTAATCGTTGCTTGCAATTGAATATTCGAGCCAGACGAAACGCCATGAATGAACGATTGAACCGTAATCTCGTTGCGGTCGATATTCGGGGTTAGACGAATCCGGTTCAGGTGTACCTCAGAGACGGGCTCAATCCATACACTCTGCCAAATTCCCGTTGTACGAGTGTAGAAAATCCCTGTCGATTCTTCCCCCCAATATTGCTTTCCTCTAGGAAGGGTTACATCTTTGCTATAGTCCACCGCTTTAACGACAATTACGTTGTCGCCAGGTATAAGCACATCCGTGATATCCGCATGAAAAGGAGTATGCCCGCCTTCATGCATCGCCACCAGCTTGCCATTCACCCAAACCTTCGAATCATAATCGACAGCTCCAAAGTGCAATAACAATCTCTTTCCCTCGTAGTTCGAAGATACAACGAACGTTCTGCGATACCAGACAACATCATGGAAGGATGTGTCTCCGATCCCGCTCAGTTCACTCTGATAACAGAATGGCACCTGAATCTTTTGTGAGAAGTTGTGTTTCTCATACCACGCATCCCGTTCACCTATCTCACTATCGTCATATTCAAATTCCCATTCTCCATTCAGGCTTTCCCATTGCTCCCGAACGAATTGTGGACGTGGGTATTCATCGCGTATTATTTTGCTCATTTCTCCCTGCTCCTTTGTGTGCATTATCTATGTTTGTTTTCTTAACCTTTGATTCCTGACATGCTGATTCCTTTAACGATCTGACGCTCAAAGATAAGGAAGAGAGCAAAGATTGGAATCGACGCGATCATATTGACAGCCATCGGCATGACATAATCACCCGATTGTTGCCTTAAAATCGTCGGAATCCCTACCGGTAACGTAAACATCGTATCGTCCGAAATCGCTAGGAAAGGCCATAAATAGTTGTTCCATGAACCGATGAACGTAAGGATTGCCATAGAAGCAATGGCCGGGCGAGTCAACGGGAGCATAATGTTGTAGAAAATGCGCCATGTGCCGCCGCCGTCTATTTGAACACTTTCCAATAAGTCATTCGGAACTCCGTCGAAGAAGCTTTTCAGTACGATAACGGCTACCGGTGAAGCGAGTACGGGAATAATCAATGCTTCATATGAATTCAATAAACCTAGTTCTTTAACTACCTGATACAGCGGAATGATGACTGCTTCACCCGGAATTAGAAGTCCGGCTAAGATGAAGAGGAACATGAACGACCTGAAGCGAAAAGGCAGCTTCGACATCGCGAACGCGGCAATAGCAGCTATGATGACCGTAAGCACCGTTACACAAGCCGCGATGAGAAAGCTGTTCCCAATCCAAGTTAGCAGGAGCGTATCGTCAATAACCTGTTTGTACATTCCGAAGGAATAAGGAGGAGTGAACCAATCCACCAGTGAAGTGATGCTCATTCCTTCTTCTTTAATGGAAACTACAGCCATCCAAATCAAGGGGATAATGAATATAAAAGCGAATAGCAATGAAACTAAGCGATATAACCATTTCATTTTAAGCGGCCTCCTTGCGATTGTTCATCCAATATTGGATTCCCGATAAGACCAGCAAAATGACGAATAGCATATACGACATTGTCGATGCGTAACCCAGATCATTCTTCTTGAATCCAGCTTCGTAAATGTACTGGATTGCCGGCCTAGTTTTGTCAAGCGGACCGCCGCCAGTTATTAAGTAGATTTGCACGAACACTTTAAACGACGAGATAATCTGCAGCATGACAATCGTTCTCGTGATCGGATTCAGCAAGGGCAGCGTAATGCGCCAGAACGTCTGAGCACTCGAAGCCCCATCCAAGCGTGCTGCTTCATAGATGTCGTCTGATATGTCCTGCATAGCGGATAAATACAAAATGAAGTTAAATCCTACTGTCCACCACAATGTGAGAAGCGTGATGGCGATCCAGGAAAGCGACGTCTCTGTTAACCAGAATATTTCGACATCCCCTGGAAGCAATTTAATCAAATGAAGAAACGAGTTGGCAAAGCCCATGTATGGCTGAAATATAAATAGTCCGAGAAAAGAAGCTACCGCAACGGAAAGTACGCTCGGCAAGAAAAATACGCTGCGATAAAATTTCTGCAGACGGGATTTGCGATTTGCGATTAAAGCTAATATAATGCCAAGCACGACCATCGTCGGCGTTGTTAAAATAACGAAAATAGCGGAATGCCCAAGGGAAGCCCAGAAATCCTGATCATTAAACATGCGCGTGTAGTTATCAAATCCAACGTATTTCATTTTCTTAATAAGCGTCCATTTATACATACTCATCTCAATGCCTTTAATCATAGGCCAAATCGTAAATGTCACATAAACGATTAGGAACGGAAGCAGGAACAATAGCGCTAGAACGTCCGCTCGCATTTTGCTTATTTTCACGTACATCACCTCTTTTCTATGGGATTGACAGGCTTGCAGCAATTGCCACAAGCCTGTCGAATCTGCTAAGCGAGCACTGGCCTATTCATCAAGTACTTTTTGAACCTCTGTTTGCATTTTCGCAATTCCATCAGCAGGAGTCATCTTGCCTGCCCAAATTTCGTTAAGGAATTTCCATACTGCCAAATCGCGAATTTGCCAGTTTTTCGTAGATGGTTTGTTAAACTTAACGGTATCGGCTACGGCCACATAATCACTGCGGTAAGGAAGATCTTTGAATTCTTGTTTCTCGAATACGGAAGGCTTCGATGGAATATGTCCGGCTTTCGCCCATATTTGTCCATTATCTGCAATCCAGTTCGCGAATGTAGCAGCCGCTTGCTGCTTAACCGGATCCTGATCTTTCGTTACCGGAATAACGATCGTGTGGGAATCTCCCTGTGTCGCTTCTTGACCGAAGATCGTAGGAATCGGCATAGCACCGAATTCAAGATCTTTCGTCGTTTCCCATACGCCAGTAGACCATACGCCCGTCATGATAATGGCGGCTGTACCACTCTGGAAATTTTTGTAGAAGTCAGGGTCATTTTTCTTGATATAGCCGTTCGTGTACAGATCTTGAATATAAGCGGCTGCTTTAATCGCCTTATCTGTATCGATTTCAGCCGTTTTCAGATCATCCGAGATCACATCGTTGCCGCCCTGTTGAGAATACAACGACCACCACAGACGATAAGGGTCGTCGTTTGCTGGGGCCATGGCGAATGGAGTCGTTTTGGCAGGAAGCTTCTCCTTGAGTGTAGCAAGGAATTTAACAAAGCCGTCTCCCGTGTTTTCAAATACCGGTTTGCCGTCATCGCCTAGCAATCCAGCATCCTTAAGCAGCTTTTTATTGTAATACATAACGAACGGATGAGTATCAATCGGGAAAGCATAGTGCATGCCATCCACTACACTCGCAGACAAGAGGTTCTGATTGTACGAATTCCAATCAACATTCGCAGCTGTTGCAGCAGTATCCACTTCGTTCACAACGCCCTGATCAATAAGATCCGGAAGACGGGAGGTATGGGAAATCCCTACATCAGGACCATTTCCATTGCCGACTGCCGTAATTAATTTCGTGTAGTACTCGCCCCATACAAGCTTCGTATTTTTAACCTGAATGTTCGGATGCGTTTTGTTGAATTCATCCACTAGAGCTTGCATATTCGCGCCGTCTCCGCCATCGAACAATGTCCAGAAGGATAAATTCACTTTCTCGCCGCTGCCTGAATCTCCAGACGGTGCTGCTGAGTTTCCTCCGGAAGCATCCGGTGAAGCAGTAGAGTTGCTGTTTCCATTGTTATTGCCTCCGCAAGCACTTAGCATCAGTGAGACTGCAAGTACGATTGCCAACATAAAACCAAATGACTTTTTCATGTAGTTCCTCCCCTTCATTTGCCTTACTTGGTTAGGTACAAAACATATTTTATGTTTTATTACAATTTTCCTGTACCTATGAACATATAATATAATCGTAAGCGCTTGTTGTCAAGCGCTTTCATTCTATTTTTATGTAACAAACAAGAGATCGTGTCTCTTTTGCTTCAATTTTTCAGTAACATTCCTTGAACCGATCATTCTAACTTAGCGAATAATGAATCTTCATAATGATCTCTTGATCGTAATCACCGAAATTTCGCCCAAATAAATTGACTCCACCTTTATGAATCGCATCTTGCTTTACACCAATCCGAAGTCTTAGATTTGGCTTTTGGAATAGCCCCAGCTGGTCAACCGTAACCTCCGACACCTTCTTCATATCCAACGTCGTACGTTCATTATCTATTTCCCAAGTTTTCAATAGTCCATACTGTGTCGCCACATCCGACCACCACGAAGGATTCCGTTTTCCTTTGCGTCCGCCGAAGTCACCTGGGCTTGTCCAAGTGCCAATATCAACTCCATTCACCCACATAGTAATATCCGACGGCCAGTCATTATCGAAATTTGGTGCTTCCGAGCATATTTCCATCGAAAATTCTATTCGCTGTATTTTCGCATTTTGAGGAAGCTCTAGAGGGAACAAGTATTCAAGAAATCCTTTTCGGAACCATATGATTTGTGCTCCTATGTGCTTGGGATGATAGAAACTTGTCGGCTCATCCTCTAAAATAATCATATTAGATTGATCTGCCATACCGCATGTCGGATAGACTTCACAATCGCTATAATGCCCGATGGGCATCTCTAACTCGTAGACATGAGCTTCTGTCGAATTCGCTAATTGAAAAGAATTATTCAGCATAATATGGACATCGTCGAAGCTTCTGCTGCAAACCTTCATCGCACCTCTTACCGCCGGCAACAGTTCAGTAGTAATGAGCTTAGCCCCTTCTAACACCTTCACGTTGGAAGCGACAGTAGATACAGGTAGACTCAACGCCTCCGCAATTTCTACAATATTCATGCTGCGAGTATTTAACAGCTTCAACATATCAACCCTAGCTCTTGTAGATAAAGCATGCGTAACTGTAATTAATTTATCCGGTTCATTAATATTTAATTCAAGCATCATGGTCACTCCCTTCCAATTCGTATCATCATTACAGCAATCATACATCGAAAGTGCAATATTTTCAATTTTTTTGTATTAAAGCAACAATATGATAACAATCAATGGTTGCGTTTCCAATATGATGATTTCCATAAACCATTGCAACATGTAAACAAAAAAAACAGCCTGTCCACCAACGGACAGACTGACTGGTTTATTTAAATAAAGAATAGATCGATCAACCAGAAGATACCAGCTGCCATAACTACCGTAATAGGGATCGTAATGACCCAAGCGATCCCAATCCGACCGGCAACATTCCAACGTACGCTAGAGAAACGTTTGGCACTGCCTACGCCGAGTATCGAGGAAGTAATGACATGAGTTGTACTGACTGGCAGATGGAATAAGGTTGCACCCAAAATAACGACAGCCGAACCCATATCAGCGGCAAAGCCATTGATCGGCTCGATCTTGAATATTTTCGTACCCATCGTTTTAATAATTTTATAACCGCCAATAGACGTACCTAATGCCATCGCTAGAGCAGCTGACAGCTTAACCCATAAAGGTACTTCCATATTATCTTGGACTCCAGCGGCTACGAGCGCGAACGTAATGATTCCCATTGCTTTCTGTGCATCATTCGTGCCGTGCGAGAAAGATTGGAATGCAGCGGTAAGGATTTGTGCGAATCGGAATCCCTTATTCACTTGGTGAGGGCTCCTGTATGCAAATATTCGCTTCAATATCCACATAATGATAAAGCCTGCAGCAAAGGCAATAAGCGGCGATAAGAATAATGCCTTAGCAATATCCAGCAAGCCTGTACCATTAATTGCACTCATACCTGCCCCGGCGATAACAGCACCGGCAAGTGACCCAATCAATGCATGGGAGGACGAGGAAGGAATTCCAAACCACCAGGTCACTAAGTTCCATATAATTGCAGATAACAGCGCTGCGATAACGATCTCAACCCCGTTAGATAACTCAGCAGGATTAGCAACCCCGCCTCCAATCATCTTAGCAACGCCGGTGAACAGAATTGCACCGAGAAAATTCATCACCGCTGCCATTAGAATGGCTACGCGCGGCTTCAATGCTCTTGTCGATACCGATGTAGCTATCGCATTAGCTGTATCATGAAATCCATTAATAAAATCAAAGCTAAGTGCTAAAAAGACAACTGTCCATAGAATAATTGAATCCATTTGAATTGACTCCTACTCTCCGTGATTAGCTGTTGCGCATAATGATCGATTCAAGCGTATTGGCTACATCTTCGCAATAGTCGGTCGTTTGCTCCAGCATCTCGTAGATTTCTTTACGTTTCATCAGTTCAATTGGATCTTTAACATCTGTGAACAAGCCCTTAATGCAGACACGCAATAAATCATCCGCTTGATTCTCAAGCTCGTTAATTGCAATCGTATGCTCACGAATTGCCAGCAATTTCTTATCAGTCAGTAAGTAAATTGCCTTCTTAATTTGATTCGCTGAACGGAGTAATATATCGCCAAACAACGTGATGTATTCGTCCTTTTCTTGAATATTGTACATTTCAAAGCGTGAAGCACATGCTTCAACTTCATCAAGTACATCATCAAGAGACGTCGTAAGCGCCATAATATCTTCCCGTTCAATTGGGGTAATGAATGTTTTGTTCAATTCCTTCAAGATCGTGTGTACATATTGATCACACTTACTTTCATACTCTTTCATCACTTTCGCGAAGGTTGTGACATCCGATAAATCAGATACTCCCTTTGCAAAATACTCAACTGACTCGACGATAGTATCCGCCATTTCTTCAAGTGTTTTAAAGAAAATGTCTTTTTTCTTGAACATGGTAATCCCCTTTACCTGACTTGATGTTTAGGCACCTAGCAAATGAACCCAGCCTATCGTAACATAGTTTACTTTATAATTGTTAACGCAATGTTAAGAAACGTGAAAAAAAATGTACTTTTATGAAAAAAAATGACACACTCTCTTAGGAGCGTGTCACATCTTTCCAATAATGCCGCCTGACTCACTCTTCGCCTATCTAGAGTGTTTCCGACAAATCGGATTTTTACCCATAAACAAGATGATCTGCAAAAGTAGGGGAATTCGGTACAACATGGAAATACGTTTTCCCAGGTATGAAAGGAAGTTCTGCTCCATCCTTCATAATGCGAATCATATTATCCCCGCTCCGTACCCACGTGCACTCGATTGCTTTACCTTGCTGGAACAACACCGCAGAGCCTCCTGCTTTCAGATCAACCGACATTCTGCCCACATCATCCAATGTTTTATGATTAGCTCCCAGAACGACTAGATTCATCGCTGAAAGCTGTTCATCATTATTCATATCGATATGGGGTTCATTATTAATGGAACGTTTATAAGTCCCGCTTGTCTGATCGTAGGAATAAGAAACTTTATAATTCTTAAGTGTAAATTCAATTTCAACTGATGTGGCTGGCATTCCTGTTAAAGTACTACCCTGTTCGTTAAAAGGATAAGTCGGAACCGTCACATCTGTTCGATAACCTCTCTTCTCTATACCTGTGCGAAGCTTCTCCAAGCTGGCATATAAATTATGCGGCGCTTTCCGATCCTTGCTGCGCCAAAAATAACTGCCGGCATTCGAGATCTCATCGAGATACGGTTTCTTCTGCTGCTGAAGAATCGCATAGGCATCGTTGCTAGCTCCTGCATGGGTAAGCACTGCACCGTAGCTTTCCCCAATATCAATTAAATAAGGCCGAATACTTCGAATCGGGCCTATTGAATCAGTAAGTTTATCCGTACTTTGGAATATGGCTATCAACCGAGTGATACCACCCTCTGCAAGTACCTCCCATACGATATCTGCATTCGTTAATCCCGACTGCGGTCGTGCAGGCTTCAAATTATTGATCATAACGGCTATCGGTCTCTCCAATGCTTCTGTCTCACGACCCAATCCAGTAAGCGGTGCTATAAAAGGAAGTAACGGTTCTGCTTCCGCAGTTGGTGTTGCACTAGGCAGCGGTGAAGCCTCCTCTGTTGGTACACTATTAACGGGAGCTTTCCCGCCACCGCATGCCGACACTATCATTAGCATGGTTGTCATTGCTATTAATCCAATCTTTCTACGTAATCCTTTGTCCATAAGTTACCCCGCCTTATAGTAAAAATGTAGAAGTTCATAAACACTTATCTACCATTTAATCACAAATAGATAGGGTTGTCTCCAAAGTTTATTTTTATATCCCTGACTAATTCGCCAATAATTGCACATTCTATCTTTATCTCCCTCGGGGAAAGGAGCAGTGCAATTGAGTAACAAAAGCAGTCAGATTAGTATTTGGCTTGCCTTCTCCATGCTGCTGTTAAGTGGAGGACTTGTCAGTCACGTAATGGCCATCCCTGTCATATTAGGAGCTGCTAAACGTGACGCCTGGATTTCTATTATAATAAGTGCGCCATTATTCCTGCTTTGGATAACATTGCTTTTTGGAGTGCTGAAGAACATCAGAAATCAACGGATTGCTGACTGGATCCATCGTGAATTCGGCGCATTTGCCTCATGGATATTCCGCATTAGCGCTTCAGTTGTACTATTCGTATCAGGTACTTACACCTTGCAAGACACGTCCCTGTGGGCAGTTACTACCTATATTCAACAGACACCCTTTTACGTCATCGTCGGGACTGGAGTTCTGATATCCACCATAGCTGCTTGCAAAGGCTTACGGACAATTGCTTTAACCGCTAGTATTATTTTGCCAGCAGTACTATTACTGGGGTATTTCGTTATGTCGGCTAATGTGAAGTATAAAGACTTTAATTTACTGCTTCCTGTATTGGAGCATGGCTGGACCCCTGTCCTTAAAGGTGTCTTTTATGCTTTAGCAGCATTAATTGATATTTGGGTACTTCTGCTCTTCCAGCATAAGCTTAGAAGCAACCTTCGTTGGTGGCATTTAATTGCTCTGGGCGTGTTTCTTTCCCTCATGGCACTTGGCCCTACTATTGGTGCTATAACTGAATTTGGTCCTGATGAAGCCGTTAAGCAACAAGACTCTTCGTTCGAACAATGGAAAATACTAAAGCTTGGACAGCTGTTCCAGCATGTCGATTTCCTGTCTATTTATCAATGGCTATGCGGGTCAGTCACTCGTGTTGCTATTACCCTTTATTGCATTCCTGAATTGCTTAATGTACGCAGACCAGTAAAACGTAAATGGACAATAATTGGGCTGGCAATCGTGATGACTATTATAGCTTGCTTCCCATTTGCAGATGATCAGACACTAGCATACTTAACAAATATCCAATTCCCTCTCTTTTTTCTATTCGTCATGGTCCTGACACTGCTTCTTGGTCTTGGCGTTGTTATAAGCAAACACCGAAAGGAGACAGATGCTAATGAACCCTCTCATCACCCAAATTCCGAATAATACCGACTATATCGATGGGCATATACTACAACAATGGTTTGCTAACTCTCATGATGTTATTGTAGAGACAAATCTATATGGAGACCCGCCAGCAATTGTACCAATTGTTCTGGTTTATTGTACCGGGATGACTGAAACTCGGAATATCAATGACATTATATTGCCTGATCTCCAACGTATATATAATCAAACAAAGTTTTCACGGAAAGAAGATATTGTAAGAGCAGCGGAAGTAACATTGACTCCTGTAGAACCTTATATGAAAGGTTTCGATCGCCATCTTATTTCAGCCCGCATATTTGAGGGGCATCTCTTGCTTTGTTTTCCTAGTTTACAAACAATGTGGACGATCGATATCGCCAATTTACCTGCACGATCACCAAGTGAATCTACAAGTGAAGTTTCAATACTTGGACCTAAGGATGGCTTTGTAGAGATGTTGACGCATAACGTCGCATTAATTCGCAAGCGTCTACGCTCACCTATGCTGACATGCCAATACCATGTTATCGGAACTCGTACGATGACCAAGGTTGCATTACTATATGTTGAAGACATAGCAGATCCAACAATCATCAAGTATATTCACAAGAAAATAAGTGCGACTAAGATTGAATCACTTAACTATATGAATCAAATGGAAGAGATCATAACCTCCAAAAGTTCACAAATTTTCCCGCTCACTAATTATACTGGGAGGCCGGATTTCGCAGTTGATTGCTTGCTAAACGGCAGATTTATTATCATTGTAGACGGCAATCCTTCCGTCATTATTGCACCTGTTAATTTATTTCTGCTGCTAAAATCACCTGAGGATGCTTATTTCTCTTATTTCGGGGTTAATGTAGGTCGTTTATTGCGGATGCTAGGACTTCTGCTCACCATATTTTTACCTGGCTTCTATATTGCGCTAACGGCATTTCATCCCGATCAAATTCCGTTTCCTCTGCTGTCAACAATCTCTACAGGCAGAGCTGGACTACCGATGGAATCAGGGCTTGAGATGTTCTTTATTATGATTCTGATGGAGCTGTTTCGCGAGGCGGGTGTCAGACTTCCTAGTCCAATCGGACAAACCTTAACCGTTGTAGGCGGTCTTATTATCGGTGATGCCGCAATAAGGGCAGGACTAGTCTCACCGCTAATGATTGTTGTTACAGCTACTACGATAGTTGCTGGTTCCACACTCGTTAATCAGATATTGAATAGCTCACTTCTTCTCCTAAGACTTGTTTCCTTTCTATTTGCTGTAGTGCTTGGTATGTATGGGTTTATTCTCTCCATCATTTTGTTTGTTATCTATACGAGCAGTTTAGAATCGTTTGGTGTGCCTTACTTAGCCCCACTGGCTCCATTAAATATCAAAGGAGCGTTCCATTCATTGTTTAAAGTTCCTTTCCAGTGGAATAAGAAACGACCTTCTTATCTGCATACGCAGAAGCCTAGAAAACAACCACGAAAGGAGTAACTCATTTTGAACCGTGCAATAGTGAGGATTGTACTTATCATAACAGTCATTCTCCTCTCGCTAACTGGCTGCTGGAGCGGCAAAGAAATTCAGAACTTAGGCTATGCCAAAGCGTTAGGAATCGATTATATCGATAACGAATTTATCGTATATGCTCAAATGCTTGATTTCACTAGCATAGCTAAAATGGAAGGCGGTGGCAGTTCTGGTCCTAACGCACCTGTATGGGTAGGAAAAGGGCGTGGAAAATCATTTAATATGGCTGTAACTGATCTTTATAAGACCTCTCAACTTCGCATAAATTGGGGACATCTAACGGCTATCGTTCTAACCGAGAGAGCGCTAAAGGCTAAAGTAGAATTCCTAAGCGATATGATTGTTCGCTATCCAGAAATTCGCTACAACGCTTGGTTGTATGGTACAAGGTCGTCATTAGAGGAGTTGTTGAGCGCAACGCCTATGTTCAAAAAGTCACCGATTGCATCCATCCTTCATAGTCCGGAAGATAATTTTTCGCAGATTTCCTTATTTCCTCCAGTGTACTTCTTTAAATATCTCTCCAAATATAATGAGAAGGCCGGTTCCGCTTATTTGCCTAGTTTGTCTTTGAATGAAGCACAGTGGAAGGAAAATAAAAAGAAGCATGGACTACTTATGATAGACGGTGGTTTTTTTGAGTCGAATCGTAAAATTAGAGGGTATCTATCGCGTCAAAAAATGTTGGGCTATCACTGGCTTCAAGCAAATACGCATCGTGCACCAATCAATATTGAGCGAGATGGAATACTATATGGGGAAATCATTGTAGATGTCAATAAAATTAAGATAAAGCCGGTTATACAAGGCTCAGAAGTCCATTTTCACATACTTGCGAAATTAACTGGAAGCAACTATGAGTATGTAGTGCCCATCTCTAGGGAGGAGATGAACCAAATCGGTGCAAATATCATTAAATCCCAAATTATGAATACCTACATTGAAGGATTGAAAATCGGCGTTGATATCTATGGACTAGAAGTAACTTTATTCCGTAAACACCCTAAACTGTGGAAAAAACTGACCAATAATGGCGATCATCTTCTAATCGACAAGCAATCAATCGAAAAGCTCGATATCCGATTGAATATTCCATATAACGGAAGAAATAAAAGAATCGTAGACAATGAAGATCTATAATCACTCGCCGCCGTTAATTTCTTATATACTCCAATGATGCCATTCCTGCTGCCGTTGATCCAATCTTCCGAGCCACTCTGTCGTCACTCTAATCGCTTCTTCCTGGTGCTCGCGTGTTGAGTACGTGTGATTGGCTTGAAATAAAATTTCTTTATCACATAGGCCCTCGCTGCGAGTCCAAAAAATCTTCTGATACAGGAAGCTGTAATCGACAGGTATAAGCTCATCACTGGTGCCATGAACGAGCAATACCTCACCGCCAAAACGAGTGGCTTCCTGAAACGGCTGGTGATGCAATAGAGAATCGAAGAATACGGGCTGCAATGTATATCCCAGATGGTCTGCACTTCCTAATTTGACAGCATCATCATAATTTGAACGTCCAACTATTCTGACAATATCGTTAAAGGGATAGGCAACTGGAGACCATAATACAAGCCGTTTCACCCTTTTATCCTTAACAGCAGTCAGAATGGCTGTTGCTCCACCTAAGCTATGTCCGAGCAAGACTATTCGCAGCGGGTCAACACAATCCATCGCAGCAATATAGTTAATCACTGTGCGTGTTTGATCTACCATGCTGTCAAATCCGAGTGCTCCATAGTCTCCCGTACTTTCACCACAGCCGCCATAATCAAACCGGAGTACATACGAGCCTTTCGCTGCCAACGCTCGAGCCGCCTTCACGAATAAACGATCTACTCCGACCCGGCTGCCGATAAATCCATGACAAATGATGACAGCCTGTTTCTTCTTCGTATCATCCTTAAGGGCATCGGTTGGATAATGCAGTGTTGCCGTAAGTTCAAGCCCCTCATGATGGAGCAGCAGTTGTTTTTCCATGTGACAACCTCCTAAAAGCGTATATAAAAATTCGATTATATAATAATTCCTACCCGAATACTATGAATTAATTCGTTAGGAACATATTATCACCGTCACATCGAATATGTCAATACGAATATTGGGGCATACTAATTGCATATTGCCTATCTTTTGGAAGGAGTTGAGTTCATTGCCTTTATGGATCAAATGGTTAGCTGAGCATTGGTTATCTGTTATGTTAATCGCCGGTGCATTCATTGCCGCCTTATATGTATTTCTGAATCGGGATCTACTATTTAATAAGAAGTAGATCCCTCTTACTCTTCATGTTTTAACGGCAGTCTGACTGTAACAATCGTTCCCGCTCCACGTTCACTGTCAACCGTCATCTCGCCTCCATGAAGCTCGGTAATTTCTTTGCATATGGCTAGTCCAAGCCCGCTTCCGCCTTTACCGGTATTCGCTTTATAGAATTTCTCCGTTACATGGGGCAGATCTTCCGCTTCTATTCCACTTCCTGTATCTGCAACAGTCAGCAGCGCATGATCATTCTCCTCAATCGTCGTAACCCTAATCGTTCCACCTCTGGGGGTGAACTTGAACGCATTGTCAATCAAGTTAATAACGACCTGCTTCAGTCGGTTGGCATCCCCATGTACGATAAGCTGACTCTTGGCAAGAGTCGCTATAAGACGAACCCCTCTCTGCTCTTCACTTATAGCAAGTTGGTAGACCGTTTCCTTAACAGGACTATTAAAATCCAGCAATTCTGGCTGCATCTCCATGCTTCCTGCAGACAGCTTGGAGAAATCCAGCAAATCCTCTACTAAACCAGATAATCGTCCCGTCTCCTGACTAATAATCCCTAGTCCGAGCTGCATCTCTTCATCATCGGTCAGATCACCCTCCTTCAGCGTCTCACTCCAACCTTTAATCGAAGTAAGCGGTGTCCGAAGCTCATGTGAAATAGACGATATAAAATCATTTTTGAGCTTTTCACGTTTATTTAATTCCAGCACCATGACGTTGAAGGTTTCTGCAAGCTGACCAATCTCATCATTGCTTCGCTTTACCGCTCTTCTTGACCAATCGCCATCTGCCATATATCTAGCTGCGCGTGTCAATTCTTGAATCGGCCGCACAATTCGCTGTGTCATCCACAGGCTAAGGCCCAGAAACAGTAACACTACTGCTATCCCGACCAACACAGTCATCTGCAGCAATCTAGCCACCATGTTGTCAATTTGCTCTACTGAAGCCGAATAACGCAGCAGAGAGACGACACGTGACTCGTTATAGACCGGTATTGTAACAGAGGTAACTCGTTCGCCATAATAAGGGTCCTCGCCTTGCCATGTCCCCGTACTGCCCGATATAGCCGCTTTCACATCAGGTGTTATATACTGCATGCTTTCTGCGAAACCATCTGAATCTGAGCGAACATGGCCTCCATTATCAAGCAATTGGAGACTAATATTGCCCTCAACCATATTCTGCAGCATATAATCAGCCTGATCATGCACTTGAAGGGAGCCAAGTGAACGACTGTGCAAATTAAGCGCCGACACAGCTCGTTGCTTAACTGAGCTTTGGGCGCTTCCATAGTAATAGTTCCATATTAATGTGAAGAACAGTCCTCCTAATACACATACGACAAGAACAATAAGCAGCAGGTAAGACCAAACAATTCTTGTTTTCAAACTATTCATCCGCCGCTGCTCCGTTTCCATCGATACCCAAGTCCCCACACCGTCTCAATGAAAGCCGGCTCGGATGGGTTAACTTCGATTTTTTGCCGAATTCTTCGAATATTAACATCGACTACCTTCAAGTCACCTACATAATAACGTCCCCATACTTCTGTCAAAATGTCATCTCGGCTAACGTTCTTGCCTTCTCGCTCCATAAGCAATTTCACAAGCGTCCACTCCGTAGGAGTTAGAATGACTTCCTGATGGTCTTTCCATAACTTGCGCTCGGCTTGCGATAGCCTGAAAGGTCCAATCCTCAAATCATTATCTTCCTGGACAGCCGCAGCTGGTTGTTGAGTATTCGTAAGTGAGCCTTCCGGTTTCATTCTGCGGTACAAAGATTTAATACGCGCAATCAACTCGCCAGGACTGAATGGCTTCTGCACATAATCATCCGCACCTAGCTCAAGGCCATGTATTTTAT
Organism: Pristimantibacillus sp.; assembly: GCA_048976605.1. GTDB lineage: Bacteria > Bacillota > Bacilli > Paenibacillales > Paenibacillaceae > Pristimantibacillus. Next base: position 47,362 of record JBHGUX010000083.1, on the reverse strand, counting down.
CCTCTTCCTGCGATTTGGCAGTCAACATAATGATACCCATGTTCGGATATTGCGCACGAAGAATTTCGCATACTTCAAACCCGCTAATGGTAGGCAGCATAACATCAAGAAGTGCAATATCAAATGGACCAGCTGTTTCAGCTAACTCCAATGCCGCTTCTCCATGATCCGCTTCTATTACTTCCATATCATTGCGCTTCAAGTTAATTCGCACAAAACCGCGAATCGCCTCTTCATCCTCCAATAATAAAATACGCATGGTTCACCTGCTTCATCCTGTTAATCTTTGATCAAATGGAATAATTGCTCCAATTCATGATCTGTCAGCTTCATCAATCTGAATTTTTCCTGATCTGATGGCAACATATTTGCGGGAGGCTCCTGCACGAAGGAAATTACATATAGAAGCCCTCCTCCTTTAGTAATCGTCTGATAGGACTTGGACTGTGTTTTCCAATCCGATTCTATCCCTTCCCATTCCTTAATTGGTATTGCAAATAAGGTAGCAAACTCTGCCCGGGAGCCTGTCTCTTCATTCCTATACTCAAAGGTCACGGCACCATTCTCAATATTCTCTTCGGGCAAGCGAAGTGAATATTGATTCTTCCATTGCTCAGGAATTGTAAAGTCAAAGCGATACGTGTAATCACTATACGTTTCATTGACCACCTGGAAGTCTTTTTTGCCATCCCATTGCAGCATCACTCTGGTAAACAACATCTCGGAGTAGGGCAATTCTTCGTAACTATACGTTTCTTTAGGTATCATTAGCTCTAAAATGCCATCTTTATTGCTATCCTCGGCTAGTGTAGACGTAGTAGTGATCTCCACATCATCCTCTGATCCTTTCTTCGGTATCGGATAGATGAGTCGAAGCTTGCCATTCTCCCAAGCATACATCGCTGAGTACATGGCATGCGCTCCCGTAGAAGCTTCTACAATAATACCTGTATGACGAGGTGAGACACGTCCAATGATCAGGCGGTCATATAAATTCACACCGTTATATAGATCCAGCTCTTGCAAATTTCGAAGCTCACCTTTATGCAAATCATACAAACCAAGCTGATAATTATAGGTTTGAATTGCTTGGTTCGTACCATCAGCAGCAATGACCGCTATCTCCAGCTTGCCATCACCGTTAATGTCTCCGCTTTCCGAGTAAATGTACGGAATTGAACTAATAGGCTCTAGAACAAGCTTGTCATTGTCATTACGGAAAGGCTTAGTCTGAAAAGAATAGATTTCAAGTATATTCGAACTTTCATAAGAACCGATCCATCCGATTGCTAATTCTATTTGTCCATCCTGATCAAAGTCCTCTAGTTTAATCCAATCAATTTGACGAGCCATCGGTTGTTGAACAAGCAGCCAAGGCTTCCATGTCCCTGAATTCAATCGAAACATCATGACTTCTGGAGCACTGTACTCGTTGTAATACGATACGATTGCTTCCTCTACACCGTCTCCGTTCAAATCAACTTTTCTAACGGCTCCTAAATTATCTTCCCGCAGAGGAAGCGTCAATCTACTGTAAATGGGAAGTGCGAAATTGACTGCATTGATCAGTGCCTGCTTATCTGTAGCAACAACAGGCTTTGTTAATAAGTCAGCCGGAGCAGCCGTATAGCGGCAACCGGTCGTAACCATACATAGCAGGGCGGTCATAAGGACCGCCCCTTTTATTCTCGATATGAACAAGTGACAGCCTCCTTATGTCGCGCAACTGCTTTATTTATTCAAGTTAATTCATCAGCGGTAACGAATGAATAACCCTTTTCTTTGAGATCATCAATAATTAAAGGCAATAGCTCTACGGTATTCTTAATGTTTTTGCCGCCGAAGGAATGCATAAGTATTATACCATTAGGCTTCGTGGTATTTCGAATGTTCTCTCTCATCTCAGCCACTGAAGTGCCCGCCCAATCGCGTGTATCCACATTCCAGCCTACATGCTCTCTATGCTTGCTCTTCATAACGTCCTTTAGTGTATCCGACAATGCCCCGTAAGGTGCTCTGAATAAATCAGGTGTAAATCCAACTGCTGCTTTAATTTCCTTGTCTGCAGCCTCAATTTCTTTCAAAATCTGTCCCTTCGAGAGCTTAGATAAGTCTTTATGACTCCATGAATGATTGCCAATTACATGTCCTTCATCAACGACTCTTTGCAGCATTTCCGGTTCCTTTTTCACTTGAGTTCCGACAACAAAGAAAGTTGCCTTTACTCCCTTTTCTTTCAATATATCCAATATAGCCGGTGTATAACGACTATCCGGTCCATCATCAAACGTAAGTGCTACTACTTTATCATGCTTCGGTTTATCTGGTGCAGGTTGATCAGGCTTGGATGTTTCTGGTTTCGGTGTTTCTGGTTTCTGTGTTGTTTCTGGTTTCTGTGTAGTGTGTGGCTTCGGTGTTGTTTCTGGCTTCGGTGTTGTTTCTGGTTTCTGTGTTTCTGGTGTTACTGTTTCAGGCTCAGTTACTTCCGGCTTTGTTGTTGGTTCAGGTGTCGATGTGCCGCCAGAATTGGAGGATTTCGATTCTTCATCGTCATTTTCAACCGTCGTTTTGTCAGGGAATCTTGGGTAATTGACTAGAGTAGATTCCTCAGTTAAATCTGGCTTGCTAGATTGTACATTTCCTGTAGAGCTCTCGTTATTTGCATCTGTAATGCTTCCACTGCTATTTGGTAGACTTGAAGATAATCCGAGCGAGATCCCGCTCCCACATCCACCTAACCATACTGCAATTACGACTAACATGACCATTGCGACTAATAAACGACGATGCTTCCTCTTCCGCTCCATTCCTATCACCTTTCTACTCCCAGCTAATAGATTCATAGTACTGGAATAGTAGAAACAGTGAGTTACAAATTAGTTACACCTTTCGTGTAAATTTGACAGATTTCATCGAAGGCAATTTCTTTCGTCTAAATACTCTATAAGAGCAGCTTGCAAATAACAAAAGGTGGTCGCATAGGAGAATTTATCCATGCAACCACCTTTTAAATTTCCACCTATTTAATAGCCGTTATCAGCTTGTCGACTATTGTGGTGCATCCATTCCTGTTGCAGCCCATTCCTCTTTGGAAGGGCCATACATGCCAGCTAGAGGAAGTCCCGCTTGGCGCATTAGAATAGTGAGTTGTCCACGATGATGAATTTCATGTTTTACAAAAGTGCTTAGAAGGGATCCAATTGTGAATGGTTTGCCGAACAAAGTAACGGATTGCTGCAAACTCTCATCCTTCAATTGCTCACTTGCTGCTTGAAGAAGCGATTGAGTCGTCGCACGGTAAGTATCTGCAATAATGGCAGCAGATGCAGGCGGCTCCTCTTGTCCTACAGATGTCTCAAATTTAAGACCAGTAGCACTCGCCATTGCCGTACTCGTTACAAGATGCCAAGCTATGAAACCAAGATCACGATAACCAGAAGCAATCTCCTGGTTAAGTGATTCATCGGTAAGGGTATCTAACAATTTCTGAGTGGATTTCGTTTCATACGTATAATCTGCGATAAAGCTTTGGATCGTTTGATACATGTTAGTAGCCTCCGTTTCAATTCTAGGTCGATGCACGAACGAATAAAGTATAGCATGTTTCAACATCAAATATAAATAAAGGGATGGCTATATAAGCACCCCCCCATTCACTCGAAGCGCGATTCCGGTTTATCCAAGGCAAAATGGCAGGTTGATTTGAGCTAATGATCATAAGCTTCCGCTAATTATATTTAGAAGAGCTGTGTAAACAAAGCCCTTTCACAGAATAGAGGAATGCCATTCCTCTATTCTGGATGTATCACACCTTGCATTCGTAATAGCGGCTCCTCATTCCGCTATATTCCCTTCTATGTTGCATCTCCTATTCATTATCAAATATAGCGGAACACCGTTCCTCTAATTCCGAATAAATGTATGAATAAACCAAATAACGGAAATGAGTTCCGTTAATGTGACTACACTACGCATAAAAAAGGGTGTACCCGCTTTCTTGCCCTCAGCACTTTTAATGATCACTCATCACCATCATTTCATCCACTTATGCCTACCCATTGCATTACAACAAAAAAAGAGTTGTCCTGTAGGTAGTAAACCTAATGGACAACTCTTTTTCGTTCAAGCTGATTGCTCTATCCTCTAAGTGCCTTAGCAGCGATATCTGTACGGCTATGCATGCCGTCAAAATGAATGACGCCTACTGCCTCATAAGCACGAGCACGTGCTTCAGCGATGTCACGGCCACGACCGACTACGCCGAGTACACGACCGCCATTTGTTACGATACGACCATCTTGTTCTGCAGTTCCCGCATGGAACACAAGAGCGCCTTGTGCTTCCGCGGCTTCTAGTCCCTCGATGATACGGCCTTTCGGATAAGCAGCTGGATATCCTTCAGACGCAACAATTACACATACTGCCGCTTCCTCGCTCCATACAATATCAAGCTGATCTAGTCTGCCGTTAAGCGAAGCGAGAACGATGTCGAGAAGGTCTGTCTCCAGACGAGGCAATACAACCTGCGTCTCTGGATCACCCATACGAGCGTTAAATTCAATCGTCTTAGGACCATCCTTCGTGATCATCAGACCAGCGAAGAGTACACCGCGGAATGGACGTCCCTCGCTAACCATCGCTTTCGCTGTTGGAATAATGATATTGGCAATCGATTCGTCAACGATTGATTGTTCAATATGCGGCAATGGCGTGTATGTACCCATGCCTCCCGTGTTGGGGCCTTTATCGTTATCAAACACCGGTTTATGGTCCTGCGCAGGTACCATAGCACGAACCGTTTCACCATCTACGAAAGCAAGAATAGACATTTCCTGTCCTTCTAGAAACTCTTCAATAACAATCTGGCTCCCAGCTGCGCCAAATACTTTATCAACCATGGCTTCACGCAATGCCTGCTCTGCCTCTTCCATTGAATAGGCTACCGTAACGCCTTTGCCTGCCGCTAGACCATCCGCTTTAATGACAATCGGAATTTCTTGCTGACGCAAATAAGCTAGAGCAGTCTCATATTCTGTAAAAGTCTCATATTTCGCAGTCGGAATATTGTATTTCTTCAGCAGGTCTTTCATAAAGATCTTGCTGCCTTCAATTTCCGCAGCTGCTTTGTTCGGGCCATATACAGGGATGTTATGCTTCTCGAAAGCATCAACAATACCTTCTGCAAGAGGATCATCAGGACCGATGAACACAAGATCAATGGATGCATCTTTTGCAAACTGAACTAGCTCATCGAACTTATTCACTGCAATAGGTACAATTTCCGCTAATTGAGCGATTCCTGCATTACCTGGTGCACAGAATAATTCGGTTACTTTTTCGCTTTTCTTAAGTGCCCAGATGATTGCATGCTCACGACCGCCACCACCGACAACTAAAATTCTCATGATTGCACAACTCCCTGTTATAAATTGTACTGCTATCATCCACGTGCGATAAATTTCACTACTTGTGAAAGCCAAGATCATAGTTAGTGAGATTTATCTCACTTTTATATTTCATATAAGCTAAAAAGCAGCTAATAGCGAAGCAACACGCTTCACTATTAACCCCTTCCCATTTTCTAACATTCTTGCTCGACTTAGTGTTTAAAATGACGAACGCCAGTAAGAACCATGGCGATATTGTTGGCATTCGCAGCAGCGATTGATTCTGCATCCTTGATGGAACCACCAGTTTGAATAATCGCGGTAATACCAGCTTTTGCTGCCAGCTCAACTGTATCGCCCATTGGGAAGAAAGCATCCGATGCAAGAACAGAACCTACTGCTAGTTCACCAGCTTGCTCAATAGCAATACGTGCTGCGCCTACACGGTTCATTTGACCAGCGCCAACACCAACTGTCATGTTGTTCTTAGCCAGCAAAATCGCATTGGACTTCACATGCTTAACGACTTTCCAGCCGAACAGCAATTGTTTAAGCTCTTCTTCAGTTGGTTTGCGATCGGTAACGAATTGCAGATCCGCTTCAGTGAGGCTGCGAACATCGCTTTCTTGCACAAGCATCCCGCCGTCCACTGTCGTCAGCAGCAATTCTGGTTTACGCTCAGCAGCTGATGTGGAAATTTCACCAAGCTTAAGAAGACGGATGTTCTTCTTCTTGCTTAATATTTCAAGTGCTTCTGGCGTAAAGTCTGGCGCGATAACGATCTCGAGGAAAATTTGGCTGAGAAGCTCAGCTGTATCTGCGCCAAGCGTCCGGTTCGCAGCTACAATTCCACCGAAAATCGAGGTTGGATCAGCAGCATATGCTTTTTCATAAGCTTCATGAATAGTAGTGCCTGTCCCCACACCGCATGGGTTCATATGTTTAACTGCAACGACAGCCGGCTCATCGAATTCTTTGACGATAGCAAGCGCCGCATTAGCGTCATTGATATTGTTGTAGGAAAGCTCTTTGCCGTGCAGTTGCTCAGCAGTTGTAATATTGCCGGAAGCTGCAAGCGGTTTGCTGTAAAAAGCAGCTTTTTGATGCGGGTTTTCGCCATAACGAAGGTCCTGCACCTTCTCGTAAGTAACGGTATAGCTCTCTGGAAGCGGTTCACCCACTTGTTTGGAAAGGTAATCAGCAATAAGCGAATCATAAGAAGCCGTGTGACGAAACACTTTTGCAGTAAGGCGCTTGCGCGTCTCTAGCGTAGTATCGCCATTTGCTTTTACTTCTTCGAGTACAGCTCCATAATCAGCCGCATCAACAACGACCGTAACGAATTTGTGGTTTTTCGCAGCAGAACGCAGCATAGTTGGACCGCCGATATCGATATTCTCAATTGCGTCCGCGTATGCTACATCTGGGTTAGCAATGGTTTGTTTGAATGGATAGAGGTTAACGATAACGAGGTCAATATAATCCAGTCCAAGCTCTTTCATTACTTTTACATGCTCTTCATCATCGCGTACCGCAAGCAATCCGCTATGAACAGCAGGATGAAGAGTCTTCACGCGACCATCCAGAATTTCAGGGAATCCAGTTACGTCAGAAATACCGATAACCGGGATTCCTTCTTTTTCTAAAAGGTTGAATGTACCGCCTGTCGAAATAATTTGCACGCCTTGGCTGGCGAGCTCACGAGAAAACTCCACAATGCCTGTTTTGTCAGACACACTAATTAACGCTCTGCGAATTGCCATTTGTGATACCCCTCCATGAATGATTGTTATGATTGAGTCAGGCCAAGCTTGGCTTGATTGAAACATGTCGACCGTTTAAGGAAACGCGGTCTTGGGAGATTAGCTGCACCACATGAGGCAGTAATTGTTGCTCGGCAGCATGAACGCGATCACCGAGAGTCGCCTCCGTGTCGCCTTCCAGTACTTCAACAACTTGCTGCGCAATGATCGGTCCGCTGTCCATACCGCCGTCCACATAATGGACAGTGACGCCGGTTATCTTGACGCCGTATTCAAGCGCTTGACCGATCCCGTTCACGCCGGGAAAAGACGGCAGCAATGCAGGATGAATATTGATCAACCGGCCATAATAAGGCTGGACCAGCACCGATGTAATAATTCTCATGTAGCCTGCTAATACGATTAACTGAATGCCTCGTCGTTCTAGCTCGGCCAATATTTCCGCTTCATAAGCTTCGCGAGATGGATATTCCTTTGGTGTGAACAAGTAAGTGTCCACTCCCGCTTTCTTCGCTCGTTCAGCAACTGGCGCAGATGGCTTGTCACAAACAAGAAGCTCGATGGTTGCATCGAGCCTTCCTTGTTGCACCGCATCGACCAGAGCTTGGAAATTAGATCCTTGCCCTGATGCGAAGACGGCTAAACGCAGTTTACCCATTACACCGTCGCTCCCGTGAACGTAACGATTTTGCTGCCTTCCGTTACAGTTCCGATATGATAAGCTTGCTCACCAAGCTCAGCGGCAATGCGAAGCGCTTCTTCAGCTTCTTCAGCAGGTACGACTACGATTAACCCGATGCCCATATTAAATGTCGTGAACATGTCACGATTCGTAATATTGCCTTTATCCTGCATCAGCTGGAAGATCGGCAGAATCGGCCATGATCCGTACTCGATATCAACGTTAACGCCTTCAGGAAGTACACGTGGAATGTTCTCAATAAAGCCGCCGCCTGTAATATGTGCCATACCTTTAACCTTCACCTGCTCGATCAGCTTAAGCGCTGATTTCACATAGATACGTGTAGGCTCGATCAATACGTCACCAAGAACCGCATCATTCAGTTCTGGCAGTCTTTGATCCAAAGCATAACCGCTTTCCTCAAGCAACAAACGACGAACTAGGGAGAATCCGTTACTGTGGATACCGCTTGAAGCGAATCCGATAACAGCATCACCAGCAGCAATCGTTGTACCGTCGATAATCTTTTTCTTATCCACAACACCTACCGTGAACCCAGCGATATCATATTCGTCGCCTTGGTACATACCTGGCATCTCAGCTGTTTCTCCGCCGATTAGCGCGCAGCCAGCTTGTACACAGCCATCGGAAATCCCTTTAACCACTGCTTCAATCTTCTCTGGTACAACTTTGCCACAAGCCAAGTAATCAAGGAAGAAAAGCGGCTCAGCGCCTTGAACGATAATATCGTTCACGCACATCGCAACGGCATCAATTCCAATCGTATCATGCTTGTCCATTGCGAATGCCAGCTTCAGCTTCGTGCCCACACCATCTGTTCCAGATACAAGAACCGGCTCGTCATATTTATTCTTATCCAAACCGAACAATCCGCCGAATCCGCCAAGATCAGTCAGCACCTCTGGACGGAACGTCTTTTTAACATGCTTCTTCATCCGCTCGACCGCTTCATTGCCAGCGGCAATGTCTACGCCAGCTTTTTTATACGCTTCTGACACTCCAGTCAACCCCTTTTATATTCAAGCTTCATTACCTAGAAGTATTAACAACTGCAGCTTTTGTCCGATTCTTCATTGACCGGAGTCGGATAATCATTATCGAAACAAGCCATGCACATCCCGCGGTTATAAGCACCATCATTGCCGCCTACTGATTCAACGAAACCACTATTACTCAAGAAGAATAAAGAGTCCGCATTAATCATTTCGCAAATTTCTTGGACTGTTCTGGAGGAAGCAATCAGTTCTTTGCGATCAGGTGTATCAATACCGTAATAACATGGATTCTGGAAAGGCGGCGAAGTAATCCGCACATGAACCTCAGTTGCGCCAGCTTCACGCAGCATATTGACGATTCGGCGTGAAGTCGTACCACGAACGATAGAATCGTCGATCATCACAACACGCTTGCCTTCTACTACTTTACGAACAGCAGACAGCTTCATCTTTACACCCTGCTCACGGAGCTCCTGCGAAGGCTGGATAAAGGTACGGCCTGTATATTTATTTTTAATGAGACCAAGCTCATAAGGAATGCCGGTTTGCTCTGCATAACCAATTGCCGCTGAAATACTGGAATCCGGTACACCCGTTACAATATCTGCATCAACGAATGATTCCATCGCAAGCTGTTTGCCCATCCGCTTACGAGCGGAATGGATGTTGATCGTATTAATATCACTATCTGGTCGTGCAAAATAAATATATTCCATCGCACAGGTTGCTCGGCGCGTAACTTCTGCATAACGATCCACACGCATTCCGTTCGCATCCAAGTAGAGCAGCTCGCCTGGCTGAACATCCCGGACGTACTCTGCACCTATCGATTCAAATGCACAAGATTCTGACGAGAATACATATCCGTCACCAATACGACCCATAACAAGAGGACGTAAACCGTTAGGATCAGAAGCAACCAATAGCTTCTCATTCGTCATAATAAGAAAAGCAAAACCGCCAATAATACGTTGAAGCGCTTCTTTGGCCGCTGTCTCAAAATCCTTTGGAGAACGTGCTATTAAATGGGCAATAACTTCCGTGTCACTAGAGGTCTGGAAGATCGATCCTTGACTCTCCAGCTCCTTGCGAATTTCCGGTGCGTTAACGATATTGCCGTTAGTTGCAACAGCTAAATCGCCGTCCCGATAACGGAAAATAAGAGGCTGCGCATTCGCCAGCTTGCTCTCGCCAGCCGTCGAATAACGAACATGACCAATCGAGCGATCACCGCTAAGCGATATGATCTTATCTTTATCAAAAACTTCCTTAACAAGTCCCATACCACGATGGTAAGAAAATTTATTTCCTTCCGCTGTATCTACCGTGCAAATTCCAGCGCTTTCTTCGCCGCGGTGTTGAAGGGCATGCAAGCCGTAGTAAGACAGGGACGAAGCATTCGGGATGTTGAACACCCCGAACACCCCGCATTCTTCACGCAACTTATCAAACATATCGTCACGGCCAATGCCTTCGTTATAATGATTTCCTGTCCACAGCTGATGCTGTTTTATTTCATTAGACATGGAATCGCATCCTTCCAGACCTTCTCCAGTTGTTGTACCGGTGTCGAAATACCGGCTTTGCCATTAATGTTCACTGTCAGGTTGCTGCCTGTTACTGTACCGATTACGTTGTTTACTACCTTTTGCTCATTAAGCAACGCTTGAAGTGCAGCAGCTTGCTCAGGCTTCGCAGATAGTAGAATACGTGATTGTGATTCACTGAACAAGATATGGTCTGCACGAAGCTCTGTTGCCACATTCACGTCAGCACCTAATCCGCCGCCGCTGATGCATGACTCAGCCAATGCAACCGCAAGTCCGCCTTCAGATAAATCATGTGCAGAAGCAACAAGTCCTGTTTGAATCGCTTTTAGCACAGCTCCAAGCATTGTTTTCTCAGCAGCAAGATCAATAACCGGTGGACGGCCTGCCGCCGTACCATTCATCACGTACTGCAACTCGCTGCCGCCGAATTCAGCATGAGTCTCACCAACGAGGATGATCACATCGCCTTCGTTCTTGAAGCCCTGTGTCGTAATATGATCTATATCATGCACTAAACCAACCATACCAATTACCGGTGTAGGATAGATAGCACCTTTTGCGTTCTCATTGTACAAGCTTACGTTACCGCCAATTACCGGTGTATCCAATACACGGCAAGCTTCTGACATGCCGTCAGCCGATTTCTCAAGCTGCCAGAACACTTCAGGCTTCTCAGGGTTACCGAAATTCAAGTTATCAGTAATCGCTAGCGGTTCCGCTCCTGAACACACGATATTACGTGCTGCTTCCGCAACCGCAATACGACCGCCCATCTCAGGATCAAGGAATACATACCGACTATTACAGTCTGTAGTCATTGCCAATGCTTTGCGCGTACCATCAATTGTAACTACTGCCGCATCCGAACCTGGTTGAACCGCTGTCGATGTGCGTACCATGTAATCATATTGACTGTATACCCACTCTTTGCTGGCAACGGTCGGAGAAGCTAGAATTTTTGCTAACGTACCAGTCAAATCAGAAATTTCTGCATAAGCCGCTGTATCAACTGCTGCATTGTCTCTGAAATAAGCAGGCTCTTGTGATGGTTTCTCATACACTGGGCACTCGTCTACTAGTGCAGTAACCGGCATATCAGCTACTTCTTCACCTTTGTGGAACAAGCGAAGACGTCCATCATCCGTCACTTTACCTACTTTTGCACAAATAATGCCCCAACGATCAAAGATTTCTTGCGCTTGTGCTTCATGTTGCGGCTCAACAACGAACAGCATACGCTCTTGCGATTCTGAGAGCATCATTTCATAAGGAGTCATATCTGTTTCACGTTGCGGAACTTCATCCAGGTATAGTTCAAGACCATTGCCTGCTTTGGAAGCCATCTCAGCGCTGGAGCAAGTAAGACCTGCTGCACCCATATCTTGAATACCAAGCACGATACCGGAATCGATCAACTCAAGTGTCGCTTCCATTACGAGCTTCTCCATGAAAGGATCGCCGACTTGTACAGCCGTACGTTTCTCTTCGGATTCTTCAGATAGTTCTACGGAAGCGAAGGTTGCACCGTGGATACCATCGCGGCCAGTAGCTGGTCCGACGTAGAATACAGGGTTGCCAACACCTTTTGCCACACCGCGTTGGATTTTATCATGATCGATCAAGCCTACGCACATGGCGTTAACAAGCGGATTGCCTTCGTAGCTTTCGTCGAACATAACTTCGCCAGCAACGGTCGGAATACCGATACAGTTGCCATAACCTGCGATGCCGCTAACGACATTCTCGAACAAATATTTAACACGATCATTCTCAAGGTTACCGAAGCGCAAGCTATTCAGCAAAGCGACCGGACGTGCACCCATTGAGAAAATATCACGGATAATACCGCCAACACCTGTCGCCGCACCTTGGTAAGGCTCTACAGCAGAAGGGTGATTATGCGATTCGATTTTGAATACAACAGCTTGATTGTCGCCGATATCGACGATACCAGCACCTTCACCAGGACCCATAAGAACTCTTGGACCAGTGATCGGGAATTTCTTCAAGATCGGCTTGGAGTTCTTGTAGGAGCAGTGCTCCGACCACATGACACTGAACACGCCAATCTCTGTATAGTTAGGCTTGCGACCAAGGAATCCGCAAATAAGCTCAAACTCATAATCTGTAACGCCGAATTGCGTGTAAATCCGCTGATCTGCGATTTGCTCCGCTGTCGGTTCTTTAGCTGTTAACTGCTGCGTCATGTTGTTCCCTCCATGCATTCAAAATCGATGTGAACATCCGTTTGCCATGCTCCGAACCAAACAATTGATTCATTGCCCGTTCAGGATGCGGCATCATGCCTACTACATTGCCTTGCGCATTGCTAATACCCGCGATATTCTCTACCGAACCATTCGGGTTCGTATCACCCGCATAACGGAATATAATTTGATCATTGGCCTTAAGCTCTGCAAGCGTAGCATCATCACAATAGTAATTGCCTTCGCCATGAGCGATCGGAATGTTAATTATTTCGCCTTGCGAATATTGATTAGTGAAAGCTGTCTTGTTATTAACCACTTCAAGCGGTGATTGATGGCAGCGGAATTTCAAGCTGTTGTTGCGAATTAATGCGCCTGGAAGCAATCCTGCTTCCGTCAGAATTTGGAATCCATTACAGATACCAAGCACATATTTGCCAGCCTCAGCCGCTTTTTTCACTTCATTCATAATAGGAGCAAAACGCGCAATTGCGCCGCAACGCAAGTAATCACCATAGGAGAATCCGCCAGGAACGAGAATGGCGTCATAGCCTGTAAGGTCAGTAGATGTATGCCACACGTAATCGACTTGCTCGCCAATAGCCTCTACCGCTTTGAAGCAGTCGATATCACAGTTGGAGCCTGGGAATACTATTACAGCAAACTTCATTCGATTATCCCTCCAGCTCAAAACGGTAATCTTCGACAACCGTATTCGCAAGCAGCTTCTCGCACATAGCTTTCACTTGCTCTTCTGCTGCAGCACGGTCATTCGTGTCGAGTGTCACTTCCAAATACTTGCCGATGCGTACTTTAGCGACATCGTTGAAACCCATAGTGTGCAATGCGCCTTGAACAGCTGTGCCTTGCGGGTCCAATACATTTTCTTTAATGGTGACGTAGATGGTTGCTTTCATGGTTGGCCTCCTGAAAATTTGAATTTTCCGGGGAGGGAGTTGCCCTTTATGGGGAAATGGCTGGTTGCGGCGGGCGCAGGGGTATCTGACTCCGTCGCTGTTGGAACCCAGGAAATTCTGATTACACACGTAGCGGTAATTTCCCGGTTCCAAAGGCGATCGCTGACGCTCTCCGTCAGACACCCCTTGCTTCCTTGCTTTCCATTTCCCCACTTTGCAAAACCCTCGCTCGGGTGAGCGTTGAAGCTGGTGGCCCGGTACGCATAATATGCGTTCGCTACCGGCGCCATGCACTTAGTACGCGGGGACGGTTCCCTGCCGCGTGGTAGGAAGGCTGTGAAGCAGCCTTCCTACGTACGAAAAACAAGAATAAGGATAAAGGCAAAAATAAAAGGCAAAAAGCAAAAAGCAAAAGATAAAAGGCAAAAGATCAAAACCAAAACATCGATTTGACGGACACCAGAGACCTTATTTGCTGAAATTACCCTTATGCTGGGTTCTTTACGGACACCATAGACCTTATTCACATCATTCTGTGTGTTTTGAGTCAATTTCGGGTAAATAAGAGCTTCTGTGTCCGTTAAAAAGCTAATCGGCCGTAAAACTCACGAATAAGGGCTTCTGTGTCCGTTCGGGTGAAGCTTAATACGTCAAGCTCTGATTATAGTGTAACGCCGGTAAGACGGCGGTAGATATCTAGGTAGCGATTGGTTGTTTCGGCTACTACGGAATCTGGGAGCGGATCAGGTTTGCTGTTCTTGTCCCAATCGGAGCCAAGCAAATACGTTCGTACCGGCTCTTTATCCATGCTGTCGATCTCGATGTCGTATGCATAGTTGCCTTCCGCCCAGAAGCGGGAGGAGTCCGGCGTGAAGATTTCATCGATAAGAATCACTTTGCCATCGATAAGCCCGAATTCGAATTTGCAGTCAGCGAGGATAATTCCACGCTCTGCACAATAAGCATGAGCGAATTCATAGAGCTGAATACTGCGGTCGCGAAGCTCTATGGCAAGCTCAGCGCCAACTAGTTCCTGCATTTTCTCGAATGGGATGTCCTCATCATGACCAACATCATTTTTCGCGGCTGGCGTGAAGATCGGCTTAGCAAACCGTTCGTTCTTGCGCATGCCAGCTGGCAATTCGATGCCATTGATCGCTGACGTTTGTTGGTATTGTCTCCAACCACCGCCCGTGATATAGCCGCGAACCACACATTCGATGTCGATGCGCTCAGCTTTGCGAGTAACCATAATCCGATTCTTAAGCAATTCAGGAGCGGTAATCAGGTCCCTTAGCTTCTCGACATCGGTATGAATGACATGATGCTCTCCAAGTGATGCTGCTTGCTCAAACCAGAAAGCGGATAAGCGATTCAGCACATTGCCCTTCTCTGGCACAGCGGGATCAAGCACATAGTCGAATGCGGAGATTCGGTCCGTAACCACGATCAAGTAATGCTCGCCAAGATCATAAAGCTCACGTACTTTTCCTTTATACAGCAGCGGAGCTTTCACATATTCCGCGGCGGTGGACAACGCTTGCGATTGTGCAGTCATTCTTATTCGAATCCCCTTTACTTCTTAGTTCAATCCTAGACGTGTGAAAATCGTATCCACATGCTTCAAATGCCATGCTGGATTGAATGCATCATCGATTTCTTCAGCAGACAGCAAGCTTGTAATTTCCGGTGTTGATTCAATAATATCGCGGAATTGACGCTGCTCTTCCCAAGCTTGCATGGCACGTGGTTGAACCGTATCATACGCTTGCTCACGGCTAAGACCTTTATCGATCAGCTTCGTCATAACGCGACCAGAGAATGGTACGCCGAATGTACGCTGCATGTTGCGTTTCATGTTCTCAGGGAACACTTGCAGATTGTTGATGATGTTGCCTAGACGGTTCAGCATGTAGTTCAACAGCATCGTTGCGTCTGGCAAAATAACACGTTCTGCTGAAGAGTGGCTAATATCACGCTCATGCCACAACGGTACATTCTCGTATGCAGTGAGCATATGTCCGCGAATAACGCGTGATAGACCAGAGATGTTCTCGCAGCCAATCGGGTTGCGTTTATGCGGCATTGCGGATGAACCCTTTTGACCTTTTGCGAACGGCTCTTCCACTTCACGGAATTCACTCTTCTGAAGAGCGCGAATTTCGGTTGCAAATTTATCAAGTGAAGAAGCAACAAGCGCTAATGTAGCCATATACTCGGCATGACGATCACGCTGCAGCGTTTGAGTAGAGATTGGAGCTGCTGTAATGCCGAGCTTGTTGCATACGAATTCTTCAACAAATGGATCAATGTTAGCGTAGGTGCCTACAGCACCTGAAATTTTGCCGAATTGTACATTATTGGAAGCATGCTGGAAGCGCTCCAGGTTGCGTTTCATTTCCTCATGCCAAAGCGCCATTTTCAAACCGAAGGTTGTTGGCTCAGCATGTACACCATGGGTACGGCCCATCATAGCTGTATCTTTATATTGAATCGCCTTCTCGCGTAGAATCGCGATGAAACGCTCGATGTCTTTTGTCAAAATAGCATTAGCTTGAAGCAGCAAGTAGCCTGTAGCTGTATCAACAACGTCAGTCGAGGTTAAACCGTAGTGAACCCATTTGCGCTCAGGTCCAACTGTCTCGGATACCGCGCGAGTAAATGCGATAACGTCATGACGAGTTTCTTGCTCAATTTCATAGATGCGGTCGATATTAAAGCTGGCAGCTTTGCGAAGCGCTTCAACATCTTCCTTCGGGATAACGCCAAGCTCAACCCATGCCTCGCATGAACAAAGTTCAACTTCCAGCCAAGCTTTAAATTTATTCTCTTCGGTCCAAATGGCTCTCATTTCCGGTCTGCTGTAACGTTCTAACATCAGTCGCTCACACCTTCCAAATAGTTGTTTCTTCTACCCATTGCAGTGCTTTCTCTACATCGTCAGCCAGCACATTAATATGACCCATTTTCCGTTTATGGACGGCATCCTTTTTCCCATATAAATGCACCTTAGGAGCAACTGCCAATCGTTCAGCAGCCTCGTCACGCTCTGCCATGAGTGCATGCAAAGGCTCGACATGCTGTCCAAGCACATTGACCATAACGACCGGCGTCAATAATGCTGTATCTCCTAGCGGCAAGTTACATACTGCACGCACATGCTGCTCAAATTGCGAGGTGCGGCAAGCTTCCATTGTATAATGACCGCTGTTATGCGGACGCGGTGCAAGCTCATTCACGAATAATTCGCCATCAGCTGTCAAGAACAGCTCAACTGCGATCAGTCCGACCACGCCAAGCCCTTCCGCGATCTGAATAGCCAGCTGTTCAGCTTCACGTTGAACTTCCACTGCAATGCGAGCTGGAACGATAGATAAATGCAATATATTGTCGACGTGTATATTTTCCGCAGCAGGGAACGCTTTTATTTCTCCGCGCGGGCTTCTCGCCGCAATCACTGATAATTCCTTATCAAACTTAATGAATTGCTCCAGAACCAGCTCTGTTCCAGCTCTGTTCAGTGTCTCATAAGCCTCTTCGATCTCATCAAAGCTTCTAATAACCCACTGTCCTTTGCCATCATATCCGCCTGTCGCTGTTTTCAATACACAAGGCAAGCCGAATTTCTCAGCAGCCTCTCGAAGCTCCGTCGCATTGCGAATTTCACTATACGGCGCAACCTTCACACCAGCAGCTTCAATTGCATGCTTCTCACGAAGTCGATGCTGTGTGGTATAGAGAAGCTTACTGCCTTGCGGAACATAAGATTCCGCCATTAGCATAGCTGCTACATCTGCATCAACATTCTCGAACTCATACGTAATGACATCCGAGCGTTCCGCAAGCTCTCTTGCAGCTTCGCGATTATCGTAAGCAGCAACGATCTGTTCAGCAACTTGACCGCAAGGCCCGTCCGGTGTTGGATCCAGCGCTACGAATCTGTAGCCCATCGCACTGCCCGCGAGCGCCATCATCCGACCAAGCTGCCCGCCTCCGAGAATACCGATTGTGCTGCCCGGAAGCAAGGTACGTTCCTTCAGGTTCGGGTTGTCTTTGTTCAGGTCAGCGGTCATAGCGTTTCGCTGCTTTCCAGCACTTCCTGCTGTATACGTGAACGACGAGCTTCTACGCGACTTTGCACCTCAGAATCAAAGGCACCAAGTATTTGTGCCGCCAACAATCCAGCATTCGTGCCTCCGGCATTACCGATTGCAACGGTTGCAACAGGAATGCCTCCGGGCATTTGTACGATTGACAGTAGCGAGTCAAGACCATTCAGGTTCGAGGATTTAATGGGCACACCAATAACCGGCAAGATCGTCTTTGCAGCAACCATACCGGGAAGATGTGCGGCTCCGCCAGCGCCTGCGATAATAACTTTAAGTCCGCGTTCAGCAGCCGTCTCCGCATATTCAAACATTAAATCAGGTGTACGGTGAGCTGAAACAACCTTTTTCTCATAAGGGATTTGTAGTTCTTCCAATACGTCACAAGCTAGCTTCATTGTGTCCCAGTCTGATTTACTTCCCATGATGACGCCTACCTTCGCAGACATGCGTTCAAACCTTCTTTCATCTATAAAATGTGAGAATTCATAATGAATTAACGCCTTAGAAACAGAAAAAGCCCGAATAGCAGACGTAGAATAAATATCGTACGAATGTCATCAGGACCCGAGCAGAACGTAACACTCATCATTAAATGACGAGCGCAGGCGTACTGAAGGTGGAGTATAGTTCGTGTTTCGCTCTCCCATAAAAAGACACAAGAAAGCATAAGGCTGCTCTGAAACGAGAGCAACCTGAACTATAACTCCACCATGCTCGTAGTCCGAAAATTGTGGTTTTCGGGTAGATACTTTCGGGCCAATTCCCGAGGATATACGAGTCTTCAACTATTGTGGCGAGACGCTCCCGCCTTGAACTATTATAGTTTATCCAATCCCCACATAGCTGTCAATGAATTAAGTAGAAAATACGAACATTAAAAAGTCTTTGATTTAGAAAAGTTCGTTTTTATGTCAAAATGCATTTGAAAAATTGGTTAATCCCGCTTAAAACAAGGACATTCACAGTTTTTCCTATTCAATAACTTTCCTCTCAATTTCGAATTTCTTTTTATTTTCTCAACTAGAAATAAATTGCAGTGTTAAGTTCGGCCTATAGGCGGAATACAGTAGTAGTAAATATCTTATTGGGAGAAATGGAGGTGGCAAATTTGCAAATTCATACCGTAAAGAAAGGTGAGACCCTATGGAAGCTAGCTCAGCAATACGGGGTAAGCACTAACGATTTAATCGGTGCCAATGAACTGACTAATCCAGAAAATTTAGTTATTGGTCAAGCTGTCATTATTCCATCCAGTGTTCATAGCCATCAGGTTCGAGCGGGTGAAAATTTATGGTCTATCTCTCAACGGTACGGCGTTACCATCCAAGAGCTTGTACGCGTCAATCACATCAGTAATCCCGCTGTCATTTATCCTGGTCAAATGATTGAGATTCCGCAGCCCTATAAGCCAACTATCGAAGTAAATGCCTATACTGAAAAATTTGGCGAGGATGGCGTTCAGCTGACGAATGAGATCGCTGAGCATTTGACTTACCTCAGTCCGTTTAGTTATCGTGTGCAATCTGACGGATCATTAACAGAATTAGATGATACTGCAATTATTCGAGCAGCCTATGAGAAGAGAACCGCACCGATGATGGTGTTAACCAACTTTGAGGATGGGACGTTTAGCAGCGACCTTGCACATACCGTATTAAGCAATACGGCTGTTCAAGACAATATGATCTCCAATGTGCTGGGCACGATGCAAATGAAGGGGTATATGGCACTCAATATCGACTTTGAATATGTCCCGCCAGCTGATCGGTTGCTCTATAATCAACTGTTGCAGCGTTTGGTCGACACGCTGCATCCTCATGGCATCTTAGTTTCCTCTGCGGTTGCACCCAAGCTCTCTGCCGACCAGAAGGGAACACTGTATGAGGCCCATGATTATGCAGAGCACGGAAGGATCTTGGACTTCGTTATTATTATGACTTATGAATGGGGCTGGTCAGGAGGGCCTCCGCTCGCAGTCGCTCCGATCAATGAGGTCGTCAAAGTACTTAAATATGCAATGTCTGTCATTCCTGCTGAGAAAATTATGATGGGAATGCCTCTTTACGGTTATGATTGGACGCTCCCTTATGTGAAAGGCGGCAAATGGGCTCCAACTATCAGTCCTAAAGAAGCGGTCAACCGTGCTGCCAAATACGGCTCTGAAATCCACTTCGACAGTGAAAGCCAATCGCCATACTTCAATTATTATGATGAGCAAGGGCTTCAGCATGTGGTTTGGTTCGAGGATGCTCGCAGCGTGCAAGCGAAGTTCAATGTCGTTAAAGTCTATAAGCTTCGGGGAGTAAGCTATTGGGTACTCGGTGTAGCATTTCCTCAAAACTGGTATGTGCTCGAAGAGAATTTCCATATTAGAAAGCTAGTTAAATGACAGGTATGTCTGCTGCTTATCTTACTATACACAAGCAGAAACGGCTTCGCCGTCCTTTGGAGGCGAAGCATCGTTTCGCGGTGAAATAGAAGCGTATTTATAAAACAAAACATATAAATTCTTATATTTAAACATACAAAAAGCGGTATTCTCCCTCCAGACTTTGCTGGAAGAGAATACCGCTTTTTCTTCATTCATTTTTATTTTGTTTGTCCAGCTATTACAGCTTTGCCATCCATATCATTACCAACAGCTTCCTCCGCTTTATTCGATGTACGAAGAGGAATTTCTTTAATAAAGAATGCGAGTACTACGGCAACAACCAAGATAATTGCACCAGTCAAGAACACCGTCGATAATGATGCGCTCAAAGCTTCACGCAGGGCATCAACCATTTGAGCGAATATAGGTTGAACTTCCGCTGGCAAACCTTCCATTGTGCTTTTTAGTGCAGGCTGGTCAGTTAGCATTTGCGGATTAGCAAATACGCCAATCTTCTCTTGAATAGCTGGATCTAATTTCGCTAATTCTGCAGCTTGAGGCGAGGTAGCCATATCTTTCAGATTGTTCTTCAAGCTGGATGCCATAACCGTACCCATCACCGCAATACCGATCGTACCGCCCAAGTTACGGAACAACTGCATGGATGCTGTAGCTGCACCAAGCTCTTTATGCGGAACCGCGTTTTGAATAATAAGAGAGAATACCGGCATACCAAGTCCGAGACCTAAACCGAACACGATCATCGAGACAACAGCCATCCAAACACTATTCATCAGAACCATAATAATCATACCAGCAAGCATAATTGGCATACCAATCATGGCAAACCGTTTGTATTTACCAGTCTTACTAATCATCGAACCGCCTATTGCGCTTGTAAATACCATTGCAATTGACATAGGCATTGTTACATAACCAGCATGCGTAGGTGAAATAGCTAGAACACCTTGCACGAAGAAGGATAAGTAGATAAGTGCACCCATCATGCCGAAGTTCATAATGAAACCAATAACATTAGACAACGTTACAATATTGTTCTTGAACATCGAAAGCGGCAATACTGGACTCTTCGCATTTTTCTCGATAAGCAAGAAAATGATAAGAGATACAATGGTGCCAGCGAACAAGGCTAGTATTCTCCAGTCGCCCCATTCATATTTCGAACCTGCCCAAGTGAAGGCAAGCAATAACGGAACGATTGTCGTCGTCAAGAAAAGTGAACCCAGATAATCGATCTTCTCCGAAGCTTTGCGTTCGGTTTTAGGGAATAGCATCATAATCATAACGAATGCCACGATACCAAGCGGCAGGAAGATCCAGAATACCCAGTGCCAAGCCATGTTATCAATAATCCAACCGCCGAGAGTTGGTCCAATAACACTTGAGAAACCGAATACGGCAGTCATTAATCCCGTCCATTTACCCCGTTCACGCGGAGGGAATAAATCACCTACAGCAGTAAAGGCAGTTGCCATAATAATACCTGCACCAACACCTTGAATACCGCGAAAAGTAATGAATTGATACACATCTGTTGATAAACCAGACGTAAACGCACCAACGATAAAGAATAAAATACCGGCTAATATAAATGGCTTCCGTCCATAAATATCAGATAACTTACCGACCAGCACAGTTGCGATAGTGGAGGTAAGCATGTAGATAGTAATGGTCCATGTATACAGATCCATACCACCCAATTCAGCGATAATTCTCGGCATAGCCGTACTTGTGATCGTCTGATTTATAGCCGCGAAAAACATGGCGAACATAATCGCGATCATGATCGTTAACTTTCGCTTACTGGATAAATGCTCCATTGTGTTTGTTCTCTCCTAATTATTATTTTTCTATATTCGCAAGCATCTGTGTAAATATTCTCCTCAGATGCTGAATATCTTCTTCCGGCAACACATTGAAGAACTGAGATATCATTTCTCCTTGTGTTTCTAATACTTCTGCTATCAGTTCCTTGCCTTTAGCGGTGATCTCAACATAAACGACCCTGCGATCATCCAATGCTCTTTCTCGATTCACATACCCTTCGGCTAAAAGCTTATCAACCACCCCCGTTATTGCACCTGGTGTAAGCCCAATTGAATCAGCCAATTCTGATACTTTTCGCTTCTCTAATTCTGCGCTCTGAAGCATGAACATCACTTTGAACTGAGTGTAAGACAAATTATGATTCATTTGTTTGTTCCACTCATGAGTCATCGTTTTGAGAAGTGTGCGAAATAATCCCGAGAAAGTGATTAGATCTTTACTGTTGCCCTGCATTATACCCCTCCTACCGGTAACAGTTGATTCTCACTTTTACGAAAAAACGCTTGGACTAAATATTTTAGTACTAAACAAATAATTGTTAAAGTATTTATTACTATATATCTTTTTTCTAAAGCAGTCAATTAAAAAAAATAGCCTTTTTGAGGATGCTGCCACATTGCTCGCAGTTGCATCTCAAAAGACTATTTTTAAAATATAAGCTTAATAAATACGCTTCTATTTCACCGCGAAACGATGCTTCGCCTCCAAAGGACGGCGAAGCCGTTTCTGCTTGTGCTTAATGGATTTTTTTAGAATTTGAAGATCTAGGCATCCAACCATACCGTTTTATCAACAGCAGGCGTACGATTAACATCTGGAGGTGTCATATCTGGATAACCGATATAGATCAAGCCAACCAGCTGCTCTTCTGCATCAAGTCCGAAGGAATCCTTCATTAGAGGATGATACATCGGATCGCCGGATCGCCAAATGGCACCAAGACCGACAGCATGAGCAGCAAGCAGCAGATTCTGTACCGCAGCGTGAGTAGCTGCTACTTCTTCCACAAGCGTTGCACGCGGATCATCCGAAGGAGAGCAGACAACCGCAATTACGACAGGAGAACGGTAAGCTTTCAAACGTTCTTTGGCTAGACGCTCCTCAAGTGCAGCCCCCACTCCTGTTTCCAGTGATGCCAGCGCAACACGAGCATAACCTTCACCTAGCTTGGCTCTGCCATCGCCAGTCATAACGATAAACTTCCAAGGCTGTGTATTATGATGACTTGGCGCCCAAGTCGCCGCCTCTATTATTTGTTCAATTAATGCACGTTCAACTGGATCTTTTTTTACTCGACCAATTGTCCGTCTCGTTCGTATCGCTTCTTCTATATTCATGTTTGTTCCCACCATTCCTTTCTTATTTAAACCACTGCTCATACTCGCCATAACCTTCAGAAGCAAGATCAGCTCTTGCTATGAAACGAAGTGATGCCGAATTAATGCAATACCGCAGTCCATTAGGTCCTGGTCCATCATTAAATACATGTCCTAAATGCGAATCGCCTACTTTACTGCGAACCTCTGTACGAATCATGAAATGGCTGCTATCCGTATGTTCGGTTACGGATGCCTCTTTTAGAGGCTTTGTGAAGCTCGGCCAACCGCAGCCTGCGTCGAATTTCTCGCGTGAGCTGAAGAGCGGCTCTCCTGATACGATATCGACGTAAATACCTTCTTCCGTATGATCCCAGTACTCGCCAGTGAAAGGCCGCTCTGTCGCATTATTTTGCGTCACTTCATATTGGATCGGCGTCAACTGCTCTTTAAGCTGTTCTCTATTCTTATTAAGCTTCCAATGCTTATCTAAAAATGCATCGCGTCCTGAGCCTTTTCGATACATTTTATAACGCAGTGTGTTGGTACGGTGATATCCTTGATGATAATCTTCTGCCGGATAGAAAGGCTGTGCAGGCTCAATTGCTGTCACCACGGGGTTCTCGAACCGACCGCTTGCGTTCAGCGCTTGTTTGGATGCCTCTGCTTGGACACGTTGTTCTTCATTATAATAAAATATAGCCGGACGGTAAGAATCTCCACGATCATGGAACTGCCCGCCTGCATCGGTCGGATCAATCTGCATCCAATACACTTCAAGCAATTTCTCATATGAATACACTTGTGGGTCAAATGTTATGTGTACAACTTCGGCATGCCCCGTTGTTTCGGAGCAAACTTCCTCATAGGTTGGATTTGGCTTATGACCGCCGCTATATCCTGACACGACTGAAATAATACCTGGAGTCTCCTCGAACGGTGACACCATACACCAGAAACAGCCTCCAGCGAACATTGCTTGTTCGTTTGTTTGACTCATTTTTTTGTCCTCCTAAAGTTTTTGCGAAGCAAAAACACTTCGTAAGCTTAATCTTAGTTTTTGCGAAGCTACTTCGTAAGCATGATCTTAGTTTTTGCGAAGCTACCTTCGTAAGCTTAGTCTTAGTTTTTGCGAAGCTACTAGCACCATTATAACGCATCTGGCGAATCCCACAAACTGCAAAGAGACCTGACAGACAATCTTTGTTACAATGTAGTGACGCCCGCAACATTATGACACCGTTCGACCGTTTATAACAGTAAATCATCATTTGCAGTTCGTTCAACTCCTTTTCGCAAATCTATGCACAAGGGGTGAACGCAATTTCATGAACAACACAACGATTGAATCGATGACATCGAACAACTATGAGAGATCGCCGCGCAAGAAAAAAAGCGGTCGCATGTTATCTGTATTTCTCATGATATGGCTTATGCTAATTTTACTCGGAGTAACAGGAGCCAAGCTATATAGTGATCGGATTCAGCAGCAAGTTGCCGCTGATCTGGAGCGTCAGACTGCAAGTCAAATTGCTGTTATGCAGCAAAAGTATGATGAGCGTCTGAATAAGCTTGAGACTACTTACATGGACGAGATCTCACAGCTCACTACGAAAGTCGATGCTCTAAATGAACTTCTTACCTTCACAAAAGACAACGCCGATGTAAAAACGGACAACAGCAACAAGCTGTATACACAATTAAATGAAGTGAAGAAGAAGTTGAATGAACTGCAAAAAAGCTTGGATGTTCTAAAATGAATACTGTTAAAGGATTAAATCGAACGCTATTACTAGCATGCATGCCCTTTCTCGGCATGCTGATCTGGTTGTTGATATCAGATGTCTCTGTTGTCATGTCAGATGAAGCCTTTCCTCCGGCTGCTGCGGTACAAACGGAGCAACCACGCCTCCATGTTGAGCATGCAACAGCAAGCTTAGATAAAGCTCAAGAAATGGCACAGCAAACGAGCAAATCCATTCAGAAGCAACTGAAGCTGTACAAGCAGACGAATGCTGATATGAAGCAAATTGCTTCGACAGCCGCTAAACAAGCTAAGCGACCACTTGAAATTTATGATCGATTAATTACAGCTAAGCTTGGCAAACCAGCTGGGACGATTAGCTCAGATAAGCTGCGAGCGCAACTATTCTACATAGAAGCTGATCATTTCAATAGTTATGCTTTGAAAGTACAGCTGAAGTCGGGCGATGCTATGGATATGGCGCTTGGCGGAGGCAAAAACGGCGGAGCGGAAACGACTCTTGCAGCTGTTAAACGTCTAGGCGCTGTAGCAGGTGTTAATGCAGGAGGCTTTGCCGATGGCGGAGGGAAACGCTATCCGCTCAGCACCACCATTGTGAACGGTGATTATGTAAACGGGTTTGAACCCTCTTATGCTGATTTATTTTTTGTCGGACTTAATAAGGATAATGAACTTATCGGCGGCAAGTATACGAGCAGACAGCAATTGGATAAACAAAATGCAAAATTCGGCGCTTCGTTCGTCCCCGTTCTTCTAAAGAATGGCGTATCCATGCCCATTCCATCGAAATGGCAAACAAGCCCCTCACGTGCTCCGCGTACGGTAATCGCGAACTACAAGGATGACCAATTGCTAATTCTTGTCGTTGACGGCCGTAACGAGGGCGGCAGCTCAGGGGCTACTCTCGCAGAGATGCAGCTCCTTCTTAGACGATACGGCGCTGTAGACGGATATAATTTAGATGGCGGAGGCTCATCTTCCCTTATTTGGAACGGACGAGTTATTAACAAACCATCTGATGGTCAGCTTCGGAAGCTGCCGACGAACTTTTTATTTTTTAAATAACCTTATATGAAGAAAGAGAGAGCAGCTTCCGGATCTATCCGAGTGAGCAGCTCTCTCTTTTACTATTTTACGATAACTTACAATTCTTCAATTGGTCACAAAAAAAAGAAGCAACGCCGGCCCAGCGCTGCTTCTTGCGGTTTACTATCTTTATTCGCTGCCCATAAGGAGATAACGACCAAGAATGAGAATGGCCAATACCCACATAAGCCAGTGAATTTTATATTTGCCTTTGCCAGTCAAGTTGCCTACAGACGCTAGTACAACGTAGGAAACGAAACCGAATGAAATACCGTTAGCAATGCTGTAAGTGAACGGCATAAGCGCAAGCGTCAAGAAGGACGGGATTGCATATACCATGTCGGAGAAGTCGATTTCTTTAATCGACTGCAGCATGAGCACACCTACGATAATAAGAGCCGCATTCGTTGCTGCTGCCGGAACAAGGGCAACGATCGGGGACAAGAAGATTGCGAGCAAGAAGCAAATACCTGTTGTGATGGAAGTTAGACCTGTACGTCCGCCTTGCGCAATACCAGCTGAGCTTTCTACGAATGCAGTAACCGTACTCGTTCCGAGCATCGCACCGCCGCTGACGCCGATTGCATCCACGAACATCGCTTTACCGACACGTTTCTTGCCTTCTTCAGGATTTTTCATATAGCCTGCACGATTCGCCGTACCTACTAGAGTTCCGAATGTATCGAACATCTCTACGAAAGTAAACGTTAGAACAACCGTTACAAGACCAACTTCCATAACACCAGCGAAGTCGAAGTGGAAGAGATTCATTGTTGAGAAATCAGGCATCCATGTTTTACCTGTAAGTGCATCACTTACGTTCACATCACCTGTAATAATCGAGATAACCGTTGTACCAAGAATACCCCAGAGGATCGCACCTGGAACACGTAATACCATAAGAATACCGATCAATAGCAAGGCAATAATCGTCATATAGACGGAAGGATCAGTCAATGATCCTAGATGGATAACCGATTCAGCGCCAGCCAAATTCGTATAAGTATTTGCTTTAACATCATTGAAACTTGTAACAGCAATTGAAAGAACACCGCTGCCCTTCAAGCCAATTATTGTAATGAACAAGCCAATGCCGACCGTAATCGCATGCTTCAAGCTGTCTGGAACAGCTGTAATAAGCATTTGGCGAACTTGAGTCACCGTAAGAATGAAGAATATAATACCTGAAATAAATACAGCGGTAAGACCCATTGCTACTGATATCGGTTGATCGGTCGCTTGTGACGCAATAATTACCGATGCGAAGTAAGCATTAAGCCCCATCCCTGGTGCCAATGCGACTGGGAAGTTAACGAACAAGCCCATTGCAATGGAGAAAATACCTGCTGCAAGCGCAGTTGCTAGAAATACTGCTGTCCAGTCCATACCCGTTGGTGTCAAAACGATTGGATTGACCGCAAGAATATAGGCCATTGTCATGAAAGTAGTCAAGCCAGCCATAATTTCCGTTCTAATGTTAGATCCGTGTTCCTTTAACCGAAAGAAACGTTCCATTATTAATCATAACCCCCCAGTAATGTGTACAAGCAAACAAAGAGCCCAGGAAATAACATGCGATATTAATCGCATCTTCTCCTAGGCTCTGCAAAAAGGGGAAAAGTATACCGCTGGCCGAGCGGTATACATTTTCCACACTTTTCGTAGCCTGATCATTTACGGTGATCGAGTAGAGACTCTCAAGCCAATTCTTGAGATTATACGAAAAGAGATATTCTGTTGTTATTCGTTTTTTATTCTAATAAGGATTACTCCTCTTTGTCAATAACTTTTACGAACATTACCAGTAATATCTACTTCCAATATACGGATTCTCTGTTATTAGTCATGATTATTGTGTAGTGTGTTAAAAAATCCCTAAAAATAATGCTATCTAAAATTGTAGCAATGCGGTAAAGCAAACAAGCTCCAAATGGAGCTTGCGCTAGTTAGATGTATGGTTAACGTTAGACTGACGATAAATTAACGAAAGAAATTAGGCAAGTATTTCTTGTTAGCCTCCAGCATTTCATCTAAAAGCGCTTTGCCAACCGCTACGCTTGGTACAAGCGGATGGTGAACCATCGCTTGTAGTGCGATTCCTCTATCACCTGTTATAGCTGCTTCTATAGTAAGTGCCTCATACGTTTTGACTGCATGCATCAATCCTTTGATCTGCTCTGGTATCCTTTGCAGCGGCAACGCTATCGGACCTTGTGCAGTAACGACACAGTTAACCTCAATACTCGCATCCTCTGGCAAGAAATCAATAATGTGACCGTTTCTAACGTTCAAAGTTTGAATATCCTTCTTATCTGTATATAAGGAATGCATCAAATTAACCGCTGCTTCAGAATAATAGGCACCTCCACGTTGCTCCAGCTGTTTGGGCTTCTCTGTTAAATGAACGTCCTTGTACAGCTCAAACAATTCTGCTTCTACACGGCTAACAACTTCGGCTCTTGTTCCACTCTTCTCCAGTGATTCTTTCATTTCCTTCAACATCGTATCGGTCATATAGAAATAACGAAGATAATATGTCGGAAGCGCACCTAATGATTTGAGGAAATCGAAATCCCAATCAAATGCCGTGA
Source organism: Pristimantibacillus sp. (assembly GCA_048976605.1). Classification (GTDB taxonomy): domain Bacteria; phylum Bacillota; class Bacilli; order Paenibacillales; family Paenibacillaceae; genus Pristimantibacillus. The sequence continues at coordinate 18,754 of JBHGUX010000083.1, read as the reverse complement.
CGTTCGTCGCTGAATAGTCCTTGCCGCCGTTGATCATCTCTTGTAATTTATCCTCGCCATTCACATACGCAGCAGTAATCCAGTGCAAATGGTTAATACCTACGAACTCAGGCAAAACTTCACTCTCAGTGACTCCGTATTGCTTAGCCAAATACTTTTGAAAGTTAATTGGCGAGTTGCATAGGCCTACTGTTTTGACACGACTATGCTTCTGAACAGCCTCCGTCACAATACCTGCCGGATTCGTAAAGTTAAGCATCCACGCATCTGGCGCCAGCTCCTCAATATCTTTGCAAATATCGAGGATAACCGGAACGGTGCGCAATGCCTTCATCATCCCGCCTGGTCCTGTCGTTTCTTGACCAATTACACCATGTGAAATAGGAATATGTTCATCACGTCGTCTTGCCTCTAATAGACCAACACGCATCTGAGTAGTAACAAAGTCAGCTCCAGCGATCGCTTCACGGCGGTCCAGCGTCAGCTTCACTTCTATTGGCAGGCCCGATTTCTCCACCATTCGCTTCGCCAATTCACCAACGATCTCCAGCTTATGACGACCTTCTTCTATATCAACGAGCCAAAGTTCGCGAATCGGCATTTCATTATATTTGTTAATAAAGCCTTCAACAATTTCCGGTGTGTATGAGGAACCTCCGCCAATAACGGCAATTTTCAACCCTTGTTTGTTCATGAATGCAGCCTCCTAATTCTATTGTATAGACTTCTATAGGTACAGCCGACCTTAATCGTTTCGGCTTATCTTTTTATAACGTAATTGCTCTTAATACGGCATCCGTTTTTGCATCAATCGTTACACCGCTGTTGTCCATCGCACTCATAACAGCCCCGACCACTGGATCAACCGACAACTTAACTACATTTGCATTCGGAGCAACCTCTCCTACAGCAAGCTTAATCGCATCAATCATATGCGGTGAGCTGCCTCTGGACAATACACTTCCCGTCAACACAACATCAAAGATTTCTTGCTCCATACCCAATCGCTTAATGAGTGCATTCACTGCGTTGCCATGCTCCAGTCCAGCTTCTTCCAATATTCTTATCGCAACTGCATCACCTTGTCCTGCAGCCTCGAACATCGTTTTGGCAAGCTTAACGGAAGGACGTATGCCATTATTGAGTGCATCATCGTACATCTCTTGCACGGATGTGTAACCAAGCTGCTGAGGTACAAGCTCGGTCAGTAACGTCGGTTTTTCTCTTCCTTCCCAGCTGCGAACCGCACTGCGAAACGCATGGATCGCCAAATCCGATCCTGAGCCTTGACCATCGCCAAACAAATATCCGAAGCCGCCGTACTGCAGCTCCTCACCCTTAGCGTTGCGTGCAGCACTATTAAATCCAGTCCCGCTGATAATGACTGCTCCGTATGAGCGCTTCGTCCCCGCACGCATCCCAATCATCGTATCGCAAGCGATAGCGTGACGTTCAAACCCAAGTGAAGCGATCATAGGCCGAAGAATTTCATAATCAGGCTCGCGGTCTGCCCCCGCTAGTCCAAAATAAGCGAAGGTTACCTCTTCCTTTGTTACACCAGCCTCCTGCAAAGCTTGTAAGCAAGCATCTTCAATACTTTTCTTTGCTTCTCCAAATGCAGTCTGATGATTGCCGTTGCCGCCATGCCCCTTGCCGATTACATGACCCGAAGCATCGGTAAGCAAAGCATGTGTCTTGCTGCCTCCCGCATCTATTCCAAGAAATATAATAGTGTTCACACTCCTTTACCATTGTAAATACTACTTACGTTTGGTGGTTGCTTACGTAAATACTGCTTACTATTTAGAGTAAAACAAAAAACACCGTTCTTCTAATGATAATGAACGATGTTGTGATACTATCTTACTGTTTCTCTATGGACGCAGTTCAGACGGCAGCTTGCCAATATGCAGTTTGAATAGACGATTGAAATTTGATAGATTACGGAAACCGCATTCTGCTGCGACTTCAATGATTTTCATATCGGATGACTCCAGCAAACTGACCGCTTGTGACAGCCTAAGTTGAATTAAATAATCCATCGGAGATGTTCCAACCGTTTGGACAAACAGAGAGCTGAACCTAGACGGACTTAGATGTGCTGCATCTGCCAGTTCTCGAAGTGTCCATGGGTGGGAGACATTCTTCTCAATGTCCTGCAGCAGATTCCTGAGAACCTCCATGCCTCGCGTATGATGGGGACCCGTCTCGCTTTTTTTCGCAAAATAACGATTAACAAATGCGAGAAAATGAATAAGCTGCGACCTGACAACCGCTTCGAAATGTGATTCCTTATGCTCGTATTCGATCTCCATTTCCTTTAAGACCTCGCCTAGACGAGGCAGCATCGGATGGTTTCGCTCCAATACGTTGTCAAACCGCATGCCCATATCGCGGAAGGGAATAAGCAGATCCGTATCATAACGCTGCTCCAGTGCAAAGTACGCAGGATCGAACATGACGATCAGCATAACAAGCTCATCCGCCTCAAAGGCGCGATGCAAATCATTCGAATTAATGAGCACGATGTCCCCTTGCTCAAATTCATGACGGACACCATTAATTAAATAATGTCCGCTCCCGCTCAGAATATAGTTAATTTCCAACGCAGTATGCCAATGCAGCCGCTGAAAGCTTGGACTTACACCGTCAGTTCGTGAAATCGTTATCGGAAAGGAATGAGGAAGCTCAATATGGTCCCTTATAATGGAAGGGGACGACTTCATAATGTTTTCCTCCTGCTGATTTATCATTTTATAGATCAAATTATAGCAGACGAAACGAGAAAACGTTAAGAAGTTTACTTGTTGATGGGAATGGGGTATAACGGGTGATGTGCATAAACGATGTGGAGGAGCGTTATGGGGTTGCTTTTCTGTTCGGAGCTAGGCAGATTCGCAAAATTGGTGCTGCTTAACGATGCTCCTTTTCGTGCTCATTCCGATTCAAGCTATTTATAGCTACTTATGGCCCTTTTTGGCCTTTATATTCCCTAGCTGGCGGACGTTCGGATCACTTAAGGCCCTTTTCGGGCCTTATCTCCACCTTTTGAGCGTCATATCTTACTTTTAGTGCTCCATTCGGCTATTTAAAGCTGCTTAAGGTCTTTTTTGGCCTTTATATTCCCTCGCTGCGAACAATCGGGCTACTTAAGGCCCTTTTCAGACCTTATCGCCACCTTTTGTGCGTCATAGTTGGGACATCGTTAAGGACCACCAAATTAGCTTGTCGAGTTACACCCATTGAACAATTTCGCTTAAATTCCTTCTCGTTTTAGGTCTTGCAGGGTCTTCTTTGCGATAACCAAAGGCTACCATTACTGAAGGTTTTAATTTCCCATTGTCCAATAAACCCTCACTTTCGAGAAGGTCATGCACATCACTAACGTTGAAGCCTTCTATTGGTGTAGAATCAATACCAATTTGTGCAGCTGCCGTCATCATATTGGCTAAAGCAATATAGGTTTGTTTGGATGACCAATCGAATAGAGCACGCTCATTGTCGAATAGCTTCCATTTGGTTTCTTGGAACTCTTGTAATCCTTTAATTAACATTCCGATAAATTCGTCAGGCTCTTTTTGAACAGACTTCAAATGATTGATAACGTATTCCGAATCATACCGTACATCTATACGAGCCAGTATAATAACAAAATGACTTGCTCCCTTAAGTTTATGTTCAGCTCCAGAAGCTATTTTCATTAATCGTTCTCTAAACTCAGGGCTTTGCACAACCAAGAATTTCCAAGGTTCAAAACCAAAAGAGCTTGGCGACAATCTTCCCGTTTCTAAAATAAAATTAAAATCTTCCTCCGGATTTTTTTTACTTTCATCGTATTCCTTGGTTGCATGTCTATACTTGAACGCATCCAATATTTCCAGTTTTTTCATTATTTTATTTGACATGATAACCCTCCATATGCCAGCCACTAACTATATATATTAATGTGTACTCCAGCCGCCATCAATAATTAATTCTTCGACAGTCACAAATTTAGATTCGTCAGAGTTTGATATTGAATCCAGCTTTATTCGTAAAGTATTAGCAAAATTGATGAAAGAGCAATTTATTACTACAATTGGAGGTCGTTATGGAGGCTATAAGCTCTTAGTCGAACCATCCCATATAATTATCTATGATGTATATTTGGCGTTAGTTCAAACTCATTTTAATCACAAAAACTCCGATTTACTTGCTAAATAACGCAAATAAAAGAGAGTTTTTTTGATTACCTTTATCTATTGTATAGAGCTAGATTATTGGGTTCTTCTCTATCCAAATGATGCGTTTTGCCTTTAATTCGGATAACTCTCTTTCCGCAGCACTATGATCGGTTTGAAGAGTATTCACTACCATTCTAATCTTATGAAGTGCGTCCAACACCTGTTCCTGGCCATCTTTAATTCGACCTTGCACGAGCCAGTCTGAAATTAAGCCATCGAACCAATAATCAGCCATCTTCAGTGTCCCGCTTATGTCGATATGAATATCTGTCGATTTTTGCAGGTCAGACAGCTCTTTATTAAAGTCCTGCAGTTGGCGATTAGCGTTATGAATAGACGTCCTCGCGTCATCTATATGACCATGCTTGATATGAGTGCTTATTATACCACCGTTTGCCCACATATCCCAATTACCCCAGTTCTCCGCTTTGTCCAAATGTTCCGAAGCATAGGTTAGCGATGAAAGGACGCCTTTTCCAGCGGAGAGAGCTTCACTTATCTCCTTGAGCAGCAGGCTTTTGTTCGAAATATGTTCTTCCATCTCCTCCAGTTCATCAACAGCATGCGGAGAATTATGCAGCGCAGCTTCCTTCTTTAACATCAAATTATTGTAATCTGATTGTACGCTCGAAAGACCAATAAGCTGATGACCAGCCTCAACCAGCTCCTCCTTAAGCTCCTTGAGACTTTGCTTGGCCTCCTGAAGCTTCAGTGCTGCTACCAGCTCCTGCTGACGTTCCAATTCAAGCTGCTCCGCCTTGCTTCTCAGAATCGTATGAAACAAATTCGACAGAGACAACTTCGTCAACTTTTCAACGTCCTCCTGCTCCATCTCCAGCTCCACTTCCAGCTTTACAATGGACACTTCCTGCTCTCTGATGCGCTTCTTCAAATACTCCAGCTTCCGTTCAACTTTGGTCAGCTCGTGCATGCGCTCCTTTAGTTCCGTAAGACGTTCAAAATTCAACTCAGACACTCCATCGTCCCCTTCCAAAATCGCAGCTCTCAATATAACTTTTAACGACTTTTATGGAAAAAGGTTTCAAGCATTAATGGGTATCATCCTAGTTGACGGTAGTAATTATCTTCAACAAGCGTAGTGGTTACCACTAACCTAAATCAGCGATTAGAGGAAAATACTTTAAGCCTTATAAATTAGAGCTATGTAGTCATCAATTAAGGGGGATGGTATAATTATCCTAATTCTTGAAGATAAAAGGATACATCCGACAACGGTTTAAAATTCTTATTGGTGGTGCATATAACCTGAATAAACGAATCATTATATCCATGGCCATATCCTTGGTATTGCTCATTTGTATTTTAGCTCAAATTAAAATTAATGGTGAAGGTGTTCTTTTAATTAGTTTCGGTGTAATTATTATGATATTGGAATGGGCAACAAAATTTATTTTGCCTTGGTTATTCCTTTATTGGTTTGCTCGTGCGATAAAGGGGTGGGAAAAGAAGCAAAACTGAAAACTTCGTTGCTAGATTTAAAGCCGGTTGGGATAATGTTGGACCATTATTATCGTTATATACAAGGACACCCGTTTCATAGAGATGGGTGTCTTTGCTTTTCAACTCGTGCTAGGCAAATTCGAACAATTGTTGGTGCTTAACGATGTGTGACGTCGTTAAGCAGTGCAGAATCAGCTTGTGCAAGAGTCTAAACGATATGCCACAGCGTTAAGAGGCTGCTTTTCAGCTGGATGTTAGTCCATTTCGATGATTAGTCGGGGCTTAGCGATGTGGGACATCGTTAAGCTCTGACAAATCAGCTTGTTAGAGAGTCTTGACGATATGCCACAGCGTTAAGCCAGCAATGCAATAACTATGGCAAGGGAAAAGTAAAGCAATAACCTTATCGAATCTAAGGTATCAAAATAATAAAATTGACAAAAAAATCTAATGATAATAAACTAAATATATCAAATTGATATATCAAGTTGATATATCAATTTGATATATCAGGATAGGGGAATATATGATTGAATTTGTCACGCTAGGTATGCTGATGCAGGAGAAAATGAGCGGCTACGACATTAAAAAAATAACCGAGCAAACGGTAGGGATCTTTTACAAAATGAGTTATGGCAGTCTGTATCCGGCTCTAAAGCGCCTTGTACAAAGCACCTTTCTTACCGAAGAGGAAACCAATGACAGCAAAAACAAAAAGATTTACAGTATTACTGACCATGGTCGCGCCCATTTTATGCAATGGCTTCGTGAGCCCCTTCATTCCAACAAACGGGAATATCTTATAAAAATATTTTTTTATGATTATCTCGACGAACCAACAAAAAAACAAAATTTATTAGCCTATCAACAACAAGTCATCCACCATATTGCACAAATAGAGGCTGTGCAGACCATCGTATCAAAGGAGCTTGAACAGCTTGAAGATAAAGATCAATATTATAACCGTATATCGGTTATGCATTATGGCTTGCATTTTTACAATATGGAAAATGAATGGCTCAAAAAAGTAATTGAACAAGAGGAGCTTTAATATGAACTCATCGAACAGCTTTAGCGTAAGAAAGCCTTTATTAGCGATTATTTTAATTGAGCTTATGCTCATTATTTTTGTAGCTGGAGGCAGCGCTTATGTATCAATAGCTGAACTTACCCATCCGCTCGCTCCTTTTTTCGGTTTCATTCCAATTGCTTTATTTCTATTCATTTACCTTTCCGTCAAAAAACAATGGAGCAGCTTTTATTTCAATAGCCTCTCCAAGCTGTCAATACGACAATGGCTCGACTATACTCCTTTACTTCTCATCTTAGTTGTATTGTTAATCGGCAATAACGGCTTTCAATCGGCACCGATTTCCTTCTTCGCTTACATGCTGCTGTCTCAGATTTTTTTGGTTGGCTTTGTAGAGGAAACTTTGTTTCGGGGAATCATGCTACGGACTCTCATATCAAAAGGAAAAGCTGTCGCTATAATTGGCTCCAGTATTTTATTTGGAATCACCCATGCTTTACAGGCTCTTAGCGGTCAATCCCTAGAAGATACAATATTACAAATCGGTTATGCGTTTATTTTAGGTTTTGTACTAGCTATTCTGGTCGTAAGAAATGGTTCAATTATCCTGACCGTCCTGTTCCACGGATTACATAATTTTCTTAACTTCACTGGCAATACGCCGAGCACTAATCTATATACTTACCTTGTAATCGCAATACTCCTCTTGCAATTGCTTTGGCTATTTTCCTCAAATAAAAATAACTCATCCATTCCTATTTGATTCCTGAAGAGCATGAGGCAGAAGAGAATTTATTTACATTATTAGCGAAACAAGCGCAAATCAAAGATTATGAGCATCTAGCTCGTGGTACTTTTGTTGGTTAAAATTGCAATTAAAGTTTCTAATAAGAATTCGAAACTAACTATTGAAATAAAGCATCGGTAAAAGTGCACATCTTACCGATGCTTTTTCATTTAACTCATTAATTTTAAACATAAAAAACTCCCTTTCATTTGGTTAAATAACACAAATAAAAGAGAGTAATTTTAAAGATCAATTGTTGCAGGCAAAACAGAATCGTTCAACGTACGCCTGAAATCCCTTATCCAACAAGGAATCTCTTACAACACCTACTTAAATTCTACTCTGTTTATTCCCAAACGATAAAAACAGAATCCATAGAGCTTTCGTAGTAAAATTTTAGCCTTAAAAGCTAACTATATGAAAAAAAGCAATATTAATATTTTCAAGGAGGATTAAGTATGACAATTCCAACTAATCCCTTATCATTTTACTGCTCACAATATGGAGAGGTTTAGGAGTGAAAGTCTGAAAAAAAACACCTTTAATTGATGTTTAGAAAGGAGAGGAAATACCAATCGGTACACCTATCCAATTCACTAATTTTGAGGCAGGCTCTTACTTCTCCAAAACTCAAGGTGTAAGTGTCACTGCTAACGCCGATAATGATTTACAATGACAATATGAGAAGTGATGCATACAAGATGGTATTCGGTGAGGATATAAAAGATTTGAAGTCTGTAAACGCTGTGGGAAGTGGATATATATTTAGATGGCTTGGAGTGGTCTAAGCCTAAACCATTTGAAGCGCCATATTTAGACTATAGGGGTTTTAATTTCATAGAGGAGTTGAAAAAATATCAGAAAGATACTTTAGCAGAGAATTTGTACGAGTTCATACAATAAAAACTCACGCACTAAGGCAAAGTCATGCTTCCCTGCTGATCTCTTTAGGTGAAAATGCTCTTGTTGTGAGAGATAGATTAGGGCATGAAGATATTGAAACAACACTCGGTACTTATGGACATTTATACCCAAATACCAATCGAGCAGTAGCCGACAAGCTAAGTAATCTTATACCGGTCGAGAAAAGCAAAAGATCAAAGCCGGCTTTGATCTCCAATCAATTTATTAAACGATGATACGGAGGAATCCATATGGCAAATATCTATACTTTGTGACACATTCAAAACACGACAATATCGTTCGGAAAACCTGTTAGTTCATTCACACATAATAATAAGACGAAAATACAGAGAAATGAAACGTGCGGCTAAAATAATATTTAAAAAACAATTGACTTACTAAGCCGCTTTAAGTTACTATGGTTAAAAATAACAATACGAGGATGTGGGCGGCATGAACAATCAATCAAATAGCATTGAAGTGAAATTTCCTGGAGCGGCTGGAAATCAATTCGGAAGAAATACTTATCTTAGTGTTATACCATTTAAATCTGTTGAACGATTTCTGATGGTTTTCCCTGAAGTCCAACGTAAAATTAACATGTCTCGTGTTAAACAGATCGCTGAGTATGTGATTCGTGGAACTATTGATCGGAATTACAGTTTCTTGAGCGCCGTAACTGCGACTTGTCGTGGTCCAATTCGGTATGATGAAGAATCGAAGCAAGTATCAATCGATCTTAATGCAACCTTGAGCATTAATGACGGACAACATCGTATTGCAGGAATCAAAATGGCGTTAAATACACTTAAAAAAGACATTTCAAAAGAATCTGATTCGTTAAAAAAGGAAGAATTAACGAAACGACTTGAGCGGCTAGAAAAAATGCACATTCCAGTGGTTATTTTCGATAATATGGATGAACAGCATGAACAACAACTCTTCCATGATCTGAACCTAATGGCTTCAAAACCCACTAAATCGGTATCGTTAAAATTCGACAATACTGACCCGTACACTCTTATGGCAAAAGAAGTCTCTCTCGATAATCATTATCTCTTGAAATATGGTGTTGAAACTGAAAAAACACAACTTCGTGACAACAATACAAACCTGATGCTCCTATCAACGCTACGAAACATGATATCCTATATTATCGCTGGCAATGATAAAGATAAAGGAAGCGAAGATACACTATGTTTAGCCAATTACGATACTTGGAAGGCTGAAATAGAAGAAATTCTTGATATTCTCTTCGAATCGTTGCCTAATGACTGTAATGATCGCACAAAATACATTATTGGATTAGCTGTGACACTCCAAGGCATTGGCAAGTACATCTATAACCTACGAAATGGCGATTCCTTAAATTGGAAGGATTACTTGGTTGGCTTGAAAGATATTAATTGGAAACACAACAATCGTATGTGGAATGGCTATGGTGGAAGCTATGATGAACGATTAGAACGATTCGTTTTTGGTGGTACAGGTGGCGGCATTAACGGAGTGTGTAATGCTCTTATCGAAAACAACCGCCCTACAAATACCATCCAAAGCAAGTCTTCATAAACGCCGCTAACAGATGCTCCTTGGAGCATCTGTTTTTCATTTGGCTGTATGAGTCAGAAACACAGATAGTAAATAACAAAGAAATTAATCGCCGCACTTTCATTCTGTGGTTAATCATTAACATTTTCCCTTCACTTAAACTATTCGCATAAGTTAGTTGTATGTCTTCACCGCTCTTAACCCTGACACGCAATCCAGAACTTACGAACAAAGTTGCTCTCTATTGCCAGTTCAAGTTCTGAAACATGCTTATCTTGCTTACCATGCTCTTTCATATGTTGTAGAAGAATGATATTCCTCTCCTCAAGCCGCTGTATCATTTCCTCACTGGTATCACATTCGATTTGCTACTGTTACACGATTGATGCGAAAATACGAGATTCCACACATCATCTGAATACAAATACGACCAAGGAATAACATGATCTATAGCAGGTGTCTCTCCTTCTATCTTAGCCCCACATAAGAAGCAATGACATTCGAGATTCACTGCTTCAAGATATGACGAAAACTTACCAAGCGGCTTAGAACTAACCTGATCTTCATCTATTATCCGAACTTTCTTTGAAAGTCTTGGTGAGTGATTGAAGTTCTCTAACATTTGTGTCCACCGATAGTTGATGGGATCGAAAACCATCAGCCTGTTCTCTTTAAGTGCAAGTAAACCATCCATTCGAATGAACAAGGTATACGCTATCTGCTCGTAATGATAGACCCCTTCAGCCTCCTTACCCTCAACTCGTAAGAAACGATAACTCACATCAGTCTTCAACGCCTTCACAGTAGCGCTAACAGCTTTCTCATACTCTGTACTGCACATTGATTCAATATTCGATCTGAACCATTTCACTGGTTTCACTGACCCAGACTGAAGCTGATAATCCTCTATCAGATTCTTCGCTATTGTTATAATCACAGGAGGTTTCAATCGATTTGAACTTTCCTGTAGATTGAAGAACATCGTTTGTTCGAAGTAATATCGAAGCACTTTCTTTGCAATCTCTCGCAGTTGCACTTCTACAAGACCCGTTTCTTTTAATGCAGATTATTCTTCATACTCCACAGCTATTTCCGTTATAGCCTTTCCCAAGCCATTTTGTATGTATTATCAAACGAACAGTTTCTGATGATCTGAAGCCAATTGTATATGAAATTCATATTCTACACCGATTCGATCAAATTGTTGTTCCTGAGTGAAAGTACGACATCCATTTGAGAATTATGGGACATTTTCACACCATTCATTACTTCTCGCCAAAGTCCAAGCTTATCATCTGCCAACTCAGGCTTGTCCCTAAGAATCTGTATAGCATGAACAGCATACCCTTTATTCTTCTGTGAACCACTTTTCTCTACATAGTTACCTACAGCAATACCTTTTACCAGCCCCTCTTCACATAAACCAAGAAAAGCATTTTTCGGACAACCTTTCCGTTGCGCCCAAGTCCCTTCACCAAAAGCCACTGATGCCGCTTCCTTCCAAGCAACAAGTGGTTGTAACTTTTCTTCATTCAAGATCGAGCGAACTGCGATTATAGCAACATCTCCGTATTTATTCATTTACAGCACCCGCCTTTATCTATCATATATCACCAGAAATGTATTCCTCTCAATGAAGAAAGTAGTTATAATTACCTATATATATATCCTAGCATATTCCAATTGAAACGAGGTAAAGAATTTGGCAAGGAGACGTAAGAAAGACCCATCATTCGTATAACTAGCAATGCAACTTGCAGTAGTTCGGTTAGATAATCCATTGTTTCATCTAAGGCAATCACCTCGTCAGGAAATAAAAGAACTGTGTCACTTTTTCATATTTAATGCAGCATTTTAACTTGTCTTTTAATCCTAACGAGGGATTATAAAACCAGTCGATCTGGTGGAGTGATAATATGGACTTACAGCAGCCCTAAAGTGATTAACATCGATAACATCATCCAGCTATTCGGCGAGCCTTATCTAAGCAATCTACGCTTGCCAAGTGACATATTATTGACCATGTTGTATAATTTTAGTGAAAAATATTATCATTCGGAGCTGAACATAATGAGAGAAATAAACATTTCTACCATATCTGAATACATAACATTTATAAAAGAAATATCGGATATTGGTTTTTCTTTTTTTAGAGGTCAGGATTCTTGTATGTTTCACCGATTACTTCCATCCTTGCTTCGGGAAAATACTGCTGGGATCAGAGTTTATAGTGATCAGTGTGATCGGAATTTTATCAATACCTTCAAATCAAGGGGAATTTCACATTTAAACTTCACACCTCAAAATGAATGGGAATGGATGTCAACTGCTCAACATTATGGACTTCCAACTAGGCTATTGGATTGGTCACAAAGTCCTCTATCAGCATTATTTTTCGCAATTGAAAATGATCAATATGTTTATAACCATGATGACGACTGTTCAGTTATATGGTGTTTAAACCCTACAGCATTAAATGAGAAGTCTCGATTTGTTGATGACTACACCATAATCCCCAATATTATTGATGATAATTCTTCATTACAAACAAATTTAACGCAAAAGTATGGAGTCGGAGTAACTTTAACTCAACAAATTTATCCAATTGCTCTGATTTGTCCAAGTAGTAATCATAGAATTAATGCACAAAAAGGAGTATTCACCCTCTTTCCTTTGAACGCTCTTCCATTGGAGCAAATGGAAGGCGCAGATGATATCTTATGCAAGGTTACAATCGATAGAAGTGACAAATATGAAATTAAAAAGCAATTATTTGATATTGGAATTACTTATTCAAACATTTACCCAGACTTAGATTCAATTTGTAGAGATATTAAATTTGAATACGGTAAGAATAGTTAAGGGGAGGTTAGTTATAATGAGTACAAATTCTTGGACAGTTAGTTCAACTTCGGATAGTAAAACTTTAAATACTATAATCAATGAAATAGACAGTGCATTAAAAGGAGGGTCTGGCATTAATCTAGACCCTGAATACCAACGTGAATATAAATTTACAACTGAGGACGAAAGTTTACTTATTGAATCAATATTGATGGATATACCTATTCCAGTTATTTATTTATCGTCTGATATCAGAAAGCAACCCTATGTGGCAAATGTTATTGATGGACAACATCGACTAAGAGCGGTTTATCGATACCTCAATAACAAATTTCTCTTAACCGGGTTGAAGTTCTATTCACAATTTAATAATAAATCTTTCAATCAATTAGATTCCCAAATCCAAAACAAACTCTTACATCAATCGAAGTTGCATTTCGAAAATATTCATGTTCAGAATAATCCATCAATAGAAATAGAAATTTTCAAACGATACAATAAAGGAACTCATCCTCTAAGTAAACAGGAATTTAGAAATGCTGTTTATGGAAGCGAATTAAATCTATGGCTTAATGATAAACTAAAACTTTATTTTGCAAACCCCACTTTTAAAGATATCTATAATATTTCCAAGAAGAGGTATGCTGACAAATCTGCTCATGAATCAATATGTGTTATGCTGTGTATTCTTTATTTTGGTCTTAACAGAGAACTATCTACATCCCCCGAATACGCAGATTATTTTATGAATTTCGCAAGTCAACAAGATGACCAACAAAAACTAATTGAACAAACAGATATTTATTTTCTAGTAGTCAACAACTTCTTCACAAAAATTTATAATGACCTCAAAATTCAATACCCTTTCTCAAAAGAAATTTATGGTATTCTAAGCAGGAACTACAAACTACAGACCCCAATATTGATGATAATATCAGCATTTCTGCATTACTTATTAAGAAATGAAGTGGATTTGATCAATGAAGACAATTTTAGGAAAATTATCTCAGCAATTAAACAAACGCTGTCAGAATCGTATTTAGAAAACGATTTTAAAGGTTCAAACACCAGACCCCATATATTAAAAGAAACTGTAGACGTAATGATTAAATGCTACGAAGATATCAATTATGATAACAGTTCACAAACATCTGACCCTACCAATTGAGAACCTCTTGTCATACAACAAGTGTTATTACTCCCCACTCCCTAAATGAGGATTGGGGTTTTTACATATCATATAATATACTGTTGTGATAGAACATAGGTGTCGACGAAGGAGTACTGTTTGTGGCAGTGACCTTAAAATTACTTACAAGGCTACTGATATATTCATTAATCAGTTCTTCAAGCTTGGAACTGACGAGCATTCACTAGTCCCTTAAAAACGTAGATCATATCACAGAAATAATAAAAGGTATGGTATGCAGGGTTAATATAATAAAGTAATATAATATACTGGCAAACCCTTACTGAAGAGAGAAAAAAGAGGGCTATATATCTTAATTATATTAACCCCGTAAAACATACTTTTTATATTTCAACTGATTATTATTGTTAAAATGGTACGTCTCCAGCGGCAGCAATAAGATGATCTGCAAAAGCTTCAAAAGCAGCACTACCACGTTCATCTTCTTGCCCCTCGACATATCCATATACCCTACGAGTATTAATTAATTACCCCCTTACCAACACCGAATAATTCGAAATTCTTGACTCTATATTTGTTCGCCCTTCGAAGATGTATAGGCATGTTGAACACAAAGTCCTTTACATCTACGTTGATCATGTTATGCGACTCCATTAAATTCAGACATTCATCAACCTTGGTAGGCGAAATCCCTGTTTCATTCGATAATTTAATATGGGATATATCAACCCCTAGCTTGAATATGTCATTTCGGTGCTTAAGGTATGAATACAAATAGAAACCATTTACCCCAAATCCTCGTTTGTCATACAATTGACCTCATCTCTGATCATTTGAAAGACAGCAAGTTCACCGCCTACGCTTTCAAAGGATATATAATCAAAGACGTTCTGATAAACCTCGTTGACTGTCTGACCTTGTACAAGGTAACACTCAGCTTTATCTGCACTTTCCGCTGTCTTAATTCCTGCCGACCATATAGCAACGGCATCAGCATTGCTTTCCATCTTACGAGTTTCAATTATGAAGTTATTTGCTGGTGATATGTGATATAGGTAGGAAACATCCTCGTGAACAACACTTATACCTCTAGTTGAATTGATGTGTTGTTCAAACAGGCTTCCTTTAAGGCTAACAGTAGGTTCGTAATTTCGGTTAGACAGCATCACAAAGTGGTTCATCGTTTCATAAGCGTAATCCATGTTCCCAGAACAGAAGATTACCATGTTATCAACATGCCACAACTTCACACCAGACTCGTCCAATCTGTATATCTGGTCGTTAATCGTAGACGATATTGCTGTACCCGAACCCGTTAACATTGCTTTTCCTGTTTGTATGACTAAACATGCACTCATAATTTCTCTCTCCCTTTGTGTGAATCTATATAATCCCTGTATTTCGCAACTTTGTCTTCCGACATGCCGTACCTGCCATTTTCGTAGTTGCTCAATGTCGTTTTATGACAGTCCAACGAACTACTAACTTCACGCAATCTGATTCTTTTCTTCAACCGAAGCAATCGATATTCTTCCCCGTCTTTCATTCTGAACTCCCTCATTTTCAATAGATTTTCATAAAAGTGAAACACAAATAAGGAGAGCATTATCGCCCTCCTGGATTAATTTTCAATTATGTTTATACAAGAAAAAAACGCTCCACTGAAGGAACGCCATCTTTCGACTCAATACAAATATTATACCACACCAGATCAAAAATGTAAAATATTAGGATATTACCAAAAAGTTATTGGACACTTGGCACTTTCTTATTGCAACAGCCCCTATATAGCAATGCTCACTTAGCCATACAAGAGCGTATAGCACAGTAGGAATCTCTCTGACCCTTACGTGCATGCCTATGCCTTCATCTACATCCACTGCTGATCTACCTTTGCACTTCTATTGTGTAACGCAGCACGTCAGACCCTAACTGCGTATCCGTTACTTTCAACAGAAAGTCAGCCAAAGTAGAATTTACTCTATACTCTTTGCCAATGACATAACTCCATAAGTCACTATCATCCGAACCCTTTCTTCTTCTGGGCGTAACGTTGTTTATGAATGGTTGTTTCCTCCCTGAACATATCAATACATTTGATTTCAATATGTTGTTCGATATCAGCCAAGGAAGAAGCTTAATTCGATCTCAACCTCTTCGAGTTCTACATTCTTAATCCGCTGATCCCTGAAATACTTCCACACATTGTAATAATCCTTCTTCATGTAGGCGCTCACTTTGAATTTTCTACCTACATTGAACATGACCTGTAGCCAACGAATTTTTCTTCCGACATCATAGCTTCACGACCTTTGTTCATGAATGAATATCTGTTTTAGACTTATCTTGTATTTTGCTAATATACCAACGCTGCTGACAACCTAAATAATCTTTGAAAGTATTGAAGCCCAGCTTAAACGAAAAAGGAAGCCCTCTCCACCTCAACCCCGAGCTCCTTAGTGAACTCCATCCAACGGTGCAATCGATACATGTAACCTGAGATATACTACTCTTTTCTGCCTTGAATTTCTTGATTCAACTTAAAATCAATCAATCCATTGATTTTGGACAAAAAAAACTCCCCTTCATTTGTTAAATAACACAAATAAAAGAGAGTAATTTTTGAAGACCAATAGTTGCAGGTGAATGAAATAAGATTTTCAATCGTCGTCTAAGACCACTTATACAGCAAGGCTTCTCAGGCAAAAATCAATTGAAAAATACCCAAATCACTCCCACTCGATTGTTGCTGGTGGTTTTGAAGTGATGTCATAGACGATACGGTTAACATTATCGACTTCATTAACGATACGAACAGAGATCTTCTCAAGAATATCCCATGGAATACGAGCCCAGTCAGCTGTCATACCATCGATTGACGTAACTGCACGGATACCTACAGTGTAGGAATACGTACGAGCGTCACCCATAACGCCAACACTCTTCATGTTAGGAAGAGCAGTGAAGTATTGCCAAATTTCACGATCAAGACCAGCTTTTGCAATCTCATCACGCAGAATCGCATCCGATTCACGAACGATCAGCAGCTTGTCCTCTGTAACTTCGCCAAGTACGCGAATCGCTAGACCTGGACCTGGGAACGGTTGGCGCCATACGATAGCAGCCGGTAGTCCGCACTCTTCGCCGACCTTGCGAACTTCATCCTTGAACAAAGCTTTAAGCGGCTCAACAAGCTTGAACTTAATGTCTTCAGGCAATCCGCCGACATTATGATGAGATTTGATCGTTTGTGCTGTAGCCGTTCCGCTCTCAACGATATCCGTGTACAAAGTACCTTGAGCCAAAAATTCGAAGTCATCAAATTTATCGGACTCTTCTTGGAATACATAGATGAACTCATTGCCAATAATTTTACGTTTTTGCTCTGGATCTTCGACGCCTTTAAGCTTGCCGAGGAAACGCTCCTGTGCATCGATCTTAACTACTTTCATATCGAACTTGCCGACGAAAGTTTCCATTACGCCTTCAGCTTCGCCTTTGCGCAGCATACCGTGGTCGATGAACATACAAGTCAATTGATCTCCGATTGCTTTGTGAAGCAGGATTGCTACAACAGATGAATCAACACCGCCGGAAAGAGCGCAAAGTACTTTTTTGTCGCCAACTTGTGCGCGGATGTCACGAATTGTATCTTCAATGAAGGATTCCATCGTCCAGTTGCCTTCGCATTCGCAGACATTGTACAGGAAGTTGCGAATCATTTCGTTGCCGTATACAGAGTGACGTACTTCTGGGTGGAATTGTACGGCAAAGAATTTACGTTCCGGATGGCTCATTGCTGCGATCGGTGCATGCTCCGTGCTTGCATCGACTTGGAAGCCAGTTGGCAGTTCAACAACGTGATCGCCATGGCTCATCCATACCGTTTGTCGTTGCTCTAAGCCTTGTGTCAATTGACTGTTCACTGTGAAGTCAACATCCGCTTTACCATATTCACGTTTGCCTGCACGTTCAACTTTACCTTGCAGTTGATGCGACATCAATTGCATACCGTAGCAAATTCCGAATATTGGAACTCCAAGATCATAAATCGCTGGATCTACGAGTGGAGATTTGTCCTCATATACACTTGCCGGTCCTCCCGAGAAAATGATACCTTTCGGCTGCAATTCACGGATCCGTTCTACCGACGTGTTGAATGGCAACAACTCACTGTATACGCCCAAATCACGAATTCGGCGCGCAATCAGTTGGTTGTACTGTCCTCCAAAGTCAAGGACAACGATCATTTCATTTGGCTTGTTCATTACCGAGCCTCCCTCAATTAATGTAGTAATTATATCTATAGCCATGAGAACGAGTCAAGGCGGAGTGTCGTTTCAAGTCGACATTTCTGTAAGACAACGTTAACATCCCTACAATTGGAAATTAACGGAACGAAATCGAGGCGAAAAATCAAATAAACAGACCTGGAATATGACACCAGGTCTGTTGGGATTATTTAGATTTGGTGCCGCTCAGCGATTGAACCGCTGCGGCAAGCTCATTCGGCTGCGGGGCGATCCAGTCGCCCTGCTGCCCGAACTTGGCGGCATCATCCCATGCGATAAACTGCCGCAATGCTTCTGCACGCGCGGGCAGCATTGATGCCGACATGGCATCGCCATATTCCCGCGCAGTCTGATGCAACGGCCGCACGCTTAGGCGGCGGTTAAGCAGTTGCCACGTCGCAGCGGATACAGCTGCGAAGCGCTCTTGCGTGTTCCCGTGCGCAGCGAGGGGACGCGTGCCTTCAGCGCCGCTGCTTTGCGCGGCGTAAGCGGCGCCGTAGCGGCGCAACGCTAGTG
>JBHGUX010000082.1:0-4034 GCA_048976605.1 Pristimantibacillus sp. | reverse complement strand
CAATGGCCCCGCTCTCCAAGCTCACTTGGCTGAGACATGCGGAGCCGGATCTGTTCTCTCGCACACATAAGTTTATTTCTATTAAAGAATATGTCTTCTATAAATTATTCAAGCAATATGTGATCGATTATTCGATAGCCTCTGCAACGGGCATGTTTAATCTGACGAAGTTAACTTGGGATACGGAAGCTCTTGATATTGCAGGTGTTTCACCAGATCGATTATCTGAACCGGTACCAACCACTTATAGCTTATCAGGCTTGGATGCCGATTGGGCGACTGAGTTGAACCTGCCGGCTTCCACGCCATTTGTAGTGGGGGCAAGCGATGGCGTTCTGTCCAACTTAGGAGTGAATGCCATTGATCCGGGTACGGTTGCCGTAACGATTGGGACAAGCGGAGCGATTCGTACTGTAACGGACCGACCGGTTACCGATCCCAAAGGAAGAATATTCTGCTATGCGCTGACCGAAGATATGTGGGTCATCGGCGGCCCAGTCAATAATGGCGGGATGATATTCCGGTGGCTTCGTGACCAGCTTTGTTCAGCGGAAGTTGAAACGGCCCTCCGATTAGGCAAGGATCCCTATGAAGTGCTCACCGAGATTGCTTCCCTTGTGCCGCCGGGTGCTGATGGATTATTGTTCCATCCCTATCTGGCAGGAGAAAGAGCGCCTCTATGGGATGCGAATGCCAGAGGATCATTCTTCGGGCTTGGCCTCCATCATAAGAAACAGCATATGATACGCGCTGTTCTGGAAGGCGTTATTTTTAATCTATTCACTGTATTTATGGCTTTGGAAGAGGTCATCGGTCGACCGAAGAAGATACAGGCCACAGGCGGATTTGCAAGATCTGAGCTTTGGCGTCAGATGATGGCTGATATTTTCGATCAAGAGGTGCAAGTGCCCGAGAGCTTCGAGAGTTCCTGCTTGGGTGCTGCGATTCTAGGCATGTACAGCATTGGCGAAGTCGACTCGCTGCATGTCGTATCTACGATGATGGGTTCATCCCACAAACATGTGCCGAATAAAGATCATGTTGTGAGATATTCAGAGCTGAGCCGGATCTTTGTTCGAATGTCCAGACTTCTGTCAGAAGAGTATCAGGAAATCGCGGCTTATCAGAAAAAGTGGATGTAAGAGACGTTGAGAATAAGTATGCTCCAGCATCATGGGGCATGCTTATTTTTGTATGGAAATTATGGGGCAAGCAAATTGAGAGATGCAAATGCAAAAGCTAATGTTAGTTCATCAATGGAGTACTAGATAGACTTAGTACTATGCGGGCAGGGTCCTAGCTGTTATATTCATTTCAAGACAAGACTTATCAATTCATGAGGTGAGTATGATGGCTCAGAATAGCCAGGATAATCATTTGCATCACAGTATTTACGTGCTCTTGACTGATACAGGCACACGGTTCACAAGGCTGATTAAAGAGTTTACAAATGCGCCCTATAATCATGCCTCACTTGCGCTTGATGCGGAACTGAATGAAGTATTCAGCTTTGGCCGCAAAGTTGCTAATAATCCGCTCATCGCCGGGTTTGTCCGTGAAGATCTATATAATGGAACCTTTCGTCAATTTCCGAATACCCGCTGCAAGCTTCTTCAACTCCGGATGACAGAGCAGCAGCATACGGATGCCATTCAAATAATACGCGACTTCCAAAAGAAGCAGCATATGTACCGATATAATCTAATCGGACTGCTCGGGGTACTGCTCAAGCTGGACCTGAAGACAGACCACGCCTTTTTTTGCTCTCAGTTTGTCGCAGAAACGTTGCGGGAAAGCGGTCTACAGCTTTGGGACCGCCCATCTACACTAGTAACTCCTAATGATTTTCTAGAGCATCCTCAATTCGAAGCGGTGTACGAAGGTTTACTTTATGATTATCAGCTTCTGGATAGGGGCAAACTTAGCTATACACGTACGGTGCCAACGACGGCGATCCGTATGGGGAAACAAACGGTATAAGGATAGATGAGATTGAACCTTGAGTGGCTGACGCTAGTCAAGGTTTTTTCTATTGTGGGGGCTGCCTAGTCTACTCGAAGAATACCCTAAACGCAGGAAATCAACCGATTATCACGAATAAAGTAGGAGCAGTTGCTAAAATCATCATAAGGGAGACAGGGACGTCTATGAGTAGGTTGAAATTAATTGGTGTATACACTTGTGGTTCTTGTGGTCTTTATACATATGGGGAGCCTAATGAAGCTGGAGCGACCATGGAATGTGTTCGCTGTGGTGAAGTTTGTGATAATGAATTTGATCATGCTTATCTGGCTCATAAGGATCAAAAGTGGAATGACTATGATGAGTTGCCCATAACTTGCGAGCAATGTAATGGAGCTATAGATGATTTTTATTTGAAATCATTGGAGGAGCAATTTGATTATTTGATTGTGGATGGAACAGAATCCTTCACCTATGCGAGCGTATGTCAGAATTGCCAACAAAGTGGAGTTAGTAATGAGCTTGATGAAGATTCCGGTGTGATTGATGATCGATTAACAGCAATTTCTCCTTATACAGAGCGGCAGAATGAGATTATTTATAGAATCGCAAAGACTGCAGAAGCGATGCCATTATTGGAGAGCGGCTTATGGTTTCATGACGATATCCGTAACAACTTTTATTACGCTTCCTACCTGTTTGCTGCGTCTGTTAGGTCGGAGCTTAACGTGGAATTCGACCGTGTGGCAGCAATTATTAAAGCAGAAGCTGTTCTAATGGAAGTGCTTGAATTGCAAAATCGGAAGCCTGATTCGCAGATGTACGGGCATTGGCCGCTAAGACTTAATCCTATACCTCGCGAGGCAGCACCACATGGACTTCCCGTTGAAATTATGGGTAATTTGATGGCCTATTTCTTCATGAGATATGAACAGAAGCTCAGTAATCAGCTAAGGGGAGCATTTACGGCGGCATTAAATCACGTTTATCAAAGCGGTTTTTTTCGCAAGCCAATCACTGTCTACAATCATCATGAAGCGAAATATACGGCGGCTAAGCTGATCTTCGGATCGATGTTCAAGGATGAGGCATTGCTGGAAGATGGAAGACAAAGCCTGACACAAACTCTTCAACATATACAAGCAAAAGGGATGCCTGAGTATGGATGTTTGCCATGGTTCTGGCATTGGGTGCAAGCCTTTACTGCCGCTCTCGAAATAATTGGGGATAACGATGAGCAGCTGCAGGGTGAATTGGAGAATATGCTGGATTATTTATGGCATCAACGTGCTCTATTTTATTTGAAAGGCGCCTATGTTGGAGCCCATTCCCGTGGTTGGCCTCATGATATGCCGGGGGATGCCAACGTTCTGCATGATTATGTGCAATTCGGGGATTTCGAGTTGCCTCCAGCGATGCCTCGTACCGAATATGCTGGCTTCTTATTCTACGAGGCAGCAGAGGAGACTAGGAGGCTTGCGCTTGATCGTCATGTTCCGACAGAAGTAACTAAGATAACGGAGAAAGTGATCGCAGACACTGAGCATCGGGAGCCGCCATTGCATTCCTACGCCTATATTACTGAAAGCTATGCAGCAGGCGGATTGTGGGAGCGGGTTCAGGAATTCGACAACGAGCAATTGCGTTGGTGTTTCTCATTGCCAGTTACTGAAAGCGGTGGAGCTAATCAGTTGTATTTCTTCCACCCTGGTCAGGGGCATAACGCTGGTGACCCAAGGCATCAGAGCGGATATACCGAAGTGTTGTACCATAAAAATGTAATTATGGCACTATATCCGGTGCCAGCTTCTGAGAAGAATCTCCTTATTGGTGTTCTTCCGAAGGGTGAATGGTTGAAGCATTCCCAAGCTTTATTCGGTCATGTGAATGGAG
This sequence comes from Pristimantibacillus sp., assembly GCA_048976605.1. Classification (GTDB taxonomy): domain Bacteria; phylum Bacillota; class Bacilli; order Paenibacillales; family Paenibacillaceae; genus Pristimantibacillus. Next base: position 179 of record JBHGUX010000082.1, on the reverse strand, counting down.
TCTACTTTGCGGTGTATCTGTCCGTCCCATATGAAATCGAAGAACGAGAGGGATATTGGGAGGTTGCAGCGGTAGGTTTGCCGGGCGGGGTCGTTATTGAGGCGATGGAGGTTCAGGAGGCAGAAAAGTTTGGTGTTGAGGGGTTAGAGTCGTTTGGGTAGGTGATTGCGCAGCGATAA
>JBHGUX010000081.1:0-32856 GCA_048976605.1 Pristimantibacillus sp. | reverse complement strand
ACTCAACCACCAAACAAGCCCCGAATGGAGCTTGTTTGACTGAACTATTTATAGGTATTACTTTAGAAGGTTCTGTCACTGAACATCGCACGATTTAATTTATAGGAATATACTCGCTGAGTGCCTGTGCCATCCGGCAATAATTTATGAGACTTTACCATGGCGCAAATTATTGTACTTGTTTTTTGTTTGCTGATTTGTAGATGTTTTCTCACATCAACAGGCTTCAGCGGTCGTCCTAAATGAAGGGCTAGTCGAATAATTTCATTTTCCAATAAATTTGTAACATTTGTGTCTATGGACTGCTCAGGGAGACGGCTTCCCATAAATTGTTGCAATAGTTGTATGCACATCATCGGTTTATCTTTTATATCATCATACGAGAAACGTAGAATAGTCCACCCGTCAATGATAAGATGGTTTTGTCTAATTCGCGAGTCAGAGAATTGCCATCTATTGATATTAGCAGCATGAGTTTGGAATCCGTCGATCTCGATTGCTAGCCTCAAGGAATGGCGAATATAGGCAAAATCTATAAAGCGTGTTCCATCACGGAAGTCGGAGACCTCATATTCAGGGTGTAAATGCTCGAATTGTCTGAACGCGGCATACCAGACTGCCTCTAAAAATAGCTTTTCTGCATGTCCATGCCCATCAACCAATCTTCTCCAACTTTCTCCTTTTCGTTGTTTCAAATGAGCAGTTAACCATTTCTCGTGTAATGAATTAAAAGTCATAACATTCTCCCCTTTACTAATCGACTATGCAACCAACCATGAACGGCGAACGGCGAAAAATGAACATAGAAAGAATGACGAACGACGAATCGACGGCCAACCGCTATCCAACCAACCAAGCACAACCACCAGCCATCGAACCACCAACCAAGCACAACCACCAGCCATCGAACCACCAACCAAGCACAACCACCAGCCATCGAACCACCAACCAAGCACAACCACCAGCACCAGCTATTAAACTGTCAACCGTCAGTGCCAAGCACCAATCACGAGTCCCCTCAACCCCATCTATTCCAATTAATAAAAAACACCGCTTCAACGGGTATCCACTAAGGATTCCAATTGAGCGGTGTGTGCTTCACAACGACAAAGAATTTATCTAGATATTACCATGAGTATAAATACGGAACAAGCTATAAAGAATATGAGAGGAATACTAGACATCAAAGAGATTTGGCAGATGATTTTCCTTGACGTTTTTTATACGGATACTCGACAAAAAAAGATATGTCATGCCGTCATGTTTAGACAGACTTTGAAATAGGATTTTAATATACTAGTGTCAATCGTTCTCCGGGTGCCTGCAACCGGCATGACGACCGGATCCGCAGGAAGGTTGACGCCATGACTATATATGTCGATGTCATGTTTGTGCGAGAGTTACTAGTTGATGGAAGCATTTTGCTGACAACTGCTTGGGTGCGCAATACCAAGGCGCGTCCATGGCGGGTTCTGCTGGCAGCTGCAATAGGTGCTTGTTATGTCATACTAATGCTTTTTCCGCCACTCTCGATCTTGTTTACACTCATTGTGAAAATATCGATCTCTCTTTTGATGCTATGGGTGGCTTTTGGATTCTCCTCATTACAGCATTTTCTACGAAATATTGCCGCTTTCTATACGGTTAATTTCGTTGCTGCCGGAGCTATAATCGGAATTCATTATTTACTCATGCAAGGATCGGGTGAAGTTTGGAGAACGATTACATTCATTAACGGCGGCATGCAGGTTGAATTAAAAATGGGATTGATCTATTTGTTCGCAGCGTTTTGTATCGGTCTGTATGTATACCGTACTGTGTTAACACAGCGTCGCGAAAGGGAGTTGGTAGAAACTCATCTTGCTGAAGTAATCATTCATATTGGCGACCGCGTGCATACGATGGTTGGTTTAATTGATACGGGAAATCAACTTTACGATCCGTTGACTCGTACTCCGGTAATGATCGTTGAAGCTTCTATATGGAGAGATGATTTGCCTGCTTCATGGCTGCAGCGTATCCAAGACGCTGAAGTAGATCGATTAGTGGCTGGACTAGGTGAAGAGGATTTTGAATGGCAAGACCGGCTGCGTCTGGTGCCTTATCGAGGTGTCAATCGCGGGTCGCAGTTCATGCTTGCTTTGAAGCCAGATTATGTTCAAATCGAACGAGAAGGACAAGTGTTTGTTACCCGTAAGGTGCTGATCGGTTTAGATGGCGGCAAGCTTACGGCTGAAAATGTATATCAAGCGATTATCCATCCGTCTCTCGTTCAGAACAACCAGTGACAGGTGTAGGAAATCGAACGCACATCAATTCGAGGAGGGATTGGCCGGATGGTCGTTAAGTGGAAATTGATCCTGCAGTTATATTATTATCGTGTTTTAATTTTATTAGGACTAAAAGGCGAACAAATTTATTATATTGGCGGCAGCGAGGCTCTCCCACCTCCGCTAACACGTGAAGAAGAAGAGTATTTGTTGGATAAGCTGCCTACAGGAGACTCAGCGATTCGAGCTATGCTGATTGAGAGAAATTTGCGGCTCGTAGTCTATATCGCACGTAAATTTGAGAATACAGGCATCCATATCGAGGATCTAGTTTCTATCGGGGCAATTGGGTTAATTAAAGCAGTAAACACTTTCGATCCAGAGAAAAAAATCAAGCTGGCTACGTATGCGTCGCGTTGTATTGAGAATGAAATACTGATGTATCTGCGTCGCAATAGTAAAACGCGGACAGAGGTTTCTTTTGACGAGCCGCTTAATATTGATTGGGATGGAAATGAACTGTTGCTCTCTGATGTACTAGGTACGGAGAATGATACGATATACCGTAATATCGAGGAGCAGGTCGATCGCAAACTCCTTCATAAAGCGCTTGATAAGCTGTCGGAACGCGAGAGAATTATTATGGAATTAAGGTTCGGACTCGCAGACGGTGAGGAAAAAACACAAAAGGATGTTGCTGACCTGCTAGGTATTTCGCAATCCTATATTTCTCGCCTAGAAAAAAGAATTATTAAGCGATTGCGTAAGGAATTTAACAAAATGGTGTAACAAAATGGAGCAAATGCAGGCGTGGCAAGCGAATGTCGAACCTTGTCAGATGAGGAATAAAAACGGGGTCCAAGGAGATAATGAACATTAATGTTTCTCCTTGGGAGGTAATCACGTTGACCCGAAATAAAGTCGAGATCTGTGGAGTGGATACCGCAAAACTGCCTGTCCTGACCAATGTCGAAATGCGGGAATTATTTACCGCGTTACAAACCCGAAACGAGTTGGCAGCAAGAGAGAAATTAGTAAACGGCAATTTGAGGCTTGTACTTAGCGTCATTCAACGGTTTAACAATAGGGGAGAATTTGTGGACGATTTATTCCAAGTCGGCTGCATCGGACTTATGAAGGCGATAGATAATTTCGACCTTAGTCAAAACGTCAAATTTTCCACCTATGCCGTACCGATGATTATCGGAGAGATTCGCCGTTACTTACGTGATAATAACCCCATTCGTGTATCACGAAGCTTAAGGGACATCGCGTACAAAGCACTGCAAGTGAGGGATAGCTTAACGAATCAGAATTCCCGCGAACCTACGATATTTGAAATCTCAGAGGCGCTTAATGTGCCGAAAGAGGATGTCGTATTCGCATTGGACGCCATTCAGGATCCGGTATCGTTGTTCGAACCGATCTACCATGACGGTGGAGATCCCATTTATGTTATGGACCAAATAAGCGATGATAGAAATAAGGACGTTTCGTGGATCGAGGAAATCGCGCTCAGGGAAGCGATGCATAAGCTGAATGATCGTGAGAAAATGATTCTGTCCATGCGTTTCTTTGAAGGTAAAACCCAAATGGAAGTAGCCGATGAAATCGGCATTTCCCAAGCTCAGGTATCCAGGTTAGAAAAGTCGGCCATTCAACAGATGCAAAAGTATGTGAAGACATAGGTAAAATAAAAAAGACGAACCTCGATGATGCAACCATCGAAGAGGTTCGTCTTTTTTTAGTCAGGGAAATTACCAGTATATTGTAACCTTTGTATCGCCGGATGCGTTTTAAAGGTCAATAAGTGTAAGAGGATGAGGTGTGTTCAATGGATAAGAAACAGTTAGCTTGGGTGTTAAGCACTATTGTATTTCTTGTCTTTATGATGGGATGCAGCGAAGCTGGAGTGACTGCTGTTAAAGTGGAGGAGCCGCTAATTATGGGGAAGAACGTTATATACCCTGAGAGTGGACCGCCATCCATTCTAATCGTACAAAGCAATAATGAAATCGAAATTAGCGATATCGAGCAATATCCATCTCTTCCAATAATTTCGCCAGACCAGTCGAAGTTAGCTTATATTTCTCCCTTCGAGTTTGAAATGAGTGGAGAGGTGTGGCTGTATGAGACTGGCAGCGATAAACCGATCAACAAGATAACGCAGGATCAGTTCAGGGACAATAAATCACCCAATCGAATCTATTGGCTGGACGATAATCATCTACTGGTTCTTTCTGGCAACACATATGGAACGATTCCTTCCAATCATCATTTGGATATTTACGATCTTGCGGCAGACAAAATCAACCCTTTTGTCGAGGTGCCAAATAACCAAAGCATTCGGTCTGTTACATTAAGGGATGGTAAAGCGGTCCTAGATATTGAAACCTATGATGACAACTTCATCAACGCTACGAAGGAAACTGTTACTTACGATATTCCTAAGCTCGACTAAAATAAGCGAGAGTGGGTTGATACTTAATGCAACAATTATTTTTGAAAATCACGCAGAGTAGAATGGTACTCATCATCTTATGTTTGACGATTCTAGTTCCAGGAGGAATTGCTGCCGCAGCTGGCAACACCAGTAATACGAGCAGCAGCCTCCATAAGCCGATACGATCGGATGCTGTACTAAAGCTAGGAAGTAATACTGCAATTGTGAATGGAAATCCGATGACCGTACAACCGGTTTATGAGAAGAATGGGATTACAATGGGTCCTGTAAATGTACTGATTCGCACCTTTAAGCTGGATTATAAATTCGATTCGTTAGACAAGAGCTTTTGGCTAAGCACTCGTATATACGAGAAGAATCACCTTTCTTTCAAGCTAGGTCAAACATCCGTCGCTCTGGACAATGGAGTGGTATCTAAGCCGTTTGAGCTCTCAGCTCCACCTGTAGAAAAAAAGGGTTCACTTATGGTGCCATTGCGAAGTATTGTCGAAAGGCTAGGCGGTAAGATCACTTATGATGCAAAGACGAAGGAAATTCGTATTACAGGGATAGATCGAGCGGTGACAGATCCTGCGCTTCGAATAGGTGATAGTCAAATGGGATGGTCGATTGCTGCTCCCAACGGTTTTAAGCCTAATTCACAAGTTAGCTGTGAAGGCTGTTATTCAGTTAAAGGTACGGCAGGAGACCGCAATTATTCCCTCGTATTTAGTGCAAGCGAGAGCAAGAAGAAATTAACATTAACACAGCTGCAAGAACAGAAGATAGCGGCGCTCCATCCTTCTGAAGTTGTCATGGAAGTCCGTACAGCAAAGCAGCCAGCTGGTGAGTTCAGTGTTGTTGCTACTTCTTGGAATGATGCATTCGGCATTCTATATAAGGAGTACTGGACTATTCAAGTCGGAGAGCGTATTTATCAAATCGTCATTAATCAAGATAATGATGGCAATGGACGTTTTGTCGTGGAGAGAGATCGAATCACGCTGCCATTTATGTCTACCTTCCAAACATCCTTTGATGCTAATGATCCGAATCAACTCGATTTTTTCAGCAAGTAGGACATTTTATCGGAATCCCTCATATAAATAATAGAAGAGAATAGGTGGGCGTTCATCTTGCTGGAAAAGTGGTGATATGAAATGAAAATATCTGATTTTCAGACGAAAGATGTTATTAATATTGTTGATGGCAAGAAGCTCGGGCAAATTAGTGATTTGGAGCTTGATTTGCGTCAGGGGCGTATTGATTCGATTGTTATCCCGCAATATACTAGATTTCTAGGCATGTTCGGGGGCGGCGGCACTGAGATCGTTATTCCATGGCGGAATATAGTGAAGATCGGCACGGATGTTGTCCTTGTACGGATGGATGAGAGCAAACATCGACCAGAAGAAGAGGATTTGCACGCCCGCTCGTAACATTGTAAACTTCTTAAGAGGTGAGTTCGTGTATGGAAAAGTTTAATCCTGTACAAACGGCGAAGGGACCTTCGCTTTTTTTATTGTCTTCATGGGTAGATAGGGATGAGCGGCTAACAGCAGGCTTCACAGGAAGGGATGGGGGAGTAAGTGCTGCACCTTGGACTTCTCTTAATCTTGGACTTCATGTTGGAGACAGCGAGGCCGATGTCATACAGAATCGCCAGCTGCTGGCAGAATCAATTGGTTGGCCGTTCGATACATGGACATCGGGTGAGCAAGTACATGGCAATGCTGTGCATGAAGTAACATCAGCCGATCGGGGCAAGGGAAGGTTATCCCGAGCATCGGCTATTGCAGATACGGATGCGCTAATGACGAATGTTCCAGATGTGCTGCTAGCTTCCTTTTATGCAGATTGTGTCCCGTTGTATTTCTATGACCCTGAGCATGATGCGATAGCTTTGGCGCATGCAGGCTGGAAGGGTACAGTATTGGAAATTGCGGCTAAGACAGTGCAAGCAATGACCGAGAAATTCGGCACCAGGCCAGAAGTTTTACTCGGAGCGATTGGACCTTCAATAGATGATTGCTGCTATGAAGTGGATGGCAAAGTGATCGAGAAGCTGAAGCCGCTGCTAACTTCCTTGCAAGAAAATGAACATTTTTCCACGGATTTAATGATGAAAATGGTGGAAAACGGTAAAGCTATGGTAAACTTAAAACAAATTAACCGACATATTATGATAAAAGCAGGAATATTGCCGATTCATATCGAATTGTCACAGTGGTGCACTGGCTGCAGCGGTGAGCAATTTTTCTCCCATCGCATGGAAGGCGGCATGACCGGCCGGATGGCTAGCTGGATCGGCATCCGGAAGAGGTGAGTGACGTAATGACAAACCAATTAACAGACAGAATGGAAGAAGTAGAGAGACGTATTGCAACGGCTTGCCTTCGAAGTGGACGCAGCCGTGAGGACGTTAAAGTCATAGCGGTAACGAAATATGTATCCTTGGATACGGCAGTAGACGCTTACTGTCAAGGCTTGCAGCATTTGGGCGAGAATAGATGGCAAGATGCTCAGCTGAAGTGGGAAGCGATTAGCGGCCCTGAAGCTGTCGTTCAAGATCAGGTTGGACAAGCAGTCTGGCATTTTATCGGATCGCTTCAAACGAATAAGGTGAAGGACGTCATAGGAAAGTTTACATATGTTCATTCGCTGGATCGTTGGTCACTTGCACAAGCAATTGATCGACGGGCGTCCCAACTTGGACTAATTGTTCCTTGCTTTATTCAAGTTAATGTCTCAGGTGAAGATTCCAAACATGGAGTAGAACCAGAACAATTACACTCATTCGCAGCTGATTTACGGACATTGGCTAATATACGACCAATTGGTTTGATGACGATGGCACCTTATGAAAGTGAACCTGAACAGACAAGGCCTGTATTTCGTGCATTGCGTCAATTAAGGGATGAATTGAATGAGAGATCGCCATTGGAGCTGCCATTGACGGAGCTGTCCATGGGCATGTCGGGTGATTTCGAAGTGGCTATTGAAGAAGGGGCAACTTGGATCAGACTTGGAACTATATTAGTAGGGAAAGAGGGATGATTAATGAGCGTCATGAATCGATTTATGAATTTTTTCGGTCTTCAAGAAGAAGAGGAAATCGTTGAGCGTGAAAGAGTATCTCAAATTGATGAGCAAGAGAATGAAACTTCTCCATTCGAGGGACGTAAAAGTACAAGTACAAGTACAAAGACGAATAGCAATATTGTCAGTATTCATTCGCAAAAAAATGCTCGTGTCGTATTAAGTGAGCCTCGTTCGTATGATGAAGCGCAGGATATAGCTGATCATCTGCGTTCACGCCGTGCGGTCATCGTCAACTTACAACGAGTACGCAACGATTTGGCTGTCAGGATCGTTGATTTCCTAAGTGGGACGGTGTACGCTTTAAATGGCAACATTTCTAAGCTCGGTCCGAATATATTTTTATGTACACCGGATTCGGTAGAAATTCAAGGGGCTATTACGGAAATGCTGGCAGAGGAGAACGATTACAATAAAATGAGGTGACCTTGAATTGATTGAAAGTCTTATTATGAATTTACAAAGTATTTACAGCTTTATGTTGATTGGATATGTATTGCTATCCTGGCTTCCTAATGCTCGGGAGAGTTTCATAGGTATATGGTTAGGTAAGCTGGTAGAACCATACCTAGGTATTTTCCGCAGATTCATTCCACCGATTGGCGGTATGCTTGACATCTCCCCGATCATCGCGATATTCGCCTTGCGGTTCATTGCTGTTGGTCTGATCGCTGTGCTTGAATTTATTGTGAACATATTTTAATTTAAGAACGGCGACAGCCGTGTTCGCTTAAGGGAAGGGTTGTACATGAAACCAACCATATATGAACATTTCCATCCGGACGAGAAGGCATTTGTCGATCGGGCTTGGGAATGGGTAGAGCGGTCCGCACAGCTTCATGAGCTGAAGCGGACCGATTTTTTGGATCCAAGGCAAGCTCAAATCGTAACGGCGCTCGCAAATCGCAGTGGAGACGTACAGCTGCGTCTTGACGGAGGCTATTCGGGTGCTGAACGCTGCAGAGCGATAATCGGCCCTGAATATCGTTATTTGGATGATGAGCCTGCCGGTCTATCCGTGCTTGCGGTGAACAGCGGAGGCGGAGCACATCTCGAACTCGACCACGGTGATTATTTGGGCGCTCTGCTTGGCCTAGGTATAAAGCGAGACCGTGTCGGTGACATTCATGTGCATGAACAACATTGCCATATTATCATTGCTGACGAAATTGCCGATTACTTAAACATACATCTCAGACAAGTTCATCGTGTCAATGTATTAACCGAGATCATACCTCTATCCGAGCTGCAGGTCATTATTCCTGAGTTGCAGGAGATGAGCTTCACAGTTGCATCGATGCGGCTGGATGGAATCGCAAGCGATGTCCATCGGATAAGTCGAACGAAAATCGTTGATCCTATTCGCGCTGGAAGATGCCGAGTGAATTGGAAGACGGAAGAAGACCCTTCAGAGACATTGCGTGAAGGAGACATCGTGTCGATTAAAGGTCTTGGAAGATTCAAGGTGCTTGAAGCTGACGGTGTAACGAAAAAAGGCCGGATTCGTGTGAAGGTTGGTAAATTTATTTAATCGGTTGCAGGATTTTGGAAGATGTTGTCGAATCCATTGCACAGCGAATGTTTCCGAGTACGACCGTAAATACGGTAAATACGTTGAGGAGGTGTACCAATGCCGTTATCGCCATTGGACATACATAACAAAGAATTTGGACGGAGATTACGTGGCTATGACGAGGATGAGGTAAATGAATTCCTTGACCAGGTCATCAAAGATTATGAATCGATAATCCGCGAAAATAAAGAACTTCAAAATCAAATTCTTAATATGCAAGAAAAGCTTAATCATTTCTCCAATATTGAAGAGACGTTAAGCAAGACGATTATTGTAGCACAAGAAGCAGCGGATGAAGTTCGCAATAATGCGAAGAAGGAATCTCAGCTTATCGTTAAAGAGGCGGAGAAGAACGCTGATCGCATTATCAATGAATCACTCAGTAAATCGCGTAAAGTTTCACTTGAGGTTGAGGAGCTGAAGAAACAGGCTTCGATCTACCGCGCGCGTTTCCGTACTCTAATCGAAGCACAGCTTGAGTTGCTTACTCATGATGGCTGGGATACGTTAGAGCACTCGCACTCAACAACATCAATATCATCATCTTCTACTTCTGAACAATTGCAACGTGGTTAATAGACGTTTGACATTTGACAACCTAACCGTGATGAGCTATAAATAATAGTAATTAAATCAATATTTCATTTAACTTCATTGACGAGAACGAGTACGTCACCAAGTTCGTCCCCAGAGAGCCGTCGATTGCTGAGAGCCGGCGTACGAACTTCAGACCGAATATCATCTCCGAGAAGCAGTGCTGAACATACATTTGGATTGATGCGCAATTTCTTGGCATTGACCGAATGCATAAGTAAGGACTGACGGTTTGTCCTCCGTTATTGGGACCGCGAATATATTTCGCGCCAAAGGTGCCGCAAGTTGCTTGTAAGATAAGCGCTTAACATGCGGAACAAGGGTGGTAACGCGAGCACAGCCTCGTCCCTTTTACAGGGACGGGGCTTTTTATGTTTTAATCGTAGGCTAAAGGGTCAGATTATGCTCCGCTCTACGAAATATTTATTTACGATGCCCCATGGCTACGTAACAAATTAGGAGGTTAACAGGATGCAACGTGTAGACGTGAAAGAGAAAGCAAGAGCTCGTGAAATGCGAGTACTGAAGCAATGGCAAGAAAATGATACGTTCAAGCAATCCATTGACAATCGGGTCGGGAAACCAAACTTTGTATTCTATGAAGGACCTCCAACTGCTAATGGCGCACCACATATCGGTCATGTTCTTGGAAGGGTTATTAAAGATTTCATTGGTCGTTACAAAACCATGTCAGGCTATCGTGTAGTCCGCAAAGCCGGTTGGGATACACATGGCTTGCCAGTCGAGCTAGGTGTAGAGAAGCAGCTTGGTATTTCGGGTAAACAAGAGATTGAGAAGTATGGCATTGAGGAATTTATTAATAAATGCAAAGACAGTGTCTTCGTCTATGAGAAGCAGTGGCGTGAATTGACAGAAGCAATCGCTTATTGGACAGATCTTGATAATCCGTACATCACGCTGAAGAATGAATATATCGAGAGCGTGTGGCATATTTTGTCCACAATTCATAGCAAAGGTCTATTGTATCGTGGTCACCGTGTTAGTCCTTACTGCCCTTGCTGCCAAACGACACTAAGCTCGCATGAGGTTGCACAAGGTTATGAGGATGTTAAAGATTTAAGTGCGACAGCGAAGTTCAAGCTAATCGACTCTGGCGAATATGTATTGGCATGGACGACGACACCTTGGACGCTGCCAGCTAATGCGGCGCTTGCAGTTAATGCTGAACTTGATTATATTCGCGCTGCGAAGAACGGTGAAGTCTATATCGTGGCACAGAATCTGGCTGAAAGCGTGTTGAAGGAAGATTATGAAATTCTGTCTACCTTCAAAGGCTCTGAACTTGTTGGACAAAGCTATGAGCCGCCGTTCAGTTATGTATCGATTGAACATGGTCATGTTGTAATCTCTGGTGATTTCGTCAGTGACACCAGCGGTACAGGTATCGTTCATATCGCACCAGCACATGGTGAGGATGACTATAAGGTTGCTCGTCAGAATGGCATCAGTATGCTCAGCGTCGTTAACTCGGCAGGTCGTTATGTCGATGAAGTAACTGACCTTGCTGGCCGCTTTGTTAAGGATTGCGATGTTGATATTGTGAAAATGCTCAGTGAGCGTGGTCTTCTATACTCGAAAGAACGTTATGAGCATAGCTATCCGTTCTGCTGGCGCTGCAAATCACCATTGCTCTACTATGCAACCGAAAGCTGGTTCATCGCAACGACTAAAGTTAAGGATCAATTGATTGCCAACAACAACGGCGTGGATTGGTATCCTGGTCATATTCGCGAGGGACGCTTCGGCAAGTTCCTTGAAGATTTAGTCGATTGGAACATCAGTCGTAACCGTTACTGGGGAACTCCGCTTAACGTCTGGGTATGTGAAGAAACAGGCAAAGAATATGCGCCTAGCAGCATCGCCGATCTTCGTGCCCATGCAATCGGCGAAGTGCCAGAAGATATTGAGCTTCATAAGCCTTATGTGGATGAGATTAAGTTGAAATCTCCATTTGCAGAGGGCGCGGTTATGACTCGTACACCAGAAGTGATTGACGTATGGTTCGATAGCGGCTCGATGCCTTTTGCCCAGCAGCATCATCCTTTCGAGAATGAGGAAACCTTTGCAGAGCAATATCCAGCAGATATCATCTGCGAGGGTATTGACCAAACACGCGGTTGGTTCTATAGTCTGTTGGCTGTATCGACATTGTATAACGGTAAAGCACCATATAAAGCGGTTATCTCTACAGGACATATCCTAGATGAGAATGGACAAAAGATGTCCAAATCGAAGGGCAATGTTATCGATCCATGGGAGATCATCAATGAGTATGGTACAGATGCTTTCCGCTGGGCGCTCCTTGCGGACAGCGCACCTTGGAACAGCAAACGATTCTCGCGTGGTATCGTAGGGGAAGCCAAATCGAAAGTTATCGATACGATTGTTAATACGCATGCGTTCTACGCGTTATATGCTTCGATCGACGGCTTTGATCCTGCTAATCATCCTGAGAAGTCTTCAACTAATAAATTGGACCGCTGGATCGTGTCACGTCTTAACAGCTTGATCAAGACGGTCATTAAAGGACTGGAAGTGAATGACTTCCTTAACCCTGCGAAGTCGATTGAGAACTTCGTTGACGAGCTGAGCAACTGGTATATTCGTCGTTCGCGTGATCGGTTCTGGGGAAGCGGCTTAACGGAAGATAAGGTTGCTGCATACCAAACCTTGCGTCATGTGCTTCTGACTTTATCTCGTGTAATTGCACCTTACGCTCCATTGCTTGCTGAAGATGTATATGGCAACCTTGGCGGAGGCTCAAGCGTCCATCTGGCGGATTACCCAACTGTCGATGAATCGGCGATTGATGAAATGCTGGAACGTGATATGGAGAGCGCAAAACAGATCGTTGAGCTCGCACGTAACGTACGTAATGAGACAGGTATCAAGACTCGTCAGCCATTGTCAGAGCTTATCGTATCGCTGGATCGTGACTTCGACGTTGCAGGCTACGAGGATATTGTGAAAGACGAAATCAATGTCAAATCCATCGTCGTGCAAAATAGCGACAGCGGGTTTGTTGATTTCACACTGAAGCTTAATTTGAAAGTTGCGGGCAAAAAATACGGTAAAAATGTCGGCCCAATGCAAGCTTATTTGAAAGCTTTGAGTGCTGAGCAAACTCGTGAAGCGGTAACAAGCGGAAGCCTCGTATTTACTTCGGCAGAGGGTGAAGCTGTTACGATTACGACTGAGGAACTGCTCGTAGAAAAACAAGCGAAATCAGGCTTTGCTTCGGCATCGGGTTATGGATTAACCGTAGCATTGAATACGGAGATTACACCGGAGCTGGAACAAGAGGGCTGGGTTCGTGAAGTGATTCGAGCTGTTCAAGATACTCGCAAGAAGCTTGACCTTGCAATTGAAAAGCGGATTGATCTTGTCCTTGAAGTGGATGACGAGTTGAAGACTGCCCTTCAACAATTCGAGGATGTTTTGCAAGACAATGTACTTCTAAGCAGCGTTTCCTTCGAGTCAGTGACTGGAATGGAGAGAGTTCAGCTAGGGGATAAAGAAATCGGAATTCTTATTCGGGGGTAATGATTCGGAATTCTCATTCTCGGTTAAGGATATAGTATAAGGAACATAGTTATTAAACGAGTGCCTTAACAGGCCTCGTTTTTTCCTTTGCTTAACCGAGGAGGAATTCATATGAACGATAATAAGCCTGATCAAGAGAAACAGAAGGGCAAATTACAAGCCAAGGATGAGAACTCATTAAATAAGCTGGAGCTGCGGTTGAGTAAAATAGCTGATGATCTAGAAAAGACGCATATCGCGGATTATGTGGACCTTCTGCAGCATCCATTCAAGCTTGTGTGGCGAAACCTGCTGGCTGGAACGGCTAGAGGAATAGGTATCGCAATTGGATTTACTTTTTTTGCAGCAACTATACTCTATGTGCTTCAAATATTAGGTGCACTCAACTTGCCGATTATTGGAGATTACATTGCGGATATCGTTCGAATTGTACAAATCCAATTGGAAGGCAAGACTTATTAAGGCGACGTTGTCTATGCAGCGCCGCCCATTTTTTTATTATTCCAATTCGTTGTCGGTCTCTAATAGAGGATCGCCCTCGCCATCTTCCATGTAATCTCGATACTGTTGGTTGCGAATTACAGTAACGAAACGACCTGTAATATCGGTAGCCAAGAAGCTTTCCAATGGCTCAACGAAGCCATCGTTTTCGTCTGCTTCAATACCAACATGGCTATAATCAGTCACCCTCCTATTTTCTGACATGGCTGGTGAATCAGCATTACCCCATTGTTCAACGATCTGCCAAGCATCTTCGCCGTCAAAGCCTACCGTTAATTCCTCGTCCTCATCTAGGCTGGTTCGTCCGAATGGGCGATTCAGCACTTCTTCCTCAATGGGACGACGATCGGATACCTCTTGACGAGGCGCGTGTTCAATGCAATATAAGGAATCAGGCAGTGCTTCTAGCCGTTGAAAGGGAATAGGCTCGCCGCAAGTGACGCATTGACCATAAGTATTGTTGTTAATGGCATCAATTGCAGCTGTAATACGAGCTAAATGCAGCTCCTCCTGCTCCAACAGAGCGAGATCCTTCCCTCGTTCGAACATTTCTGATCCAAGATCAGCAGGGTGGTTGTCGATTGGAGAGAGTTCTCCGGTGCTATCGCGCAGCGAAGATCCAAGACCGTTATGATCATTGCTTGCTATTCTATGCTGAATTTCTTGTTTATCGGCTTCCAGCCGGCTGCGGAGCTGTTGAAGCTGGGCTTTTGTAGCCATCGTCATGAAAAGCACCGTCCTTTGTACGATTTTAGGGATAGGGAACATTCAAGTCGTATAGGTTCGGGTATAGTTTTCGCCGGAGTCTTGCTTTTCATCAAGGACTTAACTGGGAAACCGCTCAGAAGGTGACTCCGTTGCGACTGTTATGCTACAATATCTTGGGACAAACTAGGAGGGATACGATGCGTTTTTATTATTACTGGATCGCGTTATTGGTTTTTGTTGTAGATTTTATAACGAAGAAAATAATAGCAACTCAACTCGAGCTCACTGAAACAATCAGCGTAATCGGGAATTTTTTCCTTATTACATCGCATCGGAACCGCGGAGCTGCTTTCGGTATTTTACAAGAACAGAGATTGTTTTTCATTATCGTTACGGTAGTTATTGTTGCGGCCATCATCTGGTACATACAAGTATCTAGAAAATCAGCCAAAGCTTGGTTGATGGTTGGTTTAGGACTTGTGCTTGGTGGAGCTGTTGGCAACTTTCTGGACCGTGCCCTGTATGGAGAAGTAGTGGATTTCCTCATGTTTAATTTCGGAAGTTATGGTTTCCCCATTTTCAATGTCGCTGATTCGGCGATCTGCTGCGGGGTAGCGTTAATCTTAATTGATACGCTGCTGGCAGCAAAGGATGAGAAAAAAAAGGCAAGCAACGGAGAGGACAAGGGTCAAAACGAGCATGAACAGCAACCCGTATAATGAATTAGATGAAACGTCGGAATTTATAGTATCGCCAGAGCAATCAGGTGAACGAATAGATAAGTATGCAACAGAATGTATGAATGAAGATGGTGTGTCGCGTACGCAAGTACAGGATTGGATTAAGGCAGGAGCCGTAATTGTTAATCAGTCGCCAGTCAAGACGAACTATAAGGTAACTGCAGGAGATGTCGTGGTTATCCGCGTGCCAGAGCCTGAAGGTGTTGCTATTGTTCCAGAGAATATACCGCTTGAAATTATTTATGAAGACAGCGATGTCATTGTTATAAACAAGAAGCGTGGAATGGTCGTTCATCCAGCTCCAGGACATCCCTCAGGTACAGTCGTTAATGCCTTGATGTATCATTGCAAAGACTTGTCTGGCATTAACGGTTTAGTGCGTCCGGGTATCGTTCATCGAATAGATAAGGATACAACTGGATTGCTTATGGCAGCCAAAAATGATCTTGCCCATGCTTCCTTAGCGCAGCAATTGAAGGAGCATTCGGTCACACGTAAATATATCGCACTAGTGCATGGCAATTTGCAGCATGATCAAGGAACGATTGATGCCCCGCTAGGACGAGATTTGAATGATCGCAAGTTATTCACTGTTACAGAAAGGAACAGCAGACATGCTGTTACTCATTTTCTTGTAACTGAACGACTAGGAGATTATACCGTTGTAGAGCTTCAACTCGAAACAGGACGAACTCATCAAATTCGTGTCCACATGAAGTACATTGGTCATCCGCTTGCCGGAGATCCGATATATGGACGTAATAAGACGGTAGCATTGAAGGGGCAAGCGCTCCATGCAGCTGTTCTAGGATTTGTTCATCCGCGCAGTGGGGAATATTTGCAGTTTGAGGTTCCTATTCCAGCTGATATGGAGCATGTGTTAACTTCTTTGCGTAATCGTTAATCATCGTTTATTGAGATTTGTGTAATAATGCAAACATTTCAGCATATCCTTCATTATTTCAAGGCGAAAAGTAAGCTATTCTGAAACTAATCGTACTTTATGAAATTATTGAATAGGATAGGTGACAACGATGACTAATATTAATCACAATTATTTGGAGCTGCAAGGCAGCTACTTGTTCTCTGAAATTGCAAAACGCCGCAATAAATTTATTCAAGAAAATCCAACTGCAGAAATTATTAGCCTTGGTATCGGTGATGTAACACGTGGTTTGCCGGATGCTGTAACAAAAGCAATGCATGCAGCGGTGGACGAGCTTGCTGTTCCAGGTTCTTTCCGCGGTTATGGCCCAGAGCAAGGCTATGATTTCCTCATTAATGCGATAATCGAGAATGACTATAAAGCACGCGGTATTGATATTAAAAGCAATGAAGTATTCGTCAGTGACGGATCGAAATGTGATGTAGGCAACATCCAAGAGATTTTCAGTCAAGACAGCATTGTAGCGGTACAAGATCCTGTGTATCCGGTATATGTCGATACGAATGTAATGGCTGGTCGCTCTGGAAAGTTCAATAAAGAGACCAATCGCTATGAGAGTATTGCTTATCTGGAATGTACGGCGGAGAATAACTTCACGCCAAGCTTGCCAGATCGCAAAGTGGATTTGATCTACTTATGCTATCCGAACAATCCGACAGGTATGACGCTTTCGAAGGAAGAACTGAAGAGATGGGTTGACTACGCCAAAGCGAACAACTGCATTATCCTATATGATTCCGCTTATGAAGCATTCATTCAAGAGGATGATGTTCCACATAGCATTTATGAGATTGAAGGCGCTCGTGAAGTAGCAATTGAATTCCGCAGCTTCTCCAAGACGGCGGGCTTTACAGGCGTTAGATGCGCCTACACAGTTGTGCCGCGCGAGCTGAAGGGTCTGGATGCGAATGGTCAAGAGGTACTGATTAATGATCTCTGGAATCGCCGTCATACGACCAAGTTCAACGGTGTGTCCTATGTGACGCAACGTGGAGCAGCAGCGATCTATTCGCCAGAAGGCAAAGAACAAATCGCCGCTCTAGTCGATTACTACATGACGAACGCACGTATTATTCGCGAAGGTCTTTCTGCTCTTGGTCTAGAAGTATTCGGAGGGATCAATGCACCATACATTTGGCTCAAAACTCCGAATGGTCTTGATTCTTGGGCATTCTTCGACAAATTGCTGTTAGAAGCTAATATTGTCGGTACACCAGGCGTTGGCTTCGGTCAAAGCGGCCAAGGCTACTTCCGTCTAACCGCATTCGGCAGCCGTGAGAATACGGAGAAAGCGGTAGATCGAATTCGAAATTTATCGCTGTAAATTGGAATAATCAGTATTTAAAACCGCTCTATTCCGGAGATTCATTCGGATGGAGCGGTTTTTATTAATTTAAGGGGAGAAAGGGCATCATTTATTAGGTAAGCTGCCTTGACATCTTTTGTCGAACGTGGGATAATTCATTTTGATATATGGCAGAACCTTTAACTCAGCCCCGTGAGGCTGGCAAGGTAGCGTGAATAACAGATCAAGCAACATAGAATATGGACTTCCTCTTATAACGCGTTCTGCTGGGACGGCGCTAACGGGATAGTCGTCTATGCTCTGCTGATCTCAGGCTCCTTGCGTTTCATGCAAGGAGCCTTTTTTGTTGCTCAGCTCCTGGCATGAAACGTACTTGATATTCGTGAACGATGGGAGGCGACGGCTCGGGTGGAACAAGAGCATCTAGTTATCATGGATGAGACCGCAATTCGACGAGCGCTAACGCGTATCGCGCATGAGATTGTGGAGAAGAACAAAGGGATCGACAACTGCGTTCTGATCGGCATTCGGACAAGAGGCATTTACTTCGCGAGACGGCTCGCTGATCGCATTCGTGAGATCGAAGGAAAGCCGGTGGAGGTCAATGAAATTGATATTACCTCTTACCGTGACGACCGCAAGGGTGCTTTAGATGTGGAAATAGCAGCAGTGATGGGAAGTCTAAATGATGAACCATTTCATGTACATGACAAAAAAATTATTTTATGCGATGACGTACTCTTCACAGGTCGAACGATCCGCGCGGCCATGGATGCACTTATGGACTGCGGAAGACCGCAAAGCATTCAACTCGCAGTACTTGTTGACAGAGGTCATCGAGAACTTCCGATTCGCCCAGATTACGTAGGCAAGAACGTACCAACATCTAAGCAAGAGGAAATCACTGTAATGCTGACGGAAATAGATCTTAAAGATCAAGTGAAAATTATACATCAGAGGGGGCAAGCCGGATGACAATAACGCAATTAAAACAACGGAGTTTGCTCGGATTAAAGGAACTAGCAAAAGAAGAAATTGAATCCATATTAGACCGTGCGGCTTATTGGGAACAGCATCCGAATAAGGTCCACACGAGCCTGCAAGGAAAATTCGCAGCGAACATGTTCTTTGAGAACAGTACAAGAACAAGATTCTCCTTCGAGATGGCTGAGAAACGGCTTGGAGCAGAAGTACTGAACTTCTCAGCCGCAGTATCCAGCGTGCAAAAAGGCGAATCAATCTATGACACAGTCAGAACGTTGGAGTCAATGGGTATCGATGTTGGTGTTATCCGTTTGAAGCCTATCGGAGTACTGGCGGAGTTGGCAACAAAGATTAAAGTGCCGCTGATCAATGCTGGTGACGGCAATAATGAGCATCCAACTCAAGCACTACTAGATCTGTACACGATGCGCAAGCAATTCGGTGAACTGAAAGGCTTGACTGTATCAATCATCGGGGATGTTGTGCATAGCCGAGTAGCTCGCTCTAACTTATGGGCGCTGCGCAAACTCGGCGCTAATGTTCGCTTCAGCTCACCAGCCAATATGCAAGCATCTGACTTGGATGTTCCTTATGTAACGATGGAAGAAGCATTGAAGTCCGATGTGATCATGATGCTTCGAGTTCAACTGGAACGTCATGAGAGCGGGATGCTTAGCTCGGCAGAAAATTATCGGGAGCAGTTCGGATTAACGGTTGAACGAGCGAACATGATTGCTAGTCATGCCATCATTATGCACCCAGCACCAATTAACCGGAATGTTGAGATAGATGACGAGCTGGTTGAGCATTCGCAATCACGCATTTTCCCCCAAATGGAGAATGGCGTACCGATTCGGATGGCAGTAATAGAACGAGCACTTCAATAACGGTGTATATTATCAATTAGTTGGACAACATGACCGAATAAGGGGGAGCAAGCAATGTCATTATGGATTATTAACGGAAACGTATGGAATGAAGCCGCGGGCAGTTTGGAAAAGAAACATATCCGTGTGGATGGCGGTACAATCGCTGAAATAATCGAAGGCTCTTCCGTACCTGATACAGGCTCATCTGAAGTTATCGATGCAGAAGGTAAGCTGCTATCCGCTGGTTTTATCGATATGCACGTTCATTTGCGCGACCCAGGCTTTGAACATAAAGAGGATATCGCGACAGGGACTCGATCAGCAGCAAAGGGTGGCTTTACAACAATCGCCTGCATGCCTAACACACGCCCGGTCATTGATACTCCTGAGACGATTAAATACATTCTAGATAAAAATAAAAAAGAAGGCGTCGTTCGCGTTCTGCCTTATGCAGCCATTACGAAAAATCAGCTTGGTCGCGAGTTGACAGA
This sequence comes from Pristimantibacillus sp., assembly GCA_048976605.1. GTDB lineage: Bacteria > Bacillota > Bacilli > Paenibacillales > Paenibacillaceae > Pristimantibacillus. The sequence continues at coordinate 12,768 of JBHGUX010000081.1, read as the reverse complement.
CTTCGCTGCACTTAAAGAAGCGGGTGCAATTGGTTTCACTGATGATGGCGTAGGTGTTCAAAGTGCGCAAATGATGAAGGATGCCATGGCACTGGCTCAATCCATGGGAATGCCGATTATCGCTCACTGTGAGGATAACACGCTCGTTGAAGGTCTTTATGTCAGCGAAGGATCGTTCTCACGCAAGCATGGCTTAAAGGGCATTCCGAATGAATCCGAAGCGATCCACGTTGGGCGCGATGTTCTGTTATCTGAGGCAACTGGTGCGCACTATCACGTCTGCCACGTCAGCACAGAGCAGTCGGTCCGCTTGATTCGCCTGGCTAAGCAAATCGGTGTTCGAGTAACTGCTGAGGTATGTCCGCATCACCTGATCCTGTCGGATGAAGATATTCCGGGCTTTGATTCCAATTGGAAAATGAACCCGCCGCTTCGTACGCCTCGAGATGTGCAAGCCGTAATTGAAGCGCTTGAAGATGGCACGATCGATATGGTTGTAACGGATCACGCACCGCATAGCGCTGAAGAGAAGGCACGCGGCATGGAACTAGCGCCATTCGGCATCGTCGGCTTCGAGACAGCATTCCCGCTCTTGTATACGAAGTTCGTACGTACTGGTAAATGGACACTTGGTTTCTTGCTTCAACGCATGACCGCTGATCCAGCGCGTGTATTCGGTCTTCCGACTGGGCGTTTGGAGCAAGGCGCACCAGCTGACCTTACGATTGTTGATTTGGAAAATGAGCGTGCAGTTGATCCTGCAACTTTCGCTTCCAAGAGCAATAACACGCCATTCGGCGGATGGAAGCTGCATGGCTGGCCTGTAGCGACTATCGTGGACGGTGCAGTAGTATATAACGAATCCGCAAAATAATAGATGTGCTAGAGAAATACAAGGACCTGAGGAGTGAAACGGATGCAAGCAAGATTATTGTTGGAAGATGGAACGTTGTTTACAGGGCTTTCTTTCGGTGCAGATGCACAAATGATGGGGGAAGTTGTTTTTAATACTGGTATTACTGGTTATCAAGAGGTATTGTCCGACCCTTCATACTGCGGACAAATCGTAACGATGACCTATCCTTTAATCGGTAACTACGGCATTTCACGCGACGATTTCGAATCGATTCGCCCTTTCATTCACGGTTTTGTAGTACGCCGTCACGAATCGGTGCCGAGCAACTGGCGTGCACAGTATTCACTTGGCCAATTGCTGAAAGAATATAACATTCCAGGTATCAGCGAGATCGATACTCGGATGTTGACTAGAATTCTTCGTCAACACGGTACGATGAAAGGTCTTATTACGACTGGCAACGAGCGCATTGAAGAGCTTCAAGAGCGTTTGGGAACATCGCAATTAATGATCGATCAAGTAGCTCGTACGTCCACGAAGCAGCTATTCTCTAGCCCAGGCAATGGCGAACGTATCGTTCTTGTTGACTTCGGAGCGAAGAGCGGTATCTTGCGTGAACTTACGAAACGCGGCTGCGATGTAGTTGTAGTACCACATGATACGACAGCTGAGGAAATTCGCAAGCTGGCACCTGATGGCATTCAGCTATCCAACGGCCCTGGGGATCCGAAAGATGTTCCTCATGCGGTTACCATGATCAAGGAACTGCTTGGCGAATACCCGATCTTCGGCATTTGTCTTGGACATCAATTGTTCGCTCTAGCTTGCGGTGCAGATACGACACGTCTGAAATTCGGACATCGCGGAGGCAACCACCCGGTTAAAGAGCTCGCAACGAACAAATGTTATGTCACTTCACAAAACCATGGCTACACGGTACTTGATGATTCCATTAAAAACACGGACTTGTCCGTCACACATATTAATAACAATGACCAAACAATTGAAGGCTTGAAGCATAACACTTACCCAGCCTTCACTGTTCAATACCATCCAGAAGCAGCTCCAGGACCATTCGATTCCAGTTACTTGTTCGATGAATTCCTAGAGATGATCCGCACGCACAAGACTAATAACCCGCAAAGACCTCGTCAAGCCGTGTTGGCTGAAACGTTGAAAGGAGAGCTTCAGTATGCCCAAAAATAATGAACTCAAAAAAATTCTCGTAATTGGCTCCGGCCCGATTGTCATCGGACAAGCGGCGGAATTCGATTACGCTGGCACACAAGCTTGCCAAGCGTTGAAGGAAGAAGGCTACGAGGTAGTCCTTATTAACAGCAACCCGGCAACCATCATGACAGATACGAATATGGCTGACAAAGTATATATCGAGCCAATTACGCTTGATTTCGTATCGCAAATTATTCGTCAAGAGCGTCCAGACGGTTTATTGCCAACACTCGGCGGTCAAACAGGACTTAACATGGCTGTTGAGCTAGCTCGTGCAGGCGTGCTTGAGAGTGAGAATGTGAAGCTTCTAGGAACGCAGCTTACTGCAATCGAGAAAGCGGAAGACCGTGATCTATTCCGTGACTTAATGCGTGAATTGGATCAACCGGTACCAGACAGCGATATCGTAACAACAGTAGAAGATGCTGTTAAGTTCGCTAATGAGATAGGTTACCCGATTATCGTTCGCCCTGCATATACACTAGGCGGAACTGGCGGCGGTATTTGTGCTAACGAAGAGGAGCTTCGCGAGACGGTTGCTTCCGGTATTCGCTACAGCCCAATTAACCAATGTCTAATTGAGAAATCGATTGCCGGAATGAAGGAAGTCGAATATGAAGTTATGCGTGATGCTAACGACAACTGTATCGTTGTCTGCAACATGGAGAACTTCGATCCGGTTGGCGTTCATACTGGCGATAGTATCGTAGTAGCTCCATCACAAACATTGTCTGACCGTGAGTACCAAATGCTTCGTTCAGCATCGCTCAAAATTATCCGTGCTTTGAATATCGAAGGCGGCTGTAATGTTCAGTATGCTCTAGATCCTCAAAGCTTCCAATATTACGTAATCGAAGTAAATCCGCGTGTAAGCCGTTCATCGGCACTAGCCTCCAAAGCAACCGGCTATCCTATTGCGAAGATGGCAGCCAAAATTGCAGTTGGTTATACACTTGATGAACTCATTAATCCAGTAACAGGACAAACTTATGCTATGTTCGAGCCTACACTCGATTACATCGTATCGAAAATCCCGCGCTGGCCGTTTGATAAGTTCGTAAATGCGAACCGTAAGCTCGGCACTCAAATGAAAGCGACCGGAGAAGTAATGGCAATCGGACGAACGTTCGAAGAGTCTATTCATAAAGCGGTTCGTTCACTTGAAATTGGTGCTCACCGTATTCATTTGAAGGAAGCGACATTGCTTGAAGACGAAGTTCTTCGTGCACGCATGGAGAAACCGGATGACGAGCGGATGTTCTTGGTCGCAGAAGCATTCCGTCGCGGCTACAAGCTGCAGGATATTCAAGATTTGACCAAAATCGATTGGTGGTTCCTTGATAAAATTGAATCGATCGTAGCTTTTGAAGATCGTATTCGCAGAGAAGTCGCTCTGACTAAAGAAACGCTATATGAAGCAAAACGCAAAGGATTCTCAGACCGCTCGATCGCTGAGATTCGCAAAGAGGGCTTCCCGAACGGCAGCCACACGAATGAGCATGATATTCGTACCTACCGTAAAGAGCTAAGCATCAACCCTGTATACAAAATGGTAGATACTTGTGCCGCTGAGTTCGAAGCGACTACACCTTACTACTACTCGACATATGAAGTGGAGAATGAAGTAACAGAATCGAATAAACAGAAAGTATTAGTGCTTGGTTCTGGTCCGATTCGTATCGGTCAGGGTATCGAGTTCGACTACTCAACTGTTCATGCGGTTTGGGCTATTCAGAATGCAGGCTATGAAGCGGTTATTATTAACAATAACCCTGAAACAGTGTCAACTGACTTCAGTACTTCCGACCGTCTATACTTCGAGCCATTGTTCTTCGAAGATGTTATGAATGTTATTGAACAAGAAAAACCGATAGGTGTTATCGTACAATTCGGCGGACAAACGGCAATTAACTTAGCTGCTCCTTTGACTAAAGCAGGCGTGAAAATTCTCGGCTCCAGCCTAGAGAGCATTGATGCAGCTGAGGATCGCAAAAAGTTCGAGGCTTTGCTGCGCAGCTTGAATATCGCTCAACCAGACGGAAATACCGTCACTTCGGTTGATCAAGCGGTAGAAACAGCGCAAAAGCTAGGCTATCCTGTACTTGTACGTCCATCCTATGTACTTGGCGGTCGTGCAATGGAAATTGTCTACTCGGATGAAGAGTTGCTGAGCTACATGGAAATCGCGGTTAAAATCAATCCGGAGCATCCAGTTCTGATCGACCGTTACATGCTGGGCAAAGAAGCTGAAGTTGATGCAATCTGCGACGGCGAAACGGTACTAATTCCTGGTATTATGGAGCATATTGAGCGGGCAGGCGTTCACTCCGGCGACTCGATTGCCGTATATCCTCCACAATCTATATCGGATGATATCAAATCGCAAATCATTGATATTACGATCAAAATTGCTAAAGCACTAAAAGTCATTGGACTCGTCAATATTCAATTCGTTATTCATAATGATAAAGTGTATGTCATTGAAGTTAACCCGCGTTCATCGCGTACCGTTCCTTTCTTAAGCAAAGTAACGAACATACCCATGGCGAATCTTGCAACGAAGGCGATCCTTGGAACGAAGCTTGCTGAGCTTGGTTACGTAGAAGGCTTGTGGCCGGAAGAGGATTATGTATCGGTCAAAGTACCGGTATTCTCCTTCGCTAAGCTGCGCCGTGTTGACCCTACACTAACTCCTGAGATGAAATCGACGGGTGAAGTTATGGGACGTGACGAGCAGTATGCCAAAGCGCTTTATAAAGGCCTCATTGGTGCAGGTATGAAAATTCCAATGACAGGAACGATTATTGCGACTGTAGCCGATAAAGATAAAGATGAGGCGACAGAATTGCTGCGCGGCTTCTATGATCTTGGTTATAAAATTATGGCTACTGGCGGAACAGCGGATACACTTGAAGCAACGGGCATGCGTGTAAGACGTGTGAACAAGCTAAGTGAAGGCTCTCCGAACATTCTTGATATGATTCGTGAAGGTGAAGCACACTTCGTTGTCAACACTTTGACGAAGGGCAAAGCACCTGAACGTGACGGTTTCCGGATTCGTCGCGAAGCGGTTGAGAATGGTGTGGTCTGTATGACTTCATTGGATACGGTTCGCGCATTGTTGAGAATGCTTGAGACCATCAACTTCTCATCTCGTCCAATGCCAGTGCTCCAAAAGAAATAGATAGAATAATCACGGCCAGCGCCAGTCGCCTCGCTCAGCAAGAACGGTCCAACGTTCTTGCTCCAGCGGGGCCTGGCGGATGGCCGTTTATTACGGGTACAAGGATGAAAGGGGACGGTCATATGTCGGGTCTTACAAGAGAACAAGCAGCGGGACGAGTAATGGTGGCATTGGATTATGCAGATGCAACTGCGGCTGAACGTTTGTTGAAAGAACTGGAGGGCATTCCTTGTTATATGAAAGTGGGAATGCAGCTTTTTTATGCGGCGGGTCCGTCTTTTGTCGATGGGTTGAAACAAAGGGGTTATAAAGTTTTCCTTGATGTGAAGATGCATGATATTCCGAATACGGTTAAAGGCGGAGCGAACAGTGTAACGAAGCTAGGTGTGGATATGTTCAATGTTCATGCAGCGGGAGGCTCAGCTATGATGGAAGCAGCTATGGAGGGTGTAGCTGCTGCATTAACCGCTGGACAACAGAAGCCTACTGTTATAGCGGTAACTCAGCTCACAAGCACAAGCCTTGAAGTATTGAATAATGAAATTGGTATTACTGGATCAGTGGAACAAGCGGTAATCCGTTATGCGGAATTGGCGCAACGCGCTGGGCTTGACGGTGTCGTTGCTTCACCGGCAGAAGTTGAGGCGATAAAGGCAGCCTGCGGGGCTTCCTTCCAAACGGTAACACCTGGTATTCGTCCGAGTGGTTCTGCATTGAATGACCAGTCCCGAATCATGACACCGCGCGAAGCATTGAATCAAGGTACGGATTATATGGTAATTGGTCGTCCTATTACGGCAGTTGCAGAACCGCGTGCCGCACTAGAAGCTATAATAGAGGAGCTGATCTAAGATGAGTGAACTAACATTAACAAACTTGCCGCGTCAAATTGCAACAAAACTGCTTGAGATCGAAGCAGTTGCTCTACGTCCCAATGATCTCTTTACTTGGACATCTGGAATCAAGTCTCCGATCTACTGCGATAATCGGTTGACGATGACCTATCCTGTCATTCGCGATCTAATAGCAGAAGGGTTCGCCACTGTAATACGTGAACGCTATCCAGATGCAGAGGTTATTGCCGGAACATCAACTGCGGGTATACCGCATGCCGCTTGGGTCGCACAAAAGCTAAACCTGCCAATGGCCTATATTCGTGATAAAGCGAAGGGTCATGGCAAACAAAATCAAATTGAAGGCCGTATCACTCTTGGTCAAAAGGTAGTCGTTATTGAAGATTTGATCTCGACAGGCGGTAGTTCATTGAAGGCCGGTCTTGCAGTGCGTGAAGCAGGAGCAGAGGTTCTCGCTGTGCTGGCAATATTCACCTACCAATTTGAATCTGCAATTAACGCATTCGCAGCTGAAAATATGCCGCTCGAAACATTGTCCAACTACAGCGAATTGATCCAAGCAGCGCTTGAGCTTGGTAAAGTAGCGAACAGTGATATTGCAGCTTTGCAAGCATGGCGTGAGGATCCGCATTCATTCGGTAAGTAATTGATTGAATAAGTAAATGAAGCAAGCCATTCTAACCGATGGCTTGCTTTTTTTATAGTATTTTTCATTGTAATTCGACAAAATTTTATTAATTTCTATATTAACCATTCTATTTTGAACCGTTTTTACCGATATATTGACAGGGTGTGTTAATTACTAGCATGGGGGATTGAGAGAGATGAGATTCAATTTGAGAGCAAGATTAGCGTTAATAGGGCTTCTCCCATTATTTTTCTACTTAATAGGTGGAGTTGTTTTGTTGGGAGAGTTAAAGAGTACAATCAATCGTGTATCTCATGGGGTGTATGAGGTCGCAACTCGTTCAATTTCTCTGGTATTGAATGCAGATCGGGATCTCTATCAAGCCTACTCAGCTTATCAATATTTAGAATCTGGTCAATTGAAGGATGCTGATAAAGAGCTGTGGAGAACAACTGTGAATGAAAATATAAATGAAGCTTCTGAGCGATTAGCGGAAGCCGCTGCTATTGCTGAATCCAGTCAACTATCGCAATTGTCTAACGGACCGACTAAACGTCCTTTAAGTGAAATTGGTGAACAATTCTCTGCCAATTTCTCTAAATGGAATGAAGAGGTTATGAAGAGTATTAATGATAATACTAATTCCATGAATAATGCCCAAATAATAGAACTGTTCAACGTTACACGAACGGATTTGAATGAAATAGGCGAGATGATGGATCTCTATGCCAAAGAACAAATTGATGATAGCTATGAAAGCTATCATACGACAAAGATAACGAACTATATTGCTATGGCATTCATCATTATTGCTCTATTGTTGCTGATTTACTTTTCAATTCGAACGACGATGAGAAGCGTTAACACCATAATGTCGAAGACGAAGATGGTCGCTGAAGGTGATCTAACAGAATTAGCCGAGATGAAATACAATAAGGATGAGCTGGGTGATATTTCTAGATCGGTTGACCAGATGATTACTGGGATTAAGACGCTAATTAAAGGTATTACTGCCAATGCAAAGGACGTTGATAAATCTACAAAGCAGCTATCTACTGCTTCTCAGGAATCTGCATCCGCAGCAGAACATGTAGCTCACAATATTCAAGAAGTAACCAATGGCACAGAGATTCAGGCAAGAGGAGCACAAGAAACAGCGAAAGCCATTGAAGAAATGGCTATTGGCATTGGGCGAATTACAGAAAATACATCGATGATGGCAGATCATTCTTCGGCAACCTCTCATGAAGCAGACCAAGGGAAAGCGGCATTGGAGCGGTTAGTTGAGCAGATGAATCAGGTTAAAAATGTGATCGGCAAGTTATCAGGCGTAATCGGTCATTTGGAGACTCGCTCGCAGGAGATTGGTGCTATTGCAGAGAATATTACGGCGTTTGCGAATCAAACCAATATTTTATCTCTGAATGCATCCATTGAGGCTGCAAGAGCTGGGGAGCACGGGAGAGGGTTTGCTGTCGTTGCAGGTGAAATTCGCAAGTTAGCTTCTAGTTCATTAGAGTCAGCGGATGGAATTCATCAGCTAGTAGTAGAAACGAGAAATGAAATTTCTGGTGCTTCCAGTTATATGGCTCAGACTATGCAAGAGGTTGAGGTCGGCAATAATCGTGTGAGTGAAGTTCAACAGAACTTGGAGGTTATCGTTGCATCCATTATCAAGATGACGGAACAGCTTCAAGAGAACTCTGCGATTAGTGAACAAATGTCGGCAAGCTCGGAACAGGTTAGTGCTTCGATGGAACAATCAGCCTCATCCGCTGCAGCGAATTTAGAGCGAACAGAGAGTGTAGCTGCTGCTACGGAAGAGCAACTCGCTTTAATGGATAACATTGCTGCAGCGACGAATCACCTGGATGAGATTGTTGATCAGCTTAATCAAGCAGTATCATCATTCAAGGTTTAATTAATAAATGACTGATTCTGCAACTATTGCCTCGCAATAGACAGGATCAGTTTTTTAATTTTCTTTTGTAGAAATTATTGTAAAGGGATGTAACTTTTTCTCCATGTCCCACGTCTAACTTTTGTAGGATGAGAATTATGAAAGAGATAGGGGAGGTATCGCAACCGTTCATGGCATTTACAAAGAAAGCGGAGCAAAAGGGCGGGCAGCGGCTTGAGGGAGACGTACATAATGGCAAGCTGCTTTCTGTAATAAATGTGGAGCGCATTTTCCAAGCTGGAGGTGCGCCGTTACGTGTGTTGAAAGGGCTTAATATGGAATTGAAACCTAATCAGCTCGTCATGCTGAGAGGCAGATCCGGCTCTGGCAAGACGACACTCCTCAACTGCTTGGGTGGGTTGGATACGCCGAGTAAGGGAGAAATATGGTTCAATGGAAGGCCTTTCCACACAATGAATGATGATGATCGTACGGAGGTAAGACGTAAGGAAATGGGATTTATTTTTCAAGCCTTTGCTTTGATGCCGCTCTTATCTGCATGGGAGAACGTCGAGTTGTCTCTTAGGATGGCGGGCACGCCTCGTTCATTGTGGAAAGAGAGGGCAGCCCATTGCTTGGAGCTTGTCGGGTTGGAGAAACGGATGCATCATCGTCCGTTTGAGCTGTCAGGCGGTGAGCAACAACGGGTTGCTATTGCAAAAGCAATTGCCCACAAGCCTGTGCTTCTGCTGGCGGATGAACCGACAGCGGAGCTCGATTCGAATATGTCCGCACAAATCATGGCGGTCTTTCAAAATATTATTCGCACGGAACAAGTTACGATCTGTATGACTACACACGATCCTACAATTTTGGAGGTTGCCGATCATGTCTATGAAATGGTGGACGGTAAGTTTGTATAAACGAACCGCAATTATAATGTTATCAGCTTCAATAATATTCACTAGCGGATGCTCTTTGCTGCCAAGTGAAAAAGAAGAAGAGGTATTGCCTTCTATCGCGCCACCGCAAATTTCTAAGAAGCCGGAGTATGAAGTAACGACGGCAACACTGGAGACAAAGGTGCAGGTTGTAGGGAAACTGATCTCCATGCAGGAAGAATCATTATTTTTCACACTTGATGGCAAGCACTTGAAAGAGCTGTATGTAAAGGCAGGCGATAAAGTAGAAGCCGGTCAGATCATTGGTGAATTAGATGTTGATCTGATGTCAAGGGACCTTCGAAATAAAAGACTTTCTTTCAAAAGAGACGAATCCGAAATGAAAGTGACATTACGAGATAAGGATACAATGGACCCAATCGATTTCGAGGAGAAATCCATAGCATTCGAGGAGAAGAAACAGGAGCTAGCTGACCTTGAGGAAGAAATCGGGAAAGCGAAGCTGACTGCTCCCTTTAGTGGAACGATCGTTACGCTTAATGTGCAAAAAGGCGACCTGATCAAAGCCTATGATCCGATTGCGATTGTATCCGATACGAGTAGACTTATGCCTGCAGCCAAATTATCCAAGGATGAGCTTGCAAAAATTTCGGTTGGAATGCCGATTATAGCTGAGATTAACAGTGCTGGCCAGTTCAAAGGAACAGTTAAAGTACTTCCAGTTACAAATCAAGAGCAGTCAAACGGAGGCAATAATGGTGGCAATCCGAACGGTGAGCCTGCGAAGGAACGCCCTGAAGATTACATGCTTGTAGATATCAAAGGTTTGCCGAAGACGTTAGATCGCGGCCGGCCATTATCCATTAGCATCATTATTAAGAGGAAGGAAAATGTCATCGTTATCCCGCCATCCACACTTCGTTCAATTGGTTCGCGTACTTATGTACAGGTCGTAGACGCAGACGGTAAACGTGAGGTTGATGTTGAAGTTGGTCAACAAACTGCAACACAAGTGGAAATACTGCAAGGGTTGACACCGGGGCAGAAAGTTGTAGGTCGATAACTGATGGGGATACCGCTGTTACGATTTTTATTCCGCAAAATGTGGAATACCCGCTGGCTGACATTAAGTACTTTAGCGGGACTTACATTAGCAGTCGCGTTCGCAACGAGCATTCCCATGTACGCAGATGGAGCTTTGAAGCGAGTTGTTGCGGATTCTTTGCAGCAGAAGAGCGCAGGTCTTCCAGCAGGCTCGTTATTATTTCGCTATCAGTCACCTGCTGGGTCAAAGAACGACTTGTCGGCACTAACTGAAGTTAGCCGATATATTGCTGATGAAGTTCCTAATGAAATTGGATTTCCTTTTGATACGTATGTGAAAAGCTTCTCGATCCGAGGAGCAGATGTTGTTCCTGAGGATTCGAGTAAAGTAGATGCCAGCCGTAGCCGACAATTAAGTATTATGTCGATGTCGAAGCTGGAGGAGAAAACAGAACTGTCGCAAGGACGTTGGTATGTTAATGCTGAAGGTGATGAAAATCTGCTGGAAGCGGTCATGATTGAAGAAGCGATGTATCGCAACGATATTCATATTGGCGATATATTTGAATACCCAATTTATGGCGGACTAGATTTGACACTGCGTGTCAAGATCGTCGGGGCGGTTAAACCGCTGAGTGATACGGATCCTTATTGGTATCAAGGTCTAGAAGGATTAATGAACACTCTTCAAATTAGTGAACCAGCATTCACGAAATTGCTCATGGAGAAGAAAGGTATTCCTCTTCATAATGCAGGCTGGTATTACGCTTTTGATCTTAAAGAAGTGAAGACTAGTCAGCTGTCACCACTTGGTCGAACACTTGAGAGATTGAATATTGAGGTTTATCAACGATTGAAGGATACAAAAGTAGAAATTTCATTCGCAGAGACGCTGAAGGAATTCAAAAAACAGAGTCTGCAATTGCAAACGTTACTGTTCACTCTTGCGGCTCCGATGCTGGCGATGGTCTTCTACTTCATTGCGATGAATGCTCGTCAAGCGCTTGATAAACAACGAAGCGATATCGCAGTGCTCCGAAGTCGAGGGGCTGGAACGAAACAAATTATTTGGATTTATTTGTTGGAAGGATTAATGCTAGGCGGTATTGCACTCGTCATCGGTCCGATGATGGGTTGGTTTATGGCTAAGAGTATCGGATCAGCCAACGGCTTCCTTTCCTTTGTAAGCCGCAAATCAATCCCGATTGGTTTCTCGACTGAAGCAATTATTGCAGGTTTGGCAGCCGTTCTACTAGCTTTGCTGTCTACCATTATTCCAGCAATTATTTATGCGCGTTCTTCTATTGTAAGCTATAAGCGGGATTTGGCTCGTTCAGATCGCAGACCGTTCTGGCAACGTTGGTATCTTGATGTTCTGTTGCTGGGTGCCGCAGGCTACGGCTGGTATTTGTTCAATCAACGGCAGATGCTGACCTTCCAGACGGGAATGACGACTGATCAGCTAAACGTACAGCCATTTCTATTCTTTGTGCCAGCGCTTGCGATATTTGCGTTGGGGCTGTTTTGCTTAAGGCTATTCCCGTGGTTGCTCAAGCTGTTCAATTGGCTCGGTCGCAAGTTCTTACCGGTGCCGCTTTATTTGACGCTAACGCAGCTGTCACGTTCATCACAAGGCTATTATCCGCTTATGATATTGCTTATTCTGACATTGGGACTAGGCGTTTATAATGCTTCTGCTGCGCGGACAATCGATTTGAATTCAACGGAACGTACGCTATATAAATATGGTGCAGATGTTACGGTTCAGACGGTCTGGGATCAAAGTGTTGAGACGACAACTGTTGGCGGCTCTGGAGGTAATGGAGGCGGCAATGGAGGCGGTTCAGGCGGTGGAGCAGGCGGAGGCGGTGCTGGTGGCGGTGCAGGAGGAGCAGGAGGTGGTGCTGGCGGTGGTGCTGGCGGTGGAGGCGGAGGCGGTCAGACCGTACCGACTCGTATTTTGTACAGTGAACCACCGTTCGAACTGTTCCGTAAGTTAGAGGGTGTTGAAGCTGCCGCCCGTGTCATGCAGACGAAAGGGAATGTGGTCGTCTCCGGGAAATCGATTGGTCAAGGAACGATTATGGGAATTGATAACGTTGATTTCTCGAAGGTAGCTTGGTTCCGCAATGATCTCTTCCCTATTCATCCTTATCACTATTTGAATTAT
>JBHGUX010000080.1:0-140859 GCA_048976605.1 Pristimantibacillus sp. | reverse complement strand
AAAGTCTGGGTAACCGACATTACGTATATTGCGACCAGTGAAGGCTGGTTGTATTTAGCCAGCGTCATGGACTTGTTCTCACGTAAAATCGTAGGATGGAGCATGGGATCTCGCATGACAAGAGAACTGGTGCTAGACGCGCTGGCTCAAGCTTACAACCGCCGTAAGCCTGAGCCGGGACTCATCCACCATTCCGATCGCGGCTCGCAATATGCCTGTGGTGATTACCAGCAACGATTAACACATTACAAGATGGTTGGCAGCATGGGCCGTAAAGGAAACTGTTATGATAATGCTTGTATCGAATCCTTTCATAGCACTCTGAAGAAAGAACTCGTTTACCAAACCAAATTTAAAACGCGTAAACAAGCGATAAAAGAACTGAATGCCTACATCGAATTTGATTACAATCGACTTCGCCTGCATTCGACTTTGGGCTACAAGACTACACATCGCTTTGAACAACTGTACTATGAATAATTCGAGGTAGTTCCTTAAATTTGTGTCCACTTTATTGACAGCACACCAAGCTGCCTGCTTCATTGAGAATAAAGGAATGCGGTTCCTCTAATGTAGAGATGCCTAGCTCACCATAGTTCAATACGTGCGTCATACATAATATCCTTTCCGCACGACTGATGTCACCGTCGCCGACAGATTAGTCTTTGCTTCCAACTGATACCCCACACTAACAAAAAAGGGGCCATCCTCAAGGCATTGCACCTTTTCGGATGACCCCATATTTCAACTAACACTTTGCTAAAAAATCACCTACACATATTCCCCAAGTTTGTCAGCGAACGCTGTCAAATAATTGAGATCCACCTGATCAAAGCGGGCGAAGAGCGGGCTATCGATATCCAATACGCCAATGATCTGCCCCTTGCTTTTTAGTGGAATAACAATCTCGGAGTTTGATGCGCTGTCACAGGCGATATGCCCAGGAAATTGATGAACATCATCGACCAATTGTGTCTCATTGCGGCTAACCGCTGTACCGCACACCCCACGTCCAACCTTAATACGCGTGCATGCTGGCTTGCCTTGGAATGGCCCAAGCACAAGCTCATCCTCTTCCTCCAGCAAATAAAAACCAACCCAATTAATATCGTCTAAAAACTGTTGCAACAGGGCAGAAGCATTGCTCAAATTAGCTATTCTGCTCTTCTCGTCCTCCACCAAACTTACAAGCTGCTTCAACAGCAGGTTATAATTCTCTTCTCTCGTACCTGTATACAGCTCATTCGTAAACATAAATAGTCTCCTATTCCTAACCTTGAATGTAATGCGATCACTATAACCTAATTATACATGGTTCTCACTGGCACTATCCATTCTCGCATAAACACCGTATTTATAGTAAAATGATGTCGAGCTACACTATACGATTATGAGGTGTCCGAATGTCTATTAGCTTCACTCCATCTATTATAAATCGCTTAAAACGCGAAATCGCTGATATGCAAAAGAAAAGCACAGAAGATAAACAGAAACTTGAAAAAGCAACATCTAAAATTAAACAGCTGCAAAGAGATATGAAAAAAAGCACTTCACCCAATGATCTGAGCAATAAAATGACTCGCATCAATAAATTGAATCAAGAAATTGACGAGCTTACCCGCTCACAGAAGGATATCGCGAAACAGTTAGTGCTTAAGAAGGCTGCGCTAAATGAGCATCTTGCCAAAGAGCAAGCGCAAGCGAGCCATAAATCAGAAGAATAAGATTGATCTGAGTGCAGTAGACTTGCAAAGTAAAGGCTATATTGTATTTTCATAATAGGGAACTCGGCAAAAGACGAGTTCTCTTCTTTTATGCCTCTGAGTTGGGGGATAGGAGTTGGGCTATGGAATGGAGTGTGTGGGATACCGAATTTTACTATTGTCTAATCGAGCAATCCCTTACGATACATGATCGTAATGAGTCGATAGAAATCTTCTGAACCACCGATGGGTGTATCTATAATTCCGGCTGCTACTGCTGCATCAACTGCCTTTTTGGCCCACACTGGGACAGACATCACATGCTTGGCTTCCAGTGCCTCTAGGCGTTTATTCTGGTCTTTGACTATTGCTTGCAGCTCTTCCATTGTTCTTTTTTCCGCTGTTGTCATTGGTTGTTCATCCTCACCAGCAGCCAGCTTGGCCGCTACTCTATTCTTAAAGGTTACCCAGCCTGTCCACTTGCCGTCATCGTACATAAGTCTTGGACATATTTTGCCGCTCCAATCAAAATGTCTGCGTAGTCGCTCCACTCCCCAACTGCGTGCCTTTAGCATGCTGCTCACCAAATCGACTGCATGATCGAGTGTTTTGGCATAATTGCCTCTTTCACAAATTTCTATTCCAATCGAAGTCCGGTTACCGCTCTTCCCACTGCTGCCGTCACCGGAGTGCCAGGCATTCTCGTTGAGTGGGAGACATTCGACAGCGCCTTTATCATCTATAACAATGTGGAAAGAAGCTTGACGATCATTAGCCGAATTCGTTAGCCAATCCCGTTCGTTTCTTGCCGAACTATTGGGATTCCCAGTGTTATGAATGGTAATCGTTGTTGCATTCATAGCGAGCATTGGACGGCGGTTGCATGGCGTTGTGCTGGGAATGTGATCGATCACATAGTTAGATAACATCGCTTTCCGCTCCATCCTTGACCTGTTTGATGAACTGATGTCCGAACACTGCAAAAGCACCGGCTAATACCCCTTGAATAATGGCCTCAGGACCAAAACCGATCATCCAAACCGTTAGAAGCAATGCAGTCAACGTCACGAGATAAACAATCGACCAGTTTGGTACTCTCGGCGTTTGTTTCAGCATATAACCGATTACCCAGCATACTGCGACAACAATAAACAATTTCGGATCGATAAGTTCAACAATTAATTTCCATTCCATAAATGAATCACACTCCTATTATTTGAGAATAAATCCGCCTTTAAGTGCAAATCCGATAACCGCGAGAATAATGGCACCAATAATCGTAGTCGTTAACCAATTCGTTATTTTGTCGATCTTATCCAACCTGAGATGCGCAGACTTTGCGCTCTGTAGCGCTTCGTTCGCTACATCCTTTGCAGTCCCCATTAGATCCAGCTTTGTTTCAAGTCGCGTTAAGCGCTGAAGGATTTCATTAGTTTCATCCGGCATGACTCGACCCCTTCCCAAATAAAATAGGCCCCGCAATGCGGAGCCTGAACCATTATGCTGCTGGTTGCAGCGGTTGTCCATCTGTACCAAGACCAAGAATAGTCAACTCAGTCTCTACAGATGTCTTTAGAGTTGCTGACACTTGATCATAGGTACGACGACCTGCGATGATCAGTGTTACATATACAGTCACGATTGCCATAATTGCGTCACCTCCCCTCAGGTAAAACAAAAGGAGCCTTAAAAGAACGTTTACTATCACGCACTTTGGGCTCCTAATACCATTTCGTATAGATCAGCTACGACTTCCATAAGGGTTAAATTGTTGGCCTGTAAGGAAGCAACCTGCTCGGACAACGGCTGTTGATAGATCTGTGGCACTTCCGGCGTACTTGGATTTGGATATGAAAATAATAACTTCTGCTCGCCTGTTAAATCTACAAGGAATCCATCGCAATCCGCAAAATCTTGTGCATACTGTCCGTATTCCAACTCTATATAATCGTAAGCTTCCTCGTTTAAAGCCTTGAAAGCCGCATATAATAATTTATCTTGTTCAACGGTTGGTCGTATAACCCCATCCCCTTGCATATCGTTGGTAGTCACTAACACATTTCCAGTCGCTTTTTCATAATAAATTCGTTTACCAAACTGCTTCATATTTTTCCCCCCTACAATTCATATACCGTATAATTCAGAGTATAGCCGTTACTCCCGCTAATTGGTAACCTAATGAGACTAGCTGTTAACGATACACTATCAGTTACAAAATAATAATCACCAGTATTAGTTGAGCCATTGGAACCAGTAGCGACAGTGAAATTAGCAATAGGAACATCACTGTAATAAAATCCATCAGCAAAATAAACAACCATCCTGCGATAATTATTCGGTGGAAAAGTGTCCCATGCTTCTACCATACCAGGAATAAAACCATGACCAGTTATCTCTATATAGTAGTCTCCGCCAGTACTGGATAAACTAGTAAATGGTAATGTACCAGAAGAAATAACCGTCTGTCCAGTAACCTTTCTTTTTCCCTCAATCAATGATCCAGAAACGCCAAACATATTAATGCCGCTTCGTATATTAGGCGCCTTTAGATCCGTTTCTGCCGCCTGTAATTGTGCGACCGAAACCCTTAGTTCCACAGCACCAGCTTCATAATATCCGGTATTTAAGTAACAAGCCAAATCACCATTACCCCATTGCGCTGTCCCTGCTGGTGGTTCGGTATTTGTTTTTCTGACCATTGTGCCTTGTTTTAATGCCCCATCATCATAACCGCTTTGCCCCTGCAATAAATAAGCTGGATTAAGATTTGCATTCTCTGTATCAACAACGGTAGATTTTCCGATAACTCCTAAAATGTTTTTACCAGATTTTATGTTTTCAGGAAAAAGAGCATTATCCTCAACTCTTAACCACGTATCACTTTCGTATGCAATTGGTCTTCCTAAACTTGGCGTGGGACGCATCTTTATATAATGTACCCCATCTTCACCATACCCGACCGATATTTCATAGCAATCGAAACTGTCAAACGATCCTCCATCTCCTTCGCCATATTTTTTAAACGGCATTGTTCCAGTCAGCTTTTGTCCTTCTGCATAAGCTGTATAACCAGCCAAGATATAGGACGCAAGTGCTGTTGCGTCCTCCGTGTCTACTCCTGTTTCAATAGCTCGTATAGCTGCTGCCAATTGTGCAAATGTATCGTCAGGATCGGCGGAACCTTCCATGTCATTAATGGCCCCGACAAGTTCGTTTTTCCCATTAACGACATTTGTAAAAAGTTCTTTAATCGCTCCAGATACATCCTTACTAGCTGTCGGAACATCTTGCATGTCGCCTACGACAGTATCGATCTTGTCCCAGTTGTTATTTAACATCGTCTCAATATTAAATGTTTCGTTTCCATCCGTTGCCGGATTCTTCTTCAATAACCCCAAATTGGGTGTATTAGTTGCCAACGGAACCACCTCCTGCGAATTTAGATAACGGTATCGTTTCTATTTCATTTAACGTCATAACATTCTCGATCTCACGAATCAGTAAAAAGCTGAAATTGTACTGAACGGCCAAATGAGCTGGCTTTATCTCTTCAATGGCTGTTTCAAGATCTTCCAGATTATTTGGTATTCCCTTAGTATCAATGAATTTCACCGTGAACCTATATAATTCTGGTTGTGCCATTACCGTAACAGTCCCGCCATCATAAGCCTCTGCCACCGACTTAATCATTGCCTCAGAAACCGTTCCCGTACCCCGCATCTTAGAACGAATCACCGATCGTCTCTGATCATAGGGCTGGCCCGCAGTCGGATTAATTCCTAATTCCTTCTCCCAACGTGCGAGCCCCCATGTTGCCGTATCAACGAAACGCTGATTGAAAGCTTCCTCAAAAGATGCAGAAAGTCCGTCCAGTTCATTTCCTTCTATCTGACTCAACAATCGAATCTCTCTTACTCCGCTATAGTAATCTGGCAAATGATCCAGCAGTACTTGTCCCATTGGACTCGTAATATCAATCAACTAGACTCACCGTCCCAATGACCGCGGCCTGCCCTGCGGTAATCGCTATATTTGCCGTTCCTCCGTTTACAAGCAGATCTGAAAAATCGATCACACCCGGTATATCCAGCAACAATGAACCGATGCGCACATATTTAGGAGATGGGTCACTCCCGAATGCAATGCTTTGAAGATAACTCTCTAACTTTGTCTCGAAGCCAGCTTTTATAGCTGCCAAGGTTGCTGATCCGTCATGAACAACGTTAGCGGTCACCGAGATCGTAATCGCCTCTGCCGCTGCAACTGTCACGTCCGCGCCAATTGGGGCGGCCCCTTCTCCTTGATCCGATACCGGAGCAATATAGTTCTGAACCTCCTGCAGCAGTTGAAGGCTAGCTGGCTTCTTCTCGCTATCGATAATGACGACACGTACCGTACCAGGACCATTCCACAGCGGTTCAACTTGTACCGCACCTACACCAGCAATCGATAAAGCCCAGCGAATATAATCCGATATATTCCCGCTTGTACCTGGGCTCCGCACTTCAGCGAAAAGCCGTTCGCGCAGCATCTCATCTGTCTCATCATCTTCACCAGGAATAAGCACATCAGCTAGTTCAGCCCGGACCAGATCCTTCACATAGTCAATAGGAAGCATGGCACCATAATTCATATTGCCAATAGCTCCTACTGCCTCACATTCCAGCAAGGCTTGACCGGAAGCTATCATCTCTTTGACCACATAGTTGAGAGATTCAAGCGAAAAGCGGCTTCCGATTGGAACATTCATTGGCATATCCTCACTGCCATAAAACAAACCAAGTCGATGCGCTTTCGTCGCCTCTTGCCATTTCACGCCAAAATCTGCTGCCCGTCTTCGCAAATACACATCGCTGGCTGTATCTGCAAATGACTGATTCATCTGGATGTCTAGTTCGGCATACAGCTCCATAAGCTCAGCAGCAGCAGGCGCAAGCGCATCATAGATAATACTTCCTTCGCGTTTGTCCACATCACTCGAAACATGATCCAGCATTCGCTGCAAAATAGCACTGAATGTTTGCGTTTCATACATCATCAACTCACCTCCAATGAAGATTGCACATCGCCATAATTACTTTCAACTGTAAAGGAGACCAGCGCAGAATCACCATTAATCGTTACCTCGAAATCCACCACATCCGTGATACGATCATCCTGCAGAAGCGCCTCCCTTATGCAGCGCTTCAGCTCCGATTTTGCCAATGCTACATGGCTTCCAATAAGACTTACGGATTCGTAGCCGTAATCAAAGCTATAAATAAATTTCTCGTATCGTTCGGTTTGCAATATTTTGAATACAGCTTGTTTAATGGCTTCTAATTCATCAATCTTCCCCATTATCCGGCCGTTCTCCACATTTAGCGCATACGTTAGACTTGTCATTTTCTCCGTCACAAGCTGTAGATCTGGTGTTAAGGAGATGCCCGCAGTCGGTAACATCATCATTGGATCACCCTATCCAATACGACGAATTGTTGACCGCCCTGTACCCGAAGCAGCAATACCGCATCACCAGCTTCCAGCCCCCGACGAATGACAAGCTTATCGGACAATAAATCGACCTCATAGCTCGTCAAGCTTTCCGGAATAATCAAAAAATCCTCCGGCAAAGTAAAACGTTGATCAACGTTTACCTCCAGAGGATTGATTCGTGTTACTTTTCCAACCATTACAGCCATCGGATTGCCAGACGCATGAGCGGCGGCGCCTGCTTTTTTAATCGCTTCAAGCAAAGCCATCATATCACCTTCAATTCTAGATTCATCGTATGCGTATCCGCATCGAATTTATGAGTACATTCTTCCACGAGAAAATACTCACTAATGCCTAATTCCTCAATAATAATAGGAACATAACAGCCTGCCCTCACCCGAATATCACCAATCGCTTCAATACCGATGCTCCGCTGTTCACGGTTTTTCAGCTTCATCAGCTGTTCCAACTGCTCATTGATTTGGGCGCTGTTCATATTCTCATCTGCCTGCTGATAGAGCTGAAGACGTCCCCATCTAGCGATCTTGGCGCTATCTTGGATAATATAAGCCTCGCGTTTGCCGGATTCCTTGTTATCCTTAACCATCTTCACTCGGTTGAACGTATCCGAATCTATTGAGCTTTTATAGTCAAAATCATACATGAGGCTCCAGTCGCCGATGACGGTATCCAGCTTCATATCATCAAGCTTGCGCACAGACAGCTTTCCGAACTCATCCAGCAGCATAAAGTTTCCATGCCCGTTAATCAGCGTCAAATCTAACGCCTTGCACATCGTATCGAGCAGCTTTTTGTTGTCCTCAATCATCGATGGAATGGTATAACCCGTATCGGCAATCGTTCCCGTCTCCAGCCCACAGTCCTCAGCAATCTTTTTTACAATCTGACCGGCGGTTTGATTCTTAAACACATAGGTGTCATTGCCCAGCAAATACCGAATTTGGTCATATGCTTTTATCGATACACTTTCGTCCTTACCCATACTGTATTCGAACACATATCCATAAAAAACATCGACCTCGTCCTTCCTCACCCTAATAATATCGCCATTGTTCACCGTAAAGCCCTTATGCTGATAGGGAGCTCCTTTGATCAAGGTAAGATCCAAGCTTGAAGCGGCGCCGATCCGTTTGGTCTTATACGTAAGCGAGGGCACGATACTCCCAATATTCCACACCTTGCCATCACGGTTATCTAAAATAATTTCCATCATCCGCTATCACCTCGGCAGCTTAAGTACCATTCCGATTTGCAGCTTCTTCAGCTGAGAGTCAGGTATGGCGTTGAGCTTCTGAATTTCTCGCCAGCGCGACTCTTTTCCAAGCTGCTTTCTGGCTACTTTAATTAACGTATCTCCTTTGACTAGCTTGTAAGTTGTAGCCTTGCTCTTATCAGATGGTCGTTCAGAGTTTTGTGTCTGCCCCTTATCCTTCTCCAGTTTAACGGGCCTCGCTCCATAGAACACATATTTTTTGAATGCCAAGCTATACTCAATATCTCCGGAGCCAGCAACCTCCTTCCATTCAAACTTCTCAATACTGACCGGGATGTTGAGATCAAAGGATGCTCCAGTGAACACGAATCGAATCGGAAGTTTCCTCTCCATCCAATCGGTGATAATTTGCACATAAACCACAGGAGCAAGCAACTCTTCAGATCTCACAACAAACGAATAATCCGTAGCTGGGAAAAAGCTCTCGAATGAAATCTCCGTTAACTTAGGACTTTGAATAACGTTGATTTCCCCCAGGCCAGACACTTCATACGATTTTCCCCCGCCTCCTTCGCTGATCTGGATTTCCGGTGGATTCACAGGAAGAATAAACGTCGTTTTCTGATCGTTATAGCTAAGCCATATGGTGTATTCCGTATTCTTGTTCGTAATGATCACTAGGCGTACACTCCTTCTGCTGATGATGCGATTTCATCATTCAATGAGCGTTCCAATCGTCCGATGATCGTATCGATATCATAGCCATTATTAATGTCGCCCGTCTGCACACTGATCGAAGGCTGCAAGGATACAAAGTTTTGAATGTTCTTCATCTCAGCCAGCTCACGCATCGTCTTGAGATCCTCGCTGGAAATATCCACCGTTTCGTTGATTTTGCCAACTTCTCCAACTCGATCGATGTTCCCCCCGCTGCCTATTCCTCCTCCAGGAGGTGTGGCAGGAAATCCGGATGCGCCTCCGTTTAATTGATCTTTGAAATCCCCAACCTTGTCGATGCCATTTGCAGCAAAGTTTTTTCCTGCTTCATTGTCTTTGCTGAACGCACCACCAAGATCAGTTTTTTTCATTTGGTAAGCAGATAGATCAATCACGGCCTTGTCACTAGTCGGCTTAAACTGATCAATGGCGCTTGTATCAATCTCGCCATCAATTTTAAATTTGGTCCCGGTAATATTATTTACCTTCTGAAGAACCCAATTTAGTCCCTCAATAAACGTATTGATCATCCCGCCGAAGAAATTCACCACATTTTTCACCAAATCAAAGAACAGCTTTTTGATCGCATAAACAGGGTCTATAAAAATATTAACGAGGAACTCAGCTACCACTATAAAAATGTTCCATAGATAAGCAACTCCATTTTTTATAAAAGCAAATAAAGCAAAAAAGACACCTGTTATGAATCCAATAATCTGTTCAGTCGTCGTTCCAAAGCTTATTAATATACCAATCAATAATCCAATAGCCAGCATAATAAGTACAATTGGCCAGTTAGCTAGTAACCAAGCTGCTGCTTGCGCCAAAATTGGAGTAACCATAGCCCATAGACCTGCAATAAATGCAGGTAGAAGTGCAATAATTACAGGCCAGTACTGTTCGAATATTCCAAAAAAACCAAGGACTTTTTCTCCTAGTACTGCTAGAAACTCGGCCCCTAGTGCCAGCCCATTATTCAGCATATCAAAAAACGGTTGAAATTTACCGCTCTCGAAAGCCTCAATCAACATCGTGAACAGGGGTGACAATGCAGCGATAGCCCCTGATCCCGCTCCAGCAAAGGATGTAGTGAAGTATTCTTTCAAAGTTGCAAGCTGTTTCGCGGGACTCTTCAACAACTCATCAAATGCCTTTTCCCCCATATCTGCTTTTGCAAGCAACTGATCGAACGCTTTAAGGAAGCTATCCATATCGCTTGTATCCCCAAGAATTTTTTTCACAGAAGCTTCTGGCATCTGGAACTGCTTGGAGATTTCGCTATAATCACCGCTCATTGCTGATTTTACTACTTTAGAGGATGCCTCAGCGTCTCCTCCAGCTGGGTCAAATGCAGCCATTCGTGTTGAAAACTGAGTTAGTTTTTCCAATTGCCCTATATTTTGTACCATTGGCATAAAATTGAGTGCTCCAGTAAACGCCTTCCCTACATCTGAACCCGATTTCAAGGCATTTTTCTTGACCATCTCAAATATGCCTGCACTCTGGTCTGTGTTCCCAGTGGTAACGAAGAGCTTATCCATCATGCCTTGTTCTTCCATCGCCCCATCAAAGGACATTTTAACCATTTTCTTCGCAGGGTTTTTAACCGCGCCATACAATTGTTTTATCCCTTTCGACCACGTTGACTCTTTCTCTTCATTTTTAGCATTCTTTTTTGCTGAGTCGTTCTCTTCTACTGTCTTATTGAAATTTTCTTGAGCTCCAGTAGTCTTCTCAATAGCGTCTGATACCTGTGAAATTTGTGAGCCTGCTTCAGCGAATGCTTTAATCTTGAAAGCATTCCTTTCAAACAGTTTCCCAAGACTTCTTGCCTTCGTTTCGCTTATATTGAGTTCATCGCTTACTTTGATGATTTCGCGGTTAACACCTGTAATTTGATTTTTAACATTAATGAAGGCCTTTGCCATATTACCGTTGTTATTAACCTGTTTTTCAAGCTTCTTCAACAAATCTATTGTAAGATTTACTGCTTCTGTCATTGACCTTATCGCTTTCGTAGCTCCCTCAATGACTGAAGTCTCCGTGCTCGCCATCCTCCCACCTCCTTTAACTAACAAAGACGCCCTGCAAGGAGCGTCTCCGTCTTTATTTGCGTTTCGACTTGGCGCGCTGCTTCCGCTCGTTCTCGACACGGACGTCGATCATTGCGTAGATGGCAGCACGCTCTCGTCGATCCATTCGCATGAGCTCATGCGGTAAAATGCGAAGCTCGTGGAGGGCGTAGTATGCATAATTAGCTTCGCCATCGCCCTCTTTAATTAGTTTTTTACTTCATCGGCCAATTCGTTCAAGCCTTGATTGAATCCGTTAATGTCTTGCACACGCTGGACGAGCGAAGCATATTCGCCTGGGCGAAGCATTTTACGAAGAAGATTCTCTGCTCCAAGAACACTATAGGACTTCTGAAGCTCAACATCCTTCAAATTGGGATAATGAATGCTGCTAACAACTAGCTTAGCCAAATATTCATCCGTATTCGTCTCGGCTGTATAGGAACCGTTCTTGCCTTTCACCTTGCGGGTTGCCGACTTGCGGCATTCCTCGTTCTCGGCTTCTGTCATACTGCGAAGCTGCCAAGAGACTGGCTGACCTTCTTTATCCTTGAAACGTTCCGAGACGACGAATTGCTCCGTTGCCTCAGCAGCTGTATTTTGTGCGAAAAATAAACTTAAATCACTCATTGATTCCTTGCCTCCTCTTATTGTATTAGACTTGCGCCGGTGCGGAGAATGCGCTCGAAATATCTACGCCCGTGAATGTGAATTCCACTTCTTCCTCCAACGCTTCGCTCTCTGTATCCAACTTGCCCATAACGATGCTGTTCAGGTTCACGTTATATAACGTCACGGTCTGAGTGCCGATCGTTGAAGTCGGATCCTGATTCGTAATCTGAACATCAAAACCTCTATCGATACCGCTCTTCACATAATCCAGCATGAGCTGACGGAATGTCGATGTCACATAATAGATCGTCATGTTTCCCGTTCCAGACCAACCCGTTGCCTTGTGCTGCAGGCCGCGATGACCAAGTGTCTTGATCTCTGCCTTTTGTTTCTCGATGCTTGCCTCTAACGTCTTAATGTAGAACATCTCTTCGTACTGACCATTTACATTGCAATAAGCACGACCCTCTTGGCCGGAAATCGTATCACCTGCATTAAGAAATGCCATATTACTTCACCGTCACTTTCATATATACTTTTTCCACGCTATCAACCGGTTGAATATGAGCTTCAATAACAATGGCATCGGAGTCTTCTCCTGCAGCTACGGTTAGATCGGCTTGTGAATCAAAGTTCTGAATAGCATTGAAATTTTGTACCAGCTCCAAATACTTCACAATTTCAGAACGGAACAAGTCTCGACCATCCGCGTTATTATCGATTTTGCCGATATAGGAGGACTCGAACAACCGCTTTAGATCATTGGCGATTCCATCAAGCACACGGATCACCCTGTTCTTAGAAAAGGATTTATTTTTACCTTGAACATATGCAGTCATGCTATTGATATCCTGTTCAACGATAACGCCTCCACTATTTGTGGTGAATACGAACTCGCCATTCTGGAGTGCTGCTTCAATTTGCGTATTCGTATAACGAATATCTACATCAACCGCATTCTCATAAGCGGTATAGGTCAAAGATTCATTCATAGCCGCACCGGCAGTTGCACCTGCCACCCATACAGTTGCTTTATCCGAAGGGATAATCGTTCCGTCAGCGAGTTTAACGCCATTCTTGACGCTAATGACACCCTCTTGATCCGCAGATAGGTAGTTGGACAACACAACCTGAATTTTACGTCCTTCATCCTCCCGCAAACGGCGGACAAATGCTGTATAGACCGATTTTAGAGAATCATCATTCGATACAAGTGCGATCGTATTAAATTCATGCAGCTCGATCGTCGACAAATAATCGATATAATTCTGGTTGGTCACTGTACCATTGGCACCGCCGACGAGTGGAACACCTGCCGATAGGGCTAGCGCGTCTGTACCGCTGAAATCTACATAACTATTGGACCTAAGACCAGCCGCGTTGGGAACAGTCTGACTATCAACCTGCTCTCCTGCTAGAAAGGTCGTTACATCGAACAAAGCTTCATCATCCACATTCTCTTGTACGGTAATCGTAATATCATTGCCCCTTACACCACCGTACTTGGCTGTTGCAGTTAGTCCTCCAACGATGGCAGCTGCTTTCACACCCGTATTAAGTCGGTAGAGCAGAAGTGTCTTCGCTCGCTTCAACGCTTCTCTCACAAGCAGCAGCTCCGGAGCCGTTAGATCATAGCCAAGCATGTTTTTCACATCATCACCAGCATGGATAGCCATTACAGCTCCCGGTGCTCCCCAGCCAAGTACGAGCGGAACAGATACGACTCCACGCTCACCAATATTTGCTGCTAATTTCCTTTCACCTACAAAATTAATGTATACGCCTGGTCTTGCCTTCGTTTGCGTTGTCCAAGTTCCTCCTGCCATGATCTACATGACCTCCTTCTTCAAATAAGACTCAAGCAGCGATTGCGCTTGCTCGTGGGTATAAGCATGATCTCCGCTTAGTAGAGCGGATAAAATATCTTTCTGAGCCGGTGAATATCGTTTCGCTGCCAAGAGCTGCGACTTGCTGTAGGGCGTTCCCACCTTAACCTCTTGTGAATCTTCCTTCTTCTTCATAGTCATGTTCCCTCCATTAAGTTAGTGGACTTCAGCAGCTCATTATTGAGATGCTAGGTTGCCTTGCGATACTGCGATCTACCCGGTTACATGTCATCACCCCCTCTGCCTGAATAAAAAAGACGAACAGCATTGTCTGCCGCTCGTCCCCGCTTATGATCTATTGCACAATATCATAGTAGCACGGTTTTTCGGACGATATCGGACAGCTCGCGGACATTAATCGGACAAGAATCGGACAAGAATCGGACAAGTTCTAACGAAGCCTTTTGCCGCCATCTTCTAAAGGTGCGATCTACAATTCCTAGCTCCGAAGCAACGAAGTCTGCTGGCTTACCTTCGATATAGCGCAACCGCAGCAATCGCTCATATTCAGGAAAACAAGCTTCAAGAGCCTCCATCGCTCGATCAATCTCCTTCAGCTGTCTTTCCAAATCCTGAAGCTCGCTAAGTCGGTTAATGACGCCTTCATAGCCTTCTGCCGCAGCGCCAGCACGTGCTTCAATAATCTTTTCAATCTTCCGGCTTAGCTCGCGCAGCATTTTCTCATCTTGCGGGTTAGCAGCCTGAAGCTGCTTTACTTCCTTAAGCTGTGCTTTGGTCCCTACAGGATGATGAGATAAATAGGCATGCGCTGTTCGCTCTATTTGCTGCTCATGCTTATTCAAATACATATAGGAAGGCATGCCGCGCAGCTGGCGGTGCAGCTCCTGCAGATGATCATCCTCATATACGGTACTGATGGTTACTCCGCTCCCTACCGGCTGCTTCTCAATCAGCTTCTTTCTTGCAACCAACCGCTTGTATGATTTCAATTGCTCAACAACGTCCTGCTCTAGATTCATATAAATAGCCTCCCATTCTCCTAGTTCGGTATTTAAAATACCGTTAAACTCCAAAAAAATAGTTATCTCTAATGGTATTGACATTACCCTTTAATACTCATAAACTAAATAATAAGTAGTGATAATACGATAACTTGCGACAATTTCATTATATTGGGTAATTATAATACCGTCAAGTATTTTAAATACCTTTTATTGAGTGGAGGATAATGATCATGTCCATTGGCACAAGAATTAAAGATCTGCGGACAAAGCAGGAATTAACACAACAAGATATTGCTACACGACTGGGTATGGGAAGATCCAACTTCGGTCATATCGAGAATGACCGTGTAGTACCTACTAGCGCAGATTTGCAGAAGATCGCCGATATTCTGCATACGACAACCGATTATTTACTTGGACGCGAGCAAGCCCCCGAATCTATTCCCGATTGGGCGACGTATAAGGATAAACGTGACTTCAAGAAAATGCTTGAAGAGGACGGCGATCTGATGTTCGATGGAGTACCGATAAGCAATACAGACCGGCAGCGTGTAATGGACGTTCTAACCGGATTGTTCTGGGAAGCCAAGCAGATGAATAAACGCCCTAAGAAGACAGAAATCGAGGATAACTCCGACAATCATACCGAGAAGTAGGTGGTGCCATGGACAAACTAATACAGCGGCTTACTCGAAAGTTTCATACGAATGATCCATTTGTAATTGCCAGCGGTTTGGGCATACATATTCGGTACGCCAATCTAGGTGAAGATACGAAAGGTCTTTATTTCAAAAAGCTTCGACGTCGATTCATCGTGATTCATGACCTGCTGCCAGACGACTGGAGAAGGTTCGTATGTGCGCATGAGCTTGGCCATGACAGGCTTCATCCAGGGTTCAATCGATTCTGGCTGGACGAGCAGTCCTTCTTCAACGTAGGTAAATACGAGCGACAAGCCAATAAATTCGCCGTTCGGCTGCTTACTTCAGGTGATGCACTAGGAGACAGTGAATCTATTGAAGAGCTGCTCGCACGCAACAACATCCCTAAAGAGATGGACAAGTTCTATTTCTGATCACTAATGGGCTAAAACACGAAAAAGCAGCAGTACAGGGAGCTATTCCTGTACTGCTGCTTTTTCTACTCAAGAAAATGATCCCATAAAACAGCAAAATTCCAACCACATATTTATGCTATTTCCTTATACGAATACGATCAATGATCAACCTGTCTACCAGACAGGACACTATAATTCCCACACTATAACGAACTAGATCCACGGCAAGGAATCCTCTTCCTAACACCAAAGAACCAATAAGCGTGCTCCTGATTTCATTGATCCAATCCGCCTGATACAACTGGCTAAATTCAATAACGAAGCAGACAATAATACTGAATCCAACTGCCCAGCTTTTGGTTCGATCGGTCCATAAACAGCGGACCCCAAAATAGATCATACTCGCCCATAAAGCGTCGCCAAAATGCTGGGCTACAAATACGGGCAGTTCATTAGAGAATGCTCTAGAGCACATGCCGAGAAAGATAGCTATGAAGACTGCAATGAGATACAAGATTCTGGTCATTGTCGCCAGCCTCCACTCTTTTCTTAACATTCAATTGTTCGTATAATCCTTGTGCGTCTTATTCGTGTTTATATTCTAGAATATCTCCAGGCTGACATTCTAAAGCTTTACAAATCGCCTCTAGAGTGGATATTCGAATCGCTTTTGCCTTTCCATTTTTCAATATAGAAAGGTTAGCCATTGTTATTCCAACCCTCTCCGAAAGTTCTGTTACACTCATTTTTCTTTTAGCCAACATCACATCAATATTGATTATAATCGCCATATTATTCACCTCAGACCGTCAAATCATTTTCTGATTTTATAGCAATAGCCTCTTTTAAAAGCCTTTGGAGAACACCAGCAAAAACGGCAATCACCATGGAGGCAAAAATCATAACCATTCCGATTACTATGATACCGGGGGCATCGTCCTTCTCCGCAATAAGAAAGAAGAGTGGCATGCCTACCACATACAAGCTGCTGATTATAATTGCACAGTATTTTATATTCTTTAACACTCGTACAGATAATTCCGAGAAAGCTTTGTTCTTGTCAATATAGGTTAAAAGTTTAAAAGCTTGATACAGAGCAAAGTAAAAAGGTATCGCCGTTGCATACAAATCGATGAAAACGAGATATTTCAAATACGTATGATCTGGATACAATTCTGCTGCAAAATTCGCAATCTCCGGCACCAAAAATATGCACAAAGCAAGAACTGGAATTCCAATCAGAATAACAGCTGCCTTCAAAAAAAGTGTTGTTCCACGTTCCATAAAAAGTCCCTCACTTATTAATAAATTTAATATAACTTTAACTCATAATTTATCGTTTTACAATAAAAATTTTCTTCTATTTAATATACTATTATTGTTATGCGGGAACTCCCGAGTCATTGAACACCTTTCGGCACCACTTATCTTCTGGACAACTATGCAATCGCCGCATTGAGAGTGATTTATCCAGCAGGTGCTTTTCCCATTGATTCAGTAAATAACGAAAAACCATATAGACTAGCATTGCCGCAATTGCTGATGCAGTTTAGTCCACTCCAATCGAAAGTATCATACTATATATAGATTATTGTATAGGGCGGTGATTTTGCTTGGGGAGAACAATACCTACCAAGAAGAAATTACGGACAAGAAAACAACTACTTAAAGAAAAATCATGTGCAACAACTAGACCTCTAAAAAGAAAGAAGAAACATAGAAGGATCATTATTTTCAAAAAGAAGCCTATCTTTACTGATCAACACGACGTACAAGTAGCTTTGGGACCGCAAGGTATTCAAGGTATTCAAGGTGCTCCAGGTTCGATAGGCATACAAGATGCTTCAGAATCCCAAGGTATTCAAGGTGCTCCAGGTACAATTGGTATACAAGGAGCTTCAGGACCGCAGGGTATTCAAGGTACTCCAGGTCCCCAAGGACCGCAAGGACCCCAAGGACCCCAAGGTATTCAAGGTGCCCTAGGTCCTGAAGGTCCGCAAGGTCCAGAAGGTCCGCAAGGACCATCGGGATCTGTCATTATCCCAGACATCATCATATTACCTACTGCACAAAGATATTTTTATACGATGACCTCAGATACTCAAACTCCAGTAACGATTCCCGCTAATGTATTCACCAACGATGATGAGACATTCATATCCGCATTTCCTGACAATGGTCAAAATAGCTATAGTAATCTTTATATCAACGGGATATTACAAGAAGGCAGTACTTATTGTTTAAGTGAAAGCACATTGAGCATTGATCTCAATAATCAAACTATTTTCTCGGGTACGCCAATTATTATCGAAATCGTTAGTTTTTCGGTTAAAATCATCCCTTAATTAGTTTAATTGAGATCTACTGACAGCCCTTCCCTTTCTCTATCATTTGCATAAGCTAGTTGAGAGAAAGAGAGGTGATATAAATGCCAATTTCAAAACCCTTTATGGCTGCCAGAAGATTTAGTACTACAGTAAGTGACGGAACAGGTGTCGGCGTTGCATTTAATATTCTTGCAACAGCTACTACTAATGACATCGGTGTTGCTGCAACAGCTTTTCCAACTGCACCTGCCTATTATAATCTTTATATTAATGGGCAGATTCAGACAGCTGATACTTCAACCGTTACGACTACTGCTATTACAATTCCTGATGGTGATGCACTCGATCCAGCAACGCCAATTATTATCGAATTTATCGTTAACTAATCTTCGTTATTGAAGAGTTGCCGACAATACTTATCTTTTAAACTGTCGGCAATGCCTTTCTTGAATACGTTATTTTCATACATATCGGCTTCGCCGTCCTTTTATAAAATAAAACATATAAAAAAAGCTTCCCATAAGCATTAAATGCTTTACGGGAAACTCTTCAATCTGTATCCTAAGTCAATTTCACAAGACTATAGTTTTTCTTGCCTTTGCGGATAATAATAAACTTGCCGCCGATGGCTTGCTCGGCTGTCACATTGAACTCTAGATCGCTCACTCGTTCACCGTTCATCGAGATCGCGCCTTTTGTAATATCCTCACGTGCTTGACGTTTGGAAGGCTCGATGCCGAGATCCACAAGCCAATCCACGATATTCTTGGTTTCTTGATCAGCTTGGAACGTCGGCATTTCTTTGAAGCCTTGCTCGATTTCGTCTGCAGTCAGTGAGCGAATGTCTCCACTGAATAACGCAGCTGTAATACGCTTCGCTTGCTCCAGCAATTCTTCACCATGGACGAATCTCGTCATTTCCTCAGCCAATGCTTTTTGTGCATCACGTTTATGAGGCTCTGTCTGTACTTTCTCTGCCAATGCGTCAATCGCCGGTTTATCCAGGAACGTAAAGAACTTCAAGTATTTCACAACGTCGCGGTCATCCGTATTAGCCCAGAATTGATAAAATTCAAACGGTGTCGTTTTGCTAGGATCGAGCCAAATAGCACCGCCAGCCGTTTTACCGAATTTCGTGCCGTCTGCCTTCAACATAAGCGGAATCGTGAGTCCGAACGCTTTTGCCTCAGAGCCTTCTTTTTTACGAATAAGATCTAATCCGCTCGTAATGTTGCCCCACTGATCAGAGCCGCCGATTTGCAATTGCACATCTTCATGCTGGTACAGATGGAGGTAATCAAGCGATTGAAGAATTTGGTAGGAGAACTCTGTGAATGAGATACCGCTGTCGAGTCTGCTCGATACAACGTCTTTGGCAAGCATCGAATTAATGCTGAAATTTTTCCCATAGTCACGCAAAAAGTCGATCACGTTGATCTTATGTGTCCAATCGTAGTTGTTCACCATGCGAACTTGATTGTCACCGTCGGTAACGAAGAGCTTCTTCATTTGCGCAGTCAGCGCATCAACATTCGCCTGCACTTGCTCCATCGTTTGCAGGGAACGTTCGCTCTGACGTCCGCTTGGATCACCAATGGTACCGGTAGCTCCACCAATTAGAATGACAGGGCGATGGCCCGCCAACTGGAAACGTTTCAGCATCATGAACGGAATTAAATGTCCAATATGCATACTATCGCCTGTAGGGTCGACGCCGCAATAAAGTGAGAGTGCCTTTGTATTCGTTAATTCGCGCAAGCCCTCAGCATCAGTCTGCTGATTAATCGCATCGCGCCACTCGAGTTCATCAATAATGTTCAAGCGATCCAACTCCCTTTTAATCCTACTTTTTTTAAAATATAACGTGGTAAAAAAACAAAAAATCGCCCCTTGTCTATTGTAGACATAGGGACGATTGAATAACCGTGTTACCACCCAAATTGCACCAACAGCAAGCAAAGACGCTGTTCATGCCACTTTCAGCGAGATATCGTTCGCTATTCCGCTTGGCATTACCCAAGATACTCCAGAGTGTAATTCGCAGTCCTTGTGTGTATCAGGTTCCATCAACCCCTGACTTTCTAGAACAGAGACAAAGCTGCTACTGGCTCTTTCAACGTATTTCAACTATAAGATTACAGACAGTATATTGAATTCCAAATTCATTGTCAATACAGCAGGAACAACATGAAGCTTTTGCTTGACGCGCAGCTTAACTTATTTTCGCAGGCGTGATGTACAAACGCTCTATCTCGCTTGCCGGGATCGGCTTGCTGTAATAGTAACCTTGAATTTCGTCACAGCCGTTCTCCAGCAGCAATTCCAGCTGTTCTTTCGTCTCTACGCCTTCCGCAATTACGCTCATCTTAAGATTCTGCGCCATGGAGATAATCGTAGCAACAATCGCTCGATCATCATCATTGTTCGTAATATCCTGAATGAACGAACGGTCTATCTTAAGCTTGTGAATAGGGAACAATTTCAAGTAGCTTAGTGAGCTATACCCCGTACCAAAGTCATCCATGCTGATCCTTATACCCAAGCTCGACAGCTCTCGCAAAGTCTGACTTGAACGAGTTGCATCCATCATCATACTTTCTGTAATTTCAAGCTCAAGGAACCTCGGCAATAGACCCGTCTCTTCCAGAATACTCTCTACCTCTTTCACGAGATTATCCTGATGGAATTGCTGTGTGGAAAGGTTAACGGAAACAGGAATTTCCCAATTATATTGCTTCACCCAGTGATTCATTTGCAAGCATGACTCACGCAATACCCAAGTACCAATTTCTCCGATTAAGCCTGTCTCTTCCGCAATAGGAATGAATACTCCTGGCGATATCATTCCTTTATCTGGATGTATCCATCTTAGCAACGCTTCAATTCCAACAACCTGCTGTGTTCTTTGATTAATCTGAGGTTGATAATGAATAATCAGCTCATTCTGTTTCACCGCTTTGCGCAGCGCGGATTCAAGCTCTATTTTCTCCATCATATGATCATCCAACTGCTTCGTATAGAAGTGATAGCCATTTTTACCGTTCCGCTTCACTTCATACATGGCTGCATCCGCATTTTTAATAAGCTGCTCCGCATTCGTTCCATGCTCTGGGTAGACCGCAATACCCACGCTCGCTGATACATAGAAATCATTGTCAAGCAGTCTATATGGAATTTGAATAGATTCTATTAATCGTTGTGCGATTTGAGCTGCTGCATCCTCAATAGGGTCCCCATGGATAATCAGGGTGAACTCATCTCCCCCCATTCTGGCAATTGTCACCTTCAATCCTTCAGTCGCTTGGTATAATCTTTCCGTTACGATTTGGAGAAATTGATCGCCGTACGCATGCCCTATAGAGTCATTAATGATTTTGAAGCGGTCGATATCCATGAAAAATAATGCAAAACTAGATTTCTCCAGAATTTCCTGATGGATCATATCCTCTAGCATTTGTTTCAATAGTCTGCGATTAGGCAAACCCGTCAATTCATCATGATAGGCCATATATTGAATCTTATCTTTAGAACGCTTTTCCTCCGTAATATCTCTAAAAATAAGATAGGTTCCTTGAACATCGCCATCAATAATGACTGGGATGCTTAAGGAATTCAAATTAATTTCATATCCCTCAGGATGGACGACTACGGATTCTGTCATCTTTAATACGCCATCCTGCAGAGACGAGTGAAAGATCTGCTTGGCATGCTCCCGATAATGCTCAACATGAAGCTCCAATAAAGTAGACGCAGGTTTATTAATATAATCACTCATATGAATGCCGAGAATGCGATAGGCTGCAGGATTGATATCGATAATTTTGTTGTGAATATCAACGGTAATGATGCCGTCCATATGATTCTCGTAAAGTGATTTATACCAATTCTCGTGTTCAACGATCTCCTCATCTTTGCTGGCGAGACGCTTATCGAAGAAAACTCCGAATAAGACAAATGCTAGAATGATGAACGTGCCCAAGGCAACTACGTAGGCAAGCGGCTCTTGATTGATTTCTAGTCCTGGCACAAGATCCACGTTGTTCCCTGGACGGAATCGAGCTGCAGCCATACCCGTATAGTGCATACCGGCAATTGCCGCACCCATCACTAGACCGCTGCCAAGCTTATTAAATACGCCTCTCCAAGAATGATCATTGCGAAAATAAAACGAGAGCCACAAAGCTGCAACTGAAGCAATCAATGCGATCGCAATTGAGACGGCAAACAGCAAAGGATCATAATATATACTTACACTCATTGCAGTCATTCCTATGTAATGCATAGAGGCAATACCAATTGCCATTAAGGCTCCGCCTACCAGCAATCTCTTGATTCCCAGCTTTTTACTTCCAACGATATGCAGGGCAACCAACGAAGCCAGAATAGCGACAAGAATAGAAATAACAACCCACATAAAATCATAAGATACGGGCACTGATAATTCGTAGGCCAGCATCCCTACAAAATGCATCGACCAAATTCCAAATCCCATGAATACAGCCCCACCAACTAACCATAGCATTCGACTTCGCTGATCTCTAACAGCACTGACACGACCAGCAAGATCCAGTGCAGCATAAGAGGCTGTTACTGCAATGATGTAGGAAAGTAGAACAATCGACATATTATAACTGCCATGTAAATGCTCCATCGAATGATTCATCTTGTTCCCTCACTCATATCAAGGATGTGTATCGTCATCGTAACATCCATAGAAAATTTTATAATAGTTTATGTTTCGGCAAAATTCGCCTTGAGATGAAGGGCAAATAAAAAGAAAGCGGGTTTTGCGCAATAACGCAAACCCGCCAACTTATCCGCTGATAACTTTTTACCAAATCAATGAGTTAACAGATTCTCAGGTTAATCTTAAGATTGCCGATAAATCCGATACATAAATACGGCTGCTTCAGCTCTAGTTGTAGGTTTGAGAGGGTTGATTTTCTCCTTATCTCCTAAGATTAACCCTTGCCCCACCAATATAGCAGCGGACTCTAACGCGTAAGCTGCAATATCCCCTCGATCAAGATAAGAATGTAATGTTATCGTGCTATGATTCTGCGAGCCAGCTTGTGCAACTGCCAGCGCTCTCGCTGTGAGAACCATCATATCTTGTCTTGTGATTTCTGCTTGCGGATTGAACCATCCATTATCCTGCCCCATGGCAATGCCTAATTTCTTCGCTATCCCAACCGCATTGTAGTAGTAATCGCTTGGCTGCACATCTTCAAAGCTTCCATCGACGTCTGCTTGTAATCCCAGTGTTTTTACTAGAAGAATAATAAAGTCTGCTCGCGATATATTAGCCTCTGGGGTGAAGCTTGCTGCTGATGTTCCATTAATGATCCCTTTAGAAGCTAAACCTTCAATTTCTTTCTGTGCCCATGAATGCCGCTTGAGATCAGAGAAGGTTGTATGAACATAAGAAATGACATACTGGCTTGATTGATTGATCGTAAAATCCATCATGCCTGTTGCTGGATTATAGCGTCCGTTATAGATAGGACTACGATTGCCATTCTCATTGATTTGAATGACAACAAGGTGCTCATGCTCCTTGGACTCTTGAGCAGTTGGCGTGTATGGAATCGAGATTTGAATGGAGGATTTCATACTCTTCCATTCCTTCTTCATTCCATTCACAAGAATCGCAATCTCGATCGTCTTCTTGTCCGTACTAACATCCGATTCTATATGAGCAAACACAAGCTCGACAATATCACTTTCCTTCAACCCTTCACCTTCAAGCATATTGGAAGGAAGAACGATATTCCCAAATTCGCTTGTAATCGTTAATTGATGTTGTCCGGCTGCAGAGCTAATTGCCCTTACTGGGATTTGCACCCCATAAGCTTGCCCCTTACCCGAAACAGCGACAGTAATATGTTTTTTCCCATTGGCATCAGCTCGCGCTTGATTCAATGCCCGTTCAAAAGCATCAATCGTAACTTCAGCACTAAATCTCTGTGTATCGGTGTTCAGTTTGCCAGCAGCATTAATGGTTGCAGATCCATTAGCCCCCATAACTACATCTGGAACAGGAACGACTACATTCCCGTCACCACCTAAGTTGCCTGAGTTGCCTGAGCCTCCTTCGTTCGAGCCTTGGTCTTCAGGTTTATTTGTATAGCTGACTTTCGGTGCCTGAAGATCTCCTGACAATACAGTTGCCCGGATGTCTTCACCCAAGTAGAATCCAATATGCGGCGGTTGATTATAGGCCGTATTCTGCCAAGCAATACCCATGCGATATACCGTATCATGCATCAACGTATACATTCTGTATTCTGTAGGAATCGTCGTACTGAATATCCGAAGCTCGGAGCTATCGGTAGTTGGCAAAAGCACTTCTTCACGCCAGTCTCCCAATAGATCTGCCTGCAGTGTTGGTGTCGCTTTCGTTCCATTACTGCTCATGACACCTTCGAAGCTTTGAATGACATCCGCTGTCTTTATTGTCTCGTTATACTTCTTAATAGAAGTATTATCGAGTAATTCATGCAGCAAGTCTCCATCCCAGTACAAGGCAAAATTGATTGAAAGACCTGCATCTCTGAAGCTGTCTGCTGCTACACTGCCCTGAACATTATAAATACCGCCGCCTGTTGCTGCTTCATGACCCGCATTTCCCCAGAACTCATAACCTGGATCGGAGGTAATATTAGCAGCTAATCCACGACCTGCGTCCACATAGGCTGCAAATGATTTAATCGTCTCTCCCGTTGCTCCATCATGCATCTCCAAAGAAGCTACAGCTGGATCCTCGTGTACGCCAATAACATGCAGTCCTTCGCGGTCAGGGTCGAATGCGCCTACATGAAGCGCATCTCCGTGAGAGCCCTTCTCGCGTCCTTGCTCGCCGTCCATCGCATACAAGATCGTACCGTCCTGATCTAATGTCAGTGATCCGGCGATGATCTCATCGAAGCCATCATTGTCTACATCGCCAGTCGCCAAGCTATGGTAGCCCAAACTTCCGCCTCTTCCTTCTTCTACTGAATCAAATGTCCACAATTGCTGCAACTTGCCGTCGACTAAGCTGTATGCCACATAAGTTGTTCTCTCATAATAGCCTCGCCCAAATACAGCACTAGGTTTAACTCCATCTAGATAGGCTAGCCCAGCAAGGAAACGATCTGAGCGGTTATGCCATGTATCTCCCCATGATGCGACATCTCCAAGCGGGAAAGCATAATCGATCGTATCAATTACCTTTCCAGTCTCGCCATCGAATGCAGTCATATATTCCGGACCGCCGTAAGTATGTCCGCTGTCATTGACCCATTTGCCGTTATCCTCGGCATTGCCGATTACATCAATGACCTTGCTGCTATCGAACATGCCGTTCGTTGCTCCGTATACCGTCGTGGCATCGGCTGTTTTAATAAGAAACTCACTTTTCCCATTACCATCGAAATCAGCGACGATAAACTGATTATAATGAGCTCCTGACGTCAGGTTAAGTCCCATATTGATCCGCCACAGCAAGGTACCATCTAATTTGTACGCATCAAATATCGTTGGTCCAGTCATCGCTGTTTGCGAACTGTCGATTGCGTTGGAAGGATACCATTTCACAATCACCTCATACTGGCCGTCACCGTCCAAATCGCCCACACTGGAATCATTGACGCTATAGGTATACTCCCCAGAAGCAGTAATACCGCCCTCCGGCTTCTGCATCGGAATGGAGAGGTAGGCCTCGGATACTGCTGTAGCTTCATTGTTCTCTTTACTCTTGCCTTGGACAAGTGTCTCCACCCTATACGTATCTCCAGGGGAGCCTTGGGTATCGGCATAGTTCGTTACCCGCAGCGGCGTCGCATTCAATTTTTCCGTATTGCGGTAAATGTTGAATGCCACATCCTGATCATATTCATCTGCGAGCAGACGCCAGCTAACAAAGATACCATCCTCTGAATTAAGCGCAACTACACCTCGGTCGAGCCATTCTGTCTGCCGCGCTGAGTCGGGCGGAGTCAGACGGTTATAGACATAGATGGCAGCCGAGCGGTTAAAGCTGTTGATTAGCTCATCCGGTACATCAAGAATGCCTTGGAACTCATATACGCCCGCTTTTGCAGCATTCCATGTCTCACCGATAGCGGTCCACTCACTTACATTTACTTCTGCCTTGCTGTTATCTGCCAGCGTTACGGTTACTTTATTCGGCAGACCAATCGAATCGATAGCATCCGTTTTTTCATTCACATACACTCTGTAATAAGGCAATTTATCCACTTTAGCGATGGTATTATCCGGTATCGATACATTATACACACCGAAATTATCCAGATAAGACGTCCATGTCAGGTTATTGCCTGAAGTACGAACACCGCCAAGCTTAACGGCAGCCACTGATCCATCGAAACTTATACCTGTAAGCGAAGTTATATACGTCTCACTTCTATTCGCAGCTAGATCCGTAAGTTTTAGTGTCACTTCATTACTTGTTAAGTCGAAAGTAACATCCACCTTGTACCAGGTTTCTGCATTCGTCATACCCGTTACTGCAGCATTCGCGGACTGACCGCCTGCATAATAAGTCAGTGGAGCATTATTCGTATGATTTATGGTAAAAACAACATTGTTGGAGCTGTCATGAATTCTAAATTCGCCGCCGTTTTCATTGGCGCCATTGCCTTTATCATTGACCTTGCCTGGATACCAGTCAAAGGTAAAAAGAATCTTATCTCCTTTGACAGCAGCATCAAAGGTTTTACTCGCCACACGTCCGCCGCTTTGATTCACGACACTATATTGCAGCTTCGGCGTACTATTCCCGCTTAGATCGCTTGTATGATTCGATAAAGTTGCATTGGCTGTCGTAAATCCCCAGTTAACAGGTGTAGTCGCCACCGTATCACCGAAATCGCTGTAATAAACGGAATGATAACCTGCAATGACAGACGCTTCACCCGCTTGAGCGACAACAACCTCAACACTAGCTGTAATGTTGTTCCCGTTGGCTGCATTCGGAATACCATCCACATCTAATAAACCTGTGAACATATAGCTGCCTATTTGGCTCGGATCATAATCGGCACTATCCCAATGAATAGGCACTCCTTCTATACTTACCTTGTTCTCTAATTCAACTTTCACCGTACTAGGGAAAAAAGTAAGGATATCTGCTTTCGCTACCTCTTTCGGTACGCTAATCTGCGCATCATAAGCCGTTACAATAGATGCAATATTGCTCGCACCTTGATTCGGTGCAGGTTCCCCCGACCCATAAATATTCAAATTATCCAGCCCAGTTATAAATCCAAGCGTGTTGCCGCTCGCACGATTGCCTATCACGGAAATCTTCGAGATGCTGTTCGCATAGTTGATCGAGCTGATGTCGACCGCTGAGCTTGTGAAGCGTTGCGAGTCATCATCTTTGTTGTATACGCTCATTAAAACGCTTTCATTTTTAAAGTTGAAATTAACGGTGACAGACAACCAACTCTCGTCCGTACTCACCCCTGTGACAGGTTGTGTCGTTGTCAGATCTGTGCCTGTTGATCCAATGCCATACTTGATTTCCCCACCCGTCCCGCCTGCTTTTACAAGCCGAAAGAGAGGATTGCTGTTCACATCACTGAATAAAATTTCACTGTTATTAGCTTCGGTTGATACATCGCCTGGCTTCCAGTCGAAATGGATCGCAACCTCGGCATCTTCTGTTGGTACATCCAGCGTTTTTACAATGGAACGATTTCCACCGCCGGCACCATTTAACTTCAAGTATTTATTGCCGCCAGCTTCTGCCTCAACTACAGCAGTTGCTCCTGCCCCCGGCACAAAACCCCATGTATCATTATTTTCAAAATCTGAGCTTGTCAGAAGATTAGATGCATTGCCTGCAGCATTCACGATGGGAACAGAAGATAAAACGAGAATTAATGCTAATAGAACAGACATAACTTTTTTTGTTTTCGGAATTCGAATACTCAAGTCAGTTCACTCCTTATCATTTTTAACGAAAATCAACCTTCTCCAACGACTGCCAAGCACCTCCTCTGATGAACCTTTTTGACCTGCGACACTCCAATCGATCTGTTCCTTTCGATATCAGAATTAATTCTAGTCTTTGCATGATTAGGGTGTCTATGAGACATTCTTGCTCGCTAATAAAACAAAAAAGTCTTGCCTCGCAAGACTTTTTTGGGATATTGGACTTTTTTGATGAGAGACATCTTTTCTTGATTTCACAAGGGCTTTCACATCATTAAACAGGCTCTGTCCAATAAAAAAAATCATTCTTAACGGTAATGCACACTGAGTTCCAGTCCGCAGATCACCGAAGAACGATTGTATGGGTTATTCCTTTTGCATTTTCAGCTCATAAATTCCTATTACTCGAAACCCTGTTGCTTATTTTTTGAGGCTGCCTTTCAAATCCTTTAGCAACCCATTTCCCCAATTTATTAGTAGGCAACTCTAAATATTTATACGTGAAATGAGCGACCAGCATACTAAGGAACGGAACCAAAACAAAAGCTAATGCAGTCGGGATGATATTGCCTAAGAAAATAGTTACGATCATCATCACGGGTATGTGTACCAGATAGAGCGAGAATGATATTTTCCCCAGCCAGAGCAAGGATTTTTTCGTCAACCATTTATCAAGCCTATCCGAAGTTAATACGACAACGAATAGTAACAGAATTCCAACAACCGAGATAAAATCTGTTATTCGCTCATCCTTAACATTGTACTCCAGTTCTACCCAGCGACAATTGATTAATACAAAGGAAGCAGCTAGCAGCAGCATCTTAGTAAAGGTACCGGAAGCTTTCAGTGCCAATAATCGGGAACGATATTTCGATAAAATAGCGCCAGCAATAAAAAACGTACAATAATAAATACTCCACTGGAATGATTGTATAATGGGTGAAAAAATATCATCATTCAGTGACGCTGACAATAGATCCAACGCAACATAGAAGATCGCATTTAAACTAAGAGTCAATACCAGAGCTTTAATCCAATTGAATTTGATAATGATAAATAGGAACAACGGAAATAGGAGGGAGATTCGCATTTCATGAAATAATGTCCATACCACTCCGTTCACGTTTGCCGTATCGTAATTGATCATGAGAATGAAAGAAATAATGTCATCTAATGAAACAGCATGCGCCCACCTATAGTCATAAGCACGACTCAATCCCTGTATATCCTTGTACTCTGCAAACAAGAACACTAATAATACAGATGCCATCATGATCATGATATAAGGCATGTATATTCTAAAAAAACGTCTTATCACATATGAACCATATGAAACAACTTTGCCCTTGTAAAAGGGAATCGATAAAACAAACCCGCTTAGAACAAAAAACAACAAGACCGCTTCTCTGCCTGCCCATATGGTGTGCAGCGGGGTTATTGTGAAGTACTTCATCAGATCGTTAGCAAATCGATTATAGTTAGCTTCATAGAGAATAACAAATGATAATAAACAGTGAAAAATCACAACGACCATTGCGGCGATTCCTCGGAGCGAGTCCAATGAATCAATTCGATTATTATTCAATCATTATTCCCCCTAAACACAGTACAAGTTATATTACCACTATGAATAGGAAAAATAATATTTGTAATTTATGCCACTCTGATCGTGTGACTTCTCTTCACTAATAACCCTGTTAGCTAGACAGCGCCATCCATAATTCTAGAAGCGCATCGAGTTGTGCTTGTTTCGCTTCTCTCTCTCGCCAGCATGCTTCCAGCTGTTCCGTATCGCCAATGGAATCTAGACGCTGCAGTTCTTCATCGGTATGAGCCAACACCGCTTCTAGCTTAGCAATCTCTACTTCCAGCTGTTCACGCTTACGTTCGTTTGTACGAGTCAGATTGCTCCGTTCAATGACTTTCACCGTTGATTGCTGCCGTTCAGTCGTTCGCGATGTCTCGTTTGCAGTGATATCCTCTTGCAACGACCGTTCTCCACGCTTCTCCTTGTAATCCTCATAATTACCGAGATACGAAGCAATTTTGCCTTGCTTCAACTCCCACACCCGCTTCGCTAGACGATTTATAAAATATCTGTCGTGGGAAATAGCCAGCACGGTTCCAGGGTATTCCTCCAGCGCCTCTTCCAATGCTTCGCGTGAAGCCATGTCGAGATGATTCGTCGGCTCATCCAGCAGAAGAAGATTCGGCTTGCTCCTTACGAGCAAGGCTAGTCGTAGACGAGACCATTCTCCACCAGAAAGCATTTGCAGAGGTTTGAATACGTCAGCGCCATAGAACAAGTATTTGGCCAGCACATTCCGTGCTTCGCCTTCTTCCAAGCTGCCTTCCATACGGAAATAATCCAGTACCGTTTGCTTGTTACCTCTCAGAGGCTCCTGCTGAGCCAAGTACCCCATCTCCACTCTTGCTCCTTGCTCCACTTCACCTGCATCTGGCGTATCTTCGCCTAGCAGCAGCTTGAAGAGCGTTGTTTTCCCTGAGCCGTTATCACCTAACAACACAACCTTCTCGCCATACAGCAGGCTTCCCTCTGCTCCATTAAGAATCTTACGATCCCCAAATTGCTTCGTTACCCCATCGAAGTTGATCACCTTCCGGCCTGATCGATCCAAGGGTGATAATTCGAAATCTGCCGTTTTTCGTTCCAGAACAGGACGCTTTACCGCCTCCATTTTCTCCAAAGCTTTGCGAATCGAAGCTGCTCGTTTGAAAAATTTCTCGTTTCCTCCGACACGTCCCCATTCCTCCAACTGACGGATCGTTTCCTTCATCTTCTTCATGACCTTTTGCTGCTCTTGGAATTGTGCGAACTGCTGCAGCAGTCTTTCTTCCTTCTCCTTCATATATCCACTGTAGTTGGTTAGATACGTATAGGACTCCCCATCCTCCAGTTCAATCATTTTCGTACCCACGGTATCTAGAAAATAACGATCATGCGACACGATCACACATGCGCCTTCATAGCGCTGGAGGAACTGCTCCAGCCACTCTATCCCCTTGAGATCCAGGTGATTCGTTGGTTCATCCAATAGCAGCAAAGCTGGACGGACAACCAACTGTGACGCTAGTACAATACGTGTCTTCTCACCGCCGGACAAACTTCCGAAGTGACGTTGGTAAAGCTTTCGATCGATTTGCAAGCCGCTTGCCACTTGATCAATAGACGTATCCATTTCATAGCCGCCGCCTCGTTCGAACCGTTCTTGAACGGTTGCATAAGTCTTAAGCAGCCGCTCCAGCATATCCGGATTAGCGACCGCTTCAGAGCTGGACATCTGCTGCTCTATAATCGTCATTTCCTGCTTGGTGATCATCAATTCCCGATAGCCATAGGCGAGTACTTCATAAACAGTCAGTTCCTCGAACTCAGCAGGGATTTGCGGTAAATAACCGATCTGCAAATCCTTCTTAATGGTTAGCAAGCCATCGTCTACCCCTTCATGTCCGGCAATTAACCGAAGCAGCGTAGATTTGCCGCTGCCGTTGCGGCCGATCAAACCAACTTTCTCATTATCGTGAAGCTGAAGCGTTACCCCATCCAAAATAAGGTTTGCTGCATGGTATTTCTTTATCTGTTGCACATTAACTATTATCATTATAAAGAGCCTCCTATTAGTTGAAGACCCTAGCTTGAATACACAAAAAGAGCCGCAGCAACAAGCCTGCGACCCTTAGGATGATAAAAATATCCGTTGTGGTTAAGGTAGGCATCTTCTCGCGAATGGTTCAACCATATGATTAAAATTGGACAGACTGATCCCGTTAGCGGAAAATGTATGAACAATGCCAGCCATAGCAATCGGCAGCTGGCTAATACGGTTGTTGGCCATTTCGTGATTCACCTACCTCACCCCCTTCACATTAGTATTGTCAATTTAACACATATCCTGGTATCAATGCAACGCTAACTGTTAACATTTATCCACTATGTGTTGCGACGGACGGACATTTATATCACTTAAAACCCTCTCCCTCCGGGCCTTATCGCCACCGCATGAGCGTCATATGCATCTCGTCCA
The DNA here is from genome assembly GCA_048976605.1 of Pristimantibacillus sp. GTDB lineage: Bacteria > Bacillota > Bacilli > Paenibacillales > Paenibacillaceae > Pristimantibacillus. Next base: position 108,823 of record JBHGUX010000080.1, on the reverse strand, counting down.
GCACCGTCTGAGCGTCATATCTATATGCTCCTTTTCGAGCTCCAGTCCGGCTATCTATAGCTACTTAATATCGCCACCGTCTGAGCGTCATACGTCAAGTTTCGAGCTCAAGCTAGTCAGGCTATTTATAGCTACTTAAGGTCCTTTTTGGCCTTTACTCTCCCTCGCTTGTGGACATTCGATCACTTAAAGCCCCTTTCGGGCTTTATCTCCACCGTCTGAGCGTCATACGTCAAGTTTCGAGCTCTAGTCAGGCTATTTAGCGCTACTTAAGGTCCTTTTTGGCCTTTACTCTCCCTCGCTTGTGGGCATTCGGATCACTTAAAGCCCTTTTCAGGCCTTATCGACACGTCCTGTTCAGGGCTTATCGTCACCGTCCTTATACCTTATCGTCACCGTCCTTATCAGGTGTTATCGCCACCGAGTGAGCGTCATATGTATCTCGTCCAGTACCATTTAGTTCAGTTAAGACCCTATCTTATTATAGTCCTAAAAAATCCGATTCTTCCAACCATTCAGCTTGGCGATAGCCTCCAAAAAGAAATAATCGCCATATATCAGCGATACATCTACATTCTGACCAGCAGGAAGATGTCCCGTTGCATGAATTAGAATCGCCTCATGATTCGGCTGATCCCAAGTGGCGTAGTTGTCATGAAGAGACATAAGGATACGCTCCGCCGCTCTTCGATATACACTGCCTTCTTTGGCAGGGAGCAAGGATGCAAGATCTAAGAGACCAGATGCAGCGCAAGCACCAGCTGAAGTGTCCCTCGGCTCGTTATCCAACTCTTCCGATGCTCTGAAATCCCAGTGAGGTACATGATCAGAAGGTAAATTAGCGATAAAGAAATTAGCAGCACGCTGTGAAGCTCTCAAATATTTCTCTTCTCCTGTATATCTGTACACATTAGCCATACCGTATATGACCCATGCTGCTCCTCGGCTCCAAGCAGAATCTGGACCTGCCCCCTGACCGCCAAGACTTTCAATAAACTCGCCAGTCACCGGATCGAAGCTTACAATGTGGCAGACGGAACCGTCATCCCGAATGAAGTGTTCGATAACCGTGTCTGCATGAGCTTTGGCAATATGTGAGAACCGCGGATCATTCGTCGCCTCCGCAGCCCAGAATAACAGGGAAAGATTCATAGAAGAATCGATAATCGACCATCCTAATTTATCTTGATTCCATGCCCTTAGGAAACGTCCAGCTAGGTTAAATCGTCCAGCTAGAAAATTTGCGGCAAACACGCTGCGCCGCAATCCATCTGGATCACCTGTAAGCTTATGTTTGATAACGGATGTTGGCAGAAATTGAAATCCTACATCATGATGGAAGCTATTCTCCTGAATCATCTTACGCTCCAGCTTCTCATCCCAGCTCCAAGCCGCTTCTTTGTACTTTTCTTCCCCTGTTAAATCATATAAGATCCAAAGCATTCCCGGCCAAAATCCTGAAGTCCACCAATCATGACGCATATCATCATATTGGCCATCAGCTTTGGCTACATGAGGAGATTTATCTCCCATTTGATGGAGCATACGCTCCCCCTTATCCAATAGCTTAGCCAGTGGTACTGTAAAATCAAATTGTTCCTTGTCTGGAATCTGCATCATTGAATTCTCCTTCTTTATCTTGATATCTGTTATCTCGCTATCTCGCTATCTCGCTATCTTGCTATCTTGCTATCTTGCTATTAGACGTTATCTTATTTGAGTTAATGAATACAAAAGCAGTTGGTATTCCATCACAGGCCGCACTTACGACAGCACATGATTCCTTCTTATTGTCCTCTGGATTGATTAACGAAGATGCTGGACCACCTGCAGTGAAGAACTCTCCTAATTCGATATGAGGAGGACGTGCCCCTTGAGGATCGACATAAATACTCGCTCTCCCGCTTGCTAATTGTACAAGCCGAGAACCCCGAATCGTGCCGAGGTTGTCAAGCAGCTTGCCGTCTCCTGCTGCATCGAACCGTATAAAGTTTGCCGCATCCGGGCAAAAGATACCCTTGCTATCGTAGGCTTCCACCAACACTTCGTATAAGCCATTATCCCGTTTCTCGGCAATTAGCTGTAGAGCAGCAGGCTTATCCCATGCCTGCGTCTGGTATTCGAAAGTCAATTCTTCCTCTACCACAACGCCATCACGCTCTGCGATTACCCGTACATGATTCAATCCAGGCTCAAACTTATTCTCCCAACGTAATCCCGCTGCAGGGAAATCATTCGAATCACGACGCTTTGTTCCTAAGCTGACGCCGTTAAGAAATAGCTCTGCAGAATGACAGTTGGAATACACCTTAACCATCTTGACTTCATCTGCTTTTCCCCATCGAACCGGCATCGTCTGACCATAAATATGAACCATCGGCTCTTCAGACCAATAGGATTGGAATACATAGAACGCATCCTTCTTGGTCAAGTCGCGCTCTACAACTCCTTTCATATTCAGATAAGGAATTGGAGAGTCCGGCCGCACCGGAGTAGCGAAATCCTTGAATGCCCATTGAGCTGCACCCGTTAACCAGCCCATCCGCTCTTGTGCACTTAAGTACCAATCGATCATTTCGCAAAAATACGTCTCAGACCAATCGCCATCACGTGATACTCTAGGCTCGCCGCCTACTAGGAGGTAATCGCCATCCCGTTCATCTGTCGCACCTTCTCCTTCGCCAATAATGGAGAAGCCTGTATAGGTCTGTTCTACATGACGAGTTGCCAAATTATCTGCTCCCCATTCTGCATGGAAGAATGATTTGACCTCTTTAGCTGCTGTATTGCAGCTTTCTTCATAATCGGTATACACCCCTCGATACCAACCAGCCCATATCGAAGGAGAATACACATCAACAATATCCTTGCAGAAATCACAACGTCTGATAGCTGTAAGTCGAGACGGGTCCAGTCGATGAGACAATAAGTGCAGCTCCTTCATAAAGGTCCGTATCTCTTCCTGATCAAAATAATCGAAGTCGCATTCCCAATCATTTTCGTTGCCAAGACCCCATAACACGATAGATGGATGATTCTTATGCTGAGTAATCATAGCTTCCAGCATGTCGCGGCATTGCTGACGATACCCTTCCCCGCCTAAGCCGCCGCGGCTCCAAGGAATTTCCTCCCATGCCAAAATCCCAAGTTCATCGCAAAGCTCCAGAACGATTCGCGATTGCTGATAGTGACCAAGCCGGATGAAATTGACACCCATCTCTTTGATGACTTGAAGCTCCTCACGAATCATCTTCTCCGTCATGGCTGGTCCTACCCCTGCAAAATCCTCATGCCGATGCGTTCCGCGAAGCAGCAATCGTTCACCGTTCAAATGGAATGGACCATTTGGTAGGAATTCAAATGTCCGGAATCCGAATTTTTCACTAAGCGACGTTTCCCCATGTACACTTTCCAGCATGATCTCTGCAGAATATAGATTTGGTGAAACCGTTGACCATAAGGCCGGATCAGTTAGCACGAATTCCGCTGCGCCCCTCATCCCTTCCCATGGGGATAAGCGTGCTTCCAAACATTCCATTTCTTTCCCTTGGGGATTTTTCAAGATTATTTTTACTTTTAACTCATCTTGATACTGCTCCGGATTATAGAGGGAGATATCTACCGTTACTTTCACCTCACCCTTGCCTGATTTTGCACTATCGCAAGAGTCAACCCAATCTGTCGCTACATGCACTCGCTCAATCGATACAGCCGGCACATAGACGAGATTCAAGTAACGGTAAATACCGCCGTATGCGTGAAAATCATTAGCATCAGAAGGGATGGTCTCCAAATCTCTGCTATTGTCGCAGCATATGGCGATAGGCACCGTATCCTGATAACGCTCCATTTGTCTGATTTCGGAAGCTGCTTCCGTTATATCTACTGAGAATTCATCATAGCCGCCAAGATGTGATCCAACCTTGCTCGTATAGATATAAATATCCGTTCGCTGACCTGCCCCTTCGAAGTGAAGCAAAGTCCGCCCATTAAGGTACGGATTACGAATATCTGCTTTGAGTCGATACCAGCCCTGACCTTGATAATAAGTACAGTCGGGGTCCATAACATCTAACGCATTATAGCTATGCGGAAGCGAAACCGCTTGCCAAGGAACATTAAAGTGATTATTTATTTTATCAGCCCGCCATACTTCCCACACGCCTCCGAGCCCACCGGTGAAATGCTGCCAACCATCTATTAATCTCTCTTTTTTCAAATCCATTCTCCTATCTAATTCATTTTTAATATTTTAAATGCTTTAAAGAGCGTCCTCTCGGACGCCCGTTGAGCTTTTTTATACATAGCGCTTCTCTATAATCATTATTAACTTAACATGGTATGTATCCAGTTGATATGTACTCATTTATTGTGTGCTGTTGTTTTTTACTCTGTTTATGATCTGATCGAACAATCATCCAAGCAGAAACGGCTTCGCCGTCCTTTGAGACGAAGCATCGTTTCGCGGTGAAATAGAAGCGTATTTATAAATCAAAACCTATAAATTCTTATATTTTTAAAAAAAAGCCACGCTCCTGAGAACGTGGCTCTGACGCTTATTGCACATTAGCGTCTGGTCCAATGACTACGCCTGATTTACTATTAAAGCGCTCTGTTGCTTCTTTAATAATTTCATTGCCGCCTCTTTCCTTCCAAGTTTCGATTACTTTCGGCCATTCAGAAATTTTTTCCTTGCCATATATCATTGCAATCATGTGATCGACGATAAACTTCGAAGGCTCATCGAATTTCGGTGCCAAATCTGGATATTTGGTATAGCTATCAAGCTCAGGATCAAAGGAGACGCCACCGCGTCCTTCATTCGGCAAGATAGATACGAAACCGTTCAGCATTTCCTCACCCTTTGTTTCTAGAGGAAGTCTATCCTTGTTAAATGCGCCATCTTGAGCGATCCATAACCAGTTACGACGTTGTTCGGAATATCGTGCTTCCTCATCTGCTGGAACTTGATAAGTGATTTTCCCATTGTCCGTCGTATAGGTTTCACCTTCATTACCGAAGGTAAAGAAGGTTTTGGCTTCATCGCTAACCATATAATCGAAATAGGCGACAATCGCTTCAGCTTTCGACTTATCCAGATCTGAATTAAGATAAGCTTGTTCCAAAGTCATGTTGTAAAGCATCGTACCGCCTTTGCCGTCAGGACCAACTGGCGAAGGAATCATCGTCAGCTTGCCGTCTGGAACACTGTTAATCAATTCACTTTGGTAAATACCAAGCTGATTCGCATTCGCATTATAGATTCCGATATTACCGGCATCGCGGCTCTTCGTCCACATTGCACCCGTGATCGTTGCGAAATCTTTGGCCATTAAGCCTTCGTCATACATGGTTTTATACATTTCCAGCGCCTTCATCATGTTCTCGCTATCGAAGAACTTCGGAACGATTTGATCGCCTTGTTTCTCATACATCGTGCTGTACGGCATTACATCATAAGCTCCCAATATGAAATCAGCATATTTGAAGTTTTCGCGGAAACCAAACGGTTGTTCAATGCCTTGCTTTTTAAATTCACGCAGCATAGGAAGCACGTCGTCAATAGTAGCCGGTGCTTGAATGCCAGCTTTCTCAAGAAGATCCGAACGCACAAACGTCGAACGACGTGATTGAACGCTTAAATATTGCGGAATGGAGTAAATCTTCCCGTTATAGGTAACCTCATCCCATGCTTCTTTTGGAATCGAATTAAGCAGGTTTTGTCCGTGAGACTTAAGAATGTCATCCAGCGGCATGAATATACCTGCCTCAACAGCACCCTTCATATCTTTGCTTGCTGGCGTCATAGATTGATAGGCTACCAGCACATCTGGTATGCTGCCGCCTGCGAACATCAAGGAAATCTTTTGTTTGAAGTCTTTATGCGGAAGTAATTGAATATCCATGTCCGTGTTCGTACGTTTCTCTAGTTCAATAACCCATTTATCTTTATTAATGTCTTCTACCGATTCTACAGCCTTAAGTGCAAGAGTACCTCTTGCAATGGAGAATTTAGTCGGTTCTGCAGATGGTGTATCCGATGCTGTTGTAGAACCATTAGCGCCTGGTGCAGCTGTATTCTCTGCTTTCTTGTTCGAATTCTGGCAAGCTGCCAATAACCCAGCTAGAAGCATAATACATAATAAACTAATCAAGCTTTTTTTCATTCAAAGTTCCCCCTTCATCTTGTATAGCGCTTTCATTTAACAATGATTAACTTATCATGGTACAAACCTCGTTGATATGTACTCATATATTGTGTAATGGTTTTTTTTACTTTGATTATGATTTAACCGAGCCTACCATCATCCCTTTAGTGAAATGTTTCTGCAGGAAAGGATATACGAGCATAATCGGAATGGTGGCAATGATAACCACAGCCATTTTGATCCCTTCTGGAGAAGATAAGAGTACATCCTCCGCAGGTGCATTAATAGAAGAGCTGTCCGTAATAATAAATTCACGCAGTCTAACTTGAAGCGGATACAACATTCGATCATTGATATAATAAAGGGCATTCGCATAATTGTTCCAAAGTGATACAGCATAGAAGATACCGATTGTAGCCATAACTGGCTTAGATAAAGGCAATACAATACTCCATAAAATACGCGCTTCTCCGCAACCATCGATTCGTGATGAATCAATTAATTCGGATGGCAATGCTACAAAAAAGGAACGCATGACAAACAAATTAAATGCGCTGATGGCTCCTGGCAGCATTAATGACCATAAGGTATCATGGAGACCTAATTCTTTAACTAGCAAATAGTTTGGAATTAGAGGCGCAGTAAAAATCATCGTTAATAATACAAAGACCAATACAGGCTTGCGGTATACATATTCAGTTCGTGACAGCGGGTAAGCTAACATAGCCGTCATTGCTAGATTGATAAAGGTGCCAAGTGCGGTAATATATACACTAATCGCGAACGAACGCCAGATCAGCTTCTCCCCCATTACTGCCTTGTAATTCGTTAGGGTTAGATCGACCGGCCACAGGTATACCTTACCGTTATTGATCGCTGCGTTGCTGCTTAATGACTGCGCTAGCACATGTACAATCGGCAGAATCATACTTAATCCCAGTACAATAAGGAATATATAGTTAAATGCGTTAAACCACCGCTGTCCGGTGCTTACTCTTACCATGTTGGTCTCCTCCTCAATATAATCCTTCACCGGTCATTTTCTTACTTACTGCGTTCCCTGTCATAATCAAGACAAGCCCCACTACTGATTTGAATAGACCGATCGCTGTTGTATAACTATATTGTCTATCGAGAAGACCGATTGTATAAATATAAGTGTCCAAAATTTCACCTTTGCTAGAATTAAGCGTATTCAGAAATACGGATACTCTTTCAAACCCAAAGTCCATAAAATGGCCAATTTGCAACAAAAATAAAATCGTTATAGTCGGCATGATCGCCGGCAGCGTGATCGAAAGTGTCTGTTTCCAACGGCTTGCTCCGTCCATCTCCGATGCTTCATATAAGTCAGGATTGATACCGGTCAAAGCAGCCAGATAGATAATCGTTCCCCAGCCTGCATCCTTCCATATACCTGAAGAAACCAGAATGGTGCGTATATAGGATTCCTCACCCATAAAGTAAACGGCATTAAAGCCTAATGATGTAATGATATTGTTCACAAATCCATTACGCGGAGATAGAATCTCTATCGCTATACCTCCAATAACGATCCAAGATAGAAAGTGAGGCATATAGAGAATAGTCTGTAATGTCCGTTTAAATAATACTTTTCGAATCTCATTGAGCAATAGCGCAAGAAGGATAGGAATGGGAAAAGAAAATCCTAAGCTATAGATGGCGAGAAGTATCGTATTTTTTAAGATTCGCAAAAAGTCTGGATATTGAAACATTCGCTGAAAATGGTCGAGTCCCACCCATGCGCTGCCTAAATATCCTTTGAAAATGTTGTAATCCTGAAACGCCATGACCGATCCAAATAGTGGAACATACTTAAACAGCATAAAGTACAGAATGCCTGGAATAGTTAGTAAGTATAAGAACTTGTACTTCTTAAAATTCGCCCAACGCTCCTTCCCATTCCGGAATACGATTCTTTCCGGATCTGACACAGAAGTATTACTTTTTGCCATCGGAGTCAACTCCTATAATAGTTTGTACGGCAATCTTACACTATGGTCGGAGATTCTAAGATGGCAACATCTTTGTCAGTATGGTTTTTAATACGATTTGGGCATAATCATTCGAATGATTGTCCCTTCACCCAGCTTGCTCTCTACTTCAAGACCGTAAGCTTCTCCGAATACAAGCTGAATACGACGGTGGACATTAGAGAGACCAATTCCCCCTTTGCCTTCTTGCTTGTCGGTCAAATGCTTGGTTGCCAATCTGCTTCTTAATTGCTGCAAGGTTGATTCACTCATCCCCGATCCGTTATCAATGACCGAGACAATAAAGACCGTATCCGTTTCTAGCGCCCCTATCTGAATATGATGCTTATCCTCAAATCCTTCGAAGAACGCATGCTGAAATACATTCTCGATAAGTGGCTGGAGCGTCAGTCTAACCATTTTCTTCAATAAAAGATCAGGCGGGATCTCCACTTCAAATTCGAATTCCTTACCGTATCGATGCTTCAGTATCGTCATGTAATTCAGTACATGCTTCAGCTCGTTGACGACTGTAATTTCCTCTAAGCTGGTTTGGACCGCATATCTCAGCATATAAGCCATGCTTTTCACGATTTCTGATACCTCTATTGAATCCTGAACGGCAGGAAAGCAGACAATCGTCTCCAGCGTGTTGTATAAGAAATGAGGGTTTATTTGCAGTTGAAGCGCCTGAAGCTCTGCTTTCTGCCGTTCCAGCTCTGCTTCACGCTTGTTACTCTCTGCTATGTAGATTTGCTCAACCTGATCAGACAGCTTATGGATCATTGAATTGTAGCTGACAATCAGCTCATCTACCTCATCCTGCTTGCCTATAATCGGAATACGTGCCCAATCTCCCTTCTCCACTTTCTTCATACCCCGTCTTAAACTTTGGATAGGATTCGTAATGGAATAGCTGAAGCGGTAGGCTAGCAATAAGGCCAATGCCATTGTGACAGCACCAATCCAAATCAAGTTGGTCCGGATACCTACGATCGGCTCGTTCAGATCATCCATTGGAATAGAAATCTGTAGATCCCAATCGGTATAAGACGAATGCAGTGCGACCGTAAACATTTCCTCACCATCCTCGGAGCTTACGAATGACTCGACTTTGTCCTTAGGGAGTTCCCTCTTCAAGGAAGCAGAAACCTGCTGACCAATCTTACTTGAAACATTGTGATAGATAATCTTGCCCTGCTTGTCGGCTATACTAAAAAAACTGCGTTGTCCTAATTCAATTCCTTTCCACAAGGAGGATAAGTCCGAGCTCTTGACTTCCATTGCCAGAATACCCTTATACTCCATCGAACGGAGTCCCATGATTTTGCGAGCAAGGGTAATAGAATGACCCTCTTGCCCGGAAGCAATACTCTCATTCCTAATATCGATTTTCCCATTGTCAGGAACATTAGAGAACATATCATCAAAATATTCCTTCGCAGACGAAGTAGTAAAGTCTACGTACGTTCCCTTATTTACAATGACGGAGCGGCCGTCCTCCCTGATGATGTATAACGCGGTAATGACATCGGGATGGCGAATCAGAAGCGGCTCGAAAGCATTTAATTTAATCCTTGAGGTGTAAAAATAATTCTCATAATAAGAGCCCGAAGCTAGATCAAGATATTCTTTAATATCCAAATTAGTAAGCAATGAGAGCGTCGAATTCTCATAGCTTCTAAAATACTGCTCCATGTGATGTGAAGTAATATTGATGATCTGGGCCATATTCTCCTCAGCCTGATCACGGAGCTTATCCGAAGCGCCATAAAAGGTAGTCAAACCGAGGACAACTAGCGGTATGAGAATAAGGATAATAAAACAAATATATAATCGAAAAAATAATCCTTTTCGTCTCCTTATCATTTATTTAATCCCCAAGCGACTACGAAATTCGGTAGGTGTAATCCCTTTCATTTTCCGAAATGTTTTGGCGAAATGGGAATAATCCTCATAACCAGTCTCATGTGCAACGTCTACAATTCGATAATGAGGCAACGCCAGCAGCTGCTCGGCTGCTTCTATTCGCTTGCTCATCCGATAGTTTATAAACGTAACGCCGGTTGCTTTTTTGAAATACAAACTGAAATAGTTAGGTGTCAGTCCTACAAGATTAGCGACCTCCTCCAACGTCACCTCCTTGGCGATGTTCTGTTCAATATAAGCTTTGGCTTCAGCCAATAGATCTTTAAATCCGCCCCTACGCTGAGCTAGCTCATCTGTTATGGAATTAACTTTGTCGCGGAACCTCATCTTGATCTCAGGCAATGTTTTCTTTTCTAAATAGCTATCCGAATCTGTGAAACTGTAGCCTTTTACTTTTAATCGATCTAATACGGCTAGGAAGGAATCCTCTAATAGTTCATTTAATTGATTAGGATGATCTATTCTCTCCCCGCAATAGGTGAGCCACTCATCTAAGCATTTGTCTACATCCGGCAACCGCAAATTCCAAATATGCTCTGTCATCTCATCCAACCATTTTTCCGACTGTGTTGGCGTAACTACTCCTTTATCCAAAGCGGTGAGCAATCGATCCAGCATTTCATGAATATCCATTTTAATAACAGGCTTTAACATATATTCTTTAACCCCGTATGCAACACACTGCTTGGCATATTCAAACTCAGCAAATCCTGAAATAACAACAACTCTAATATAAGGATAAGATTCATGTATCCGCTTACAAAGTTCCAGACCGTCCATCCTTGGCATGCGAATATCAGTTATCACTATCTGGGGAGGATATTCCGCGATTAAGTCCAATGCCTGCTCGCCATTCTCAGCTACTCGAATACTGGCAAACGGCTTACTGTAGGACAACATCATATTTTTCAAGCCATTACGAATGATCATCTCGTCATCAACGATTAATATATGCATTCTCATTCCCCCTATTGAAATACTACCTCTATACGATCTCAGGCTGTCGAAAATAAACGATGTATAAAAATGTGTAAACTATGGATTGTTCATCGTTCATGGTTTAAAAAAAGTCACGTTCCTATGAACGTGACTCCACTACTCATAATTGTTCTTATTTCCCTTTGCCGAGAAAACGCCAGAAGTTTTGGTTCAGCATATCGTCCAAATCTCTACGAATTTCGTCTTCTGTAACCGACCAGCCGCTGCGTTGCAGTCTTTCATATTTATCTGCCAGCACTTTCCCAATGATGACTCGGGAATGTTCCCACTTATAGATGAGCTGCTCAAATACACGACAATCAGAATGTTGCGGGATGACGGAAGTTCCTAGCAGCTCCAAGCGGAATCTCGTCATTTCCTCGACCATGGATTCAATATGCAGGAACCACCAGCAGCCGAAAATCATTAGGTTCCGGAACTTACGAGCTAGTACCGTTAATTCATGTTGATTCTCTCTTGCCAGCATCGTCACAAGAAACTTCTGGTCGGGGTAGCGGCGACATAAAGCTTCTACAGCGGACACATCAGAGAGCATGCTCATATCTCCCGCCAAGCTCAATTCAGGATTCACTCGTCTACGTACACCAATCATAAGTGCGAAGGGTATGGCTTGCTCTTGGCATATGGGAACCATAACGTCATCTATCATCCGGCTCCGATGGTCCTCAGCTGGATAAGTAAAGTCACCAGGCATCGAGACGGCAAGATAGAGCGCATCCATACGAATGATCCATTCCTTCAGAAACCGACGGGTTTCCGATTTCGTTCGCTCGCTCCACTCTTCTTTCACTTCATAGCCAAGGCTTTGAAGCAGAATTACGGCTGCTGGCCAGTCATTCAGCAGCATATCGACACGAAGCGCCGCATAGAAACGAGGATCTGATTTCCCTTTGCCCGAGAGCCATACCGGTCTTTCAATCGGATCAAATGGATCATTGGTCATGACGATTTTATCAATGCCAGCGATTTGCAGTACGGTATCAACCTGCTCTTCTACCGTTCTTTCAGCGAATGCCTTCCTGTAATCATCGAGATTCCGGGAAGATACGTCCATCCCTAGACGCTTCAGAATCGTGATGAAACCACTAGCCGCCTCACTTATTGGCGAATGGTCAATGAACAGCAGCTTCCATATGTGATCAGCTTGCTCGCGTTTGCTCAATGACCAGAAATGGCTGTATTCATCCTCGGACCATCTGAATGATTCTGAAATCAAATAATGATAGGTCAACAATTCGTCGATGCCCCACAGCAGCAGTTCACCGAATTCTGGTGCATACAAATGGGTATGCATATCCGTAACAGGAACGGAGAGCGCCAGACGCTCAACGGTTTGGCGAAGGTCTTCTTTGCTTACAAGCGTTTGAGAATTCATGATTAGGTCTCCTTCTTAGCTCTTTAATTGTCTAATCGCTTATATACTTCACGGAATACCGTCTCTAGAGATACACCGAATGTTCGAGCCGCTTGAGCCGCATCCTCATATTCAGGTGATTGCCGAACAATCTTGTTCCCATCAAGTGCTTGCTTTACTCGGATAGAGCCGTAGGGAGTATCCAACTGGATCCACTGACGATCCAGTATTCTGCGCTGCCATTCACTTCTTCGTACACCAAAGGTGGAGGTTTCGGCTAACAGGATGTCCTCGCATCGAACATGATTAGCTGGAAGACATAATACGGTTATGAGGACACCTGGACGGTTTTTCTTCATATACACTGGTGTATGATAGACATCAAGCGCTCCAGCTTCAAACAACTTTTCCATCGCATAACCGAGCGTTTCTCCTGTTGAATCATCCACTTGCGCTTCAATAATCATAATTTTCTCTTCTGCTTGCGGCTTCTGTTCCTGTTGGTACAGCACAGCCCTTATTACGTTGGGATGATCAAAATTTTTAGTCCCTGCGCCATAACCAATTCGTTCAATTGTACCGGCTGGCAGCTCTCCGAATTCAGTGGCTAGTGCTTTCACGATGCCCGCTCCAGTCGGCGTCGTTAATTCTCCTTTTGCCATGAATGAGGAAAGCGGCACTCCGCACAGCAGCTCAGCCGTGGCAGGAGCGGGTATCGGGTACAGACCATGAGCCATCCGGAGTTTGCCCGTTCCAGTTGGAACAGGTGAGACGACAATTGTACTGACATCAAGACTTTCGAGCGCTAGACATACACCAATGATATCGATGATGGAATCCATTGCTCCCACTTCATGAAAGTGAACCTCAGCCGGGTCCATGCCATGAATTTTGCCTTCCGCTTCCGCGATTAGATGGAAGATCGACAAGCTCCTTTCCTTAACCCGAACCGGAAGCTCGGAGCTTTCAATCATCCGAATAATGTCGGAGGCTTTTCTATGTTCATGATGATGGTGTTCTACATGTGAGTGCTCATGGGAATGATCGTGATTAAGGTGATCGTGTTGATGGTCATGGCTGTGTTCATGACTGTGTTCATGACTGTGTTCATGGCTATGTTCGTGATGATGGTCGTGGCTATGATCATGGTCATGTTCGTGGTGATGATCATGACTGTGAACATGTTGATGTTCATGGCTATGTTCATGTTCATGGTCATGATTCGTATGACCATGTCCACCATCAGGAACAGAATCGAAGCTCAGCTTCAGCCACTTTGCTGTAATCCCTCTCCGATCCACCTTTTCAAATTCCATCGTAAACTGATCAATCGGCAACCCTTTCAAATGTCTGATGACATAGTCTGGATCAGCACCAAGATCTACTAATGCGGATAGTGCCATATCCCCTGCGATACCAGATATGCAATCCAAATAAATCTTTCTCATTCTACGTACCCTCCGATACCAACTGTAAAATCATAGCTGCCTGAAAGCCTGCACCGAAGCCATTGTCTATGTTGACCACCGTAACGCCCGAGGCGCAAGAGGTCATCATGGCTAATAGCGTTGTGATCCCTTGAAGATTGGCACCATATCCAACTGATGTTGGTACAGCAATAATTGGTCTGCGAACGAATCCGCCAACAACACTGACTAATGCTCCCTCCATACCCGCAACGGCAATGACGACGGATGCTTCTCTTATCCGATCCCTTTGACTCAGAAGCCGATCAATTCCTGCTACTCCGACGTCATAAATACGATCGACCTCGCAGCCCATCCATTCCGCCGTTCCAGCTGCTTCCTCTGCCACTGGAATGTCTGATGTGCCTGCGGTTAATACAGCCACTTTCCCTGGCAGCTTAATCTCAGATTGACCTAATGAGATAAGACGAGAGGCATTGTCATACTTCGCCTCCGAATATTTCCTACATACAACCTGTGCCATTTCGGCAGTAGCACGCGTAACTAACGCTCTACCATGAACCTCAACCAGTCTGGAGAAAATAGTATCCACCTGCTCCACTGTTTTCCCCATTCCGAATACCACTTCCGGATGCCCTGTTCGCTCCTTGCGACCGACATCCAGCTTGCAAAAGCCTAGATCCTCAAACTCGTTCATGGCTAATCCCCCCATTCGGGAGTACTTTATTCATACTGCCGCTGCGATAACCCGAGAGATCCATGGCTACATATATAAAACCGATCTCCTTCAGCTTCTCTGAAATAACCGATGCATGCTCAATTAACCGCTCCATCGCATCCGGTTCTACTTCGATTCTTGCGATATCGCCATGACTCCTTACTCTAACTTGTCCGAAACCAAGTGAACGAATGAAACGCTCGGATTCTCCTACTCGTCCAAGCTTCTCAATCGTGATCGTCTCCCCATAGGCAATCCGGGAGGACAGGCAGGCGAATGAAGGCTTATTCCAGGTTGGAAGTCCCGATTCACGAGATAAATCACGAATTTCCTCTTTATACAGTCCCGCTTCCTGAAGCGGTCCACGTACTCCATGTTCTTTCGCCGCTTTAACGCCAGGTCTATGCTCATTCATATCGTCCGCGATGAGACCATAAACAATATGACGATACTTTCCGTCTTGGATGAACGGCTCTAGATGCTCAAACAAGCTTCTTTTGCAGAAGTAGCAACGATTGCCTGTGTTCTCTTTGTAGCCCGGGATATTAAGCTCCGATGTTTCGATGACTTGATGATTGGCTCCGAGAATGCTTGCGAGCTTAATCGCTTCTCTCAGCTCCTCTGTCGGATAGGTCTCCGAATCAGCGGTGACGGCTAGAACACGATCACGCCCCAGCGTCTTTAGCGCTACATCGAGTAGAAAAGTACTGTCAACTCCCCCGGAGAACGCAACAACTACAGATCCCATTTCAGTTAGTATCGATTGCAGCTTGTTGTATTTATCATGCATGTTATAGGTTCCTCCTTCAGCCCGAGTTATTGTACAGATGCAGACTGCAGCTTCGTCAATTCTCGCATCGGTTCTTTCAATCGATCATATAAGCTTAAATAAAGCGGTAATATAGACTGATATAATTTATGATTGATTTCATTTGGCTCATAAAGGCTGCCCTCCGTGTCCTTCCACCTGAGCAATGGACCTTGGCAATCTTGCATTGCATAAAGTCCAAGCTGAGCAGCTCCTAGTCCGGAGCTTTCTACTGAGCTAGGTATTCGAACCGGTACGCCAAGCATATCAGCCATCATCTGGCACCATAATGAAGAACGGGCAAACCCTCCAGAAGCTCGAACCTCACTAGGTGTTCCTCCTATTTGTTTCATGAAGGAAGCAATAGCGGTAATTTGATAGAGGACGCCTTCCATAGCAGCTCTAAGCATGTCTGTCTCTCTATGCGCGAGTGTTAGTCCGAACATGACACCCTTAGCCTGAGCATCCCAGAACGGAGCACGTTCACCTGACAAGAGGGGTAGAAAAAGAAGTCCATTAGAACCTGGGGGTGATTCGGCCGCAAGTGGCAGCACCTCATCCATCGGTCTGCCTGGATAGAGTCTATCCGATATCCAATTCGCTACGATCGCCCCGTTGTTCGTTGGTCCGCCCGTAATCCAGAGATCCTTCGTCAGTGCGTAGCAGAACAGTCTTCCTTCTGGATCAAAGACAGGATGATCAACGGAGGTCCGAACCGCTCCACTCGTACCAATTGTTACGGCCAACACACCATCCTCTACTGCGCCAATTCCTAGATTAGCCAGCACACCATCCTGCGCCCCAGCGACAAACGGAGTGTCCACTCCTATTCCCATTCGGCCAGCCGGTTCCGGCTTCAAGCCAGACAGCCGTTCCGTAGTCGGAACTAATGGGGGCAGCTGCTCTGCTCGAATACCTGCAAGCTGCATAGCCTCTTCATCCCATGTCAGATGTTCTAGGTTGAATAATCCGGTAGCACTAGCAAGTGAATAATCCATTACCGTATAGCCAAACAGCTTATTAAATACATATTCCTTAATGCCAACAAACAGTTTAGCAGAGCGAAACAGCTCCGGTTGTTCCTCTCTCATCCAAATCAGCTTTACGAGCGGCGACATCGGGTGGATAGGAGTTCCCGTCCGAGAATATACCGATAATCCCGTTCCATCCTTCAACAGTCGTTCCGCCTGTGCTGCACTGCGTTGATCTGCCCAAGTTATGCTTGGTGTAAGAGGGGAACCACTCTCATCCAGCAGAATCAAGCTGTGGTTAGCAGAGCTGAAGGTTACGCATAAAATTTGTTCTGCTTTCCAGTTGCCCTGTTTCATCACATGGGCTACGCCATCTAGTAAAGCCTCGTATATGACATCCGGATCCTGCTCTGCATATCCTGGACTTGGCGTATGAAGCGGATACGGAATGGAATGACTTCCGTGAATATGGCCAGACTGATCGACGGCCAATGCTTTCAGACTTGTTGTACCAATATCAACAGCTAATATGATGCGTTCATCTATCGTCATTTCGGCAAAAAACCTTCCTCATCAAAAGCCCACTCATAAGGTCCTTCCAAAATTTCAATTCGCGGATTATTCCTCGCTTCTTCCAGTAAGGATTCAGATATTTCAATCGTTCCTAAGTGCAGCGTATCCCGAATGCGAATAAGTCGGCATGTGGTGTAATCAAGAATATTACAAGTCTTAACTCCAGCTTTTATCGCATCGCGATCGTTCTCAAGCGTCGTTGCTTGCTTTGTTGGCGCACACACCGTTGAAGTCAATCCGTTCGCATAGGTGCCAGGCCAATCGGTCTTGCCTACTAAGCGGCTAGTCGTGAAATCAGCTGTCCCTACGCCATTGGCATTTCCTTTGGATTCAGGAGTTAAATCGAGAACAACCATCTTATTCACCTCAGGCCCGCCATGAGCGTAAGGAGTTGGATATCTGCCTGTAATATTAGGATCAGCGCCATCACCGCTTATATTTTTGCCGATGTAATCAATGACAAGCACATCCAGCTCCGAGAAAAGGATTTGCGGCAGACGGCTTTTCGCTTCAAGCAGCAGCTCCGTTTCTCTTGCCTCCATCAACTCAGGGCCAAGCACTTCAATACGGCAGATTTGATCGTAAGCATTTTCCACAATTGCCACTCCGAACTGGATCGGCAGCTTGGAGAGCATAACCCGGGCCATCGCCGGCACGTTCTCCGCCATATATTTAAAGCCAAGCTGATGACAGGCTTCAGCTCCTTTTTGTTTGCCAAGCCCAATTGCAATCATCTTAAGCAATCCGCTTTCAATCGGCCCACGGAATGCGGTATGCGGCTTAATCCGATTAATCACGACGATGGCATCTGCCTCGGTAGCTGCGATTCTATCGCAGTATATCGGCAAGCCATTAGGCAAACGATCCAGCTCGACCACTTCCATCGATGAACGAACGGGACAACCCATACTTACCTCGTCAATACCAAGATGTGCGAGTACTTCAGTCTGTCCCTCTGCTGTCGCACCCCCATGACTTCCCATACAAGGAACGATAAAGGGCTCAGCCCCTACTCGTTTCAGCTCATCAATAACGGTTTTCGTTAGATCCGCTATGCGGGAGATTCCGCGGCTGCCTACTGCTACAGCAACCTTTTGTCCTGCCGAAATTCTCGGCGTCCCTTCTGAAGTTCGCAGTTGCTGAGTCAATTCCGCAAGGGGATCTGCTAGAATCGTATCGTCAAAGGACTGCCGAATCTTAACCATCTTAGGGATAGGGATGTTCTCAACCAGCTTTCTAAGAATGCCGCTCATATCGTCATCGCTCCAAATCCGCCGTCAACCCGCAGTAATGTGCCTGTAACGAACGAAGAAGCTTTTGGAGAAGCCAAGTAAACAACCGTTCCCTTAAGCTCCTCAGGATCTCCGAAACGTACCATTGGTGTATGTCTCATAATGGATTCAATTCGCTCAGGCGAAAGAATTTTTTTGTTTTGCTCGGCTGGGAAGAATCCCGGAATGATGGCATTCACTCTTACCTTATCCGGAGCAAATTCCCGCGCTAGAAATTGTGTTACGCTATTTACTCCCGCTTTGGAAGCTGAGTATGTGAACACTTTGGATAATGGCTGTGTCGAAGATACCGATGAAATATTAATAATTGATCCGCCATTGCCCTGCTCAATCATTTTTTTACCAAACACTTGGCTCGCTAACACAATACTTTTCAAGTTAACGTCCATAATTCTATCCCATTCATCCATGTCCAGTTCAAAGAACGGAGTTGGGCTATTGGTGCCAGAGGCATTCACCAGGGTATCCACCCGTCCACCCCATTGAAGAACGTAATCCAATGCGGATTCCAACTGATCTTTTTTAGTTGCATCCGCTTGGAAAGAGGTCGCTGAGCCTCCATTGCTTTCGATTTGTTCAACCACTAATTTTGCTTTGTCCATATCGCGGCCAACAACGACCACCTTTGATCCTGCTTCAGCGAGTGCAGCTGCCATAGCACTGCCTAACACACCATTTCCCCCGATGACAACAGACACAGTATTGTGTAAATTAAACATAATCAAATCACTCCTCCCAAAAATAACAACGTTGTTATTTTTCATCATAGTTCAATAACCTTATGTTGTCTACTTGAATTTATACCGCTTTCAATTCGGAATTAAGTAGTTTATGATAATGAGCATGCAGTCGCAATATACTCGCAATCGTTCCATCCGGAGGGAATTCATGGTAACCATTAAAGATATAGCTGAGCAGGCTGGCGTAAGCTTCTCTACCGTCTCCAAAGCGCTAAGAGGCAGCCCGCTCGTCAAAGAAAATACCAAACAACTTATCCTTTCCTTAGCAAAGGAAATGGGCTATCAGCCCAATCTTGCCGCTCGCAGCCTAGTATCTAGAAAAAGCGGCGCCATTGGCCTCGTATGGCCGTCCATTGAACGTGCCGCACTCTCCTCGCTTATTACCAACCTTAACGGAGAGCTCGAGAACCATGGCTATGTAACCTTGCTATCGATTAGTAATATAGAATCAGCGATCGAAACTTTCCGGCGTTACCATGTTGACGCTATACTTGTATTCGGAGATCGCGATGATATTCCCAGCTCTAGCGACCATTCGCTGCAAATCCCTATTCTCACATATGGGGCTGCCGCCTATACGCCCTACTCTGCTGTAGATGTGAATCGTGGACAAGCTATTCGCCTAGCCGTTCGCCATCTTGCTGATCTCGGTCATCGGGCTATCACGTATATAGGTGAACCGCAAGCTCATGATCCTTTGCAAGCGGTCAAGATCACCGCATTTCGAGAAGAGATGATTAACTCAGGACTTACCGTTCAGGAAAATTCCATTGTCCCGATGAATGGCTTGGAGTTTCACGATGGTTATATAGCAGCTCGAACACTATTGGAACGTGAGACACGTCCAACAGCCGTTATAAGCGGCGGAATCGATTTAACGCGGGGTATCATACGTGCAATAACCGAGCAGGGGCTTCGTATTCCACAGGATATATCTATCGTAAGCTATGACAATCTGCCGCATATGGATAAGCATGATATTCCATTAACGGTAGTTGGCGTCGCAATATCTACGATTTCCTCTGTCATTACTTCAACTATTCTAGAGCTGGTAGAAGCCCCAGATTCCGTCAAGACGGTCTACTTGGAGCCTGAGCTCGTTGTTCGCTCTTCGACTTCAAAGCCAGGTTGATGATGAGATTTGCCGCAATCGTTAGGTTAAAGCTGATCTAGTCTATGTGTGGGAATATGCAAATAAGGCGGCCTGTGAACGGCCACCAGAGACCTTATTTGCTCTAAACATCTCTTTTGTTCACCCTAGCGGACACCAGAGACCCTATTTCCAAAAACCGAAGCAATTTTGGTCATAAATGGGTAAATAAAGGATTCTGTGTCCGCTTGTTAGTGATTTTACCCTAAAATCCACAAATAAGGGATTCTGTGTCCGCTCGGTTACTCTGTCTAGCTCCAAGGAAAAATGAATAAAAGAAGCATTGGTCCAGGAAGTTGAGAGGTTGCAATCTTGTCGAATGAGAGATGGGGATGAGCCTTCTACCATTCTCGCCATTCTAAGGTCATATCCTCATCCGTTTGGCAGCCTGCAAGGTTTACAGCCTTATTAATGAAATGGCATAAATCTTCACGTTGCTCAGTCTCAATTAACGCATAATCACAACGATCATTTAGATCGTTCAATTGTTCTACGACAGACTTCACTGATGCCATAATTTCATCTTTACTGTTAGTACCTACTAGTTGATCAATGAAATTATCCAGAATAATTCCACAGTCATCAACATCCTCCATCTCATAAGGCTGCTCTTCTTCTTCCTCTGTATCATCCATTGGCGTTATAAAACCCCTCATCGAGGATAGAACCTTATCTTCTTTCATCTCTTTTAGTTCTTCTAATTTAGTTGTCATTATTCGTACCTCCATCCAGATCGTCTTGAGCAATCCAATGCAATATTGCTGTATCAGCGCCGCCAATCGCTATTACTCGGTCTTGATGCATCATAGCGCCAAAGGCATGCTCCTCATCCCAAGTGCAAGATAATTCATAACCGATATAAGGCAGACCATCCTTTAATACCGTCGAAATTCATTTCTTACACTTTTGTTCGATTTATTTGAGTTATTAATATTGAGAACTAATTGTCGGGCAGTCGGATGCCGCGCCAGCCGCTTACATCGCATTGACCATATTCATTATCACCCACAGCAACCACCGTGCCGTCCGATTTAAGCCCGACGGTATGGGTACAACCCGCCGCAATCGCTACAATATCGCGCCAATCACTTACCTTACATTGGCCATACTCATTCCAACCCACAGCTGTCACAGTACCGTCCGATTTAAGGCCGATGGTATGATTGCTACCCACCGCTATCGCCACAATACCGCACCAGCCGCTTACATTGCATTGGTCATGTTTATTTAAACCCACAGCTGTCACCGAACCATCCGATTTAAGGCCGATTGTATGAAGATAACCCGCCGCCACTGCTACAATGTCATGCCAGCCGCTTACCTTGCACTGGTGATACCGATTATTACCCACAGCCGTCACCGTACCGTCAGATTTAAGACCGATGGTATGCCAGTCACCCGCCGCAACCGCCACAACATCATGCCAGCCGCTTACCTTGCACTCACCTTCATTATTTCGGCCTACTGCCGCCACCGTGCCATCCGATTTAAGCCCAATGGTATGACACCAACCCGCCGCAACTGCTACAATATCGTGCCAGTCGTTTACCTTACATTGGTCATGTTTATTCCAACCCACAGCCGCCACCGTACTGTCAGATTTAAGACCGATGGTGTGAGCATTACCCGTGTTCGTCGCCATATGAACATTACCAGCCGCGACCGCCACAATATCGCGCCAGCCGCTTACATCACATTGGCCATATTTATTATCGCCTACAGCCGTCACTGTGCCGTCAGATTTAAGCCCAACGGTATGACGACGACCCGCCGCTATGGTATCTTTAGGCCAATGTTTCACCTTTAACAAGTTAAAGCGAAATGACTTTTAACCACTACGCTTTCCCCCCCTTGATTTTCCATTCTAACATTGATTATATAACATAAAAATTTGTTTAAAGGAATAACGCCGCCGATGAAATAAAAAGAAGACTTCGCACAAGTCCACAATGAACTCATGCGAAGTCTTCTTACATTCCATAACCATCATTGCATCATACCGTATTTCTTCTTCAACCGCTCCAATTTCTCGCCGATCGGCTTGGCCAATACGAGTAGAAAAATAACATTCGATACTGCATAAACAATGGTAAAAGGCAACGCTGTTGCAAGTGCAGCCATATACGCTTCTGTCGAGAACATACCCGCTGTTGAGATTGCACCCCAAACATCCATACCAAATGAGAAGAATACACCGGCGAAAATACCGAATAGAGCGAGCGGGATTTTACGATGCATGATTCTCGTCTTACCGAGCAGTCCCGCGATAAAGCCAATGATTCCCCATGTGAACATTTGAAACGGTGTCCAAGGTCCTTGACCGAAAAAAAAGTTGGACACTAGTGAGGTTGTCGCTCCTGTTAAAAAACCTGCTTCTGCACCCAAGGAAAATCCTGTAATGGCCGTGATCGCTGTGACCGGCTTAATACCTGGTGTTACAACAAATAGGCATCGACCTGCTACTGAAATGGCCGCCATTACCGCAATAGTTAATATTTCACGAGGCTGTGGACGGCGACATTCGAACCGGAGAAAGAACGGAATACAAGCAAGTAAAACAAGTACGATCGAAACCATGTAATACTTGCGATCATCCATCACCGTCACACCAAGATAGATCACAAATGGCATAATGATAAAAAAGATGATCAGTGAAAGAATATTTCGAAATCTCTTCGTTACACCGCTTCGCATGATGCAATCACATCCTCGCATGTAATCGCATTATCAAGCACATGGCGTGACATCCGATGTGCTGCCGTGGTGTAGAAACGATTGCCGCTATAGAATGCTCTCGGAGTATCAGAGGATACAATATTTCCGTCGAAAAACAACGCACATCGCTCACTGTACATAGCAGAGAACTCAATGTCATGTGTCACTATGATTATCGTGAGCCCTTTTTGCTGCAGTGATTTCAATATATTCGCCAATGACTGCTTGGCAAATGCATCGATTCCCTTTGTTGGTTCATCCAGCAATAAAATTTGCGGTTCTAGCAACAGTACTTTGGCTAACGCTACTTTTTGCTGCTCGCCGCCGCTTAAGTCATACGGATGACGCTCTAATAAATGACCAATCTCAAGAAGGGCAATCAGCTCATGCATCTGATCCTCTCCCATCTTTGAACCGCGGATCATAGTCGTAAGCTCATCCGTCACTTTCTTCTCAACGAATAACGTTCGAGGATCTTGCGGCAATACAGCAATTAACTGGCGATACAGCTCATCGTTTGAATATTTCTTAAGCTTTTTCCCTTTTATAAACACTTGACCCCGATA
This sequence comes from Pristimantibacillus sp., assembly GCA_048976605.1. Lineage (GTDB taxonomy): Bacteria > Bacillota > Bacilli > Paenibacillales > Paenibacillaceae > Pristimantibacillus. The sequence continues at coordinate 85,438 of JBHGUX010000080.1, read as the reverse complement.
TGGCTTTTCGAGACCAGCCAGCACTTTCAAGGCTGTCGATTTGCCTGTTCCGTTGCCGCCCAATATCGTCAGTATCTCCCCGTCATAGACCTGCAATTGGAAAGAACGCAAAATATCTTCACCATCACGCTCGTATCGAAAAGCAATATCCTTCGCTTCCATAATGATAGGACGTTCAGGCTGCTCCGGCACATCGGCCAGATTCGCCTTTTTAATTCGCTGTGTCTCCAGCCATTTCTGTCCTTCTTTGATCGTTAACGGTGCTTCCGCCGTCTGGCTAAGACCTTGATATACACGCATGGCAGTTGGAAGAGCTTGAATCATGGCATGGTTTTGAGGAAGTGCTGCAAGCACCTGTCTCGGACTGCCGTCATAAATAATCGATCCCTGCTCCATCACAATTACTTTATCCGCAATCGGCAGCACCTCTTCTAACCGATGCTCGATTAATATAATCGTTATGCCTAGCTCTTCGTTCAATCGATGCAGTGTCGTGATGAACTCCATCGCCGCAATCGGATCAAGCTGCGAGGTAGGCTCGTCCAATAGCAGCACTTTCGGCTGCATGACCATGATTGAAGCTAAGTTGAGCTTCTGCTTCTGTCCGCCAGACAGCTGGGCGGTCTTTTGCCGGAACCAGGTATGAATGCCGAAAAAGCTTGCCATCTCTGCCACTCTCCGACGAATGGTGGGCGAATCGACACCTAAGTTTTCTAATCCGAATGCCAGCTCATGCCACACTTTATCCGTTACAATCTGGTTTTCAGGATTTTGAAGCACGAATCCGATGTCGGCTGCAGCGACTTTAGAATCAAGCTCTTCTATTGGCAGGCCATTATAGGTAATCGTACCGCTTTTCTGTCCATGCGGGGCTAATTCTCGTTTAAGTTGTTTCAGCAGCGTACTCTTCCCACATCCCGATTGCCCAACTAAGACGATAAACTGTCCATGTTCAACAGATAGCTGTATATTTTTCAAGACCAAATTCTCATCATTCGGATATTGAAAGCTCAAATCATTGATTTCAAATACCGCCATTTCAATCCCTCCACAAGCTCTATAACAGTAGGAATGGCCACCAAAATTGCATAAATGCTATAGAACACTATAGGCTGCAAAGTCCATGAGATCCCCGTCAATGTTGGATAAAAATAAAATCTTGTCGCCCCGAGCAAGCTCCCTGCTCCACTTGCAACGAATAACACGATAATAATCGCAAGTAGGATACCGTCTCTTTTCTCAAAAACAAAAAGTGAAAACGTCGTGCGTTGCTGCAAGCCGTACCCTCTTGCCTTCATTGAATCTGCTGTTTCAATCGCATTTTCCAATGCCCATGTAATTAAGATCGATAGAATTTGCATAATACACCGAATACGATGCCATAACGATCCAACGGTATAATCCATTCCGATCGTTTTTTGCGACTGGGCAATTAGCTTTAATTGATGGGTAAACCGCGGTATAAGCCGCATAGTAATGGAGATGACAAGGGAAAAGACCGGTGATATCCGACTGAATAAGTATAAAAACTTGTCTGAGGTCATCACACTATTATAGCAGCTGCACCATAGCATAACCGCAACAAGCATCGTCGCCATCGCAAGCCCATAGAGAATCGCTTCCAACGTAATCCGATTATCATTGATATACAACAGCACGATTTCGCCGTTATGACTAATGAGCGGATTAACAATCATCGTGAGAATGAACACGGGTATATACATTTTTAAGCTTTTTATAAATTGCCGTCCGTTTAACACCATACTTAAGCTGATTGCTCCGATTAACGTAATGGTTAAATAAACAGGATGCATGAAGAACATCGTCATCAATACAATAATTGCGAAGTAAGAGAACAACACGATGGGATGATATCTTTCAAATACCCTCATCCCGTTTACATCCCCGTTCCTAAATCACGTCCTAGATCAACCGTATAATGCCATTCGATGACATCCCCGTCTTCTACTACATACTGGCCGCATCCGTAATTCGGGTAAGTCCCATTCACTTGATACATCCAACCGCTTAGCTCTCCGGCACTAAATTCATATAGATGATTAATACCTTCAACATAAACGCTTTTATAAATATTTTTGGAGGCTCCTTGGTATTCAAGCTGGATTTTATGTTCCTTGGTTGCACGAAGAAGAACATCCCATACCGTCTCATCATCCGATAAGAGCTCGTATTTCACAGCTTTCAGTATAACGCCGTCTTTCGGCACATACTTCTCATCTTGCAGGGCTGGCTCTAATAAGTCCCAATTGGTGAGCAGCGTTTCCGCATGGATAGCAATCGTGACATAACCTTTCTCCTTTTTGCTATCTGCTGGCTTGCTTGTTGGTGTCGGCTGATCGTTATCTTTGCTAGTTGGACTGGTTGAGGGTTGGGCTGACGGTGTTGAAGTCGCCGGCTTCTCTTGTTGTCCTGGCTTTCCCCCCCCCTTATCTTGCTCTGGCTCTACTGGGGAACTTGAAGCCTTTGGTCCGCTTTTCTCTAATTCAGTTGAAGCGTCTTTCTCTGGTGATTCGTTTGGAGCAGCCTGATTCTTATGTTCAGATTCTGGCTCGTCTTCATCAATGGTTTCTTCTTCTACAGGCTCTTGAACTTGTGCGCTATCTTGCTGATACCCTTGCTTCTCGACGCTTTTCTCTTCATCGGGCATGCGCTCATATTGATCAACCGTCTGGATCGAACAGGAGGCTAGCAGCAAAGCGAACGCTACTGCAATGAGCGGTTTCCACCAATGCTTCAACTTGGTTCCCCTCATTTCATTAGATTAACGAAGCCTACGAACAGCTTAGCTGCTTGAGCTCGCGTCGTGTTCTGGGAAGGCTGGAATTTTCCATTCGAACCCTCTGCCAGCCTATTCTGATAAAGAAAGGCAATCGCTTGTTTCGTTTCATTATTCAAATGGGCAATGTCGGTGAATGGCACTAGAGCAGTTGCCTCATATTTCTTGTCTGTTGCATAGTCGTAGCTTCTCGCCAGCATGAGGGCAAGCTCAGCTCGGGTCAGCTTGCGATCTGGATTGAAGATTCCTTTGTTCAACTGAATGATGCCCGCTTCATATAGAGCGGCAACCTCGCTTTGTGTCTCTTGGTTATACTTCACAATATCGGAATAGGGAGCCTTATTCGTAGATTCAAGATGTAATGCTCGTGCTACTAGCGACGCCGCTTGAATACGAGTCAGTTGTTGCTCGGGCTTGAATGTTCCATCCTGATATCCCTTCATTAATCCATGCTGGAACGCTTGCTGAATCGCTTCACTTGCCCAATGATTCGTCACATCCGTAAAGCTGCTTGGTGCTTGCTTGGTATCCGTCATATCATAGAGCTTGGTCTTACCAGCGAGCATTCGTTCATAAGCTGCTATTGCATATCCCGCTTGCTCCGTTGCCATTCCATTTGATGCATTCTCTTCGAGTATATGTTTGAAGCCGCCGTCTTTCTTATCATAAAATAGTAAAAGTTCATCTACTGCCCCGCTGAAGCGGTCATCCTTCATTGGATCTATCGACAGGCTTGATAATGCGGTTAGTAGCTGCGCAGTATTTTCTGAATTTTTGGAATCTGGGCTTTTATCCTTGCCCTCTACCCCTATTTGATTTAATGCTGCTAGTGCCCGATCAATAGCTTCATCTACTTCATTACGATCTGCATAGGTGGACAGTCCCTGGATAGCCATAGCCGTAATATCGGGGTCCGCTTGCGTACCGGACAATGGGAATCCTCCGTTATCAAGCTGCTTGCTAAGAATATAGCTGATCATCCTGTCACGACTGTTTGTTGCGGTTGCGGGAATATCGTACCCCCAGGAATCAAGAGCGATTAGGGCGAAAATAGGTCCATTAATACCTTGTCGTATGACTTGATCGAAATCATACAGCTTTTCTACTAAATTGTAGCCGCCAACATTTCTAGCATCTTTGCCAATGGCTGATAGTGCCAAAATAACACGGGAGTACTCCGTGTATTTTCGACTATGCAGCTCGCCTTCTCTTTCCTGAACTTCTTTTACGAGATTCCTGTAATAGCTGCCATAATAAGTTGAAGACACCTCGTATCCTCCGCGAGCAAGAGAGATAATAAACCATTCATTATTATACGAAGGATTCGGAACATTACGGACCATAAATGAGCTGGCTGTTTCATATGCCGTGGATACGGATATGGTGGTGGCTTGTGCATAGACATTCGGTGTCAGCATTCCAGTAAATAAGCATAATGCTGCAACTATTGTTAGAAAACTACGTTTGAACATTTGCAATAGATTCCACTCCATTTCTAGAAATAGCGGAAAAGCTGTTCTTGTACTTCTACAAGAACAGCTCCGAATTTCTTACATTAAACCGCCTGCATTAAGTGTGCGTTTTAATATTTTTGCCATTTGTGCCCGTGTTAGATTGCCATCAGGATTAAAGGTACCATCCGAGTTGCCTGTCATAATGCCTAATGCTTGAAGCATTTGGATATCTTCAACGAAGTCTGTATTAATCTTGTTTGCGTCCTTATAGTCTACTTTCGAGCCCTCTTTTGTTTCATAGCTCACGTAGGCTAATACTCGTGCCATGAATGCTGCTGCCTGCTGGCGTGAGATCGGTGAGTCTGGATCAAAAGTAGTTGCAGAGGTTCCCTCTGTAACTCCAGCTACATAGAGCGCCTGTATCTCTTGCTCATACCATTTGCCAGCTGTGTCTTTAAAGCTGCTCTCACTCGTTGCCTGCAAGCCGAGCGCACGTGAAATCATCGCCGCAAACTCTCCTCGAGTAATGGCACCATGCGGATTGAATTTGCCATCCTTATTCCCGTTCACGACATGACGCGCTGCCAAGAACTCAATTTCATCGCGATTATCTACGCTGTCGAGATCATTAAAGGATACCTTTTCCGTGCTGATTACAAACTCACCGCTTGTTTTGGTATAAATAATGATCTGACCATTAAGAATGGTATGCGGTACGGTGCGATACTCACCATCTACATTTTGTAAAATAACCGCATTAGCAGGTATATCTTTTGCTGGCAAATTTACTTTCAAATAGTCTTTCGATGTTGCGACTGGCGTTGACTTGCCATCTTTATTAACTGCCTCAACAGAGACAGTGAATGAATCCTTTGTTTGTTTAGCTGTAATCATAAGCTTTGCCGTATCTGCCGGAATGGAGCTCTTCGGCAGCTCTACTTTTATACCCGACTTATCCTCGACAACAATCTGTTTAGAGGTACTGTCTTGCAGCTGTTGTTGAATGAATTCAGCTGACAGCTCTGCTTTCATTTCACCATCTTTGTTTTCTACAACACTTCCTGGTGTTTCTCCTGTGCCGCCTACTGAACCACCGCCGACATCGTTTCCTAAATCTATCGTGTATACCCACTCAATTCGATCACCGGCTTTTACCGTATAAGAATCTGCCGAGTAGCCTGGAAATTCCCCGTTAACCCGATACATCCAGCCGCTTAACGGTCCTTTGTCGAATTCTTTCAGACCATTGATGCCTTCTACATAAATCCCCATTGAAGTAGTGCGTGCTTGGATCGTAATGCCGTTTGCGCTTGCTGCCGTTTGCAGGACGCTATAAGCCGTTGCATCTGCAGGGACATCGGCTTCATACGTATTAAGTACATAACCGCTTCCATTATGAATGGATGTATAGGTTGTTACGGTTTGATTATTTTCATTGCCATTGCCAGGGTTCTCACCACCAGGACCCGGAGTGGGACTCGGAGTCGGGCTTGGGCTTGGGCTTGGGCTCGGAGTAACTAAGCTATCTTTAAGGCGAACGAATGTTGACTTCTGATGCAGAGCATCAGAAAAGGCAATATATACTTGCTCTAATGCCATTAAATTAGACTTGGTATCCGCTGCTTTCCAACGTATTCCGCCATCTGCAAGCTGATAGTTGTCAGCCAAATAGCTAACGATATTCACTTCTTTGCCGTCTTTCTCATAGGTCCATTTATCAGAGAATAAATCTTCTCCTACAGACGCTAATCCAGAAATAATAGCAGCCATCGTGTTCGCATTATCTGTGAAGCCTTTTGTTTTAAAAGATTGATTATAGCTCGCAACTGCTTTTTGAATGGCCTCTTCTACTGCAGGCTGATCACGATGAGGCGCTAACGCAAACAACATCCAGCCTGTTGCATCTACATCGCCAAAGTAGCTTGTTGTCGCATTTTGCATGTTAAGAATAGCATTAATATGCGCCTCTTGATTGTATTGTCCATTCACTAGATCTAGTGCGACCATTGCCCATGATTCGCCCCAAATGGTAGAGAATATTCCAGCTGGTTTTTGCTTAGCAACCAAATCCTCTACAATGTTGCGAGACTTTAAGTTTGTTGGATCCAAGCCTAGAATGGTAGAGCCAATGATCGTACCAGCATCTTCATTAGAAGAACCGGCTGCTTTGTTTGCAATCTTTGTCCAAAATGTATCTGGGCTTGTTGGTGCAGTTAACCATGGATAATTGCTAACATCCACTCCCGCAGCATACATAGCGGACAGCATCCAATAACCGCTGTGTGATTCATTGACATGCGTATTTACTAAGCTCTTTTCAGTAAGAAAATATGATTTTCCTTTCTCAAGAGCTTGCTCTACTCTCTCGCGATGGGACGGCGCTAAAGGCTCTTGAATCGTTAATTCCTTGTATGTACGAATAATACGTGGATATGAAGGTATTGTTTTTTCATCCATATAGACGAGCATCGTACCCGACAAATCCTTCGTAAATTTCAGTTCATACGTACCGGAAATGGCATCTTCAGCAGGAATCGTTGCTTCGCCGTTCACGTCAGTAACATATTGTTTGCCATTCATTGCAATTGTTACTTGATCAAGATTAGCTGTAAGATTGGATTGTAGGGTGTTAAAAGAGAAATCAACTACGCTATAATTCCCTGTCACTTTTATGGTAATTGGCTCACCGGCTACAGCCGTTGTTGGCATATCTATAATGGGCTCGAAGGTTACTTTATCGACTGTGTCGACACCTGAACCAATCAGCATACCAGGGTATTCCATATTCTCAATGAGGGCAGAGAAGTTTGTATAATGCCATACAATTTCGTCCCCGTCTTTGATTTCGAAATCTTGCGCATATACATCAGGATACATACCATTTACTTTATAAAGCCAGCCGCTTGCAACACTCAGTTCACTATCGGCTTCACCATTTATGGACTGAAAATAGCCCGATGAATAAACATTAGGTATGTTATTCGCTTCTAACGCTTGCAGCGTTACATCTGCTGCTGTTACTACAGAATCGCCCGTTGCTACAAAATCATGTACATTGGCAACTGTCCCTTTATACCCCTCTATACGAATATCTACCTTCGCAGATACTTGGTTGGAAGGGGCTTCTCCCTGATTCTGCTCTTCTGCTCTTACCGTTGTTCCTGGCAATACAAGTGATAAAGCCAACATAAGTGCGATGACGATACTTAGCCATCTTCTGTTCATAACCACTTTCAAAAACCTCCTAATATGATTTGGTGAATGTCCTGCAAGATTGGCACAGCAAAAACCGCCATTTCTCATAAAAGAGAAATGGCGGAAAACAGTAGAAACGTATATGAAATAAAATTTGATACCCGTTCTTCTATTTGCCGTACATTCTCCTAGCTTCCGAAGAGAGTTGATACGATCAGAGAAAGGTAGGTCTCCTGGCTTGTGCGTCACTTTACTCTAACACCTTCCCATCTACTAGAGACATTAATCCCTATAAGACAGTGGCAATTGTTATTTCATCTGCACATACAGTTGCGGAAACAGCTTCGGATTTGAACCGAATTCCCTATTAAGCTGAATAATCAGCACCTTTATCCTGCAATCAATATTCACTTAAATATGAGTATATCATGGAAATAGTAGTTAAAGAGAAAGTTTTTCCACCCCATTTTCTCTTATTTATTGTTACACTTACTATCATAGAACTTTACATACCTTTAGGAGCGGAGATTATGTTAATTGACGAAACCCTAGTTTCACAAATTCGTGAACAAGCCTTGCACTTAGAACCAGAGAGAGCCGCATCAAGCCTAGCATTACAACAAATTTTAGAGCATCGCTGGTTCAAGCTATTCGTACCAGAGTCTTTGGGCGGACATCTGTCATCATTGCCAGCTGCCCTTCGTATTTTCGAATATGCCTCTTGGGTAGATGGAAGCTTTGGTTGGGCGGTTACCATTGGCGCTGGAGGAGGATTTTTCGTACCTTTTATGCAGCCACATGTCGCTCAGCAATTGTTCAGCGAGCCCAATGCGCTCGTTGCCGGAAGTGGTGCTCCAACAGGTACAGCTGTTGAAACAGATGGCGGATATATCGTGAATGGATCGTGGAAGTATTGCAGTGGTTCGTATCATGCTACCCTATTTACCGCAAGCTGCGTATTGCAAGGCGAGTCAATAGAATCGTCGGATACGGAGCAACCCCTCATTCGTGCATTCGCTTTTACGGCCGATCAAGTCGAGATTATTCCAGATTGGCAAGCTTTTGGTCTAAAAGGGACCGATAGTCATTCCATCAAGATACACAATCAGTTCGTTCCCAAGGAACGTATGTTCAATCTGCTTGAACAGCTAGCTTACAAGGATGAACCCTTATATCGCTATCCGTTTTTACCGTTCGCTCAAGCTTCATTCGCTGCTGTCACGCTTGGCATTAGCCGACATTTCTTAGAGCAGGCTGCATCGATGACTGCGGATAAAAAGAACGATATTCCTTCAAGCCGTTATGACGCTGTCATGAATCGGATTACACAAGCTGCTGAGCGGTTGAACGCTAGTGCATCAACCTTCTACCAGATAATTGATGAATCATGGGAAGTGATCGAGCAAGTTGAGCTGCCCGCAGATATGGAGAGCCGTGTAAGTACCACCTGCCAGCAGGCAGCTCGAATCGCACTTAAGTGTGCTAATGAGATATTCCCATATCTAGGTATGGCAGCAGTAATGGAGGATTCTCCTATCAATAAAATATGGCGTGATCTACAAACCGCATGCCATCACTCGTTGCTCGTCAATTTTGAGGATGAATTCGAATAAGGGCTAAATAATAGAAAAAGCACGTCATTAGCATGAGACTAATGACGTGCTTTTCTATCTAAATCTGATTAAGCAGCTTGCTCATCCTCTTTAGGCGCCTTCGTTCTGCGAATGAAGATACCGATAACCACTGCCAAGACGGAGAGAATGCCTCCCACAATAAAGGCACTATGGAGGCCTGCTACCATAGCAGGCAATCCTTCAGCAGGATTCGTTGGATCCGGTGATGTCTTCATGTAATCCTTCATACCGGAAGACATAATACTGATGAACAGAGCCACGCCAATCGCACCCGCAACTTGCTGCAATGTACTCATAACCGCCGTACCATGAGCATATAGCTTACGTGGCAACTGGTTCAGACCTGTCGTTTGTGCAGGCATCATGACTAACGAAATACCGATCATCATCATAATATGCAAGAAAATGACATATCCGCTTGTCCAACTTGCATCGATTCCTGAGAACAGCCAGATAGAGACACTCATCAGAATCAAACCTGGGATAACAAGTACCTTAGGTCCGAATTTGTCAAACAGCACACCAGATATCGGCGCCATGATACCATTTATAATACTGCCGGGCATCATAACCAGACCTGCGCTTAGTGCTGTTAACAACATTACATTTTGCAAAAATAGCGGAAGCATAATCATCGTAGAGAACATAGCCATCATCAACACGAGCATCAATACCGTAACGAGTGAGAACATCGGATAACGGAAAACTCGCAGATCCAGTATCGGCTCCTTCACCGAGAGCTGACGCCATACAAATAAGATTAAGCTGATCCCGCCTACAACGAGGCACCATACAACCTTAGGATCAGACCAGCTGCCTTCACCCGCACTGCTAAAGCCATAGACGATCCCACCGAAGCCGAGAGTGGAAAGCAGAATAGAGATCATATCGACCTTCGGTCTAGTCAATTCACTCACATTTTTCAAATAAATCGCTGCATATACGATAGAAATCACTGCTAATGGAATAACCAGATAAAACAGCCATCTCCAGCTAAGCGAATCGACAATTAATCCAGACAAAGTAGGACCAATTGCAGGAGCGGACATCATGACCAGACCGATCAAGCCCATCGCTCCGCCCCTCTTCTCTGGAGGGAAAATCATGAGGATTGTATTCATCAATACAGGCAACATTAGCCCTGTTCCTAATGCTTGAACAACCCGTCCAGCGAGCAGCATCTCGAATATTGGCGCTGTCGCACATATTATCGTACCGAGTAGGAACAAAATCATTGCCCCAAGAAACATTTGACGCGTAGTGAACCACTGCTGCAGAAGAGCAGTTATTGGAACAAGGATACCTACAACAAGCATATAAGCTGTAGCTAGCCATTGAACCGTCGTCTCTGTAATACCGAAATGCTCCATAAGATCCGGGAAAGCAATATTAAGCAATGTTTCATTCAGAATGGATACAAATGCACCGATAATTAATGCGGCGACAATCGGCCCTTTCTTGATCGTGCTCAAATCTAGGTTAGCTGCTTTTACTTCCATATTAGGGCCGTTCAAAGATACCCCTCCTTCAATAATCTACAAACTTACGGACAATTGTCCGCATATAAAGAAAAATATACCTAATAATTACCCACTGTGTCAACCCTAAGTTAAATACACTGTGCAGGTAATCTCAGTACTAGCGCTGTAAGAAAGGTATTGTAAAAATTTTTTAAAGATTCACATTAATTTCAAGCATAATTTCAATAATCAGGTAGCAATTGCGAATGTATGAGACATTACTTATGAATTCTTTCAGAGAGATATGGACAAGATAAATTTTGGACTGTGCTACAATCAGCAGCGTTCATACTAACGAAGGAGTGATATTAGATGTCTAAACATAATGACCGTAACCAGAACGAAGAGCCTGAACACAACATGGCTGATACGAATGACATTAACACTGGAGAAGCAGTAGGAACTGTGGGTGGCGGTGCTATGGGTGCTATCGTGGGCTCCGCTTTAGGTCCTATTGGAACCGTTGTAGGTGGTGTCGTTGGCGCAGCACTTGGCAATAAAGCCGGTGATGCTGTTGAAGGTAACGACGAGGACGAGGACATAAACAAGTAAACAGATACTCCTCTCTAATGAAGGAAAGCGAGGGCGCCTGTGACATGGTGCCCTCGCTTTCTCTGTTATTTCAATATCACTGGAGATTGTTTCTTAATGTTTGAAAAATTCAGTCTGACAAAGTTGTTCCTCTGTATAATGATCAAATTTAGGTTCAATGCAATACTCATTGCTTGACGTATATAGGCTTCACCCGAACGGACACAGAAGCTCTTATTTGTGAGTTTAAGGGCCGATTAGCGTTTTAACGGCCACAGAAGCTCTTATTTACCGAAAATCAGTGGTGTCCGGCAAGGAACCAGCATCAGATAATTACAGCAAATAAGATCTCTGGTGTCCGTCAAATCGATGTCAAAGCATCATCCGCTTCAGCATCACCTATGATCGAGCTATTTCCGTACCTAATACACTAAAAGCATTCTCTTATGGTTTCTCTCAGAAACCAGCGAGAATGCTTTTTTTTTTGCGACACCAAACACAGCACCTACGATTGTATTTCTTTCATAAACCTTTCATAGCCTTATGTTACACTTCATCTCAAAGTGACGCGAAAATACATAAATCTTGTCGGATGTATCTCTAAGTCGCTTTTACATATTAAGGAGGCAGATTATGAATAAAGGTATTAACTATTTATTAGTACTCACTTTGCTTACTTCTTTATTGGTAGGATTGCATTCACAACCGCAAGCTGCAGCTGCTGCACTCACGGATGCATACGGGATTAATGAAACTCCCTTTTCTTTAGCACCGAATGCATTTACTTTTCCGGATGAAGGATACATTGAAGACATTGAAGTTGTTGACGCAGATGATTCTAACAACCTCTATGTGCTTGCTAATGAAACCTATGTCAATCGCAATGATATTTTTCATTTTACAACGGATGGAGATTTTCTAGGTCGAGTGCTAAGCCGCGATCAGTTAAGCGCTCAATTGATAGGAGCAAGCTGGAATACCAGCGGGGGCGCACCCGTTGTGGAGCCAGTAAGGATGGCATTTTCCAAGGAAGGCCAAAATCGTTATCTTTATATTGTGCTAGAATTTAATTCTACTTTTCCAATGATTAAGCTGGATTTAGCCAACAATACCGTTGTCGAGGATAGTCTGTATGTGTTTCCAACAGAACCTTTATGGATGCAAAAGGGGAATGATGGTCTCATCTTTATTACCACGTTTGTTAATAATCAATACTATACGCTAGACACGATGTCAGCCTCCTTGTCAGTTACATCAGTTATTACTACGTTGAATATTGAAAGCGTCGTATCCACATCGGATGGCCAATATCTTGTTAGATCCGTTTATTCAAATAGAGCCTTTGTATGCGATGAACCAAGTCTGACGACTTGCACTGCGCTTGATACAAATACCGATTATTCTAATCCGTCTGCCTCTGAGAATGGTGAATTCACTGCATTCGGAGGAGAGAAAGATTGGGATAACTATCTTTTTTTCAATGCAAGCGACAACATTAAGATCGAGAATACTTATTTTAGTTTTGCATCCTCTATCGAATTTATGAATAACGGAGATTTGATCGTGAGCCAAGGAGCAAGCATATACCTCTATAATTATAACAATTCTGAACGATCCTACACTTATGCTGGTCTTCTTAACAGTAATCGCGGAGAAACTTACGAAAGTGAATACGTTCAAATGATTGCAAATCCGGATAACGGTCATTTTTTTGTTACTGATCCACAGGCCAGTAGGCTTGATGAATTCGACGAACAAGGCATCTACATCCGCAGCAAAGCTTTTTCGAACTATGTTGGGAAAGTAGCTTATCATGATGGGTACTTTTTTACCCTTTTAAATGAGGGCGCACCTAATATTGATATTATATCTGCTGATGATTTCACTCTTCTAAAGACAATCACAATCAATCCCTATGATATTTTATGGACGCCTAGCGGGCAATTTCTTGCCAGTTATGAAGATAAACTAGAACAATATTCGTGGAATGCCACAACCAAAGAACTTGAACTTGAACATACCTATCCGGTAGGTGGATATTATCTGAGTATGCATGGAGATGGGAAACAGATTACTTTCACTGAAATATCAACTGGCAATCTCTATATGCTGAATCCTGATACGAATCAATATGTAGATACAACAATCCAACTTGGCAATGGCGTTATGGACAGCTCAGGTTTTCTAATCCAACATAAATGGACGTCCTTGTCCATCATTGAACCAAATTATGGGACCATTTTTCAAGATCAAAATAAGCTTTATTCCGATGCATGGAGTTATTACTCGAAGGATACCTATCTCGTTCCTAAAAAGATATTTGACCCTGCTTCTCAAAAGTATAAAATGATTCCTGTTCTCGTGCAGATGACTGCACCTGATAAGGATCATGAGGCTCTATTTACTACGGTCTCTGAAACCGAGCTGTATCCCAGTACACTAGTCACGGGTTCAACATTAGATTTAGGCATTAATTTTCCCTATAACGAAACAACGCTAAGTGAAATTCAATTCACAGACTACTATGGCGATAGAAGAATATTCTTTACGGAGCATCCTGAGACTGGAATTAATGTAAATGATGCGTCTAATGCCATGTATCATGCCGTAATCGGCAATGAAATAGGCAAAAGATTAGCTGTTGTCCAGCTTTCAAATATCAATCATTCATGGGGTAAGGGAACATTGCAGCTTATCTTTTTTGAGGAAACTGGGGAAATTATCGTACAGGCAGAAGCTCACCAGCCCACCTCTTCGATGGAGGTATACACCTATCGGCAACTAACAAATGAGGGCTACCGCGGATTCCCTTCTGGCACAGCGCAAAGCATAAATCTTGTGAATGATTCGTTCATTGCTTCGCATGGCAGAGCTTATATTCCTATTTTGTTGAAAACGGGGAACACGCTGATAGCTCCTACATTGAATGCTCCTGTAGATAACAAGCTTTTCGAAGCAAATGAGGATGAAGTCATTCTAGAGTGGGCGAACTCCAATGACTCTGCCAACTTCGATAAGCAGTATCTGCTGCTCTCTACTGATCCTAGCTTTATCAACTACAAACAGCTGGATGTAACGGGTCAGACTAGCTACAATTTGAGTACTTCACCTTTGATACCAGGCACACCTTATTATTGGAAGGTAATGGCGGTGAATACAACAACTGCAGAAATTGCGATGTCGGATACCCAACAATTTGCATTTAAGAATTGGAGCATTGATCTAGCAATCGACCATTTCACCTATGGTACAGCACAATCAGAAGTAACACTAGACACATTAAATTCGAATTATTTTCAAAAGGTTGGTGTTGCTGTAAGCACCTCCGCCAATCCAACTGTTGCGGATGATATCGTTCTTATTACTGCCCCATACCAAACAGCAATGAGTAGTACGATAAATGGACTGCAACCGAATACCTTATACTATGCCCGAGCTTTTGCTACAGATGGGAATACTACCCGGTACAGCCAGCAGCTGTCATTCACAACTGAAGCATTTGAGAATCCTTTACGGCTGGAGAACATTAACTTTATACCAACGGTAACCGATTCTGTATATGCAGCAACCGTTCCCTATGAACTTACCGTAACGAAAGCTACCTATGATAAAACGAAAGGCATTACCTCAGCAGAACTATGGGTCGAAGACGAGCCTTATGCCTGGGGAACAGATCTTCCACTATCGGTAGGATTGAATACGATAGAAACTCGTTTGGAAGACGCTGTGGGTACTAACTATTATACTGTGCTTGTAACTAGAGAAGCAGCACGACTTGCTGCAGCACCAACGAATGTGACTGCTAGTGCAGGCAATGGTACGGCAACCGTACGATTTGACGCACCAGCGGATAGTGGCTCCTATCCAATTGACAAGTATGTAGTCACTTCACAGCCTGGGAATATTGTAGCTGAGGGTACGACCACGGAGATTGCGGTAACTGGACTAACGAATGGAACGAGTTATCGTTTCTCGGTACATGCTGTAACAGCAGCAGGTGACGGAGTTGAATCCGAGCTATCCAATACGGTTACACCAAGCTCGGGACAGAATACGGAAAATCCGCAACCAACTATTAAGGATCCAAGCACTACATCTGATATTTGGATCAATGGCAATGGAGTTCAAGCCACTAACTTCTATGGAGATTGGAAGATTGTATCCTCTAGAGAAGAAAAAGATATTAAACTGGAGATTTCTAAGAAAGCTTGGACAGAGCTGTTTGTTAAGCAAGGCTTTGTACAGCTAGAGCATCAAGGCATCGAATATCGCTTCCCAGTTGACGAGGACTTCACAGATCAAATCAAGCAACAGTTGAATCTTGCAAAGGATACGACTTATTCCGTCATCTTGCATCTGCAGGTTGATGAACAAGGCATTCAATCGGCTTCGCTGCCAGCAGGTGTAGTCAGCAATGGTAAGGTAATTGCGCTCAAGCTGGAAGTCCAAGCAGGAGAGAAAACAGCGACTATAGAACGCTTTGATCAATTTGCCCAGCTTCGTTTCCCGATTGATACGACAGAATTAACCACAGCTGTTCGTCTTGGTGAGGAGGGAGTTGACCATATCCCAACCAAATTCATCACTCAGAATGGGAAAAACTATGCGGAGCTAAGTCTCATACGCAATGGCAGCTTCACAATGATTCAATACTCGAAGAGCTTTGACGACATTCAAGGGCATTGGGCGGAGCAACAAATTCAAGAGCTCGCAAACCGCCGTGTAGTCGATGGATTCGTGAATGGAAGCTTCCGGCCTAATGAAAATATCAGCAGAGCACAGCTGGCTGCACTGACAGCAAGAGCCTTGGGCTTAGGTGAAGTAAGCTATAAGAACAGATTTAAGGATGTCCGTCCAGAGGCATGGTATGCTAATGAGCTAGAGGCAGCAGTCTCCTTTGACTTGTTGCAAGGCTATGAGGACGGCAGCTTCCAAGGAGACAGCTTAGTAACTCGTGAGCAAGCCATTGTCGTTCTTTATCGTATGGCCAAATTGACAGGTATCCGTGTTGAAGAAGATACTGCGATGTCTGCCCTTGCCTCCTTCGAGGATGCCAGTCAAATTTCTTCTTGGGCCAAAGCAGATGTTGGAGCAGCAATCTCTGTGGGCATCATCAATGGTCGCAGCAATGGACAACTAGCCCCACAGGAATGGATGACCCGCGCAGAGCTATCCGCGATCTTGTATCGTTGGTTATTGCATACGGATCGCCAATCTTAAGCTAGTTCAAGTTTCGGCAAGTAAAAGGCATCGGAGTTTGTTCCCCAAAAGCTAAGCAGCAATGGGTACTGACGGGACTGACCCCATAATGAGACAAATAAAACACCTTCAAGTTGAAAAGGCGAGTGTTGTAAAAACTCGGACAACTTGGAGGTGTTTTAATTTTGACTCAACACGAACATTTACCCCATCAAGCCCTTTTTCCTATAACACTTTTGTTCACCTCAGCCAGGTCATGCCGCCCGTTCAGTTTTCATTCTCAGAGTCTCTTGATTCATTATAAATCAGATGATGTTCACGGCACTGCATTGACGAATTTTTTTTTCAATATTAAAATATAATTAAGAAATAAAATTTCAAACTAATGAGCCCATTATTGTTTCATTCGATTTAAATTTGCCTTAACATTACGGTGCAGGAGGAATTGAAAGATGACGACGGTAACAGACAAAAACATCATCGTAACGAACCAGCCAACTAGAGAACAGCTTGAGAAGATTTATAATGTGTTAGATGAATGCTTTTCAGTAGGCCGAGCTTTTTTCCAAGAAAGATTAGACCTTGACAGCACATATGATCCAGAAACAACGTGGTTTGCAATGGTCGACGGAGAAATCGCTTCTAATGTACAAATTTTTCCCCTTTCTATTAGAGTCGGTCAAGCCATCTTGAAAACTGGCGCATTGGGCAGCGTCGGTACAGATCCCAATTATCGCGGTATGGGACTTGCGCATAAAATTCTGAATGCACAAACCGTCTACATGAAAGAAACCGATTATGATATAAGTTTACTTCTGGCCAGCAAGCATGCGTTTTATGAAAAGGCTGGCTGGAGACTTATTCCGGAGACTGCTTACGCCATTGAAAAGCCGGCAAGCTTTGAGCAGCAAAGCAGTTACGAAATCATTCCTTTTGAACCTCGTTATCTGGATGATATCCGTTCCATATATGAACAATTCAGTCAGAATCGCACCTATACCGTAGTCCGTAATGAAACCTACTGGAATGATCTAATGAGCTGGCCGGAATGGAAAAAGTCAGACTGTCTGCTGCTTCTCAGAAATAATAAAGTTGTAGCTTACGGCATTATTGAAAAGAAGGATACAGAACAAGTATTTATTAATGAATTACTGTATTTGAACGAGGCAGCGGACGGTGTTGAACCGTTATTTCATGCCTTATGTCAGCTGCGCCCAAATGCAAAGCAAATATTAGCGATGCTGCCAGAGGATCATAAGCTATATTCCTATTATCAGCAGCATCACGCACAAACCATTCAAATGAATATGGCGATGTGGAAAATAATCAACCTAAATTCTACATTTCAAAAGCTCCAGCCTGAATTGGAAAATCGCATTATCGATAATGACTTGATGGCTGAGCAAGAACTGCACATAAAGCTTCAATGCGGAGAGGATCATATCTACCTTGATTACAAGCAGAAGCAGCTTTCCATTTCCGATGTTAGTCATGCACATTCCTATGTTCAGATAGAAGTGGATGAGCGTAATCTGATTACTTATATGATGTTCGGCTATCATGCGGCAGACGCAGATAAGGATAGTGTTGAACATGCTAACCTTTTGCAAGCCCTATTCCCGAAACAGCAAGCCGTGTTTTATTTGACCGACAAATTTTAAGCCATTTGCTTCTCGACTGATGTTGCATAACAGCTAATAAAAATAAGGGGGTGTCGCAAGTCCACAACTGCTCGGACTTATGACACACCCTTATTTTGCACAACGTCAACTATTAATCGTTATTCATTTTTGATCTTCCCAACAAAACAGCGCCATAGGCTGCATCCTTAATCGGCAAGATCAGCTTTGTTTGCGGGTAGCTTTGTGCAAGCTTACGCTCCAATGCTTCTTTTACAAATCGAGATTTTTGCAGCACACTTCCTGCAATTGCAATCGGACTTTCATATAACGCCAGCCGCTCAATAACAGGCACAACAAGCTCAAATAGACTAGCTGCACATTGCTCCGCCAACGCTAACGCATGCGCATCACCCTTCTCGCATGCGGTCGTCATAATCGGCGCGAGCTGCGCAATATCTTTTTTCGTTGTATTTTTATGATAGACAAAGCCAACAATCTCTTTCACCGTGCTTAGCCCAAGCTGCTCGTATACCATCGATGGAATGATCGTATCCGTTATTCTTCCGTCCTCTGCTTGAACTAAAACGGACAAGAGATCGCGCCCAATGCTATAGCCGCTTCCCTCGTCATCAATTAGATGGCCAAAGCCTCCTGTGCGATGCTGCTCTCCCTTTTCATTTACCCCGAAGCAAATCGATCCTGTACCGGCAATGAGAATAATGCCTTGCATCGCATTTTGCGCTCCGTATAAGGCTGTTTCTTGATCACCAGTAATCGTTAACGGTCCCATGTAACCATTATCTTTTACATGCTTCTCCAACAAACTGACTACTAACGGATTACTTACTCCTGCCGCACCTATACATAGATGAGTAACTTCCTCTAAATTGCCGCAGTAGAGCTTCGTTCGATTGAAAATTTCCTCAAAGGAGGCAGCAATAGCATCAGCATCGCCGCCGTTATAATTAATAGGTCCTACAGTAAAGGTTAACAAAGCATCTTCTTGGTCATGGGTAATTGTGACAGCTGTCTTGGTGCCGCCCCCATCAATTCCAACGATATATGCCATACTCATGTCCCCCTAAAGCTGAATCGTAATGTTGGCAGTTGGTGTAAGTTCACCATTAAGGATCGGAATGAGTGATTTGAAAGCATCTAATGTATACTCAAATGCTGCAATTCCGCAGAACTCGCCTTCGATTAATGTTAAATCGTAAGGTCGGCCTAATGTAATTGCCGTTACTTTACAGTCTGCTGCCAACAGCTTCTGTACAAGCGCAAGCTGGCCTTTGTTTTCACGCGCATTGAACAAGCCGATTACAACATGCTTGCAGCCTTGAACCTTTTGCAGCGCAGCGTTAATTTGCTCCTCGCTCGGATCAATATCGATAATCTCATACGCTGCATGAAAATGCTCGCCCATATATTGCGGGAAGCTAAGATCCTTATTCACGCTGCTGGATGCAAGATCGGTGCGATAGGAATAGGAGCCCATAAATAATACCTGCTCATCACCTGTTTGAATGGGCTCAATCTCACCCTTAATGCGGCAGATCGTTTCCGTACGCATCAGATCATTCGCACGGCGATGCACATCGCAGCCAACCATCTCGTAATCTAGCTCCTCAATAGCCGCATATTGGGTTTTATAAGCTAAAATGTTTGTAACAGCCGTATCAATAACCGCTTCATCCAAATCACCGCTTGCTACAGCTTCTTCAATCAAATGAATCGCTTCTTTAACCGTTTCAGGCGTATGACTAATGAATACCAAATCAATGCCTGCTTTAATGGCTCCTAAGGCTCCTTTTGCAGTGCCATAATAACGTTTAATCGCATCCATTTCCAAACAATCCGATATAACTAACCCTTTGTATCCTAATTTCTCTTTCAGTAACTCTGTAATAATCGTATAAGACATCGTTCCCGGTACGCCGGACTTTTCAATTTGCGGGAATAGTATATGCGCGCTCATAATGGCTTGAGCGCCTTGCTCAATTGCAGCCTTAAAAGGCAGCAGTTCAAGCTTCTCTAATTCCTCAAGCGTTTTATTAATCGTAGGCAAGCCAATATGTGAATCGACATTTGTATCACCATGACCTGGAAAATGCTTAAGCGAGGACATTACGCCTCCATCGAGCAATCCCTTCATCATTTGAATCCCGAACTGTGATACCTTCTCTACAGAATCTCCATAAGAGCGAACGTTGATAACGGGGTTCAATGCATTATTGTTAACGTCCATCACTGGCGCAAGATTGAAATTAATACCTAATGCCTTCAATTCTCTTGCCGTTATTCTACCTGCTGCATACGCATTTTCAGGCCGGCCTGAAGAAGCGATTGCCATTGCTCCAGCTACATTTGTCGCATCCTTAGGCATTCGAGTAACTCGACCGCCCTCTTGGTCAATCGTAATAAAGCCCGGGATGCCTGTATGTGTCGTGAACCATTGCTGCAGCTCAGTTACGAGTTCGCCTAATTGATATTTGTTTTCGACATTATGTGAGAATAAAATAATATTGCCGACTTTATACTGTTCGATCACTTCCTTCAGCTCAGGGGTAATATCAGTTGAAGGAAAGCCTGTTACGAACATTTGCCCGATCTTTTCGCGCAAGCTCATTTGTTCTATTGTTTTCATCAATTGCTCACCAACCTCTACCGATATAAATGATATTGCTGTTTCATTTCTGCAAATTGCTTGCTTTCCTCTGCAAACTGTTCAAGCAGCTGCTTGGTTTGAATATTTTCAGTACGATACATGCTGTCACCGCCCAGCAAATCGATAAATGGACGCGAGCCCTCCTTCACAGGAGGCAGGAATGAGAATTGCTCATATAAATCTCTTATCGTGAATAATAAGGTTAAGCCAACTTCTAATGGCTTCATCACTTGAATGTCTGTAATATAGATTTGTACACCGCCGCATAGCTCGCCATTATGCTTAGATGACGTCGGCTTGAAATGGACAGGACGGAAACGCACACCTGGAATTCGTTTGGCATTCATCTCATCTGCCAATTGCTGCGCTTGAATGAAGGGAGCGCCAATCATTTCGAATGGGAACGATGTTCCGCGTCCTTCGGAGCAGTTTGTACCTTCAAATAAGCATGTACCTGTATATAATAACGCTGTTTCATATCGCGGCATTCCAAGTGAAGGATGAACCCAAGTTAACCCTGTATCCGGGAAAGACATGCCCCGTTCCCAGCCTTCCAAACGAACGACATGAAGCGATGCATTCCAATTCATTTGATCATTTGCCATCATTGCTACTTCACCTGCTGTTAGACCGTATCGAACAGCCAGCTCGTAATTTCCAACGAAGGATTTGAAGTTAGGCTTCAGAATATTCCCTTCCACGTTTACCCCGTTAAGCGGATTAACACGATCAAGAACAACAAATTCTACGCCTGCCATCGCACAATCTTCAAGTGCATATAGCATCGTATATATAAATGTATAATAACGTACACCAACATCTTGAATATCGTACACAACGATATCTACTTCATTCAGCATTTCCTTTGTTAAGCGCTTGGAGTCTTTACGGTATAAGCTATAGACCGGAACATTCGTAAAAGGATCCGTGTACGTGTCTACTAGTGCCCCTGCATCCAAATCTCCGCGAACACCATGCTCGGGCGAAAACATCGCAGTAAGATTGAAATTTTCATGTAAAATTGTAATCGTTGATTCAAAATCTTTCGTAAGCCCTGTCGGCGCTGTAATTAATCCAACGCGCTTGCCTTCAAACAAATGACGATACTTCGTAATCGAATCGATCCCATTTAACACCATATGGAGCCGCCTCCTAGCTGATCTCTTGCTTAAAATGGATAAAAGAAAGGAATGTTTCCTGCTTGTACATAGAAACACTCCCTTTTAGCTTGTTCAATTGTTACTAAAGACTAGTTTGTCTAAGCTTCATCGTTTCAGCAGGCACCATAAAGGCTTCTGCATATGTTTTTCTTGCTTCACAGCCGCGAACAACTGCTAATGCTTTATAGTAATCCATATATTTATAAGATTTGCTATTCGTCACAAACCAATGCTTGCTTAAGGCATCAATCCATAGATCAAATGCCGCTTGATCGAAATCCACGTATACGTAAGGGACATAATCAACAGCATCTTCCCAGTTTTCGGAATAATAGAGTCTTGCTGCAAAGTGTGCAGGAAGATCACGTTCAAAGGATGATAGACTTGCGAAGAAACGAGCATCGTTAACGATATGATGCGTTAGCGCATGGTCCTTATGCATACTGTTTTTCCAGTGTGTAATAATAATGTTTGGCTTCACGCGACGAATAACATCGCAAACCTCCATTCGAACTTGTTGATTGTCAGGCAGCTCTCCGTCACAATAATCAAATACAATTGCTTCACCGCCAAGCATATCAGCAAATACTTCCGCCTCTTTCACTTTTTGCTGACGGTACTCCTTCATATCCTGTCCTGCCGGCACACCTCTTTCACCTGCAGTTAATGCCAGTGTCACAATGCGGTCTCCCTTTAAACTATGACTAGCAAGTACACCGCCAGATGCTAGCTCCACATCACCAACATGTGCTCCAATTGCTAATACTGTTAACTTTTCGCTCATCTTTATAGTTCCCTCCGCAATATAGAAAATTGTTTTTCAACACTAAATCCTGCTTTGTGATAGATTCGAATAGCCGGATTACTACTGCCAGTGAATAAAGAGATATATTGACAACCCGCATTTTGAAAAGCTTCAACCATTCGGAAAAATAATGTACTGCCGAGACCATGCCCCTCATGCTCTGGGTGAACACCGATACCGCAAAAAAAGGCTCGACCGTTAGGCTCTATAATAATAGGTCCTGCAAAGCCAACAACCTCGTTGCCATGCACAGCTACTACAAGAGGTGCGCCATCCTTCGCATATGATGCAACATCCTTTTCCCACTGCGGATTTTGCAGGGCAGCAAGCGTAGCTTCAAGCCCATTATGCAAATCAGGGGCATAAGAAGTAACATAATAGCCTTTACTATTTGCTTTATCTTCTTTGCTTATAATATCTTCTGGAACAATAAAGTTTCCGAGTCTTAAGTACATGCCGCATTGCGTCGCCCGATCCACGTAGCCTCTGGCGATTAAAGCGTCGTATAATGGATGGTCCTTACTGATGCCTGGGGCATTATTGTGCTCATGCTGCGGTGCACTTGGAATATTCCATTTCAGCTTAGTTGGGTTGAAAAACAATACTTCCGCTTGTCTTTTCCCAAGCTCTTGGAATCTTTTTTCGATACCTAATAGAAAAGCATCATAAAGCTCTAGAGAAGCGATATCCTCATCAATAATAACAGTCGTAATATAGCCGGCCACATCTCCAAGCGGGAGATCATCACCACTGCAACCAGCTGCAAAACCAACAATACCTTTCTCATTACAGCCTACCCATATACATTGTGCATCGAAATAAGGATGATCAATGAATGTGTCTTGAAACTCTCGCTCTGCAAATGGTTTGTAATCATATTTTGTAGCCTCTCGATTCCAAAGCTGTACAACTGCAGAAAGATCTACCATGGAAAAGGGTCTGATTTGCATCATTTAAACCTCCTGTCGGCATCCAAGATAGGGCCAAGAAATTTTGCCCATTACTACTGGCTGAGAAGCTCCAGTTACTAGTGGAATATTGTTAGGTAAGCGCTTCATCGTATAATAGGCTAGCACAGCAAAAGCAATTGCTTCCTTAGCATCGCTATTCCCGCCAATATCCTCCTGCGTCAGCACCTGTACCTTGTGCGGTGCAAATAATTGCTGCAAATCACGCAATAACGTTCGGTTATAGCTGCCGCCACCGCCAATTAATAATTGCTGAGCTTGATGCTTTGGCGCAATATACCGTTCATAGCTATCAACGATGCTCCAAGCTGTTACGTGTGTAGCTGTTGCAATAACATCTTCAGCTTTCCAGTTATTAGCCTTCATCCATTCCATAATTTGTGCAACGTATGGTTGACCAAATCGTTCTCGACCTGTCGATTTCGGTAAAGGCATCGTATAATATTCATCTTGCTGCATCCATTTCAATAGCTCATCAATCACTTGTCCGCTTGCAGCAATTCCACCACCAACATCCATCGTCATTGGCGCATATAATTGCGATACCAGCCCATCGATAATCATATTTCCTGGACCAGTGTCAAACGCAAATACCTGTTCCGGTGAGGCATTTGCAGGAAGAACAGTCACATTTCCTATTCCTCCTATGTTTTGCAGCAGAAGTGTTTTCTCTGGATTGTTAAACAATAAGTATTCAGTAAATGGGACTAACGGCGCTCCTTGTCCACCCATTGCCATGTCAGCGACTCGAAAGTCCGATACGCAAGGAATTCCTGTACGATTCGCGATAACTGCACCATCGCCAATTTGAACGGTACAATGCAGGTTATAGCCGTCCATAGCCTTCTCTTCCGGTGCATGATAGATCGTTTGACCATGTGATCCTACTGCAAATATTTGTGATGGCTCTAGTCCGCATTTCTCAATAACGGATAATGTGGCTTGGGCGTATAATTCACCAAGCCACATATTCATCGCCCCAACTTTATCAATCGTAGCGGTAGCCAGATCAAAAAGCTCAAATATTGAGTTTCTAGCATGCATCGGAAAAGGAGTGTTCTCAAAAGCCAATAATTCGATCTCTACTCCATGCTCTTTGTCCGGCGTTGGAGAAAGTTTAATTACCGCTGCATCAATACCATCTACTGATGTACCAGACATCAAGCCAACTAAGTATGTTGCATCTACTTTTGATTGTTTGTCCATTACCCCTTCACCGCTCCAACTGTTACCCCTTCAAGGAAGTACCTTTGCAAACTGAAGAACAAAATAAACATTGGAACTGCTGAAATGGTTGCACCTGCCATCATTGGCGCAAAGTAAGTTGTATTCGCAAAGCGGAAGTTTTTCAAGCCGACCTGAATCGTTTGCATATCCATTGTATTCGTTACTAGGAATGGCCAGAAGAAGTCATTCCATGCTGCCATGAACGTTAGAATAGCAAGTACGGCCATAACTGTTTTCGATAGAGGCATAATGATATGCCAGAAGATTTTAGGTTGCGAACAGCCTTCGATTTTAGCAGCCTCAATTACTTCAACTGGAATGGAAGACATGAACTGCTTAACCAAGAAAATGTTATACACCGTTACTATGCTTGGCATAATCAACGCTGTATACGTATTTTGTAATTCGAATATATTTACGACCAAAATATATAACGGAACCTGTGTTACTTGACCAGGAATCATCATCGATCCCAGCAAAATGGCGAATAAAATGTTTTTCCCTTTAAATTTCATTTTTGCAAAAGCATATCCTGCAAGTGTAGCGAAAAATACGTTTGATATCGTAATACACGCTGCCACAATAAATGAGTTCATTAACCAATCCCATGAATGTGGACTGAAGTTAAAGAAGAATTTGTATGATTCAAATGAAATCTTCGACGGGAAGATAGAATAGCTCATTGCACCAGCTTCTACCGGATCACCGAACGAGGAAATGATCATAAAGTATATTGGGAAAATGGTAGCTCCAGCAAATAGGATAAGGAACGTAATGATTAGACCATTACGCATGAACAGATACCCTTTTCTGCTTGTGTTATTGTTGAACAAACCCATAGTATCCTGCCCCTTTCCTAGTATTCCACATCATTACCCAAAAACTTAAATTGAAGGTATGAAATCAATCCGATAATCGCTGCTAGAATTAATGATTGCGCTGCTGCCTCACCAAACTCGAAATATGTGAACGCATTGTTAAATATTAACAATCCTACCATCGTTGTTGCATGGTCTGGTCCACCGCCTGTCATAAGATAAGCGTTTTGGAATACTTGGAAGGAACCAATGACACCTGTAACAAGTAGGAATAGCGTTGTTGGCTTAAGGAAAGGAACGACGATAAACCAAAGCTTTTGCAAGAAAGTCGCGCCGTCAATTTCAGCTGCTTCATAATAGCTGTTATCAATACCGAGTAGTGCAGCTAGATAGATAATAATGGCTGTACCATGACTTGACAGCCATGACATTAATACAAGCGAAAACATTGCCGTTACGCTGGAACCAAGCCAGTTTTGATTAGAGATTCCAAAAAATCCCACAACCTGATTGGCAATACCTGATTTTAACGGATCGAAGATCCACAGCCATACAACAGCAAGTGCTACACCTGATGCTACAGCTGGCAAGTAAAATACTGCTTTAAAACCTGTTTGTGTTCTCTTCTTGAAAGGTAAAATCAAAATTGCTGTTAAAAATGAAAGAAAAATATTAATTGGAACAGTTAATAGCGTATACACTAACGTGTTTTTCAATGCTTTCCAGAAAAGACTATCTGAAAATGTGTTGCCGAAATTTTCCAATC
Source organism: Pristimantibacillus sp. (assembly GCA_048976605.1). Taxonomy (GTDB): domain Bacteria; phylum Bacillota; class Bacilli; order Paenibacillales; family Paenibacillaceae; genus Pristimantibacillus. The sequence continues at coordinate 59,077 of JBHGUX010000080.1, read as the reverse complement.
CAACAAAAGTGGACCCTAATGGACGATAATCTTGTAAGCTGATAATAAAAGCATTGATTACTGGATATGCGGTAAATAAAGAAAACGCAATAAGTGCTACTGCGATAAATGCGTATCCCCAGCCTGAGTCACTTTCAAGTTTCAGTTTTTTTCTTTTAGTCAACGTTTGATTCATTGGGCCGCACCTCTCTTCTTAAAAAAGTACAAGCTCTAGACTAATTGAGAAGGAAAGCTGTACGTTTGAGCTACGTACAGCTTTCCTATACAAGTCTAGGACAGACTAGTCAACTACAATACCATCTTCACCGAAGTATTTAATTGCAGCCGCTTTAACTGCATCATACATTTCTTGTGGAGTAATCTCATTTGCAAGTAATGCTTGCAGTTTAGGAATGATTACTTCCGTTTCAATTTTAATGGCTTCAGCAGCTAGATCAGTAGGAATATCTGTACGAGCCGGAAGCGCTTTTGCCATCATAGCTTGACCTGCAGCAACGTTATCTTCGTTACGAGGGAATTGTTCAAGTACTTCTGCATTACGTGCAGATTCAGTAATTGGTGTTAGGAACAACTCATTGCTGTAGTTAGCGCCAATTGAACCTGAAGACAAGAAGTTCATCGCTAGAGCAATATTTTTGACATGCTCTTCAGAAGGTGTCTTTTTACCACGAAGTGCGATATAGCCATCAACGATAGATGTAGGGATGTAATCAGCACCGTTGAATGTTGGAACTGGAAGTGAAATGTAATCAACTTCGATAGAATCTGCAACAGCTGAACCATCGTTCGCTTTAAGTTTCTCGTTGTTGAGACGAGCAGAGTTTTCAAAAGCTGATAGACCTTTACCCGTGATCATTGTTTGACCAGTCAGGAACATGTTCCAACGTTTACCAGCATCGATTGAGCTTAGCTCCTTAGGCATAGACCCATCGTCGATCAATTCACGAACAGATGTAAGTAGACCTAAGAAGTTTTTGCTTGTGTAAGTGTATTTAAGGTCATTATCGAAGTAATCTGGTAGACCTGCAGTTTTAGCAAGAATAGCTAGGTAGTCTTTAGATGCAACACCTGCTGTTGCGAAAACGAAACCGTAACGAGTTGTTTCACCTTTATCGTTTTTCACAACACCTTTACTAATTGCATCGCGGTACTCTTCATAAGTCCAACCGTTTTGTTGAATCTTCTTCCAATCAATTCCAGCTTCTTCAAGGAATTGTTTGTTTCCACCGATCGTGTGGATTTCCATGTAAGCTGGCAGACCGTATTGAGCGTCACCTAGTTGGAAATTTTTAAATGGAACTTCATCATAATCTGCTTTAACTTCGTCAGAAAGGACATCCTTAAGGTCGATTAGTACATCAAGTGCTGCATATTTTGAAAGTCCAGCTGAACCAATAAAAGCGATATCTGGAGGAGAACCCGCATTTACTTGCGTATCAAGCTTTTGTGTCATATCTTCCCAGCTCGCTGGTTCAATTTTCAAAGTCAGGTTTGGATACTTTGCATTAAATTCTTTCTCCATATCAGCAAAACGTGCTTGGTAATTAGCCGATATTGGAGGTAAAAGTGCTGTAATCGTATCTTTTTTCAACTCAGAACCTGTGTTACCAGAATTTGTAGCTGGATCATTATTTCCGTTTCCTCCGCAAGCGGATAATACTGATACCATCATGATTACTGACAAAAATAGAGTTAAAACACGTGATCTTTTTTCCATAGATAGCAACCCCCTCAATTTTTAAAAGCATCAATCCAGTTATTCCACTTCTTTGCCACCTAAGCTAATGATGAGATCGCTTGTTTCAAGCGTCCTCCACTTGCGTTAAGTGCTTGTTCTGCTTCCTGTGCATCTAGACCTGTTTTAACCATCATTATTGCCAACTTACAGTTCATAGATGCTTGTTCAAGCGTTTCTGCGGCAGTTGATGCGTCTACACCAGTGGTGTTCATAATGATACGGATCGAGCGATCTACGAGCTTAATATTGCTTGCCTTTAGGTCAACCATTAAGTTGTTATACGTCTTCCCTAACTTGACCATTGTGCATGATGTCAGCATATTAAGCACCAGCTTTTGAGCAGTTCCTGCCTTTAATCGAGTCGAGCCGCTAATAACCTCCGGCCCTACAACAGGTGCAATACAAACATCTACAATTGGTTCAAACTTGGAGCCTTTGTTGTTACAAACAGCGATAGTAGCTGCTCCCAGTTCCTTCGCTTTCGTTAAAGCAGCAATAACATAGCTTGCACTGCCGCTTGCCGAAATACCAATTACTACATCTTTGTTTGTTACACCAATGCTTTCGATTAATGCGATCCCTTCATCAGCATCGTCTTCACAGCCTTCAACCGCACTACGCAAAGCAATATCACCACCAGCGATATAGCCCTGTACTAAGGAAGGATCTGTACCAAAGGTAGGAGGACATTCGGAAGCATCCAGAACGCCCAATCTCCCTGATGTGCCAGCTCCTATATAAAACATTCTTCCACCATTAGACAACCTATGGTGCAGAACATCTACCGCCTTTGCAATCTGCGGAATTTCCTCAGCTATGGCCGCGGGGACCAGAGCATCTTGTTGATTCATTAACTGGACCATTTCTTCCGTACTACATTCATCAATCATAAATGTGTCTGGATTCACAGCCTCTGTTGTTAATCCCGCAAAGTAGTCATTCATAGCCATCCTCCTTCTTGCAAGCCTAAAATTCACATATAATTGACAGTATGTGTTAAGTAACTTAACAATTCTTATGTTCTTATACTAATACATCGCTTTCGCTCCGTCAAGATATTTTGAAATAAAATTTCACATAGAAATAATATTCTGATGTTTTATTTCAATATTCTTATACACTATGTTATATCACATATATAAACCGCTTACAAGAGACTGTTTAATTTTACTAAAAACGCTTACAATGCATGAAAAACAAAAAGGAAGCATTGATCTATGATCAATGCTTCCTTTTGCATTCATTCCATTAGAACCTAATATTTAAGTTTTTTCTTCAATATATTATGTGTTTTTGTTAAGTAGGTTTTTACTTCCTCATACTCTGCACTTGCGACACCAGCAAATAAAATGTCGATGATTGTAAGCATAGCAATACGCGAGCCCATAGCGCCGCTGCGAATGGTTATTTCAGGCGTAGATATGCTAAGAACAATATCCGCTCGCTCTGCAAGCTCACTTTTATTGTACTTCGTAATCGCAATACATTTCGCCTTGTTCTTTAGAGCAATTTCCAGTGCATCAATAATATCGCCAGTTGCTCCAGAGTTAGATATGAAAATGGCAACATCGTCTTTCTCAAGTAAAGTTGCTGCTGTAAGCTGACTATGACCATCCGTATAGGCATGACACAACTTATTAATTCGTGAAAACTTCTGTTCCCCGTCCATACAAATTAAACCTGAGGCACCTATTCCAAAGAAAACAATTCGCTTACTATGACGCAGCAATTCTACAGCTCTTGCAATTTCTTTGCGGTCAATGACACTAAGCGTGTCCTCAATGGACTTGCAATTATTCAATGAAATATTCGAAATAATGGTCGAGAGATCATCGCCCGGCTGAATATCTGTATATTGAGCCTTCGGATCCTCCTCACGAGAACCCAAAGAAGCCGATATACTTACAATAAAATTGCGGTATCCGCTGTAACCCATCGTCTTGCAGAAACGAAGGACAGATGCATCACTTGTTTTACTCGATTGAGCCAATTCCTTAATTGATAAATGAGGGATTTCGTCCGTATTTTCTAAGATGTAATCTCCAACTAATCGTTCAACTGGAGTAAAACTTTCTCTCATTTCACGAATTTTAATTAATACGTTGTCATTTAAGCTCATCATCTACCTACTCTAGATTTATTTAACATCTTCAAGATTATAATAAACAATATAGTCAACCGATTTCAATAGCAAATACATTTTGACAACTTTAAAACGAATCTTTATTACTCTGTTACGATCATTCGTTCATGTAGAAAATCAACGATGTGCATCGCCTTCATCGCCTGATCGGGTTTATGCTTCTCAATGCCAAGCTTCATTTGAAGCAGACAGCCTGGATTACTCGTTAGCATATAGCTTGCATGCGTATTGTTCGCATGCTCCATTTTGTGCTCAAGAATGGAACCTGCCATCTCAGGCTGTACGACATTGTATATGCCAGCAGAGCCGCAGCAGCGATCAGATTCGACCATTTCAACATATTCAGCGTTAGCGATTTGCTTCATTAATGTGCGCGGGGCGCTGGAGCCTTTCATTACATTGCGCAGATGACAGGAATCCTGATACGTCACTTTCACTTTCTCTGCTTGTGGTGAGCTTTCTTTTTGAGCAAATTTCGGTACGCGTCCCTTTTCTACAACCAAAGCGCTGACATCGATCACTCTTGAAGCAAACCATTTTGCTGACTCACGGTACTTTTCATCATCCTGCATAAGATGGTCATATTCAACAAGCAGCGCGCCGCAACCGCCTGCATTTGACACAATGTAGTCGACACCCAGCTGTTTGAATGTATCGATATTCACAGCTGCAAGTCCTCTAGCGTCGTTCATTTCTCCACTATGAGCATGCAACGCGCCACAGCATACCTGACTTTCAGGAATGTATACGTCAAAGCCCGCAGCAGACAACAGCTCAACAGTATTCACATTCGTATCTGCGAACATAACGTCCATGATGCAGCCGCGGAACATCGCAACCTTGGCGATCGCTTCACCCTTAGCTGGATAGAAAGTACCGAGACGCTCAACTACCCCCTTAGAACTGGCGGATGGCAAAATGGCTTCCATCTCCGATAATTGCTTAGGAAACAGCTTCATCACGCCTGTGGATCGCGCTACTTTTTGCAAACCGGATTTTTGATAAAGCGCAAGCGAGCCTCCAAGCAGCTTCAAGTTGCCGCGCTTCGGAAATAAATTTTTAAATACCGTCTTACGAATTACTTTAATAGGCAATGAATGAGTTGCGTGCTCCTCAATCGCTTCCTTCGTCTGTTCAATTAATTGGCCATACTTCACATCTGCCGGACAAGCTGGTTCACAAGCCCGACAGCCTAAGCACAAATTCATTTGATCTTGGAATTGCTGATCTGGAACCATTAGTCCATCTACTGCTGCCTTCATCATCGCAATGCGTCCACGCGGAGAGGCAGGTTCCATGCCTGTTTCACTGAATGTCGGACAAGCAGGCAAGCAGAAGCCGCATCGCATACAATTGGTTAACTGATCATAGTCAAGCTTCTCTAATAAAGTTCGAGCTAAAGGATTAGAATGCTCGATTGTTGGTTTTCCTGCTGAACTAGCCATGCTGCACCACCACTCTCTTCTTCGTTTCCTTAGCAAAAATCTTACTTGGATTTAGAATATTCAAGGGATCAAAAGCGGCTTTGATTCCTTTCATAACTTCAACTCCCGCTTCTCCAACCTTCCATTCCAAATAAGGAGCTTTCACAACGCCGACCCCATGCTCGCCGGTAATCGTGCCTCCGAGTTCGATTGCCGCTTCAAAAATTTCTGCAAATGCCTCCTCGACACGATGCACTTCTTCATGGTCACGCGCATCAGTCGTTGCAGTTGGATGCAGATTTCCATCGCCTGCATGCCCAAAGGTTGCTATATTCACATTGTATTTTTGGGCGATTGCATTTGTACGCAGAACCATATCGGCAATTTTTGAACGAGGGACAGTAGCATCCTCAAGTATCGTCGTCGGGCGAAGGCGTGCGAGTGCGGTGAATGCGCTGCGTCTAGCTGTCAGCAGCTTTTCCGCTTCTTCACGATCTGCTGCTACTTCAATTCGATCCGCCTGCTCTTCCTTGCAAATCAATTGTATTTTCTCAATATCACGTTCAACCATTTCTGGTTCGCCATCCTGCTCAATAATGAGGATCGCGGCCATATCTAGCGGCAAACCGATTTTTGCGAAATCATCAACAACCCGGATGGTTGTATTGTCCAATATTTCTAATGTTGCTGGAATAATTTGATTTTTAATAATTGTAGATACCGTGCGTGCTGCGCCATAAATATCCTTATACATCGCAACCATCGTTTTTTTTGTTTTTGGCTGTGGAATAAGCTTAAGAATCGCCTCTGTAATGACGGCAAGCGTTCCTTCTGAGCCAACTAATAGTTTCGTCAAATCATACCCAGCGACATCTTTAGTCAATTTTCCGCCAGTACGGATGATTGAGCCATTAGGCAGCACAGCAGTTAAGCCAAGTACATAATCTTTCGTAGTTCCGTACTTTAAGCCTCTTAGACCGCCTGAGCATTCAGCGATATTGCCGCCAATTGTAGAAATTTTCATACTGCTTGGATCTGGCGGATAGAATAGTCCTAACCCTTCAACATGTGCAATAAATTGGCCCGTAATTACACCAGGTTGGACAATAGCCGTTAAGTTTTCCATATCCACTTCAATAATTTTATTCATGCGATGCATAACCATCACAATCCCGCCTTGCAAGGGTACTGTACCACCGCAAAGATTCGAACCCGAGCCTCTAGTTACAATCGGAATAAGATTGCTGTTAGCTATTCTCATAATTTCTGAAACTTGCTCTGTTGATTCTGGATAAATAACGCCATCAGGCAAAGCCTGCAGCATCGGCGTTCCATCATAGGAATGTGCGATTAACGCCTCCTGATCTGTCCGAAAAAATTTCTCTCCTACAATCTCTCTTAGTTGTCTACCTACAGCTTCATTCAACATGATCGATTCCTCCATAGCAAAAAGTAAGCAGGTCATCTGATGACTTTATGTTGATTATAGCGTAATAAAGTTGTACAGTATAGTGGATAGTTATAGCTTCGGGAGGTTAACAGCTCTATGCAGCCGATTAAAATAGAAACTGAAAAAGGACATGAGATTGTGCAAAGAGTCATTCTTTCACAAATTGAGGAAGGTCTCTTACAACCTGGTCAAAAACTGCAGTCCGTAGTTGACTTGAGTACTTCCTTTGGAGTAGGCCGCTCCACCATTCGTGAAGCATTGAGCGCATTAAAAGCTACAGGCTGGATAGATGTGAAGCATGGCGGAGGTACCTTTGTCAGTAAAGTATTGCCTACTTCACAAAGCAACTCGCGTGATCCATTCGAGGAATCGGAAAATGTAAGAGAGATCCTGGAAGTTCGTATTTGGCTTGAAAGCGGCAGTGCTGCATTCGCAGCCCAGCGTCGAAATGAGAAGGATCTCGAGAGGTTAAAGCAAATTATTGAACAAATGCAGCAAGCGTTGGAAATGAACAATACGCAAATGAGCGAGCTTGCGGATATCGAATTTCATCTTGCTATAGCAGCTGCGTCACATAATGAACTGCTTAATACATTAATGAGCTCACTTACTAGTAAACTTACCGAAACGATGGGAAAAACTCGTCAGCTGTGGTTTTTCGAGGACAAGTCCTCTTCCACACTGCTCTTCCAAGAGCATCTATCCATCTATGATGCCATATTAGCTCAAAATAGCGAGCTTGCCAGCCAATTAATTCAAGCTCATCTATATAAAGTAGAGAATGTACTGAAACGTGGAGCCATTCAAGATTAATTCAGTTTCATATAAAGTCAGATATAGAGCTGTAGTTCTATATTTGGCTTTATTTTTGTCATTGAAACTACTCAGATGAGTCCGACTGAAACGATATTATGCTGAAATTGAATACTCCCTTGAAAACCCCAATTTTAAATGAAAGCCTGACACCTCATTCCCTGCGTCACACCCATACATCGTTGCTTGCTGAAGCAGGTGTTGGACTCCAGGAGATAATGGAACGGCTAGGACACAAAGACGATGACACAACCCGCAACGTTTACATGCACGTTACCAAGACTATGAAAAAAGAAGCCTCGCACAAGTTTGGTGAACTCATGCGAAGCCTCTAGTCATATTACCTTATTTGGGGAATATTTGGGGAAATCCGTAATAACCAATCATAAAACCTTTATAAGAAAAGGGTTTTTAGACAGTATTACATCATTCCGCCCATTCCACCCATGCCGCCCATATCAGGCATACCTGGTTTGTCTTTTTCTGGTTTGTCAGCGATAACCGCTTCAGTTGTCAAGAACATAGCTGCAACGGATGCTGCGTTTTGAAGTGCAGAACGTGTTACTTTAGCTGGGTCAACGATACCTGCATCGAACATGTTAACCCATTCGCCAGTAGCTGCGTTGTAGCCAATGCCCACTTTTTCTTTTTTAAGACGCTCAACGATTACAGAACCCTCTTGACCAGCGTTCGCAGCGATTGTGCGAAGCGGCTCTTCAAGGGAGCGCAATACGATGTTAATACCCGTTTGCTCGTCGCCATTTGCTTTCACAGCTGCAACAGCATTGTATACGTTAATAAGGGCAGTACCACCACCAGATACGATACCTTCTTCAACCGCAGCGCGAGTTGAGTTCAGAGCATCTTCAATGCGGAGTTTACGCTCTTTCAATTCTGTTTCAGTAGCTGCGCCGACTTTGATAACTGCAACGCCGCCAGCTAGTTTAGCCAGACGCTCTTGCAATTTCTCACGGTCGAACTCGGAAGTTGTATCTTCCAGTTGAGCGCGGATTTGGTTCACGCGAGCAACGATGTCAGCAGAATTGCCGCTGCCGTCAACGATGATCGTGTTTTCTTTTGTTACGCGTACTTGACGAGCAGAACCCAATTGTTCAACTGTTGTCGATTTCAGCTCAAGGCCGAGCTCTTCAGTGATCACTTGGCCGCCTGTAAGAGCAGCGATATCTTGCAGCATTGCTTTGCGACGGTCGCCGAAGCCTGGAGCTTTAACGCCTACGCAAGTAAATGTGCCACGTAGTTTGTTCACTACGAGTGTAGCTTGAGCTTCGCCTTCAATATCTTCAGCGATGATCAAAAGCTGTTTGCCGGATTGTACGACTTTCTCAAGAACCGGAAGGATCTCTTGAATGTTCGATACTTTTTTATCTGTGATTAGGATATATGGGTTTTCAAGGACAGCTTCCATTTTATCCGTATCTGTAATCATGTAAGGGGAAACGTAACCACGGTCGAATTGCATACCTTCAACCACTTCAAGCTCAGTTACGAAGCCTTTAGATTCTTCAACAGTGATAACGCCGTCGTTGCCGACTTTCTCCATTGCTTCTGCAATGAGTTGGCCGACTTCGTCGTCAGCGGAAGAGATCGATGCTACTTGAGCAATGGATTGCTTGCCTTCGATTGGTTTTGCGATGTTTTTCAGTTCTTCAACTGCAGCCTTAACCGCTTTTTCGATACCTTTGCGGATAACCATAGGGTTAGCGCCAGCAGTTACGTTTTTCAGACCTTCGCGAATCATCGCTTGAGCCAAAACAGTTGCTGTCGTAGTACCGTCACCGGCTACGTCATTTGTTTTTGTAGCTACTTCTTTAACGAGCTGAGCGCCCATGTTCTCGAAAGCATCTTCGAGTTCGATTTCTTTAGCGATGGATACACCGTCATTCGTGATGAGCGGGCTTCCGAATTTTTTCTCCAATACTACATTACGGCCTTTAGGACCGAGTGTTACTTTAACCGCGTTTGCAAGCGCGTCAACTCCGCGCAACATTGCGCGACGGGCGTCTTCACTGAATTTAATATCTTTTGCCATTATCGGTTACCTCCTCAAATTGTGTAACTATTAAGTATCGACATACGAATGATATGCCTTACCTTCTATGTGACCTTAAAGGGCGGCCTATTCAAAGATCGCGTGAATGTCGCTTTCCTTCATAATCAAATATTCTTTGCCTTCGTATTTGATTTCTGTTCCTGCATATTTCGAGAAAAGAACACGGTCGCCTTCTTTTACTTCCAATGCAATACGAACGCCGTCTTTCAACGTACCGCTGCCAACTGCCACCACTTTACCTTCTTGCGGTTTCTCTTTTGCCGAATCTGGCAATACGATGCCGCTAGCTGTAGTTTCTTCTTTCGCGATCGCTTCAATCAATACACGTTCACCCAAAGGTTTGATCATTGAAAATAGCCTCCTTTAAAAAATTGTCGCTTATTGTTTTATATTAGCACTCGTAAGCATGAAGTGCTAACAACCATTTTTATCATACCTATTTTCCGTCCTAATTTCAAGTGCTTAGCGTTATATTTGCAGTAATTTTACTTTGCCAGCCTGTTGCCAGCTCGCACACCTTAATCATTATAGCCTTTTCCAAATTATCCTATAAGGATTGGCGATAACTTTTTCTAGCTGTGAACCCCAATATTAATCTCTGATGAAAAATTATAATTTGTCTTCTTACCGTTCTCTTCCGTATAAAAGTCGCCATACAACCGAATCCTATACTCCCCCTCAGGGAATCCATCCTCCAACAAGAAGGATTTAATAAACGTCGTCTCCTCTGTTTCCGTCCCATCTTCACTATATCCGCCTGATTTCTTATACGCCTGCGTGTACCATTCCCCTTTGGTCAATTCCGTTGTGATCAGCGGTTGTTCCATAGAATAACCGATATCAATGTTGCGGGAGCTCTCATACACGCCAAAAGCAAGAGGGGTCATCGAATGATAGATCATTATCTTCTCTTGATCACCTACATACTTCAGCTTGCCGGTCATCTTTACTTCTTCCCCCGGTTTGTACACCAATTTCTCTGAGGTAATCTGCAGTATGAAATCTCCCTCTTGCGACTCAGCCATATCAGATAGGTCACTCTCATTCTGGACGACTGGGCTAGTGCTCGAACCCGAACTATTCTCATTGGCAAGCTGCTCCGAATTACCCTGCGTCCCACCAGCACACGAGCTTAACAACATACACACAAGAAGCAGAACAATATACTTACTCATTGTTAAAATCACCCTTTCACATCTGTAAATTCACTATACTTACAGACGTGTATAACCTGATAATAGTTTCTATTAGCACATGTTAGCACCGTTGGTCTCCGTGCATTCCATTGACGACATCTCCTTCTATTTATGTCTACTCTGTCTTTCAGGCCAGCTAAACGATTTCGCACATCGCTTAGCCCTGCCAAACGCACCTCTATAGGAAGCTTAACGATACCCCCTATCGTTAAGCTCCATCATTTTGCTACTTTTCGCCCGCTCTCAGCCTGTTTACACCTCCTTAACGATGTCGCACATTGTTAAGCCCTGCCAAACGCACCTCTATCTGACGTTTAACGATCCCCCGCATCGTTAAGCTCCATCAATTTGCTACTTTTACCCGCTCCCCGCCTGATTACATACTCCTTAATGTCACGCACATCGTTAAACACTCCTCCCCGTACCAAAAATAGGGACTTAACGATGCCCCGCATCGTTAAGCCCCTATTTCCCTGCTAGCTATACTGCAATCGCTCACTGCACGCACCACTCGCAGCAGCATTCTCTTACTTCAACGCCTTATCGATCGGGAACGATGCGCCAGACCATGCTTTGCGCGCGGTCCATTCCTCTGCTTCCCCGCTCCAGAATGGATGTGCCGCAGGCAAACCTAGCGGGAGAAAAACTTCCGAGCACAAATAGAGACTGCCCGTAGAGATATAACCCTCGCCAATATCCGGCTGGTGACCACAGAAGCCAATGGTCAACCAACCGTCCTCTGTGAATGTTCCTGGTATCATTAATGTCCGTTGTATAACCGCTGTCAGAGCACAACGCACCTGTGCAGGTGTTAATCCATCAGGCAAGTCATCTCGCAGAGCACTCTGCGCCAAGCTTTGGAAAGCACCGAACCGATAGGCAAGCGAGCGGCCTATCGGAGGGAACGTTCCCTCCGGTGAGATCAACCGCTCCTGTACTGCTGCATAACGCCTAGCACGAAATTCCACCTTGCTTCGCAATTCAGTCCAATCCTCGTACCGATCACTTACTGCTTCCAATATATCAATCAGCATCGGTTGAATAACGAAGCTGTTGTAGTAATCCCAGTGAAAATCTTCGCCGTCACCATAGGCTCCATCGCCCAAGTACCACTGCTCATGCTGCTTGATCGCATAATCTATACGCATCGGATCCCAATCACTTTCTCCGGCCCGATATAACGCCGCTTCTATAATGCCAGAGAACAGAAGCCAGTTCATCGCAAATGGCTTGCGAGTACGTGTCTGCTTCAACGCCGTAACCACATTCATTCGAACTCGGGGTTCAAGTTTGTCCCACAGCTCGATAGGAGCTCTCAATAACGCTTGAGCTAGAAAAGCTGTATCTACTATGGGCTGATAGCCTTCGGAGAAATTCATATAATCCGCCGAAGCGGGATCTGTCCCTGCATCAATCGACTTGCGCGCTAGCTCTGCATAGTATTCGCGCAGCTCGCCTTCCACGCCAACTCTCTCACCATGCTCCAACCACGGAGCAATCCCCGACAGTAAGCGACCCAACGCTTCAAGATGAGTAACATCAGCCCGCTCCGAACCTTCAGCAGCTTCAACAGGCATAGTCTCCTTCAAGCGCCTCTCTACTAATGCCTTCAGCACAGGTCCAGCAATCGTACACAACTGCTTAATCCAATATTGTCGATCATCCCAACCAGAGCTAGAAATCCGCCGTTCCTCCTGCACCCAACATCCCCACCTTCTCTTAAAAAGTCACTATGTATTCTCATCCCTGTCTTCACTTGTCACCTTCGACTCTCATAGCTATCTTCATTCGCCTATACATCAATCTAGCACTATCTCTCTATCCCTACCAAAAAACAACTGCATTCCCCTTCAACCGCGATAAACCCTCCACGAAGAAATAATCGCCGTAAATAAGCGGTACGTCGATATTTTTCTGCTCGGGATAATGGCTCGTCCCATGAAGGATCAACCCTTCTTCCTTGAGATCATCCCATGCGCCATAATTCTCGTATAACGAACGGAGTATTCTCTCACCTGCATTTTCATACAATGGTGCCTCTATCTCCCCTACTGCCTCAGCTATAGCAAGCAGTCCGCAAGCCGCACATGCTCCCGCCGATGAATCCCTGAATTTCTCAATCTCAGAAGGCAGCCGGAAGTCCCAATGCGGAACATCATCGCTCGGCAAGTGAGCTAAGAAAAAATTCGCGGTAATCTTCGAAGCATCCAGGTATCTCTTCTCACCTGTGTAACGGTAGCTCAAAGCCATCCCATAAATCGCCCATGAAGCTCCCCGCGACCATGCCGAATCTGGTGCAAAGCCTTGCCCTCCATGAACCTGCACAAATTCACCCGCCTCAGCGTCGAACTCAACAATATGATTAACCGAACCATCCGGTCTGATGAAATGTTCGAGCACTGTGTCTGCATGCGCCATCGCCAAATGCTTGTAACGAGGATCACCTGTCGTTTCGGATGCCCAATAGAGAAGCGGCAGGTTCATCATACAATCGATAATCGCCCAGCCTTCATTTCGCTGCCCTTCGCTCCACGGATTCCAAGCCCGAATATATCGCCCCTTCACATTAAACCGTCCGCATAGCAAATTAGCCACGAGGAGCGCTCGTCTCTTCGACTCTTCTTCTCCCAATAGCTTATAACGAGCAACACTTGTTAACGACCACATAAATCCCATATCGTGATCAAGACGGTCATAGCCAGTAATCACATTATCCAATTGCCGTTCGCAGTCCTCAGCTATTTGTTTGTAATGCTCGCTTCTCGATGCTTCATCGCCATAGAGGAGCCACAGCATACCCGGCCAGAATCCAGCCGTCCACCAATGAGGCGCTTCCAACTCATACTCCCCTTGAACACTTGCATGCGGGAATCGAGCTCCGATTCTTTCACTCGTCCTTGTCACTTTGCGATCAACCTGCTGCCAAGCCTCTTCTACCCAATTCCGCTGATTTGCTGTCATCATCACTCTCAACACCCCTTAGCTATTTGAATGTCTCACTATGAGTCGAATTGAAATATAAACCGCGCCTCTACCTTATTACTCACTGAATCCAATTCTACTTGTTTAAAATCCAACGTATACCACAATCGTTCCTTGCCAAAATGGTCAAAGTCACTTCGCGACGTAACCTCGGGCTTCCATACATTCGCATCGTAACCAATACTCAACTGCTTCTTCCCCTGAAGCAGAATCTGCCCAGGCTCTGCTAGCTTTGGCTCCAACAACGTAATAAACCTCTCTGTAATCCTTGCTTCCCCTGTCTCTGCAGTCCTTGCAGTCTCTAGAATCTCTGCATTCTCTACTACCTCTGCTACCTTTGTAATTTCTGCTACATCTGCAATTTCTACAATCTCTGCCACCTCTGCTACATCTGCATTCTCTGCAATCTCTACCCTCATTTCTTCCTTCTCTACGAACTCTACCTTATCCACCAACTCCAGAACCGGAAGACTGCCAGTCTTGCTCCACACAAAACTTCGTTCCAGCCTACAATGCATCGATGACGCTTCACCATAAGCAGCACTCATCTCGAGTGTCATTCGATCCTCATCTGGGCTGTTAACCGCTTCAAGGACGACAGCACCTGCTGTCCTGCCCGTACTCTGATATTTCCCGCCTATAATCGGAACGGAATGTCCCTGGGATCCATTGCACCATATCGAATACCGCTCTGGGCCAAAATATTTCGCTGAATACATTCCGCTACCCAAATCAGCCAAGTAAGCGTCTCCATCTGCATGCAATATAAAGTGGCCGATATCATTATGATTATGCGGTTCATCATTATGACCGCCTTTTGCAGCAAAGCTATATGTACTGCCATTCCCCGCAATATGTCGTGAGATCAGCCAATTCACATCGGCCAAATAATGTGATTCAGCAGGCCATTGCGCTGCAGCAGCGCCGCCATCTTCACCTTCCGAATGCTCTCTCAGCCAAAGCAAGTTGCGAATCGACGGCGCCCATCTTGCACAATGATCATCCCCATAGGCAGCAGCACGCGAAGTAACAGGAGGCAGCACAACTTCGGCATACTCCTCATAGAGACAGTTACTCAGTCCTGCGAAAATCCCTGTAGCAGGTACCGAGTCAGAGAAGTTTACAACCGTATTCCCCGCTGTAAAACACTTCTGTTGAAACAGAGCGATCTCCTTCACTTTATCGCCTTCAAACAAGTTAATGGCACCGCCAGTTGCCTTCTGCAACAACTTAGCAAAGTAGACATAGTAGCCGAACCCATACTGCCAGTACGAATAGCCTTCCGCGCAAGCTCCGTCATTACCGAACCCGCTTAAATAACAATCCATTGCAGCCAATACACGCTTCAACACTCTCGATAATCGATCTGCATCATCCATTAGATAGATCGCCGCTGAGCCGATTGATCCCGCACAGACGGAAGCCCAGTTATGATCAGCTGTTTCCCAGCCATACGGTCCAACCTCTAGAAAAGGTCTAAACAACCGTCTTTCGATCTCATCTACTATTCGTGACCTTAACAATGATGGAAGGCTGCCCTCCGTCAATAATAAGATCTCGCTAAGTGCGAAGCCGGTTTCTGAAGCAAATAAATCGATATTAGGCTGCTTCGACCCTTCGTTCATATGAGCCGGCAAGCACCATGTATACTCCCCGCATATACTCCAGAGCGTATTGCACATCGCCTTATAATAAACTTCCTTATCCGCAGCCACCAGCCACATAATGACAAAAGTATTCAGTCTTCGCCGCCGTTCGAAATACACCCGTTCATACGTCTGGCGCTCTCCTGTATCTGAGAAAATACGATATAAGGAATAGGACAACTCTGGATCTCCCGTACCGATCATTCGATCTGCTTCAGTCCGAATTTCCGCCAACATCCCAAGATGAGCTTCAGAGCCTTGTAATCGTGTGATTGCGCTTACTAAATCCTCGTCCCCAGCAAGCAATAACGTGATCCCGCGCTTCCGTGACTGCTCTAAAACCCCTTTAATCCATTTCCGCTTCATCGCGTCGACTCACCTCTTGCGCTCTGTTTACTAAGACCCCTATATTCAATCGGCGTAACTCCAACTAATGTTTTGAACATCTTAATAAAATAGCTTTGGTTATCATAGCCGAGTGTCTCGCATATCTTCCCCACGGAAGCATCCGTTCGATCTAACAACTCCTTCGCACGACTCATCTTCATCCTAGTGACATACTCAATGAAGGTTTCCCCGGTTTCCTTCTTAAACAGTCGACTGAAGTAACTAGGATTTAAATATAACAGCTCGGATATTTCATCCAAGCTTATTTTCTTATCAAGATGAAGCGATACGTATTGGCAGGCTTCCGCCACTTCCGATCTTCTGCTTGCTGTGACGTTCTGTTCGGCGGCTGCAATAGCTGAATCACAATGCTCAATGAGCCATTCCTTTAACTCCGATATGCAATCAATGCTCAGCACTTCATGATGATTAAGCTCCATGAAATTCGCCGAACGAGTATACTGCGTCGATTGCAGCTTCAGTCTCACATCCAACAGCAGCTTCAATGTCCAATCCTTCACTTTATCCGGCGGGAAGCGCCCCTGCTCTGCATAATCGGCCCATTCGCCTATTACTGGTCTAACGGCAGCTCGATCACGCTCAAGCAATCGTTCACGAAGACGCTCACTCGTATCATGAAACTTAGCGAGCAGATCGCCCTCGTTTGGCATATCCGTATTCGCTTTCTCAATAGAACCTGGGATCCGATAGAATCGTCCTGTCTTATTACTCAATAGCTCATTCAACGATCCCTTAAGCTGAACAGGAGTCTTGCTAATGTCCCCGATAAGGAATGACATAGACAATTTCAATGATTCTCTCAGCCTTCTTTGCACATCACCCATCATTCGCTTCACTTCATCATAACCATTTATCTTCAACCCAACTGGGAAGGTTTGTACAAATATGGATTCCTGCGGACTATACACAAAATGAACAGAACGCATCCCTTCGCTCGTGATCACTTCCTCCATTACATTATCAATTGCGAAGCTGAGGACGTCATCTGACAGGAATCGATGTTTAGCTACACTGTAGTCGTCTACAATGCCAAGTACCGGAATAGCTACTTCCCATGTTTCAAAAGGCAATCCGAATGATTGCAGCTCCGCCTTCCACTTGTCAGAATCAAGCAAGGGCTGATGAATGGTCTTTCTAATAAATTTCTCTTTCATCAAAGCCTTATTACGATCCACCAAATGCTCCATCGCGAGCTTCTTGCTATAGCTCTGTTCCTGCTCCTGCATTTCCTCTTTGAATTGAAGCAATAGCTTGCTGATATCAGCAGGATCAAGTGTATCCTTGAGCAAATAATCTCTTACCTGCAGCTTCAAAGCTTGCTGCGCGTATTGAAACTCGCTATGACAGGATAATATCGCCGCTCGCAGCTCAGGCTTGCGTTCCTTAAGCAGCCTGATTAACTCCAAACCATCCATCTTGGGCATACCGATATCCGTAATGAGAATGTCCGGCATTTCTTCGAGTGCAGCTTCGAATGCGTTTGCCCCATTCTCATGCATACCGAGCAGCTGCAAGCCATGTTTTTGCCAATCAATCGCATAGGCAATTAATTCTAGAACCGGATAGTCATCATCAACCAGCATTACTTTATACATCGTTATCCACCGCCTGTTTCGGAATGTACAAATTAACTTCGGTTCCATCCGTCATGCTGCTCTGCACTTCCATCCCAAAGCGTTCCCCGTAAGTAATGATCATTCGCTCATATACATTCGACAGCCCTATTCCTGAGAATACTTCTATTTGTCCAGTCTTCCTATAGTCAGCTTCAGCTTCCTTCATTAACTTCTTCCTCAACCGCTGTAATTCATTCTCGTCCATGCCATTCCCGTCATCATGAACCGTAATCCGGTAATCAAGCTCCATTTCACTTGAACGAATCGTAATGGTCCCTGCACTTTGACTGAATCCATGAATAAGTGCATTTTCAATAATCGGTTGGAGCACGAATCGAGGAACAAGTGCCATCAGACTATCCGACGAAAGATCCAGCTGCAGCTGTACCTTCTCCTTCTGACGCATATTCATCAGCCGCAAATAATCGATAACGATATCTACTTCTTCATGTAAACTTATCATCCCTTTATCTTGGCTGATCGTCATTCTTAGCAGCTTAGATAAAGAGCTAATCATTTCCGCACTCTCGGAGTCACCCTTGCGCATGACCTTCATTCGTATCGAGTTCAATACATTAAATAAGAAATGCGGGTTGATCTGCGCCTGCAGCATTGCTAACTCTGCCTTTCGTTTGCGCGTTTGAGTTACCGTAACTTCGGCAATCATAACCTTTATCCGATCGAGCATGGAATCTAGCGACTGTCCGAGATAACCGATTTCATCCGTGCCGCGAATGTTCGATCTTACCTCCAGATTTCCTCGCTGTACCGTTTCAGCTACTCTTCCAAGTCTAACAAGCGGCTTCGTAAACGATCGAAGCAAATATACGAATAACAATAAAAATACGCAAAAGGATAGAAGCTGAAATACAAATACTCGATTAAAAATGGCATTCAGCTTATATACTGCATCTTCATAAGGAGTAAGGGATACTAGCTTCCAGCCAGTCAAAGTAAGGGCGTGACTGGATATAACGTAATTTTCCTTATCAACATTAATGATCGCACTATCCGTCTTATCCTCCGATTCCATTACATACGACAATGACTCACCGATTCGCCTGGAATCAGGATGGGACAAAATTGTATCCTCGCTATCCAGCAGCATCGTCTCTTGATTTTCAGCCAATCGTTTGAAGACATCATTCACTTGATTCTCCATCACCGTAACGATGACATATCCATAAGGCCGCAACCCTCCGCCTCTCAGCGTTCGTGCGATCGAAATCTGATAGGGATTTATTTTCTTCTCGCTAACAAATACAGTAGGTGCCGTTCCGACCCATAGCGATTCCAACCCCGACAGTTCATTCAACTGTCCAAACCAAGCCTCGTCTCGAAACAGATTTGGGTTATATTCATCAAATGGATAATTGGCAAAATAAGTCCCGTCCTTCAATAACAGGGTAACGTAAGCTAAGTCCCCTAACAGCTTCATATTGTCGATTTTATTCGTAATTTTCATACGATCGAGATAACGCTCGTAATCCGCATTTGGTCCTTCATAGGTTTTTCCGTTAGCAATCGCTTTCAGAATAGCATTCATTTCTGCATCCATCTGAATGTTGTTAGCGGTATAGAGCATGTACTCGAAGAGATTCGTCACATAGCCATCCACTAGCTCCAGCTTTTGCTTGGACTGCGAGACGGCCTCCTCTTTCATTGCATCTTTCGTTAAAGTGCTATAGATGGTCAGCGTAAAAAAAGCCGGGAGCAGAATACACACAATAGCAGCTATAATAAGCTTGTGCCGTATAGATTGTAGTTGAAATAGTCTCATCATACGCTTCCACATGTGCACCCTCCCCTTCTACCCTGTCCTAGTTAGCAAAAAGGAGTGCAGGTTTGAATTACCGCACTCCTTTATCTCTTTTACTAGAATTATAACCTATTATTTTTTGTTCGCATCAATAATTTGTTGTACTCGTTCCTGCGTTGCCGCGATGGTCTTATCGATATCCTGTTGGTCGAAGATCAGCTTCTCATACTCTTCGTTAATGACTTTGTACATTTCAGATTGATACGTAACAGGAGGAATAATTTTTGATGCCTTCGCATTTTTCAATACGGCAAGCAGCGATGCTTTATCTACTTTCTCCGGGTTTACCGTCGCACTCAGAATGATGTCGATCATGGATTCTAGTTGGCTATCATCAATGCCGTTCCAAGCCGGGATGTTTTTACCCTGTGCGATTTGCCCTTCCGTTGTATACCAACGAACAAAGGTGTAGGCTGCTTCTTTGTTTTTCGAATTAGCCGCAACAGCTACATAATCAGTCGTAACCATCGTATAGCCGCCTTCATCTCCAGCGTTATTCTTAGGAATCGGTGCTACTGCAACTTCGAAGTTAAGCGGGAATTGCTCCGTTCCGCCAAGCTCGGTGTTCATCCAGCTGCCGATCATCACCATGCTTGCTGCTTGATTGAAGAACTGATTCCGGTAATGCAGCTTTTGCGAAATCATGTCTGTGTATGGAGTTGCTGATTTATCGGTTTTCTCCATTTGAAGGCGAAGCTCTAATGTTTTGCGGAACAGCGGGTTATCGATATTCGATGTACCATCTGCTTTCAGGAACTCTGAATTTTCTGCTTGATTAGCAAGCGCCAGCTTCATGAACTCCATCCAGCCGCCATTTTGCGGACCATGGAAGTACGTGCCGTATTGTTTCGAAGCGCCTTCGCCAGTCGTCAACTTCTTAGCGTAAGTAGTGAAATCCTCCCATGTCCAATCAGTTGGAACAGCTAACCCAGCAGCTGTCAGCTGCGTTTTGTTAAGCAAGACATACCAAGGGTTGAACTTGCCCGGAAGTGCATAATAATGGCCGTCCAGCATCGTATCTACTTTGTATTCTTCGTTTACTTTGTAGCCTTCCTTCTCGATAAACTCATCGATTGGCGCCACCATTCCAAGACCGACACGTTGGGCATAGCTTGCTGCGTCACTGAACATCAATACATCCATCTGCTCACTAGAGGAAGCTGCAAGGTCAAGCTTTTGCAACGCCTCCTGCGTGTCTCCTTTTTCACTTAGAGTGATTACGTCCACTTTAATATTCGAATATTTCTTCTGAAACTCTTCGATCGTATGCTTCCAGTTGTAGCTGGCTTCATTCCCGAAGGTATGGAGCTTAATCGTTACGGGTTCAGCTGAAGGCTGCTCTGTCGACGTTGCTCCTTCTGTTGGTTGCTTCGTCGGTTCTGTCGTCTCTCCATTGCCCTTGTTGCTTGAACAGCCTGTAACAATAATAAGGATAGATAATGCGAGAATCGACAGCCATTTCATCTTTTTAAACATCTTAACCCTCCTCAAAGTTTTCCTAATGTGACTACGAAAGCAAGAGTTCACTTTGTATACGCTTTCTCGATATCATTGTAACAATGCGCTAAATTTGCTATATACTACAATTTTTACTATAAATACAACTATATTGACTTCTAGATCATCACTCTAAGGCCACGATACCGCTATTTATCCTTTTACTCCACCTACCGCAATCCCCTCGATCACACTCTTTTGTCCAATGATGAAAATGATGAGCAAAGGTAGAATGGCCGACACCGCCCCTGCCATAATAAGGGCATAGAACTCTCCGTTAATCGTCGTAAATTTCTGCATGGCCAGAGGAATCGTGTACAATCTGTCCGTCCTCAGAAAGATTAGTGGATTCTGGTAATCATTCCACGTCCATATAAATCGTAAAATCGCATAGGTTGCAACGGCTGGACGGACGAGCGGAAAAGCAATTTGCCAAAAGATTCTCGCATGCCCTGCTCCATCTATTTTCGCCGATTCGATATATTCATTATGAACGCCCATAAAGAACTGACGCAGCATAAAGGTTCCCAGCACACTAAAGCTTCCAAGGAATATCAATCCCATATGGCTGTCAAAAAAACCGATCGAGCGGTACAAAATAAATTGTGGAACTAGAATCGCTTGCTGCGGAATCATGTAAGTGGCCAGCACGATAAGAAATAAGTATTTGCTAGCTTTAAAGTTAATTTTCGAAAATCCATAAGCTGCCATAGCCGATACTACACATGATAGCACAGTCGTAATGAAAGTTACTTTGATCGAATTCCAGTAATATTTATAGAAGGGAAACTTCCCTACCCAGACCTCTCTATAATTCTCGATGATATGCCATTTCGTCGGTATCCATTGAATGGGATAAGTGAATACATCCGCTTCAATCTTGAACGAGGTTGTCAGCATCCATATAAAAGGAAGCAGGAATAGGATACTTACGGCAAACATTAGGATGGTCGTCATTATCTTTATTAATCTTGCGGTTGTTGTTTCCGTCATCATTCTAATTCCTCCTCCCTAGTAGTTAACCCATTTCTTCTGACCTATCCACTGCAACACTGTAATGAAGAGTACGCAGGCGAACAGGATGACTGCCATCGACGACGCATAGCCGATTTTCAAATTAACGAAGGCTGCATCATATAAATACCAGACGATCATACTCGTCGAGGATAAGGGTCCGCCTTTGGTCAGAACCGCAATCAGATCAAACACTTTAAATGTCGATATAATACCTGTTACCATTAAGAAAAACGACGTTGAGGAAAGCTGCGGGAACGTAATACTCTTAAATTTCACCCAAGTATTTGCCCCATCAATATCTGCTGCTTCGTATAAATCTTTAGGAATGGATTGAAGTCCAGCGATATAGACGATCATGTTGAAGCCAATCGAGGTCCATACCGATATCATCATAAGAGATGGGAGCGCATATTTCGGATCAGCAATCCATTTGGGCGGATTCTCGATCCCAAGTGACATCAGCAATTGATTAACCGGCCCTGCAGAAGGGTGAAACAATACTTGCCAGACGATTGCGACTGCAACGACACTAGAAATATAGGGCATGAAATAAGCAACCTTAAAGTACCCTTTCATATACACATGCTTATCGATCAATATGGCCAAGAACATCGACACAGCCAAGTAAACCGGTACCGTTAATAAGAATAACGCATTGTTTTTAAGCGATTTAATAAAAGCAGCATCTCCTGCCAAACGCTGAAAATTGTCGAATCCAGCCCATTTCATCCCATCAAATCCAGCGATAAAATTCCAATCTGAGAGAGACAACACGAATGTTGCTAATATGGGGATCAATGTTAGTATGGTCACTCCGATCAACATCGGACCGATGAATATGAGTCCGGCAATGACCTCTTTTTTCTGTAAATTGCCCGCTCCTCGTTTGGATGCAGATTGTACCCTGTTCATGTCCTTCACCTCGGGTTTCGTGTTATATCCTTATTATAAAAAAAGCATACGTCCTTTCTTTAACGGTATATTGATTACCTTTATCACTATTTTGACTTTCTCTCTCGAAATGGAATATCATTGCATAGCAAAAAAGAGCTGTTCCTCAGTCTCTTCGACTTAGGAACAACTCTTATAAGGTTCAAGTGCTTGACGTATTTAGGCTTCACCTGAACGGACACAGAAGCGCTTATATAACCATAATTGGACTCAAATACATAGAAATATATGAAATAAGGTCTCTGGTGTCCGTAAGGAACCAGAATCAGGGTTATTACAGTAAATAAGGTCTCTGGTGTCCGTTCAATCGATGTCAAGCACTGAGTTTGGTTCTGATTCCTATATTAGCTTAATTACTTATTGTTTCGTCTGTAATCCATGCAATAGAAACGCAGTCAAATCCTCGACTAATTCTTCTACTGAAGCCGGTTCTTCCTTAACCATCACTTTCCAATAATCAGATTGTCGGTGAAATAACAACGTACCTAATACTGACATGAAGGCTGTGTCCACGGAACGAAATTGAAATACTCCCTGCTCCTGCCCCCTCTCCAGCCACTTCCTAAGCAGGAGCCACATCGGCATAATATGTCGACGAATTATGGCGATGCGCGGTGTATTCAGTATCACTTCCTGTTGAACGATTGTGATGAGATCGGGATCATCATACCGATACCTTGTTACTTGTTCAATAAGAAACGTTACTCCCTTAAGAGGATCCATGTCAGGATCGACAGCAGCCAACTGTTCATTCGGAAAGAAAGTTTCGAATAACGCGCCGAACATATTTTCCTTACCGCCAAAATGATAGGAAACAAGAGCAACGTTCGCCCCAGCCTCCTCACAAATTTGCCTAACTGTCGTCCCATCGAAACCCTGATTGGCAAACAGCTTTTTCGCGGCGAGCAGTATTCGTAATTTAATATCATTCTCGCGTGTACTCATCCTATTCCTCCAATTAACTATCCTTGCTTCGCAACAACTCTAGATGGCTGTAATGAAGGCTGCGGTTTCAGCGAAACTGCTAGTGCGCTAATTACGATGGCAACTGCTGCAATTGATACGAGAGCAACTGCCTCGCTTCCGATTCCAGGTCCGCCGAACAACACATTCATGCCGCCTTCTACTGCATAAGTAGCAGGAAGTATATTTCCTAATCCAACAAAGAAATCCGATAGCAGCTCACGCGGTACAATAGCTCCCGAAGTAACGAGCTGCGCAGATAATACGATAATATTGAACAACATGCCACCCATTCCGAATAGATACAGGAACATTTGAGATACAAACATAAAGGTTCCTAGGAATAGCATTTGGAACAACCATAAATGAAGGAAGCCTTGTTCAATTTGACCGCCGAACGCTACAATCAACGTCGACCCAACCAAGGATACTACTACCGCTGCTACCACATTTATTACGCTTCTTGCAGCAAATCGGTTCCATCGTCCCACATTGGCTCCCACAGCCATCGCTGACTGTTGCAGGTTCATTCCCATAATCATAGCACCAACATAGGAAGCTAATACTAGCATCATCGGCACCATTTGATTGTTCATGCCATTAACGACATTGCTTGATTGAATATCAGCCGTAACACGTTGCGATAGTGCTTGCGAAGCTGCTGCTGCTTGTTCTGCTGGCAAATTCGCATTGCCAAGAACCGATTGAACTCCTGCGGCTACAGCTTGCTGATTCACTAGGGAAGTGACATTCGCTGCAACGCTGCTCATCATACTTTTGATTAAAGCTGGGTTCGATTCATTAATGAAATATTGAATACTCGCTTGGCTATCTTGTGCAGAAGCCTTTGCAGTGAAATCAGATGGCAAATGAATAATCATTTGCAATTCACGTTCATCCAGCTGCTGCTGCGCATCTGCCAGATTAGTCAGCTGTGTCATTTCGAAAGGAAGTTCCTTCACCAGCGTGCCCGCAACCTGCTGACCCAACTGCTGATCTTCATTCACAATCGCGACTTTCAACTGATCCGTACGATCCATTACTCCGTTATAGCCTGTCATCCATATGACGGAGAAAATCACTTGAAACATAAGTGCAGTAATAATACCTACCCATGTTGTAGGACGCTTCATAAATGCTTGTAATGCTTGTTTCATCTCTCTATCCACTCCTAAAGTAAAAGTTTAAACACTTGTTTAAAACGTTTGTTTAGATTGTATTCGATCCCCAGTAATATTGTCAATTTTTATTTTAGCTATCCCTCTTTTTTATTATTATCAAATCGATGTATGCTCAAATAAAAAACCGCCTATATAGGCGGTTTACTGTAATTCTTGCCCCTCATCTTCCCATTTCTTAGCGGCAGCCAGCTGCTTCCGATAGACAGAAGCCGAGATGAATACACTAACCTCATAGAGGAGAATGAGCGGAATAGCGACTAATATATCTGATATGAAATCAGGCGGTGTAACTAGAACCCCAACGAATATCATTACAAAGTAAGCAAACCTTCTCATCTTACGCAGTCGAATCGGATTGAGCACCCGAATCGCTGTCAAAAACATAATGACCAGCGGCAGCTCAAACAAAAGAGAAATCGGAATTAATATATTGAACATAAAGGAGAAATACTGTGTTATCCCAATGGTCTCCACTAAATTCAAGTTAGCAGATACGCTTCTCGTAAAATGAAAAGCCAATGGAAATACGACAAAATAGGAGAAAGATAATCCGATCAAAAACATAATTAAAGCAAACGGAATATATTTAATGGTCGCCCGTTGTTCATTTTTTTTCAATGCAGGCTTCACAAATGACCATATTTGGAATGCTGTAAAAGGTATCGTAATAATAAGCGCAATTACGAGTGCGAATTTCATATACATACCGATACCATCCCATAGCGAGAAGGCATTCAGTGATAAACCATTAGCTGGCTCTTGGCTCATAAGAAAGTTATAGGCCGGCTCAGCGATAATAAGACCAATCACCATACCGATCACAATCACAATAAGCATATAAAAAATTCGTTTCCGAAGCTCTCCAAGATGCTCTAACAGAGGCATGAGCCCTTCTTCCCGAATCCGCTCTCTGTCGAATGGCTGTCCGGAAGCTTCGCTTTTCGACGTTCCCACCTAATAGTAGCCTCCTTTTCAGCAAAAAAGCGGGCCCGATTAGTCCGGTAGCCGCTTGTTATTCGAATCGTTATTGTCCGCCTGTGTTACATCGATTCGTTTGCTGTCCTTGTCTTTATTGTTATCGTCTTCCATCATGTCCTTAGCTCCGGACTTAAACTCTTTCAACGTGCGACCGAATGCACGGCCCAGCTCAGGTAGTTTGTTTGGTCCGAACAGCAGTAAAGCAACTAATACGAGCAAGATAATTCCCGTTGTGCCTATCCCTGACATTATGTAACCTCCTAAAGTTTTTGCGAAGCAAAAACTGCTTCGTAAGCGTTACTTTGTTTTTACGAAGTAAAAACTACTTCGTAAGCGTTACTTTGTTTTTGCGAAGCAAAAACTGCTTCGTTATTACGCAGCATCTTCGAATGCGTTACTCCGTTTTTGCAAAGCAGTCTAACATCCGTACAGACCGCCATACCCCATACTGATAATATCTTCTCGCAGGATCGTTTGTCCAGCTAGTATACGTGGCAACAGCACATCAAACGAAGTATATGGATCATGCATCACACAACCTGGCAGACCCATAATAGGTATCTCGTTCAAATAACCCATTAACAGCATCGAGCCTGGCAGCATTGGCGTGCCATAGCTGATTATATCTGCGCCTGACGCTTTAATTGCACCTGGTGTACGGTCATCGGGATCTACCGACATTCCGCCTGTCAGAAGTATCATATCATATCGTTGCTCTAGCAAATAGTGTATTTCCTTGACAATTATATGTCTGTCATCTGGTGCAAATCTCTGCTCCGCAATTTCCGAACCAAATGCCTCTACCTTAGCACGAACAGCTGGACCAAACTTATCTTGGATTCTACCGGTGAATACTTCACCGCCAGTCGTTATTAGGCCAATTCGCAACTTCCGGAATGGCAAGACACTCAGCGGAGCTTTACCCCCATTTGCCTTGCGAAAATCTGCTGCAATACGTTCAACTGCCTCGACCTTCGCCGCCGATACAACTAGCGGAATAGCCCGTGTTGCAGCAAGCTGTTGACCTGGTTTAACGACCGTATGCGTCTTCACCGTTGCAAGCGCAATTTCGCCCAGACTATTAACTGCCTTCACTATGGCTGGATCCACCTCTGCCAATCCGAGAAGCTCCGATTTCAAGCTAACCTTTCCTTCATGTGGATCAGAGAGCTCAATCCCTTCACCATATAGTGCTCGTGCCATACGAATTGCCGCATCGTCTTCATGCAATTCTCCTGACCCAAGCTCCATAATATAGATATGCTCTTTGCCAATATCGAGTAGATTCGGTATATCAGCCTCGACAATGACATGTCCCTTTTTAAACAAACGGCCTTTGAACTTTCCAGGTACAATTTGAGTCAAGTCATGAGCTAGTCGCATACCAATCGCTTCTTGCACTGGAACTTCCTTCAAAACAGTAGCACCACTGCTCATCTCTGTCTTCCCATCATCCAGAAGGTCACCTTCATGAGTATGTTTGTCGACCGTCATTCCTCATGCTCCCCTTGCTTGCCAGACAGAATTTCCAGCGCATGGGGAAGTTGATCCATAATAGCCATCAAGCCTTCATGCACACCCTTAGGGCTTCCTGGTAAATTAATGATGAGCGATTGTCCACGTATGCCGCAGACGCCGCGTGATAGCATAGCTCGGCGTGTTTTTTGCAAAGCTCCTATTCTCATCGCTTCAGCAATACCTGGTACGACCCGGTCAATAACCTTAAGCGTGGCTTCCGGAGTTACATCTCTAAGTGCCAGTCCCGTTCCACCTGTAGTCAACACCAAATCTGCTTGATAATATTCAGTCATCTCAATAATTGCAGCCATAATTTCATCTTGCTCATCCGGTACGATTCGATAGTCAACAATCTCTCCGCCTAGTTCCTCTTCCACCAGTTCACGAATGACCTGTGCGCTTGTATCCTCACGTTCCCCGCGTGAGCCCTTATCACTAGCCGTTAATATCGCTACTTTCCAGTTCATCATCATCCAGTCCTCCCATTCTTAGTCCGATCATGGGTTATTGCTTTAGTTTCATTGCGAAGAGATATTCTTTTCTTCTATAGAGTAATCGCCGTTCTTGCCACCGGACTTTGACACAAGGTAAGTTGGACCTATGACCATATCCTTCTGCAGTGCTTTGCACATATCGTACACCGTAAGTGCAGCTGCAGATACAGCCGTCAATGCCTCCATCTCTACTCCTGTTTTGCCGGTCGTCTTTACCGTTGCTTCTATATAAAGCTCATCCATTCCGTTGTCTTCAAAAACAACATTAATGCCCGTTAACGGAAGCGGGTGGCACATTGGTATCCAGTCAGATGTCTTCTTAGCTGCCATAATAGCAGCTACTTGAGATACTGCCAATACGTCGCCCTTGCTAATCTTACCTTCCTTGATTCGTGCCAATGTTGCTTCATTCATCGTTACTTTGGTTCTTGCCGAAGCAGTTCGTGTAGTAATGGCTTTGTCGCTTACATCTACCATTTGCGCTCTGCCCTGCTCATTAAAATGCGTAAGCTCCATTGCTATCACCCACTCCTTCTATTATATTTTGCTATGTAAACCACTGTAAACCTTGTTCTGTCACAAGACCATTCATCACTTGATCATGGTTCTGCATAGGCAAGTTGTCCACTATTTGAGCCTCGAAAGCAGTACCTATCCATAACACTGGACTCAGATTCCGATCACGATGTCGCTTCACTTGATCTGCATAACGATCGTAATAGCCTCCACCGTAACCTAGTCGCCCGCCTCGACGATCGAAGGCAAGACCTGGCGTAACAATGACATTTGGAATATACGAGGCTGGTAATGGAGGACATAGTAACGGATCTGGTTCCATGATGCCATATGCTCCTGTGCTAAGTCCGCTCCATCCACCCAAATGATGCAGTGTCATAGAGTGATCGGAAGGATCCGACTTGGGCACAATGACATCGACTTTAGATAGCCAAGCCCATTCCAGCAAATAGCTCGTATCCAGCTCAGACCGGAAAGAGATGTACGTCATCAAGCTAGTTACATGATTCTCTTCTAGCCAAGTACATAAATGTTTACATGCGGCTTCTGACCAGCTTGCTCGATCACCTTCAGAAATCTGATTGCGCAGCTGTGTCATACTCTTTCGAAAAGCTTGTTTGTCATTAGAATTCTCGAATAATTGTTCATTCATAATAGGTTTCGGCTCAGCCTTCCCATCCTATCCTAATCGTTATTTGTAGTTTACCATTGTTATGCAACTTTCGCCAATGATGGCACAGGTTTGTGGTAATATAGAAGGATAAGGCGAGCGGACAACCGCTTCATGCCATTATTTGTTGGAGGTATAGTTCATGCTGTTTCAAGTATCCAATATTAGTAAAAGCTATGGCATTGACGTAATATTGTCTGATATATCTATGCAAGTACTGGAACGAGAAAGAATTGGTCTCGTTGGTGTTAATGGAGCAGGCAAATCTACGTTACTCAAAATAATAGCAGGTGAAATTTCTTATGATTCTGGAGCTATTCACAAAGCGAAGGAAACTCGAATCGGTTACCTAGCTCAGAATAGCGGTCTCAACTCTGAGCGTACCATTGAAGCGGAAATGCGTGCTGTATTCTCGCATCTGCTTGCCGCTGAGCAAGAGCTTCGAGAATTAGAGCAACAAATCTCAGATCCCGTCCTTCACGAACAGCCCAAACGGTATGAAGAAGTACTTGATCGTTACGCCAAGCGTTCCGACTGGTTTCGCGAACAAGGTGGCTTCGAGATTAATACACGTATTAACAGTGTCCTACATGGCATGGGTTTTGGGACCTTTCCATCCGATACTATAATTAGTACGTTAAGCGGCGGACAGAAAACACGATTGGCACTTGCACGTATTTTGTTGCAGGCTCCTGACTTGCTTATGCTCGATGAGCCTACCAACTACTTGGATATTCCTACATTAACCTGGTTGGAAGGCTATTTACGCAGCTATTCTGGTGCTATTCTAGTCGTCTCCCATGACCGTTACTTTCTAGATGCTCTTGCAACTTCCATCATTGAGATTGAACGAAATTCAGCCAAACGCTATACCGGCAACTATAGCCGTTATATGGAGCTTAAAGCGGCAGAATACGAAACGAATATGAAGCACTATGAGAAACAACAGGATGAAATTACGAAGCTGGAACAATTCGTTCAGCGCAACATTGTCCGTGCTTCAACAACCAAACGAGCACAAAGTCGACGCAAGGCTTTAGAAAAAATGGATGTTATGGACAAGCCGCTTGGTGATTTGAAGAAAGCACGCTTTACTTTCGAAATCGAGCGTCAGACAGGCAAAGACGTTCTTGACGTAGCGGATCTATCTGTTACTTTCGATGAGCACAATCGTTCACTGTTCCATCATGTAGCGTTCCAATTGCAACGCGGTGAGACTGTCGCTTTGATTGGACCAAATGGTATTGGCAAATCAACATTACTTAAAGTTCTTGTTGGTCAAAGACAACCTACAACGGGTACCGTTCGCTGGGGCTCCAATGTGAAGCTTGGCTATTACGATCAGGAGCACACAGGCCTTAACGGTTCCAACACCGTTCTTGAAGAAGTATGGGGACTCTACTCCCATTTGGAGGAAGCCCGAATTCGCACTGTATTAGGAAGCTTTTTATTCAGCGGCGAAGATGTACTCAAACGTATATCCTCACTCAGCGGTGGTGAAAAAGCTCGCGTATCCCTTGCGAAGCTTATGCTTGCTCAAGCCAATGTCCTTATCTTGGATGAGCCTACCAACCATCTTGATCTATTTAGTAAAGAAGTGCTCGAGGCAGCCTTACTCGATTATGAAGGAACGCTGTTATTCATATCCCATGACCGTTATTTCCTAAATAAGATGGCAGAACGCATTGTCGAACTGACACCTGATGGCACGCAACATTTCCTAGGAAATTATGACGAAATGATAGAGAAAAAGAATGAACTAGAGGAAGCTCGGCTTGAAGCTGCTTCTAAGCTTGCCGCATTTTCCAATAAAGCAGTTGTTGAAGCACCTACCTCTTATGAGTTAAGTAAACAAGCAAAACGTGATGAGCGTACTCGTCAACGGAAGCTAGAACAACTGGAGCAAAATATCGCTGCACTGGAGCAACAAATTACCGAGTTAGAGGAGCAGTTGACGGATCCAGCCATATTTAATGATTATTTACGGATTCAAGACATTCAAGCTCAAATCGAAACAAATCGAACCTCCCTTGCACAGGCTTATGAGGAATGGGAGACATTAAGCGAATAAACCAGCTAAAATTAGCTGTATAGTCTACCCACTAAAGAAACTTCTCTCTTATGTAGATAGAATGGTTTTATCCATCCTTTTTACTTGAGAGTCGTTTCTTTTTTACTTACTTTTATCTTCAGTCTTCGCGCCTCTCCTCTTAAATGAATAAAAAGATGCTTACGCTATAAAAGCGTAAGCATTGAGAGGGAGAAGTTAAGGTGAAACACATAAGAATGGTGGGGATACGATTACTGCGACATCGGTGATGTCGGAGCTATCCCATATTGGAATATCATTCACCAATTCAAGCAATTGGCAGATGATCGAATACTCAAGGTGAAAACTGCTCAAGTCGGATTATGCCAAGACGTTTTGCTTCAACGATAGCTTCAGATCTCGAACGAACACTTAACTTTTCGAATATACGAGTTAAATTGTATTCTACTGTCCGTTGGCTCATATGGAGCTTAGCAGCAATACTTTTGTTGCTGTTGCCATTCGCTACCTCTTGCAAAATATCTTGATCACGTTCATTGATGGATACCTCTTCAATCGCCTTCTCAGCACGAGTAATTTTAACTTCATTACGTCTTAGTTGCTTAAGCAGCGAGATCGGAATTACCGCTTCGCCGCGCATCGCGCATCGAATGGTATTGTTGAGCTGTTCCCGTGACACTGTCTTTGAAATAAACCCGGACACACCGCATTCAATTAGTAAATTGTAGTGCGTGCTAATTTCGTACCCTGTATAAATAAGCACTCTACGATCCGGGTCCTGTTGTATCAATCGTTTCGCTAGCTCCAAACCGCTTATTCCTGGCATATTCAAATCGCATAGTATAATGTCAAACACTTCATTATTAACTGCCTCTAGTGCTTCCATCGCAGATAACACTACCGTTACATTCATTTCGGTATCTTGCTCAATCATTGTCTTAGTACCTTCACCGACAGAAGGATGATCGTCAACTAATAAGATACGAATCACGTAATAAACCCCTTTCGGATCGACCGGTCGTCATTGTTTCAGGTAAACTAATAATAACCTCGAGACCGTTTCCCCGTTTGGATTGGAACGTAATTTCACCTTCAAGGCTCGCTACCCGTTCTTTAATTCCAGATAATCCCATATGTTCGAATGACGCCTTCATATAATCTACATCCATACCGATCCCATCATCCTTATAACGGAAGAAGATTTCACCTTTTCGTTGCTCCAATTCCAGCTTAACATTGTTAGCTTGAGCATGTTTGGCTGCATTGCGTAGCAATTCCTGCACAATACGGTAGATGGCAGTAATCTGTTCTTCGTTCAATGGCTGGTGGAAGGTGTTCGGGTGAAAATGTACGGCAAAATTATCTCGCATCTGCGAATGTTCAACAATCGATTCTACTGCTTCAATTACGCCCATTTCCTTAAGTAAAGGTGGTCGCAATTCATTGCAGGTCTCACGAATCTGATGAATAACATCTAGTAATCCTTCTTTAATTTCTTCCAATTCATGACCAAGTCTATCTGACATTGGATTGTCCATCATAACCGATTCTAGCTTTCGGTACCAAAGAAGTTGATCCTGCAGTGCAGAATCATGCAAATCCGCAGCCAGCTTTCTACGTTCATTCTCTGATAAGCAGAATAACAATCGCAAAACCCATGGAGATGCTGATTGCTCTTTGCGAACCTCTGACTCTAAATCCTCGATTAGACCTTCAATTAAATACAAATTTTCAAACACGATACTTGCGTAGTTAGCCATTGTCTTGAGCCAACGAAGCTCGTCCGAATTGAATCTAGTATGGTTCGTCTTAGAACCTATCCACACGACATGATGTCTCGAACGTTGACGTCCAATGACAAGACCTAATCCATGCGGCAACTCGATCAGTTCACCAACTTTAAGTGAATCAGATACTTGTAGTAAAAAGACTGTTGTACTTAGTTCCTCTTCGGTTTGGGCACGCGGTTGTACTTGAGCTTCGGCCTGATCCACTAGTAGGAAGTCTATTCGATTAACGGGTAATAGCTCGCTAAGCTCTTGCTTCAAGATTGATTCGAGATCGGCACGTTTCATTACTCTTGCGATTTTGCGGGAAAACCGATCTAAACTATCTTGATAGCTATACATCGCTTTAAATAACTTAGGTCGAAACTTATGATCAATCTGCTCCTTCACATACAAGAATACGGTCACACAAATATACGCAATAACGAATATCTGCATAACGAACATCCAAGAAAGAATAGATTGACTTCTAAATAATATCGATATCCCTAATGTTATGAGCAAAGCAGGGATCAATGATAAATATGTGTAATATTTGAACCTCGTCAAGATAAAATCAATATCAAACAATTGATTGGAGGTAAGCAAATAAAAATATACAATTGGCAGTACAAAAAGGAATGGCGCTGTAAAAGCCGCAGGCAATATTTGTGATTCACCCAAACTTAGAGGCACAACATTCATTAATGTAAAAGGTAAAAAAGCAACAAGATGCGATGTCAGTGTGATTTTGAATAAAGAGTTTAATTTGGTATTTCGATAATGCATAAACTTTCGGATTAGTTGATAGATACATATGAAATTACCAAATAGCAGTGTTCCAAAATGAACCATACGGATATAACTAAATACATAATTAGGTATCAAATCAGTCCATACATAAATCAAGCAAACAAGTTGTATCATTCCGAATATCGCAACTAAAAAAGCTAAAACTTTTTTTTCGATAAAAGAAACTTCATATCGTTTCAGATACTTATTCATAAATAATAGAAACAGTACCGGCACAAATGGTAGAACTAGATAGAGTATGGAGAATCCTACAAGATCACTTCTATACGTTGCGGTAGATGAGTAATAACTTAGACCAATCGTGACAAAGAACATTACTAGCATGTTCGCAGCACTGTCATTTTTCCTCTTCCTATACAAAAAAAATGAAAGGGCTGAAAATATGAGTAGTGAACTCAATGGAATATACAGCTGGATCAATAATTCCCAACCTGTATGATCTCCGTTCCATCCTCTATTAAAAGTGATCAGCTTAAATTCACCATTAATATGCTTGATCAGTACGTCATTTGCCTTCTCTATCGAAAAAAATTTATCTAAGTTTCGATAAGACCCTGCTGATTCTCCGTTTATCTCTACAATTATGTCACCGACAACAATTCCTTTAACAACCGCTTGACCTGCTGGTTCTAATGACTTAACTATGTGTTCGCCATTCGAATTCGGTTTACTTTCAAGTCCTATGAATGGTTCTCTGATAATGATAATTGTAAGATAAAGCATAACTGCAAGTGAAACAATCAGGAAGAGAGGAGTCTTAAATCTCTTAGTATGTATGTTGTTCATTACTCTCCTCCTGAAGTTAAGCCAGTCTAAATTATAACCAAACTGACATTTGATAGTTACCTTGCTTATCCTCTTTGTTCTTGAGAGCATCCTGGAGTGCGTTGTATTCAGATGCAGAAACTCCTGCCAACTGAACTTGACCACCCATCACCATCGACATTCTCTCCGAATTACCGACTAAAGAACGAATAGCTTCTTTCAACATATTTAATTCCTCCTCTGCTATGTTAGAATCAATAACTTATTCTAATATAACAGGAAATCATTCGACGGCAAACGCCAAACTAGTTCGTATTTACCGCAACCCTCATTGCGGGGTTTCGGACTATATAACTAATTAGAGAAAATATGAATGATATCCTCTTTATAAGGTAATACTTCCGGCACCTCATCTAGCAGCTCTTTGAACCGATTATAGTGGATTCTCATCCTCACAGAACCATACAACATCGTGCCTGTACTCTCGCAAATCTGCTCAAGAAGCTCACGTTTATCAGCAATTTCAGCAGCGTCTATTCGTCCTTCAAAATAATCGCTGATCCACCGATCCTGTTCTGACAACTCTTCTAGTAAATAGAGCGTGAGTACCGTTTTTTTGCGTTGCAAAAAATCATTCTTATCATCCCATCGCAGCAAATCACGAATATCATTCTTAATTTGAGCCGCCATACCTACTTCGGAAGCATATTCAGCGACACCAGGATGCCATTCTCGTCCTGTAAGCATTACTCCTGTCATACAAGCTTGTACGATTAGAGAAGCTGACTTTTGCATCACCATATCCATATAGGACTGCTCGTCCGTTATCCCATTAACCAAATCTATCATTTGTCCGTTAGCAGACTTCAATAGCTGTTTATTCATCATTTCCATTGTCCGCAATAAATCGAGACGATCGATCTGACAATCTATCATCGCCTGCTGGGATATACTCATAAAAGCTGTGGCAATATGCATGGCATACGGAAGAGGCGTTCTCGACCATAGTTGGTTAGGAGCATCACCATCCTGCAAATCATCCAAAATATCAGAAGCCAGAATAAAAAATTCAACAGCTGCTGCTGCCCGATAGACAGCATGCCCTTCTCCTCCGAACATACGATAATGAAGAACGGTCAATATGCCAAACTTCATCGGCTCGGTATGCTTCTCATGCAGAAATGCTTTGGCATATTGAAGAAGCGGTTCCGCTGTGAAATATCTTTCAACCAATTCTAGCATCTCTAGTTTTATCACCGGAATACAATCTTCCATCATCAGAACCTCATCTCTTCATCCTTACTTCTATTCTACACGATGGAAGAAAATTCCGACAACAAGTCCCATGAATCTTCTCTTAATTCCCCCCTTTTTTTTATTTTTCTTGTTATTGGATTTCTTATTGTGTTGGTTAACAACCCCCTCATCATTAATTCGATCCATTAACATAGCTAGCATTTCCATACGTTTTTCTATCACATCGTTACGCTGTAATGACGGACTTTTGATGTCTTTTCCCTGATCCATATACAGAAGCCCTCCTCCAGATTCAGCTTCCGCTAAACCCCTGCGTAAGCGAAGTGTACGTACACGGCCTCCATTGTAAATCCACCTGCTGGAATTTGAGAGATCAGCTTCTTTGGTGTATCGCACTTAACGATACCGCCTTTGCGCAATACAGCTATTCGGTCACAATTATGCTGTATTTCTCCCATGTCGTGAGAAGACATAACAATTGTTTTTCCTTGCCGCTTCAACTCCAAAACTAATGACCAGTATTCAGCTCTTGCGTATTGATCGAGTCCAGTTGTAGGCTCATCTAAGAAAATAATTTGCGGGTCGTTAACAAGTGCAATCGCAAGAGCGGTTCTTTGCTGCCAACCGCCAGATAATCGTTTTACTATTTTATTCTCATAAGGTCCCAAGCCGCATAAACAAATTAATTTATCCAAATCTGTTTTACGAGTATAAAATGACTGGAATAGCTCCAAAGCTTCTCTTACCGTCAATCGATCTACTAAAGATGTCGTTTGCAAATAGATTCCGATATATTCCTTCAGCCTGTCCGCTTCCATTATCGCATCAATTCCGAGTACTTCAATCCGTCCATCGTCCGGCTTACGTAGTCCCATTAACATTTCCAATAACGTCGTTTTACCTGCCCCATTAGTCCCGATAATACCGAACAGCTCACCTTTCTTCACATCAAAAGAGATATGGTCGATCGCTTTGTTCGAACTATATGACTTACTAACTGAGCTAACTTGAATGACTGTCTGCTTCTTCATAGTAGTTACCCTCCATTCACGCTGGAAATGCTCTGTCTACCTAACTTTTGTCCTATCTTATAATTTAACTTTAACTTATTGTGCAACATGTTGCACCGAAAACCATGATGCGGTTTTACGCAAAAATATTGCGGTACCGCAATATCCGCAAAAAAATACCCTTGTTTGCACAAAATTGCGCTAACAAGGGCTAAAAGAAAACTGTCCACCTTATCCACAGACTTATCCACAATACACAGTGAATTGTTAGTTAATTCTGTCGATAATGTCCTCCAAAAACTAAGGTAAAGTAAAGGTTAACCTCACTAATTATTAAAGACTACCATTCATCCATCAACTTATACACGTTATACACATTATCCACATAGGCGCTATGAAAATAGTATCCACTTTTCACACACATTTTATTACGCTCATAAATTCAATATTTACAGGCAATTTACAATGTTATCCCCAAGCTGTGTTTTGTCTGTGGATAACTTTGAAAATCCCTTTTTTAGACAGCGTCCACTTGCTGACTGTTTTTATTGCTCGTCATAATCGCTTGATTACAAGCAGCAACATAGGCTTGCGCAGCTGCAAAAATAATATCTACATGAACGGAAGTACCGCGGAATCTCTCCCCATTATTCACAATGGAAACCACAGCTTCCCCATGAGCATCCTCACCTGTAGATAAGGAGTGCAGCTCCAGATCCTCGAATTCTGCAGCTACTGGGATCGCCTGTTGAATACAATGAATAACAGCTTCAAGCGGACCCGCTCCCATTCCTGAGTAGGAACGTTCTTCTCCATCTGTATTCGAACGAATCGTTACGGATGCAATTCGGGACTGGTTACTGCCAGCCAATACTTGCAGATCAATTAACATATACGGATCTGGCTGTGTAGCAGTCATCTCGCCCGCGATGCGAATGAGTTCATCATCCGTTACGATTTTCTTCTCATCTGCAACCTGCTTGAATCGGTTATATACATCGACCAGCTCGTTATCCGATACGTCCACTCCATATTCAGACAGACGATGTTTGATCGCATGGCGGCCGGAATGACGTCCTAGTATAATCATACTGCGTGAGATGCCCATTGCCTCGGGATCCATAATTTCATAGGTGTTGCGGTTCTTCAACAAGCCGTCTTGATGAATGCCGGATTCATGCTGGAATGCATTGCGACCGACAATCGGCTTATTGTACGCAATTGGATAATGCATCGCACGGCTGACCATACGTGATGTTTCATAAATTTCGCGAACCTGTATGTTCGTCTCAATCTGCAGCGCTGCCTTCCGTGTCTCGATAATCATCGCCAATTCTTCCAGTGAACAGTTGCCGGCACGTTCGCCAACACCGTTGACTGTTACCTCTACTTGTGTCGCACCACCACGGATAGCCGCTAAGCTATTCGCTGCTGCCATGCCCAGATCATTATGGTTGTGTGCGCTGTATCGCACCGTTTCACCGCCGCGTGCTTGCTGACGCACCGAACGGAACAGCTCCTCAACCTCATCAGGCAGCGCATAACCCAGTGTATCCGGCAGGTTAATGATGGTCGCTCCTGCCTCTATCGCCGCTTCGACTAATTCGATAACAAAGCTCCGATCGGAACGTGTTGAATCCATTGGAGAGAATTCAATTTCCTCAACAAACTGCTTGCCATAAGAGATCATATCCTTCGCAATTTGCACGACCTCTGCCCGAGACTTGCGCAATTGATGTGTCAGATGAATATCTGACGAAGAGATGAACAGATGCAACCGTCTTCTAGCCGCATCCTGAGTTGCTCTTACCGCCGCATCGATATCTACCTTCATCGCACGGGCAAACCCAGCGATCTCAACACCCTGCAGCTCTCGAGAAATTTGTTGTACAGCCGCAAACTCCCCAGGACTTGAAACGGGGAAGCCAGGTTCGATAACATCGATGCCTAACTTCGCCAGTTGCCGAGCAATAATAATTTTGCGTTCAGGTTCAATCGAAGCACCTGGAGACTGCTCACCATCACGTAAAGTAGTATCAAAGATTTGGATTTTTTTCATAGCCTGTGCTTCTTGGTTAATTGTATTCATAGTCATTACCTCCGAATTTTATTATATAAACATCCAACCTTCTATTTGCACGAAAAAAAGCCTGCCATCTCCTTGGAAGAGACGACAGGCTTGGAAGCCACCGTGGTACCACTCTAATTGGCTGGACTGTTACAGAAGCAGTCTATCATTCACTAAACCTAATGAATAATGAACTGCTTCAGCGAGTCCGAACCCGCTTGATGCCCGATTACGGAGGCACACCGTTACGATATACACACCTTGTTCTGCTTCTACAAGCAAAACAGGATTCCATCGTTCCGCTCCCAGGCGAGTTCAAACGTAAGCTTCGACTGCGTCGCACCAACCCGCAGCTCTCTGCAGCAGCCTCTTATCCAAGGGGATATTATCCCTTCGTCAAGCGCTTGCTGTATGCCAGCTTTTTCGTTCTACTACTCCTGTTCCCAGCGTTTCTTATATGGGATATTCATTCTAACTTCAACTTTCTCTTCTGAGAGCAACAAAAAAAGCCTGTCATCTCTATAATTCAAGAGACGACAGGCTGTTAAGTCCTGCGCGGTACCACCCTTGTTGACATCCTCCACTTGCTTTCACAATTGGAATTCGATGTCCACCTTAGGCACATCGCCAACTCCGGATGTTGACTGATGCGCACCCGATTACGGGGGTTAACCGTTACAACGTACGAGCACCCAGCTGTCCATGAAACAGCCTCTGCTTCCGTCGTTCCGCTCCCAGGTGAGCTTCAGGTATCCTTCGACTGCGTTGCACCAACCCGCAGCTCTCTAATCCCGGATAAACCCTACTGTTCCTGTTCATTGCGTTTGCAAAGTATGGAATTTGAAGTATTGTTGACTATTATATTCTCCGAAAAATAATCTGTCAATTCTCTTTTTAAATTAAAAAATTTCTACAAGCTATTTCCCGTTTTAAACTCTGCCCATCCTTCGAGCGAGAAGTTAGGCTCTGCTTTCATGTCGAGCGATGTGTATTCACCGCGCTGCCATTTCAAATGAGCGGCTGCTCCAATCATCGCTGCATTATCGGTACAGAGCTGCCCCGGAGGGATAAGCAGAGGTACAGATTCCTTGGCGCAACGATCAGTAAGTGCCGCACGCAAGCCTCTATTAGCCGCCACACCACCGCAAAGCAGCAACTGCTTCGCATCATAAGCATGGACAGCTCGGATCGCTTTTTCAACCAATACTTCGATAACCGACTCTTGAAAACCTCGAGCTAATGCAGCTGTATTCAATGTCTCGCCCTTCATATTGGCTTGATTAATAACGGCAAGAACTGCCGATTTCAATCCACTGAAGCTGAAATCATAAGAACCTTGCTCCAGCCATGCCCGCGGTAATTTAATCGACTCTTCCGCCTCAATAGCAAGACGATCGATATGCGGTCCACCTGGGTAGGGGAATTTAAGCGAACGTGCCACTTTATCGTAAGCCTCGCCCACTGCATCATCCCGCGTGCGTCCGATCATACGGAAAGAGCCTTCATTCTCCAGAAGGACAAGCTCTGTATGTCCACCTGAGACAACGAGCGCCATACAAGGATATTCAAGATCATGTACAAGCTGATTGGCGTATATATGACCGGCAATATGATGGGTTCCAATAAGAGGTACATCAAGTGCCATTGCTAAGCTTTTGGCTGCGACAATACCAACAAGCAGAGCACCGACAAGCCCAGGGCCTTGCGTGACCGCAACTGCTGAAATATCCCTAAGGGTATATCCGGATTCCTCCAACGCTTGTTCAATCATAAGTGTAATAACTTCTACATGCTTGCGTGAAGCGATCTCCGGCACAACCCCGCCAAACCGTTGATGCACCTCAATTTGGCTGGAAATTACATTGGACATAATATGCTTGCCGCCACGAACGACAGCGACTGAAGTCTCATCACAACTAGTCTCTATTGCTAAAATAATTCCTTCTTGCTTATTCATCATTCTTGCTCCTCTACACGGGACCGATAATGAGAAATCTCCGCCCACATAATAAGTGCATCTTCTAGATTATCCGAATAATAAGCGGGTCTAACGCCAGAAGACTCGAAACCGAGCTTCCGGTATAACCGCTGCGCCACCTCGTTTGACACTCGAACCTCCAATGTCATTTTGTCCGCCCCAAAAAATACAGCCGTTCGCTGCAATTCTGTCATCAACCGCTCGCCGAGTCCTTGACCGCGCCATTCTGATCTTACAGCTATATTCGTTACATGCGCTTCATCAATAATGACCCACATTCCGCCGTAGCCGATAATTTCTCCTTCATATTCCATCACCATATATTTGGCAAACGTATTGTTCAGCAATTCATTGATGAACGCTTCTTCTGTCCACGGCGTCGTAAAAGCCTCATGCTCAATGGCAACAATAGCTGAAATATCTTCCAGAACCATAGAGCGGAACTCAAGTTTATTCGTGTTTATCGCGATCGTCATGACGGCAGTTCCCCCGATTCCTTGGCCTTAAGATTTACTTCTGCCTCGGTCAATTGCGTATAGTTCGGAGTAAGCGTATGTGTATCGTCAATATCCCCAGCTTCAAGCCGCAAACGACCTAAATAAGCAACCCAGCGTCCCTCCAGCTCATAGGACATCATCCTGACCTCAATACCAATTGTCTCACATAAATGCCGCAAGCGATTTGCTTCTTCCTCATGCAACGACAAGTCGCCAACTACCCATATCCGTTTGACTTCAGACGAGGGGTCAGTTGCTTGCTCCGTTATTTGATCAACCCAGTTATGCATCAGCCTTACACCGTCACCGTTAAAATGACTCCATTCGCCAGATGCTGACATCGCGTAACCTGCCGTGTAAACTTGACCTCGACGAGCATCCATAATCGGCAGTACCCAATCTGTCGCCTTTAATTCAGCTGATGAAGCTTGTCCTGCTTCGATTTCTAAC
Organism: Pristimantibacillus sp.; assembly: GCA_048976605.1. Taxonomy (GTDB): domain Bacteria; phylum Bacillota; class Bacilli; order Paenibacillales; family Paenibacillaceae; genus Pristimantibacillus. The sequence continues at coordinate 17,332 of JBHGUX010000080.1, read as the reverse complement.
CCGCGGTGCCATGCCCCATAAGCCAGTGCTTCTAAGCTGGATATCCCAATCAAAGGCTTATTCCACACCCAAGCAAGCGTCTTAGCTGCTGAGACCGCAATTCTCATTCCTGTATACGAACCCGGACCTCTGCCTACTGCGACAGCACCTAATTCCTCACCTGAGACACCGCATTCCTTCAAGAGTTGCTTCAGATGCACAACAATATAGACCGAGTGATTTCTCTCCGCAAATGATTGAATTTCACCGAGCACCTGCTGCCCGTTTGTTATTGCTGCAGCCAGCGCTGCTGTGGAAGTGTCGAACGCTATTATAGGTCGTTCATTCTGCTCTGTCATCGTTCGTCCCTACTCCTATCTCGTTCAAAGCGGTACACCATTCGGCATACAATTCTCCGAAGCCTGTTATTCGGAAACGGCGTTCGTCGCCGCCATCATGCTCAATATAAATCTCTAATCTTTCTGGAGGCAGCAATTCATCAATAAGGCTAGCCCATTCGATAATCGTAACTCCATTGCCGAAGAAATAATCATCTAACCCCAGCTCATCCGCTTCCTCCAGCGACAACCGGTACACATCCATATGATAAAAGGGCATTTCTGCACCTTCATATTCTTTAATAATCGTGAAAGTAGGACTGTTCACAATCCCTTCCACACCTATAGCCTTAGCATACGATTGCGAGAAGGTTGTCTTGCCAGCACCCAAATCACCATCAAGCGCCAGAACAACACCCGGTTTGGCCATTGCGGCAAGCTGCTGAGCCAAGATCGCCGTTTCTCGTTCATTATTTATAATTCTAACTGTCTTGCCCGTCGTTGCGCTCATCCAATTTCCACCTGCTCATCATTAAAAATGATTGTATCCCAGCTTAGCAATCTGTACACGCTGAGTTTCCATTTCCGTTCCTGCTTCCTCTTCCTCGTGTGTGACACTTGCTAAATTCTTAACCAGCTCAACACGAGGAATACCCGCTTCTGTCACACCGATAATATAAAAAGGCAACCCTTCCGCATGAAACGCGGCTTGAGTCGCAGTTGCATCAGCAGCATCCATCGTGCCGAGCATGACATAGTCCTCGCCACCGTACAGCATCCACTCAAGCGGATCTACACCAACACGATTCGCATATGCCGTCATGCTCCCGCTTCGAGGCAGCGATTGATCCCATAGCGTAACCGATAGCTCTGATGCTTCAGCAATTTCCCAAGCCTCACTAGCCAGACCGTCACTCACATCGGTCAGGGAATGACAGGTGCCGCGCGTTAGCAATAACCGTCCTGCCCGTACCGATGGCGCTGGTCGACGATGCGCTCGCAGCAACTGCATCGAATGCTGCTCCGCCGCGCTTGCTGCCTCAAGCTCTGCACTTGCTGCATCGGCCTGCTGCGCGAGCAGCAAGTGCAGACCGGCCGCCGACATGCCGACGGGGCCGGTCAATACAACAGCGTCGCCGGGCTTCGCCCCGGAACGACGCAAAGCCTTGCCCGCTTCGACGGTACCCGTCACCGTCACAGCGACAACCAAGTGCTGCGGCGACGATGTCGTATCGCCGCCAACAACCGCTACGCCATAGCGCTCCGCGCAGGCGTACAGCCCATCGTACAGCCGGCGCATCCGCTCCGGCCCGTACGACTTCGGCACGCTCACCGATACGAGCGCATGCATGGGCAATCCGCCCATTGCAGCAATATCGCTAATGTTCGCGGCAAGCGCCTTATGGCCGATATCCTCATCGGCCATCGTCCACTCATTGAAATGGACCGTCTCGACCATCGTGTCCATAGCCATGATCAATTCTCGCGGACCTGTCAGCTCCTCGATTGGAACGGTCAAATCAAGCAATGCGGCATCATCTCCGATGCCAAGTATAACACCGCGTTGACGCTGCCATTCCTCACTCTCCCTGCCATCCGTCCAATGGCGGATGCTCGCAAATTCGTCCAATGCCTAATCTCCTCCGGCCTTTAATGAATATCCCGTTTCTTGAACCTTCCGCCCTTCACATCATGGATATTGCCAACCGCTAGAAAAGCAACAGGATCAAGCTCATGCACGATCGATTTCATCTTCGCTTCCTCTAACCGCGTAATGACACAGAAGATAATCCGTTTCTGTCCGCCAGTGAAGCCGCCTTCTCCATGCAAATAAGTTACTCCCCGGCCCAGTCTGCTCATAATAGCAGAACCAATCTCATTCGATTCTTCGCTTATGATCCAGACGGCTTTGGACTCCTCGAACCCTTCAATCGTCAAATCAATCATTTTGAATGCAATATAATAAGCAACTAATGAGAACATCGCACGATCCCAGCCAAACACGAACCCTGCACTGCATAATATAAACAAATTGAAGAACATAACTATCTCGCCAACGGAAAATGGCAGACGCTTATTCAACAAGATAGCGATAATTTCCGTTCCATCCAAGGACCCGCCGAACCGAATAACCAATCCAACTCCGACTCCCAATATAAATCCGCCAAATATCGCTGCAAGGAAATACTCTTCCGTGAGTGGCGGGACAGGATGAAGAAGAAATGTACCAATCGACATGACAGTAACGCCATATAGCGTAGACATAGCGAATGTCTTGCCGATTTGCTTATAGCCGAGAACTAGAAAGGGAAGATTTAATACAAATAGGAAGATTCCAAGCGGCATTCCCATTAAATGCGATACGATAATGGATATGCCTACAATACCGCCGTCAATAATATGATTCGGAACAAGAAAAATTTCAAGACCTACAGATACTAGTAAAGCCCCTACTGTAATGAACAGCACTCTGCGAAATATTTCTAACTTCGGCAATTTTAGATGCTGATGTCCTTCCATATAAAGCTTGTTCCTCCCCGAACAACCGTTTACACTTATTTTACCTTAAGATAGAAGATTTTCAAACCTGAACAAATAGAAACAACAGTATCTTTTCAGAAGATTACGCAATTCTTTCCTATCACCGAAAGTCAAAATCCCCCTGTGTCGACCCGTTAATAAAACGGCTGCACAAGAGGATTAACGTTTAAAGCTCTTTTATAATCGTAATATGAAGCTCATTCTTAAGCTCAATATCATACACACTGGCTGGCGCTTTGCCATCTGCTTCACGAATAATACGAACACGCGGGCGATGAAGCGCTAGCTCATTATTAACAGCTACAACACCGATCTGTCCTGTGCTAAGAAGCAAAGTCGTTGATACGGGATAGATTGAAATATGACGGCAGAATAACTTAATAAGCTCGAAATCGAAATAGGTATTACCGGCAGCAAACAAAAATTCAATCGCTTCGTTAGGTGTGTACCGTTTGCGATGCGGTCTTGGTGATGTGAGCGCATCATACACATCGGCGATCCCAACAATCTGAGCATACATATGGATTTCATCACGTTTCAAGCCGCGCGGATAACCTGAACCATCATATCTTTCATGATGCTGCAGAGCACAGTGGGCAGATACGACTGATATATCATGGTATTTGCGCAATATATCAAAGCCGTCTTTCGTGTGATTCTCCATAATTATTCGCTCTTCAGTAGTCATTAGTTCTTTCTTATTAATTAGTTTCTGCGGAACCTTCGTCATCCCAATATCGTACATCAATGCCCCGATACCCAACTCTTCCAGCTGAATTCGATTGTACCCTTTGGCAATGCCCATTATTCCTGCCAGTACAGCTACGTTTACCGAATGTTGAAACAAATAAGCATCCGTTGTATGAATGTTCGTTAAGTTAACAAGCACATTTGGTCTAGTTGCCAAATCCTGCATAATTTGTCCAAATACAGAACGAAATGTTCTTCCCATATCAGGGGCAATCGTTCTTCCTTTTGTTGGAGATAAATCCTTGAACGAGTTCATTGTTTTATAAACCGCATCCACTGCTTGCTTACGTGTCTCATCTTGTATCGTTTCTTCAGGTATAAGATCCTCTGTATTCCCATCCTCAATAAACAAAAAATCGATTCCTAGTATCTGCAGTCGGTTTATAAACCGTTCGTTAAGTTCGACACCCTCACCAAGTAATATACTACCGTTATCTTGGAATATAGGTTTGGCGAGTTTATCTCCAGGATTGGCCAATCCAATTTGTACTTTTCGCATTAGATAGCTCACCCTTCGATTGTAATAGCTTATCTGGTATGTACTATATTATCAGATATCAAGAGGGCTGACTAGAAATCGTAATGAGAATTAGAAAAAAAGACTCCAAACTGTATCACCTACAGTCCGAGTCTTAATTAAGCCAGTTTGCGTTTAACAATACGATTACGTCCGTTAAATTTCGCTTCATATAAGGCAGCATCTGTCTGTGCCAGCAGTTCTTTCAGGAAGGCTTTGGGATCATCCAGCACACGAGGATTGAACTCCTCGATTGAGACAACGCCCATACTAATTGTGACGGATACCGTCTGGTCGTCATTGCCGATTGTCACTAGATTCTGCTCTACCGACTCTTTCACCATCTCAGCAATAATATCCGCTTGCTCACGATTCGTATGAGGCAAGTAGACAGTAAACTCTTCACCGCCATAACGAGCCAGAACATCTGTTAATCGTAACGTGCTTCTCACCGCATCAACCGTTCCACATAGAACTTCATCACCAGTTAGATGACCGTAAGTGTCGTTAATGGTCTTGAACAAATCGATGTCGAACAAAAAGATCGAGAATGGAATGCCATAGCGCATGTTGACCGCTATCTCATGCTCAAGCTGCTGCAACAGGTACCGCCTATTGTAACAACCAGTCAAACTATCTGTAATTGCCATATGCTCCAGCTTCTTGTTGGCTTGAAAGAGCTCGTCCTGCATAAGCATCAGCTCATGGTTACGCTCCTGTAGCAGTTCATTTTGGGTATTCGTTTCTTCCACAAGCATCCTTAGCTCTGTCACATCATGAAAGGTCAAAAGACGTCCGATCGGCGCTTTCTTCTTATTGTTATTGAAGATAGGAGCAGACTGCACCACGACATACCGGTAATTATCAACGTAAAGCGCAATCTCTACCTCCAACCGCTCCAGCGGCCTTGCCTGCTGCACTTCGAATAGCTCTTCGAATTCCTTGATCGTATGATTAGGAAGCTGGGAAGCAATCATCTGCGCTGTGAACTTATCTCCAATCCGGAATTTCAGAATAGACTTGATCGCTTTATTGACCTCAATGACCGTACCCGTCTCATCTAGCACAATAATACCTGTAGACATCGTATTCATAATATCTCGCTGAACGATCTGAATAATATCGAATACCCGGTTTCTTGTAATGGCATGTACGAGATAAATCGCGGAGAGTACCATTCCAATTGAGATAAGCGGAATATAGAAGGTCAAATAATCAATAAACACGATATTGACTAGCAAATCTCCGATTCCGAAAAATAATAGAACAAACATGCCATTCATTGCAGTCTTAACTAGCATTTGATGACGAGCAGATACGTTCTTGCGAAGCGTGTATACGAGAATGGCAAAAGAAAGCATCAAATAGACGACCAATTGTATGCTCATAAACCAAAATAACGGACCACTCTGAAGCGGTTTCTCTACGCCAAGCTGTTCGTTAATGGATAGGAACATCCCCTGCGGGTTTACTAATGCCATCACGGAACATAGTACTGCAGGAATCGATAATAGAATCAATCTTCGATTACGCATGGCAATAGATTGTCCAGTAAGAATGACGATAAAGACGAACCATCCCATTCCTAGTAAAGAAATTCCGCTATAAGCTGCCGAAAGATAAAAAAGCCTGTACTGTGGGTCAGGCGTTGTCTGCGAAATAAACTGTAATAACGGCCAAATCATAAACACGCTGTGAAGAAACAAGTAGATTTTATGAAGTGCCGTAACTGTGTTAGCAGCAAACACGTAAAAAAATAGACCGAGCAGTATAAGGAACATGCTAAAGTCCAGCCACATCATCGATTCCAATACGGTTCACCCATTCGTGTAATAGCCTACCATCTATTTCCATTGTATCAAAACTTCTTTAGAACGACAATTGCAAAGTAGTTCAAATGGATTATTTTATTTAATTTTCATAGGCCATCGGTCCGATAGCATATTCTCTAATGATGGTGATAGATGCAAGAAATCTCTGAACTGCTCGTATTGCTCCCATTTTTTCTCAGATAGGTTGCCTTTTTCTCCTCGAACTGCACGAATAAGCAAGTTTTTCGGCGTGTGCTCAGGGTCGACAAACTCTAGCATTTGAACTTTATAGCCGAGCACCTCCAGCAGGGTACCTCGTGCAGCATCTGTTGCTAGTGCGGCAAACCGTTCTTTCAGCAGGCCTTGTGACAGCAGAGGAGACAATGTATCATTCTGAATTTGTTTGAATGCTTCATGCTGGCAGCATGGAACAGACATGATAACCGATGCTCCCCAACTGACTGCTTTTGCTAATGCCGCATCGGTAGCCGTATCGCAGGCATGTAAAGTTACTACCATATCAGCCGCACTCAATTCCTCGTAGTCAGCAATATCGCCAACCATGAAGTTGAGCTTATCGTAGCCGAGCTTGTCCGCAAGCTTTGAACAGAACTCAATTACATCCGCCTTCAGATCAAGTCCAATAACCGATACTTCTCGTTGCTGCTCAACGGCGAGCAGATGATACAGAGCAAAAGTCAAATAGGATTTACCGCAGCCAAAATCAACAATCGTTAGCGGCTTATCTTCTGGCAAATATGGCAGTACGTCGGTGACCATCTCAAGAAAACGGTTGATTTGCCGATACTTGTCTTGTTTCTTCGCATGTACCGCACCATCCTTCGTCATAATGCCCAGCTCAACGAGGAATGGAGCAGCACTCCCTTCAGCAATAATACGTTGCTTCTGACGATTATGCTGCTGGTCGGCAGGAAGTGCGCTGCCTGTAGCCGGTTTGCTCAATACAGTTGCCTTCCCTTTCTTATTGAACAGCAACTGCAGATCAGCATTTGGTGTTTTTATTAAGGCCTGGCGATAATCGTTATTAAGCAATCCGATCATTTGGGCTCCCGCTTGCCCAGGAAGCACATTATCATGCGTTACTTTATTGGCATAATGGTACTCAAACTGATAATGCAAGCCGTTCTTGAGTTGTATTGGTCTTACTATTGTTTTGGGAGAGGAGTCTCCGTCCTTGCGCCGTAACTGGCTCAACGTTCCTTGAAGCAGTTGTCCCGCTTCTACGATTTGAAGTATATCTTGCTGCCATTGCTCTGTCATCTATCTCTTCACTCCTACACTTCTTGAATATATGTCTACTACTCTGCGCTTAACGCCACTAACCCCATCGTTAATTCTTCACGTGGAAGTCCGCCAACAATGAGTCGCTCATCATCATACAGCATCAATCTCCGGTAAAAGCCATCCACTTCTTCTCGTTCAATAACGCCATCCTCTAACAGCTCATGCAGCACATTCTCAGCCTGATCGAATTGCCCTTCTCCCTCATGCCATTCCGCCTGCAGCAATTTTGTGTCATTCGGCAATTCAAATGACTTCAATTTATCAAGAATCTGCGCTGCTTCATCAGCTGAATTCACAATCGTATGCGGAGCATCGACTAATGATAACCTCATAAACAAATGAAGTGACTTCAAGTAATGATGGAAGCTCGCATCTTCTTTGCCAAGCTCATCGTATAATTCAGCTTCTTGCTTCAGTAGAATGGCGATAGCCTGAATATTATCCGTTTCAATAACACCGTTCGTCGTTAAAACACCCATCAGATCTTTATCCGATAAGGATCGAATTAAATTGCCGCTAATCCCAAATCTCTTATCCAAAAGCTCGTCTATGACAAGAAGCGCTTCTCCCTGCTTCATCTCACGCTTCAATTGCATAATTTGCCCAAGTGCAGTAGTCATTTGTTCAATCATTCTCATAAAATAATCACGTTGAAACACATGAGCTCCCCCTTCGATCATGGCTGATGCAGGTATGGTTTACTTGCTTGTAGTATCCAAAAAGCTTATAACCGCATTAGCAAAAGCCTCTGGCTGCTCGATCATTCCCATATGCCCCGCATTCTCAAGCTTAACCCTAGTTACATTAGATCCTTCTATAATAAGTGTCCGATCGACTGGGATAATCTCATCATCCGCACCAGCAAGCAATAATACCGGCAAGACAGTTCCCTTCAATACAGCAGTTCGGTCCGGTCTCTCTTTCATGCCTCTTGCCGCTCCTATTGCTCCAGACACGCTTGTCTCATAGCCTATTTGCTTAGCCCAATCGATTTGTTCACTCATTATGATTCTATTACGTGGCGCATACAGCTTTGGTATCAAACCATCGATAAATGCTGCCAACCCATTGTTGCTTACTGAAGCTACCATATTGTCACGATTCTCTTTCGCCGCCTCACTATCCGCTAGCGGAGTCGAATGAATCAGACCATATGCCTTCAGCTTGTCTTCATAACGTTCGGCAAATGATAGGGCAATATATCCACCAAGTGAATGTCCTAATAAACAAATACTGCTTAGATCCAATTGTTCAAGCATCTCTGCAAGGTCATCTGCATACATTTCCATTGGATATACAGCCTCAGAGGAGGCCGATGACCGTCCATGTCCGCGCAGATCAGGCACGATTACACGAGTTTGCTGCTCCAACTGCGGAACGACTCTTTCCCAATAGGCAGAGCTGCCGCAGAAGCCATGAAGCAGAACCAAAGCAGGCTTATCGCCCTCATAAACCAAATCCGAGTTGTCTTCACTGTCCGCAGAATCGTAATAAGCAAGTTCACAGCCATCTTGAAGCTTTAAACGTCGTTGAGCGATTGATTCATTATTCATCAGGTTCATGCTCCTTTTTATTGGGCGTCTGCCGACTCCAAGCCAATTCCACAGCTCTTGCCACTGTTGCTGCCATTTGCATCACATGATAAAGAGAGGTGGTCTGAATTGTCATGTAGGGCTTTACGCTGATGGCATTTACTATTCCCGCTATACTATACTGTCCGACAGCCGGCAGATTAGCACCGGTTGCCTGACCAGGCTTTAACGGGCCATCCAACGTCCTATATTGTCCAACCATCTGCGGTTTTCCCAAACAGGCGTCGATTGCTATTACAATATCCCGATCCATTATGTCTCTAACTGCATCTGTCACTTTATATGCGTCACAAGGCTGTTTCATCGTACCAATCACTTGTGTCCAACCTTGCTCCTCCAGCATCGTTCCAACTAAAGGCCCAAAACAATCACCCGTCGACCGATCTGTTCCAATACATAAGAAAGTAATGCTGTTTCGATTGGGGTATAAGAGGGCGATAGAAGACAAAAACTCATTAAGATTATCCCCATTAGCATCCATCATTATCTTCATTCTTTCACACCTGCTTCATGATAAACATTCACGTTGCTGCAATTCCTTGCTTCATTGTATCTAATTTGGTTCTACGGTTCAATTTACCGATAACATGAATGAAAATATGTTACAATGACGGAAGCAAAAAGGCTTATTAACCTTAAGGAGGATCCTATCTTGAATCTAGAACAACCCTCGCAACAAAATGTTGAGTTTATGATTGAAACCATCAAAACCAAGCTGAAGATGGCTACGGCAGCTGCTATGCAAGCCTCTCACTTCAATGTTGATCTATACGAGGATATTAAAGAATTGTATGAGGTGGTCGCTTCCAAGGAGAAATTCAGCATCAGTGAAGTTGAAGCTCTTGTATCTGAATTAGGGAAATTACGCGGTAAATAATATTAATACACAAATTATACCATTAATAGTCATTTTCTTTCATCTTTCGACAAAAAATAATAAAACGGAGCCGTTCCTTGAAGGAACGGCTCCGTTTTATGTTATTCATTCGAGTTTCCAGATTCAAGAGAAGCTATAATAGCCGTAGTTTCAATGGATAACGCGATTGTAACTTGCTTTTGCTCCCCTTTAAGGAAGAACGCTAATCGCTCCAGCTTCTCTGCCAGTTCAGCTCCGTTTAATGTCGTGTTCAAGTTATAATTAAAGCGGTCAGCTGGCTGCTCATCATGCTGAATATAGGTCGGACGTCCTCTCCATACTCGGTCTTGACTACCATTGGACTGGGACATAAGATGCTCCGGAACCGGGTAGAACTTGTCCGACTTGTTGACAACTCTCTCATAAATACGAAGTTTCTTTAGCAGCATATAATATTGCGCAGAATGCTTGAAATTCCACGCCTCTCTAATGTCTTTGAGTGTATAGTCCATCTTCCACCGCTTTAGTTTCTCAACTTGTTCATCTGCATTTAATTCTAAAAAATTGTCCAACGGAATAATTGTTTCCGGCATCTCGATCCCTCCGATTAACTTATATATTGGTCGCGCATAAAGCGGAAACGCTTTCTTGTCCTCTGTTAAGAACAGTCTGCGTTTCGCAATGAAAGACAAGCAGAGCGTACAGAGACTGCATACCTTCTCATCTTTATTGTAAAAATAATAATAATTCAAATACATTTTATATTCCTATAAAAAATACCATAATTTTTTGCAGTTTACAAATTAATTTCTTTACAGAATAGAAATTTGTTAGACATCAGCTATTTCGCTTATCTCCCTGTGTTAGCAAGCATCTATTATCTGCAATCAAAAAAAACCGCCGTTTGTCCAAAACAGACCAACGGCGACTTAACTGACTAACTTTATTAGGCGTTCTGTAGACCAATAGCGGTCAAGAAACGATGGAAAGCTTTAGCGCCTTCCTCCGTACGTTTGTATACACCTGCATCCTTCAACACTTCCAAGAACTTATTGCCCGTTTCACCTTCTACAATCGCTTTCGCTTGCTCCGCAGTATGAGCTGTACCGAACCGTTCAATTAATGATTGAACCCATTCCGCATGCTTGTAGAGTGGATGTGAAGTCTCCAGCAATTGCGAAGTATCCGTATCAGCGCCAGATAAATAAGCGGCAATCCGCTCTAGCTCATCCTTTAACCGGCCCGGTAATACGGCAAGCCCCATCACTTCAATTAAGCCGATATTTTCCTTCTTAATATGATGCAAATGCTGGTGCGGGTGGAAGATACCGTCTGGATGCTCTTCGCTCGTCCGATTGTTGCGAAGAACGAGATCAACCTCATATTCGCCGTTGTCGCGAAGTCTCGCAATCGGCGTGATTGTATTATGAGGTGTCCGGGTACCGTCATTATTGTCCGTGAAAGCAAGTACGTTCGCTTCCGCATCACTATAACCCCGCCACTCATCAAGCAAGCGACAAGCCGCTTGATGCACATCGGATTTCGAGGAACCGCTCACACGCACAACGGACATCGGCCAGCTGACAATGCCGAATCTTACCTCTGGCAATGCCGGATCAACAAACGAAGCTTCAATCTCTGCCTTCTCCATCGGGAAGGTGTGACGGCCTGCTTGGAAATGATCATGGCTTAGAATAGAGCCGCCCACGATCGGCAAATCTGCATTTGATCCAATAAAGTAATGTGGGAATTGCTCTACGAAATCCAACAGTCGTGCGAAGGAGGAATGAGAAATAACCATTGGCTCATGAGCGCCCTTGAATACGATACTATGTTCGTTGTAATACACGTAAGGCGAATATTGGAAGTACCATTGCTCTTGCTGCAGCGTAAGAGGAATGATCCTTAAATTTTGGCGAGCCGGATGATTCGCACGTCCTGCATAACCTACATTGTCAGCGCAAAGCAAACATTTGGGGTAGTTAGCCTGCGGCGAATTTTTGAGCAAGGCAATTTCCTTAGGATCTTTCTCCGGCTTAGATAGATTAACGGTAATTTCCAAATCGCCATATTCCGTTGCTTGCAGCCAATAGTTATTTTTGCGAACACGATCCATCCGTATATAGTTGGAATCCAGATTGAGCTTATAGAATGCGTCTGTCGCTGCAGCAATACCTGACTGCTCGGCTGTCCGCACGAAAGCTGCCGCCGTCTCAGAAGGGCGCGGCATAAGCAAGCCCATAATCCGTGCATCAAGCAAATCGCGGAATGTCGTATTATTATCTTCGATTAGTCCAATAGAATAGCCGTAATCCAGTAGCGGCTCCAATAGCGAAACCGCACTATCCACTGGCTCCAATTGTGATTTGCCTTCGAAAGGCTCAGTAAACCCGAATAAATCTAGAAGGGCGTTACGGGAAGCACTCACATCAAGCGGCTCAATCATACCTTCTGCAAGAGCAAACTGAACGAGCTGTTCAATTCGTACAAGCGCATCTGAAGCCATTACGTTGTTAGATTGTCTGTTCGTCATGTTGTTACGAGCTCCTCTCAGCCGTTGTAGCCTTTGGGATTAGCTTCATGCCAGTTCCAAGCGCTGCGGATAATGTCTTCCAGCTTGTCACGTTTCGGCTTCCAGCCCAGCTCCGAACGTGCACGATCCGATGAGGCAACCAGTACCGCTGGATCCCCTGCACGGCGCGGTTCCATTACTGCTGTAATCTCCCGTCCAGTAACACGACGAGCAATATCAATAACTTCCTTCACAGAGAAGCCTGTGCCATTTCCTAAGTTGTAGATTGCGCTGTCAGCACCTGTGAGTAAACGATCCACAGCAAGTACATGAGCATCAGCCAAATCACTTACATGAATATAGTCGCGGATGCATGTGCCGTCAGGTGTCTCATAGTCTTCTCCGAATACCGAAATATGCGAGCGTTGACCAAGTGCAGCTTGCAGCACGATAGGAATAAGATGCGACTCTGGACTATGATCCTCGCCAATTCGGCCACTCTCATGTGCGCCAGCAGCATTGAAATAACGAAGCGATACGAACTTCAGCCCATGAGCTACGTCATACCATTTCATCATTTTTTCCATCGCCAGCTTTGTTTCGCCATACGCATTTGTAGGGAGCGTCCGGTCAAATTCATCAATCGGTACATTTTCCGGCTCGCCATAAGTAGCTGCTGTAGAGGAGAATACAATTTTGCGAACATCATGCTCGATCATTTTCTCCAGTAAACATAACGTGCCGTATACATTATTATGATAATATTTACCCGGATCCTTCATGCTTTCACCGACAAGTGAATTCGCTGCAAAATGAATCACTGCGTCAATTTTGTTTTCTTTGAATACCGAATCCATAAAGTCAGCATCTCGCAAATCACCGACATATAGCTTGCCGCCTAGAAGCGCCTCACGATGACCTTGCTGCAGGTTATCGATAATCACGATCTCTTCCCCGCGTTCAGCTAAAGCAGCAACTGCATGCGAACCAATATAACCAGCACCGCCTGTTACTAATATCGCCATATGATTTCCCTCTCCTTCTATCGATCTATTTATACGAGTTGTTCAACACCATTACCGATACTGCATACATAAAAATCAGCCGTAAGACCCGTTGCCTCGGTATACTTGCGACCAACCTCTTCCTTAAATGCTTCGATGCTGTCTTCATGTACAAGAGATACTGTGCAGCCGCCAAAGCCTGCACCCGTCATACGTGCGCCTAGTACGCCTGGCACTTGACGAGCTGCTGCTACCATTGCATCCAGCTCTGCGCCAGTTACTTCATAAAGATCACGAAGCGAGTCATGTGAACCATTCATCAATTGACCGAATTGAACCAGATCATTCGCTTTCAACGCCTTAATGGATTGAAGTACGCGGTCGATCTCTTCTACTACATGCTGTGCACGATTACGTACGATTTCATCTTGAATGAGATGTTTATTGGCATTGAATTGCTCCAAATTAATTTGACCAAGCAGCGTCATAGATGGGAATGCGGGTTGTAATTCTTTAACAGCCTGTTCGCACTGGCTGCGACGTTCATTATAGGCAGAGTCAACTAACCCGCGACGTTTATTTGTATTGCCGATAACAAGCTTGTAGCTGCCGGATTGGAACGGAATGAGATCATATTCAAGCGTATCGCACATTAACAGAATCGCATGATCCTTTTTGCCGTTGGCAACAGCGAACTGATCCATAATGCCGCATTGTACGCCATTGAATTCATTTTCTGATTTTTGCGAGAGCAATGCGATTTGAACCGTGTCTGTCGGTTCGCCTTGCAAGGTAAGCAATGCATATGCGGTAACTACCTCAATTGAAGCGGAAGAGGACAAGCCTGCACCGTTCGGAATTTCACCGTGATATAACAAATCAAAGCCAGTAGGGAAGCTGATTCCACGCTGCTGCAGTTCATTAACGATACCCTTCGGGTAGTTCATCCAATCATCTGCTTCATCATAAACGATCGTATCGAGTGAGAAGTGCTTAGTTGCTGCAAAGTTCGTAGATGCCAATCCGAGTTTGTTATCGTTACGCTCACGAATCAATAAGGTTGTACCGAAAGTCAGTGCTGCTGGGAATACGTAGCCACCGTTGTAATCGGTATGCTCACCGATCAAATTGACGCGCCCAGGAGCATGGAATATTTTAACTGATGCTGCGTCTTCGCCATATTGTTGTATAAATTTCTGTGTCAGCTCTTGGAGGTTTGCCATTTGCTATCACGTCCTTTTTGTATGATTTATAAGACTGTCTTATCCACTTCAGTATAGCGCAACCGATCATGTAAATAAAATGGCGGAAAGTGCTCTTCACATGGATTAATGTGACTTTTCCCTTTTCAATGAACATGATATTATGAGAAAACCATAGACTTTAAACCCGTTTTGATTCAAATTGCAGAGGCTGGTGTAATAGATGTTGTGGCAAGAAACCTATAAGGTCGCATCCAACCCGATTATTTCCGACAATAACCTGACGAATGTGCTGTTCTCTGGTGAAAGCCAGACAAAGCCAGCTCACCGGCTCGGACCAAAAGTATACGACTTCTACTTGATGCATACTGTTCTCGATGGGCAAGGTACATTTAGTTGCAGCGGTACGGAATATCAGCTTCGAGCTGGGCATACTTTTCTGATCGAACCGGAACAGCTTGTCAGTTATGAATCAAATGGAAGTGATCCGTGGCGTTATCGCTGGGTAGCCTTTAATGGTTCGCAAGCCGCTGAACTTGTACGTGCTGTCGGCTTATCTGCTTCACAGCCGATAGCTGACACAAGTGACAGCAGTCGAATTGATTCATTATATACTCGTATTTTCTCCACATTCCGTAAAGGTGATCCTTCTGCTCACCTACAGGCTGCTGGCTACCTGCATCTACTCTTAGCTGAGCTTAATACTGCGCTCTATCAAGCAAGCGGAGGGTCTCTACAGACAACTGCCGATGAGAGTGAAAGACTACTTCAGCAGATCATTCATTACTTATCTACCCAGTATGCTCATCCCGTATCCATCGAACAGATGGCGGAATCACTTGGCTACAACCGCGCCTACTTATCACGATTCTTCAAACGTCGAACCGGCTTATCACCTGTTACTTTTCTATTGAAGCTGCGAATTGATAAAGCGAGACAAATGATCCGTGAGCGTGAAGAACTAACGATTGAGCAAATTAGTGCTTCAGTAGGGCTGCAGGACTCGCTCTATTTCTCCAAACAGTTTCGTCGCTTTTACGAACAGTCTCCAACCGCATACCGAGAAGCGATGCGCAGCTTACAATCAGAATATCCCAAATAACGCATAGCATCTCTTTAATTTGCTCATTACAAAATGGTTTCCCTCGGAATTTGGACATATTAACAACAATGTCCGCAGCATCCAAGTCCATTCGACTCCTTAAGGGGGATGTTTATGAAACCTTTGCATACTGGAAATCTGTTTTGGCCAACCACTTTGAACAATCCAACAGAATATAAACCGCTCAGCAACCATATACGAGTGAATACAGCAATTGTAGGCGGCGGCATGTCCGGGTCCATTATTGGGTATTTATTTGCTACAAGTGGAATCTCGACTGCCATTCTAGAAAGAGACGAGGTGGCGGGAGGAAGCACCGCAGCCAACACAGGTCTGCTTCAATTCTCTAATGATATTATGCTATGTGATTTAATCGATCAGATTGGCGCACATGATGCCATACAATTTTATAAGGCTTGTCGTTCTGCCGTGAACCAATTAGCCAAGATCGCTGAACAATTGCCTGATGATGTCGGCTTCAGAGCTAGGAATAGTCTCTATTATGCAAGTACTGAGCAAGATCTCCCTCATTTAATTAAGGAATATGAGACACTCCAATCGAATGGCTTCGACGTTAGCTTTTGGGGTCCTGATGAGATAGCGAAGCTTTTTCCATTTCGCAAACCCGGCGCCATTGTGACGCGTGGCGATGCGGAAGTCAATACTTTTCAATTCGTACAAGCAGTCGCCGTTGCGGCTCATGAGGCAGGGCTGCAAATCTATGAACAAACAGAGGTCATCACCCACGAGAAACCAGAGAGCGGCATTCATCGATTGCGGACCTCTGACGGATATGAGATTGAAGCAGAGAACGTTATTTATGCGATTGGCTACGAGCCAGAGGAGTTGCGCAACCAATTGATCAAGGCTGATATTAATCGCTCCTTCGTCGCAGTAAGCGGCCGCCAAAGTGAGGACAATTTACGACAATGGCATGAGCGTTATCTCATTTGGGAGACGGCCAGACCCTATTTATATATGCGAACCACGTTAGAGGGACGAGTCATCATAGGGGGACTGGACGAAGATAATGCGGAGCCTGTTGAGGGAGAACAGTCACGGCATCAAAGAACAGACAAGCTTTATGAGAAGCTGCTTGCTCATTTCCCTATGCTGGACGCACCAATAGAATTCGAGTGGAGCGGAACCTTTGGTGAATCACGTGATCATTTACCTTTTATCGGTGAAGATCCCTCATCGCCTGGCGTTTATTATGCTTTGGGTTATGGTGGCAATGGCAGCGTATATAGTATGATTGCTGCTTATCTACTAAGAAACTTAATCAACGGGGAAAAGCATCCACTAACAAGCATCGTTCGTTTGGACCGTCCATCCCTGTTAAAAGCTTAAATAGAAAAGGGCTGGAGTATTGAAGATTACTTTTTTGTATTTCATGATAATGATCTACGAGATTACTCTTTTGGGAAAGCCCCTCGATCATGATTCTGGACATCCCATCATGGAGAAATGAGAGCACAATGATCTAACTTTAGAACTCCCTATTTATTTGTACGAGGACTGAGGTTCCGCTATTTGTCCGATTTTAGTCATTTGCGTGTTTGGGCGGACAGGAGATCCGTTATTACTTATTAATCGAGTGAATTCAGGGCTCTTAGGGGGAAATAACGGATTCTGTGTCCGCATGGATCAACATATATCGCTAATTCCTATAAATAACGGATTCTCTGAGACTAGAATAAAAAGTGGACACAATCCTAACAGACAAGAGATAATTTTCTTATTCTATTAAAGAGGGTGTCCGGTGTGGGAGAACAACGTCAGCGTTACAATGAAGAGTTTAAGAAGAAAGCAGTAAAGTATGT
>JBHGUX010000079.1:0-16564 GCA_048976605.1 Pristimantibacillus sp. | reverse complement strand
GCGAGGGAAGCTCTTTTGCAGACATCGCTGAAGCCCTCTCGGAGATTAGTGAGATGAATATCCCTTATGAGGCAGTTAGCGAAAAAGAATATATAGACTCTATGGTAGCGAATGGCTTGCCTGTTTTCATGACTGATTTTTTATTAGGCTGGGTGCGAGGAGTCAACACTGGAGAATTTTCGGAGACATCCGGGGATCTTGAACGTCTGATTGGCCGAAAACCTATGACATATAAGGAATTCTTTAAATATCAGTTTTCTAAAGTTGAAGATTGAAAGCTGGGTATGTTTTAGACTAAATTTGAAAAAGAAACAGCGACAGCCAAGGACGAGAAAATTGACTGTCGCTATTTTATTGAGCTAACGTTTCCCGCCCGGAATGACTTATAATTCGCTTTACTACTCGTTAAGGTCTACCTCTAAACCGTTTAATTGCATCCTCAGTCACTGGCTCAAAGAGGTTAAGAAGGTTGCCAGCGGGATCGCGGAACAGCATAGAACGATTCCCCCATGGCATTATGGTTGGTTTCAATACCCGGTTTTCGACAAATGACTTCAAGCGCATGTATTCAGCTTCTATGATTTCCGTAACTTTGGCCACAGCGGAGCGGCCAACGGAGGAATCATCACCGCAGGCATTTTCGAAGCACGGGATATCATCGGCTCGCTGAACTACGTTCGCAGCCGCAAGGATTTACGTGAGATGACCATTGGTCTGTTCAGCCGTTGTATGGGCTGCAACGCTACCATGTTCGCCATGGCCAAATATCCCGAAGAGTTCCGGAATGTCCGTTGCATGGTCGCGGCGCAGCCGCTTTCTGTCCGCGCCACGCTTGAGCAGTCTCTGGCTCTCATAGGAATCCCCGCAGACCGAATCGACGATCTGGAAGAACGCATCAGACTGTACAACAGCTTTAAGCTAGATGATATGTCTCCGGTCGAAGCGGCAAAGAGTGTCAAGATTCCGACATTTCTCTACCAGGTTCACGACGATGTGATGACCTGGCCTAGCGACATACAGGCGATGTACGACAATATTCCGATAGAAGAGAAGAAGCTCTTCTGGATTAAGGGAACGTCACGGCGCTGGGACGGATACACCTACTTTGCGAAGGACCCTAGCCAAATGCTCGATTGGTTCAATACTTACATGAATTGATTCAAGAGCGAAAATAGCTTATGTATGCAAAACGAGTGCGTGCAGAAAACCGGGCGGTTTCCACTCCTGCACTCGTTTTATACGATCACGGCGAAATACTCAGTACCAATGATAATGATCTGGCCTGTACTGCTAACTGCACGCTGGCACGAAATTGAAAATGAATGACGTTAATTGAACAAAACAGGGTATTTATTTCAATAAATGATTCCTACTATCCTGCCCGTTAGTTGAACGGCGGCGGAATTTTAAATGGGGTCCGCCGCCATTGAATACTCTCTCCGACGTTCGCCGCGGAGCTGTGCGTAAATTTGAGTGGTCGATGCTTTCTCATGACCGAGCATACCTTGAATGAAATCTAAGGGGGCACCGTTATCAAGGAGTTGGCATGCATAAGTATGTCGAAAGCGATGCGGGTATACGTTCGCTTCAATTTCTCCCCGATTTGCAAGCCGTTTTAAGGCCCATCTAATCGTAGGTATGGCCATTCGTTTTATTGGATGCGTATCTGTTACAAATAAGGCTTTGCAGGAGTCCTCACGGCTGGCCAGGTACTTCTTTAACCATACTTTGCACTCTGTCGTAAAATAAACTTCTCTTTGCTTCGATCCCTTGCCATTAACGATTGCTGAGCAGTTCTCCCAGTTCAGATCTTCGATGTTGATCTTCTCCACCTCTCCAACCCGGCAGCCGGTGCTGTAGAGAAACTCCAACAGCGCTCTTTCACTGAGTGACTGACAAGAGATCTTTAAGTGTATGACGTCTTCCTCAATTAAAAACTTTGGAATGCGCTTATCTAACTTCGGTTCTCTTAATTTTAGAGAAGGATTTGAAGTCAGATACGTCTCTTCATAAGCGTAACGGAAAAGAGAACGAACAAACCGAATTCGATGACCTAGGCTGCTTGGCTTCAAACGATCAGCTTGTTTTGCCAAGTACTCCTTCAGCATGGTTAACGTTACCTCTGTGATATTGAGATTACCAAGCTCTTGCATCAACATTTTGTGCTGAAGCGCGTATGCTTTTAAAGTTCTCGTACTAAATCCTTGAATGCGATTGTCAGCTTCATACAACCTCCACAGCTCACTTAATTGCATAACAAAACCTCCCTTTAGAAGCTATTAAATCTAGTTTGCTTCTAAGGAGAGGTTTTAATAATCAGCAGGGGCGTGTTGAACTAGCGTCTTCCGTTAGCTCAATGATCTGATTAGTTTAATATCTTCAAAAGGTGCGTTTGTTTTGATATCAAATACCCGCACGAATGTTACATCGAAGCTTGGGTAAGGAGATAATGCTTCTCTCGCAGCCAATTTCATTTCTATAATTTCCGCTTCATTCATGCCCCATTTTGTTTGACCCAAAGTCAAATGTGGAATGAAGTGATCCAACTCTATATGCCTTTCAATAAGCTCGGGCGGTGGGGAAACCGCACCTACCAAGTTCTTATGCAGATTATATATCTCATTCGATTCAACGCTAAGGAATGTAACCGCTGTTCCGAATGTTGCTGGTTCAGACAAAGTTAACTGGAAGATTGGAAATGACGAACAAGTTTCTCTTACTTTTTCAAGCCAATTCATATCTTCCGTAAGTCCACTTTTGGCTTTAATAGTAATATGGGGCTCCACAGGATCCCTAAAGCCGTTATCATCCCATCGATTTCGAAATGTATTGGACCATTTATTACGAAATACCGAAATTTGTTCTTTGTAATCTTCGGGTGGAACGATTCCTATGAAAAACTCCATTTTTACAACCCCTTATTGGTTTACTTCGTTTCCATAAAACATTATCCAACTCGTAAAAACTGCCCTTCACTTCAACAACAAGCAGGCAGCAGACCTCTGATCTGTTACCTGCTTGTTGTTTTAAACTAATGTTCCCAGTTAGTTCATTAGCCGACCTATAGTTAAGTTATTAACCTATAATCTTTCCTTCGGTTTATCCCCAATTAAGCCGAGCAAAAACATTTGAGAAAAAGCGTAGCCTTTATACGTTTTCGTGACACTTGAAGGAATTGTCAGATCGAGGTCCAAGTAGGTGGTTAGTATGAGCTGAGTGAATTCTTTTTGATTCGTTAAGGAATATTCCTGTAATTGTTTTGCAAACTCCTTGCTAACGTTATCTCTCCCCCCAAGCGCTTGTTGCAATTGGTACCCTGCCATATATAGATCTGCAGCTATATCTTCATCCGATTTCTGATGTTCAGCTACATAGGTCGAAATCCAATCACGCACTAGAGACGAGGTATCTTTATTATTTTCTTTAGCGATCTGTTGAAAAGTCTCTTTTAGGTCCTTTGATATACGTATTTGCAAATTTGTATCCATCTAGCTGATGCCTCCTTTAAAATAATAAACTAATTGTAAGCCATTCGTCATTACGTTGTCAATACAATGTAATTACGAATGGCTTGAGGTCATTCACTCAATTCATATGATTAGTTACTTCATAATCCTGCCCGTTAGCTCAACGAGGCTGCCGATTTATGTCGGCAGCCTCGTTCTGGTGATTGTTAAGCTATAGTTCCCCGTTAGCTCAATAGTCTTATGTTTTAATTAGAGTCGCTGCTTATAGTTGTGAGGCTTGCCGAATACCTAATGCAGTGACGTCCCGACGGGCTTAGGGGGCTGGATGTGGTCACTCGCTTATCAGAGTGACCCGGAGCGTCAAGTTAATTCTTACCTATTTGAATTAAGATTTGCCGAACCCATCTTCGCATGTAATATCTAATTCAAGTACGTCGTAAAGGTCTCTTTTTGAATCATCTAACTTTTTTTGAGCCTTCTCGATTTCAGATATTTTCTCCTTAATGATATGTGTTTGATCATCTTTGGATATTCCATTTCTCGAGATCATGGCTTTTATATCGTTAATTGAAAATCCCATGGATAAACATTTTTTTACGACTTCTAGATAATCAGTAATCTCTGAAGCATAATCCCGGTAATTATTCTGTTCTCTCCTAATGTAATCATTAGTGATAATTCCTATTTTCTCATAGTAACGGATAGTTGATATAGGAAGGTCAATCTTTTTTGCAACTTCACTAATCTTCATATTAATCACCCCAATGTCTGCTCTTGCTATAAAGTATACTTCATAGTTTACAATCCTGATAGTGAGGTTGAGCGACCGGAATCTCACCACTAATAGACATGAGGGAGAGAACACTACATGAACACAATCACTGGCAAATTCCACAAAACTAACAACTTCAATGAGATTGTCTTGGAGCGCCGTTCGGTTAAAGTCTACGATTCAGAAGTGAAAATTAGCCGGGAGGAAATGACCGAAATATTAACGGAAGCTACTCGCGCCCCTTCTGCTATTAACATGCAGCCTTGGCGTTTCCTTGTCATAGACAGTGCTGAAGGCAAAGAAAAGCTTGCCCCACTAGCATCCTTCAACCAGACGCAAGCTCTGACTTCCTCGGCTGTCATCGCGGTATTTTACGATGCTAATAACATTGAATATATTGACGAGATTTTTGGCAAAGCTGTAGAACATGGATACATGACACAGGACATTATGGACATGCAGGTGCAACAAGCGAAATCCTACTATGCAAGCCTATCTGAATCCGACCTGCGAGACGTGAACTTAATTGATTCGGGTATTGTATCCATGCAACTCATGCTTGTTGCACGTGCCCATGGATATAACACTAACCCGATGGCAGGATATGATAAGGAACGAATTGCTGAAGTTTTTGGTCTTAATAAAGATAGGTTCAAACCGGTCATGTTGATCTCAATCGGAAAAACAGCCAAAGAAGGTTATCCTACTTACCGCCTTCCAGTTGAAACCACTACGACTTGGGCATAATCGAACATAAGTATCAGCTCGATTGTGCAAAAAAAGAACCTTCGCTTGCCACTTTCACAGTGGTGTTGAAGGTTCTTTCCTTTTTCCTATAGATGGGATTCACTCCCTCAGGCTTCCCTTTTTGAGATAGTCCCTTGTTTGTATCCAAAGTTGCTAATGGAAAAAAATCTACAAATCATGTAATGTTGTAGCCATTAAGCATTGTGAATGAACTTAGGGGAACGAGGGATATTTCGTGAAGTTATTATACATTGAAGATGACAAAGAAATCGGGAGCTTTGTTAGTCAGCATTTGCAGGAGCGCGGCTACGAGGTGAAGTGGCTGATGAGTGGAGATCACGCACTTGAGGAGGCTGCCGGCTGCAGCTTGATCATTCTCGACATTATGCTGCCGGGACTGGACGGTTTTACGGTAGGGCAGCGGTTGAAAAAGGCGGAGCCCACTATCCCGATTCTCATGCTCTCGGCTCGAACGTCAATTGCTGACAAACTGCAAGGCCTGCAGTTCGCCGATGATTATTTGACCAAGCCATTCCATCCCGATGAGCTGACTGCAAGGATAGAGGTGCTTCTCCGCAGACTTGGTTCACAGACTACAGAGCCTGTAGTGGTCAAGCACTTGTTGGTATATGAGAAGGAGAATCGGATCGAGAACCGCGAGACCGGAGAGGAAATTCCATTAACGGGCAAGCAGTTCCATATCTTCACCTATCTTCTGCGTCATCTTGGGCAAATTCTAACGAAGGAACAAATCTACGAGGCGGTATGGAAGGAGCCATACATGGAGGGGGATAAAACGTTGATGGTTCATATTCGCTATTTGCGCGAAAGGATCGAGCGTGACCCCGCGGTTCCTGAAGTCATCGAGACCGTTAGGGGCATCGGCTACAGGGTGAAGGCGTGAAGAAACATCAATCAAACAAAGGCGGCAAGACAAAGTTTCGTTCCTCGTTAATGTCCCGATATTTGCTTCTTATGTTGTTCGCGGTGTTGTTTATTCCGATTATTTTCCCGCTTGCTAGCATTACTTATTTGGCAGTGGACACGGTCGTAAACGGTGAGTCTGAGGGATTGAAATACGGAGATGGCAATGAGATCAAAGCGATGTGGCATAAAGAAGCGGCAGCGATTGACGGACGATCAGCAACTGAGATTGATCAGGCCATCAAACAATTAAAGGGGCAGTATCCGGAAGCCTCGATGTTCTGGGTTAATGCAAAGGGCGAGACGCAGCTGCAATTGCCGAAGCAGGAGACATTGCCTGCTCATTGGACGCCATCAGATGCTATCCAGTTCATGAAGACATCAGTAGATAGGGACCCTTATACGGTCATTGCATTCATTGGCAACAACAATGAAGGGCCTGAGTTCATGGTGCTGCAAATGCCGAGATCGGTCCTCACTTTAGAGAGCCCGATTGGAGTGAATACTCCATTTTACCTTGTATTTATTTTTGTCATCTTCTGCTTTCTGGTTATTCTGTCTTTATTGTTCTTCAGACATATGCGCAAACGTCTGCTGCGATTGGAATTAGCAATGACGGTACATAGTCCGGGTGATCTACCGAAGTCAATCGTACAGAAGAAGCGGGATGAGATAGGACAGCTGGAGGCTGCGTTTAACCGAATGATAGAGCAGCTCCACGACAGCAAGCAACGAGAACAAGAGGAAGAGGAACTGCGCAAACGGTTAATTTCCAACCTATCACATGATTTACGCACGCCATTAACGGTCATTAATAGTCACATCTACACGTTGCGCAAGGAAGAGATGAGCGTATCTGGTCAAGAGACAATTAAACAGATGGAGTACAAAATCGAAGGATTAAGCCGTTTGATTGAGAACTTGCTTTCGTATACATTGATGACAAGTGGGAGATATCCATTAAAGCTTGAGCAAACAGATGTGCTGAGGCTTGCTAGAGAGAGTGCAGCTGCTTGGTATCCGTTATGGGAAAAAGAAGGTATTGAAGCAGATGTCGATTTGCCTGGTCAGCCACTGGTTTGGACGATCGACAAGGAAGGCTTCCGACGTATTCTGGACAATCTGTTCCAGAACGTTGTTCGCCATGCCGCGAAAGGCAAGTATATCAGTATATCGGTAGAGCAACGCAAGGAAGGACCAGCTTTGGTCATTGCCGACCACGGCGGCGGACAGGAGACAATTTCTGAACATAAGGGCTCCGGTATTGGGCTTGCTATCGTCGATTACTTGGTTCATGAGATGAATCTAGATTGGCAGATGGATACCAACAGCAACGGTATGCGCATCTCTATATATGCTAAGGGCGGGTCCGTGGACATTTTAAACTAAATTTAAACTTGGCGCTCTTTCGTTTTAACCTTCGTCAGTTAATCTAATTAACGAGGTGATGAACGTGAACGAATGGATTATTGAAACGAAAGGGCTTAGCAAAAAATATAAGGGTCGCTACGCTGTTTCGAACTTGAATCTCAAAATTGCTAAAGGGGATATATATGGTTTTCTCGGGCCGAACGGTGCCGGCAAAACAACAACCATCCGTATGCTATTAGGCTTAATCAAGCCATCAACAGGTACCGTCAACTTATTCGGCAAATCGTTGAAAAAGGAACGACTTGCTATTCTTCGTAAAGTGGGTTCGCTTGTTGAATATCCATCCTATTACGGGCATCTGTCGGCTGTGGACAATTTGGAAGCCATTCGCCGGATTATAGATGTCCCGAAGACAAGAATAAGCGAAGTGCTGGACATCGTCGGCTTGACGAAAGAGGCCAAGCGAGCGGTGAAAGGTTATTCTCTTGGTATGAAGCAACGTCTTGGTATCGCTAGCGCGTTGCTTGGCAACCCAGAGCTGCTCGTGCTGGACGAGCCTACGAACGGACTCGATCCTGCAGGTATATTGGAAATTCGTGAGCTTATTAAAAGCATGCCGAAGACACATGGTATTACCGTGTTGATCTCGAGCCATTTGTTGAGTGAAATTGAGCAAATGGCAGGTACAGTAGGCATAATTCGACACGGGGAATTGGTGTTTCAGGATACAATTGATAACTTGCATCGGCAAGCGCGAAGTACGATTTCGTTACGTGTATCTGAACCGGAGAAAGCTATGCTAGCGCTGCATGAGCAAGGTATGGATGCCGTTCTTACAGATTCAGCTCTCGTGATGGAGCATGCAGGCGATGCTGCGGTTAGCCGTATTGTAAGAAATTTGGTTGAGCTTAATCATTCCGTCTATCGAGTTGAAGAAAAGAGAAAATCGCTTGAAGATCTCTTTCTTCAAATTGTTGGAGAGGAGAGAACGCTATGATTGGTCAGGCGCTCTCATCCGACTTTCTGAAAATACGCAGGAAGGGACTATGGTTTCTCGCTATTCTCGGTCCTGTTGGTCTGCTCGCCATGCAAGCACTTAATTTCGGGCTTCGCTACGATTATTTAACTAAGCAATATGCGGATGATTTATGGGGCGGATTGCTGGATAACCTTCTAGGATTCGTACCGATCGCATTGTTTCTTGGGATAACCCTTGTATGCTCACTGCTGGCTAATGTGGAGCATGGTACGAGTTCATGGAAGCAGTTGTTGGCATTGCCGATTTCTAGAACGACTGTGTTCGCGGCGAAGTTCGCGCTCAGTGCTATTTTAATTGCTTTCTCTTGCTTGCTGCT
The DNA here is from genome assembly GCA_048976605.1 of Pristimantibacillus sp. Taxonomy (GTDB): domain Bacteria; phylum Bacillota; class Bacilli; order Paenibacillales; family Paenibacillaceae; genus Pristimantibacillus. The sequence goes on along the minus strand of JBHGUX010000079.1, from coordinate 7,928 downwards.
GGCTATCGGTACGGTGGTGCTCGGGTTATTATTGAAATTTGGATGGGATGACATTCCTGTCTTAGCGATATTGCGAATTAGCTTTTTCCCGTACTTCGCGGCCTTTCCAGGCTTAGCTTTGCTGCTGTGGCTCTGTATGACCGTTAAGAACCAAGCGCTGCCGATTACGCTGGGCGTCCTTATCTCGGTGTTCACCATTGTCCCATTAACGGAATGGCTACCGATAAGTTGGCCCTTGCTCGGCTACGCTGGACCGCATCAAGAAATATTCGTTGGGGCTGGTCTTGGTTGTGGTCTCATTATCTTTATTCTCGGTGCCTTTCATTTCAACAGAAAGGACGTGAATTGATATGGGATTATTCATGAAAGTACTTGCATCGGAGCGGCTTAAGCTGTCCAAATCATTCATTTGGCTGCTTGTTCCGATCAGTCCGTTAATTGCACTGTTAACTGGCCTATTGGTTAATTTAGAAGAGGCACCGTTAGTTGAGCATTTCGCAATATTGCTAACTGCTATGGGACTGATGCATGCGATGCTGATTCTGCCGATTATGACTGGCATATTATCTGCATTCGTATGCCGTTATGAACATGGAGGCGGGGGCTGGAAACAGCTATTGGCGTTGCCGATTTCTAGATCCTCTCTTTATATTGCTAAGTTCACCATTGTAGCCTTGCTGCTTGGGATAACACAGTTGCTATTCTTGATCGCTGTAATAGTCGTTACCGCCTATCATGGAATAGATGGTGGAGTGCCGTGGGATATTCTTCTATCCAGCGTCATTGGCGGTTGGATTGCCTGTCTGCCTCTCGCGGCTTTGCAATTATGGGCATCAATCGGTTGGAGCAGCTTTGCAGCACCGCTTGCCGTTAATGTCATGATGACTTTGCCTAATATGCTTATTGTCAATTCCGCTACTTATGGCCCCTTCTACCCTTGGGCGCAGCCTATGTTGGCAATGTTGTCTTCTGGCAACATGGATTTCGGCGGGTTTGCTCTTCCTCTTGAGAACTTGCTCATTACGGTACTGGGAAGCTTCGTCATTGTTTTTATCGGGGGACTGATTTATTTCAATCGAAGAGAAATATAATAGAACAAAAAATTCGAAAAGGATGTTCTTCAAGTAGACTGATCTACTTGAAAAACATCCTTTTTTTTTTGGGAAATAAGCTATTTAAGGTTTGAAAAATAGAGGAACGCTGTTCCTCTATTCCGAGGATTTCACACCTTTAAACATAAAAGCAGATGCTCGTTCCTCTATTTTTAAGAAACTAAGTTGTTTCCCCTATCTCTTCGAATTTAACGGAACACGGCTCCGTTATTCCTAAGAAAATACCCGGCTTCATCAAAATAACGGAACTGTGTTCCTCTACTTGAATGAAGGTGGAAAGTAACATGCTTCCTCAAATCGGCATTAGTGAAACTGGAATGATGAGTATGTGCTAGTCAAGCACCGCAGTAATATGCTCTTTCGTAATAGCCCAGTGTGTAGCGGACCACACTTTAGCTTTATCTTGTAAGAAAATAATTTGCGGTGAAGCATGAGTTACTGTTGTATCTTCAGCAATTTGATTCGAAACCGGACGGGATTCGATTACTTTTACTAGAGCGTAATCAACATCTTCGCGCGGTGTTCCATTCAAATATTCATTGAACTCACGTAATGCATTCGCGCTGACCGGGCAAGTTGTGCTGTGTTTGAAAATAACGACAGGGCGGTCACTTGACAAAGTTCCGTTCCAATCTTCAAGAGAATCTATTTCGCGATATTGTGCCATCGGTAACACTCCTTATCTGTTTCATGAATTTGGACGATATGCTTGTATTATATCCTTCGGGGTTGGAAAAGTCATCTTTGTTCAACCTGAATGCTTCGTACAAATATGGAATGGGTAAGTGTGAACATCATACCCGTAGATTCTTCCTATTTCAAATCAGGAGATTCCTTGTTTCTAGCGGTGTTTTCTATGAAATAATCATTGCATTTGTGACCTCATGATGTATAATCAATTGCTGAAAGTAAACGTTAATGACATAGAACTAATAAATAGCAGGATTCTACTACGATAAACGTTTTGTAAAGGAGTGAATAGGATGACTGAACAGTCGATCATTCGATTTGAGCAAGTAACGAAGCAATTTGACGATCAAACAACTGTCTTGAATGCGGTTAGCTTTGAGATTGAGCGGGGCAGGTTCTATACTTTGCTTGGGCCGTCAGGCTGTGGGAAAACAACGATTCTTAGACTAATTGCTGGTTTCATTGAGCCATCGAAGGGTAACATATATTTTAATGGCAAAATTATTAACCGCGTACCGGCGAATGAGCGCCAGGTGAACACGGTATTTCAAGATTATGCGCTATTCCCGCATCTTAATGTATTTGAGAATGTCGCTTTCGGTCTGCGTATCAAAAAACTTAAAAACACGGTGATTACGACTAAAGTGAAGGAAGCACTTCGCTTCGTTAACTTGGAAGGCTATGAAAATCGTGAAATTACCGAAATGTCCGGCGGTCAGCGTCAACGTGTTGCGATTGCTCGCGCGATTGTTAACGAACCGGAAATTATTTTGCTGGACGAGCCGTTGTCAGCGCTTGATCTGAAGCTTCGGACTGAAATGCAATATGAATTGCGTGAGCTGCAGCGGCGTCTAGGAATAACCTTTATCTTCGTTACCCATGATCAAGAGGAAGCACTTGCGATGTCCGATGAGATCTTCGTCCTGAATGGCGGCAAGATCGTACAAAGTGGTACGCCTAATGACATCTATGATGAGCCGATTAACCGTTTCGTAGCTGATTTTATTGGCGAGTCGAATATCGTCTCAGCACGGATGAAGCAGGATTTCGAGGTTGAATTCGCAGGAAGAACCTTCGAATGTGTAGATGGCGGATTGAATCCGAACGAGCCTGTTGAGATTGTAATCAGACCTGAGGATCTTGAAATTACGTCGCTAGAGCAAGGGAAACTGCAGGTGAAAGTAGACTCGCAGCTGTTCCGCGGCGTTCATTATGAAATTAGCTGTTACGATGAAGCTGGTAATGAATGGCTTGTTCATTCTACGAAAAAGGCTTCCGTAGGCGAGCAAATCGGACTATATTTCGACCCGGAGGCGATTCATGTTATGCGGATTGGCGAAACGGAAGAGGAATTCGATAAGCGTCTAGATGCATACAGCGATAGCGAGGGTCATGATGCACACTAAGACACGTAACTTTTATCTCGTTCCGTATCTATTGTGGATTGCTTTGTTCGTCGTCGCACCGATTCTGCTTATTGTTTACTATTCATTTTTTAATGTAGAAGGGCAGTTCACCTTCAGCAATTACGGGAAGTTCTTCACGCCTGTCTATTTGCGGATGACACTTAGCTCATTTTGGTATGCGTTTCTCATTACGGCATTTTCTTTATTGGTTGCCTATCCGACTGCATATTTACTTACGAAGACAAAGCATAAGCAGCTATGGCTGTTGTTGATTATATTGCCTAGCTGGATTAATCTCTTGCTGAAAGCTTATGCTTTTCTAGGATTATTCGGTACTTACGGCTTTGTGAATAGCTTTCTAGAGCTTACGGGCATCGGCAAGCAACAAATCTTATTTACGGACTTCAGCTTTATATTTGTATCGGTATATATCTTCATCCCATTCATGATATTGCCGATATTCAACTCACTTGAGGAGCTTAATCCTTCACTCGTCTACGCGGCGCGTGATCTTGGTGCGTCCTCATGGACGACATTCCGTCGAGTGGTGTTTCCACTTACGCTCAGCGGTGTGAAATCGGGCTGTCAGGCTGTATTTATCCCAGCTTTGTCACTCTTTATGATTACACGACTTATTGCCGGCAATCGAGTCATTACACTCGGTACGGCGATTGAACAGCATTTCTTAGTTACACAGGATTGGGGTATGGGGGCTACGATTGCCGTATTTCTTATCATTGCGATGGCGGTCATCATGCTGCTGACAGGAAGCAGGAAGAGAGGGCTGCAAGATGAAAGCAAGAGGAAAGCTGTCTAATATTTATTTGATCATCGTATTTGCCATCTTGTATGCGCCAATCTTCTATCTCGTCTTCTACTCATTCAACAGCGGCGGTTCGATGCGTAACTTCGAAAGCTTCACGTTTGAATGGTACCAGGAAGTGTTTGCCGATACGAGATTGCTCATTATCGTACTCAATACGTTTATTATCGCATTGCTGTCATCAGTCATTTCGACGATTCTTGGCATAGCGGGTGCCATTGCGATTCATCTTACTAAAAAGTTTCAGCCGAAAAATACGTTACTCTCCTTGAATAATGTACTTATCGTAAGTCCAGATGTGATTATAGGTGCATCATTCTTAATTCTGTTTACGATTATCGGCATTAAACTTGGTTTTACTTCGGTATTGCTGTCGCATATCGCGTTTAGTGTGCCAATTGTCGTTATTATGGTGCTGCCTAAGCTGCAGGAGATGAGTCCGACATTGATCGATGCAGCGCGCGATCTTGGGGCAAGCAGCTGGAATGTGTTAACGAAAGTAATCATGCCTTATATAAAACCAGGTGTGTTCGCCGGTTTCTTCATGGCGTTAACCTATTCGTTGGACGACTTCGCGGTTACTTTTTTCGTAACAGGAAACGGGTTCTCTACCTTATCCGTAGAAATCTATTCACGAGCGCGGCAAGGTATTTCGTTATCGATTAATGCGTTGTCGACACTGATTTTCCTGTTCACCATAGTGCTTGTTATTGGCTACTATTTCATTAATCAACGGAATAACCGACCTTCTTCAGGAACGGAGGGACGGCGATGAAACAGCTTGTCAAAATGCTTGTAGTCGTTGGTGTCGTGGTCGGGGGTCTTATGTATCTAACCTCCTACTTGAACTCCAGCCAAGGATATACGGGCGGCAATACGCTAACCATCTATAACTGGGGAGATTATATCGACCCTGAGTTGCTGGAGGAATTCGAGAAAGAGACCAAGACGAAGGTTATCTATCAAACGTTCGACTCGAATGAAGCAATGATGACAAAGATTGCGCAAGGCGGAACCACATACGATGTGAGTATTCCTTCTGAGTATGCGATTAGCAAAATGAAAGAAGAGGACCTGTTGCTCCCGCTCGATCATTCGAAGCTTCCGAATTTGCAATATATTGATCCTAGCTTCATGGATTTGTCCTTCGATGAAGACAATAAGTATTCAATCCCTTACTTCTGGGGAACGGTAGGTATCGTCTATAATCCAGAGCTGACCGATTTGAAGTTCACTAGCTGGGATGATCTGTGGGATAAGAGTCTACGCAATCAAATCCTGCTGTTGGACGGCGCCCGTGAAGTTATCGGAATGGGACTAAACAGCATGCATTATTCACTTAATGATACGAATGAAGACCATTTGCAGGCTGCGAAAGCCAAGCTGGGGACGTTAACGCCTAATGTGAAAGCAATTGTTGGTGATGAGATTAAGATGCTGCTTGCAAATGAAGAAGCGGCTGTCGGTCTCGTCTGGTCCGGTGATGCTTCAGAAATTATGAGCGAGAACGAGAAGCTTGATTACGTCGTGCCAGAGGAAGGCTCGAACCTGTGGTTCGATAATATGGTCATTCCTAAGACAGCTAAAAATCTCGAGGGGGCACATGCGTTCATCAACTTCATGCTTGATCCGGAGCATGCTGCTCAAAATGCCGAATATGTAGGCTACTCCACACCAAATGCGAAGGCAATGGAGTTCTTGCCAGAGGAGATTGCCGAGGATGAGCGGTTCTACCCGAACAAAGAGCTGACTTCCAAGCTCGAAGTATACGAGAATTTAGGCAAAAGAATGCTGTCGCATTATAATGAGCTGTTCCTTGAATTTAAGATGCATCGGAAATAGTCGTACAAGAAGAAGTCATGCAGAGGTATGACTTCTTCTATTTAAGAAAGTCTGCGAACTAAACGGGCATCCATAGCCTGAACACCTTTTTTAAGTGTTCAGTCTATGGATGCCTGTTTAATCAGCAGGGCTTTCTTTTTTTGTATGTTAATGGAAGTGGGAATAAGGGGTATAATAGATTGAGAAGTGAAAGCTTTCATACATCGTCAAATAACTACGAATGAAGAAATGGAGTCTTCGTATGGAAACGGAATTTATAACTGGTTTATTGAAATTGATCTTAATTAACGTCCTATTAAGCGGAGATAACGCAGTGGTCATTGCGCTCGCTTGTCGGAACCTGCCTCCACAGCAGCAGAAAAAAGCGACAATGTGGGGTGGAGTAGGAGCGGTAATATTACGTATCGGTCTTACGTTCGTAGCAGTTTGGCTGCTCAATATTCCGTTTGTTCAAGTCATCGGCGGTCTATTGCTATTATTTATTGCGGTGAAGCTGCTGATCGACGACGGCGGGGAGGACCCGCTGAAGCCGGGCGTTGGATTGGCTGGTGCGATTAAGACGATCATCATCGCTGATCTCGTCATGAGTCTAGATAATGTGCTTGCTGTAGCAGGAGCGGCACAAGGCAACATACTGCTCATTATAGTGGGCTTGGCAATCAGCATTCCCCTTATCGTATGGGGAAGCCAGCTGCTGATGAAGGTGATGGAACGGCTGCCGATTATTGTTTGGGCAGGCGCCGCATTGCTCGGCTATACAGCGGGAGAGATGATGGAAAGCGATAAAGGGATCGGCCACTTCTTCGAGATTCCTGTCCCAGGCGGACATTATATTATTCCGATTGCTCTAGCGGTGCTCGTCGTCACCGTAGGTAAATTGCTTGCCAAAAAGAGTACTGTCAACGGCAAAACTGCATCCTAATAAAATGGTTGTCTCCGGGCTGTAATTGGCTTAAGGGGACAACCTTTTTTCATTATGTTCGTGTTAAGGGGAGAGTATCGGGGTTATTCAACATTTTTATTAATTTTGAGAAAGTGAAACCAAACTCCTGTAAGTAATGTTATTAGTTAAGGAGGCTAAAGTTCCTGTTGTTAATCTAAATCCTATTTATAAGCTGTTTCATTGTGAATAAACAATGAAGAGAAGGGAGCATGAATGCAATATAAACGCTGGAGAAGAAGCGTAATCATAATCATAATCCTTGCCGTTCTATTGTTTATCTCCTACAGAATGTACAATTATGTTAATGACTTTTATAGAAACGATGATGTTACACGGGTGGTGCTTTACTATAGTGAGGTCAAAGCCGGTTTGTTTGATACAACGACCAAGACAGCTGTCATCACTGAACAAGAAGAAATTAATGAGCTTATTAGGATCTTAAATAAACGAACGGTATTAAAGGCTTTACCTATTATAGGACCCGTAAAAACGAATGAAAACGATAGAACTGAATTAAGAATTATGCTGAAATCATCCTCAAAAGGAACTCTAGAGTACATGATTACTTCTGAAGGTGATGCTTGGATTAGAAAAAGCAATGATGATCTTGCGAATACAATCATTCTTAAAGGTAGTGTGATCAGTTGGTTTACAGATTTGAGAGCGTCGTTTGAGTTGAGAGAAGACAGCGTGAAATAGAGTCAAAGCTGTAGCAAAGGGGGGCTATCTCAAGAGGGTAAACCAGTGTGATAGAATCCCCTAATGTGTGCAAAAGAACCTTCGAAACCACTATGAAAGTGGATCGAAGGTTCTTTCTTTTTTGTTCGAATGCTCGTACGTGGCTCTGATAAGGGAACGCACTTCCGTTATTCGCCATAGTTAGAGTTTCTGTCAGCAATAAGGGAACCGCGGTCCGCTATATTCCAAGAATACAGTAGAAGAACCCTGTTGGATGAAAGTAGAGGAACCAGCGGGTTAACCCCCTAAGTTTGGACACTGACCACGTTCATTCTGATGAAATCGCATCATAACGCAATATCTTTCGGTTTTATGAATCCTTTCTTAACCAAAGAAAGATATTCTTTTGGCGGATAATCATTTAAGCTGCCATG
>JBHGUX010000078.1:0-17553 GCA_048976605.1 Pristimantibacillus sp. | reverse complement strand
CTTTTATAAGGATGAATCTTTAATTCTCTTAGAGATCGCAGCTTCTCAATTCCCAAGATGTCTGATTTCTCCAGCTCGTATAGGCCCAGATGTAAATTACGCAAGTGTTCCAGCGTGACCCATACTTCCGTGTTATGCCACTGAGTGAGACTATGGAGATGCAGCATTTTGACGTGAGGAATCCGCAGGAGAGCATGGCCCTACGGTTCTTATTTAAGAACGTTCGTCGATCAGTCGCTCTAGAAACTCCGCAAACGTTGAAGCATACAAGTCGATCAAATCATTCATGAGATCATAACACATGATCGGAAATTCACCCTGTTTATCTCTAGTAGACGTATCAAAAAAATAAAGCTCGTCGCTATCCGGCATGAACAAGTCCATTCTGTGGGGAAACCGGCCTACCCACCATTCCTCGGCTTTATTCAGTCTGTGTATGTAAAGAAGATCTCCGTCGAAATACTCTCTGTGTTCCGGAGCAGCGATCGTTAGAATATTCCCGCCATTCAACCCCGCATCGCCTGCACCAATCAACTTCACCCTTTTTCCCTTCAATAAAACCATCTAAAGTAACCGCTAAATCTAAAATTATTCTTCGTTTCATGATTTGTTACTCCTTTCGTTAATCTACCACTCCTTATAAACCTCACATACGTCACCTTAAGTGACAAGGTCATCTTACCGTTTCGTAAACGAGACCTATGGCTCCAGAATCAAAGGTCTTGTTTTCGATTAGCTTAAGATTGACCTTCTCCTTGAGGCCTTGAAATAACGGCACTCCCTTACCGATCAGAACGGGAGAAACCGTAATTTTATACTCATCAATTAAATCAAGCTGCATAAGGTGATGTGCGAACCTAGGACTGCCGAGGATGACCATATCCTTGCCTGGCTGCTGTTTGAGGTTATTGATCTCTTCCTCGACATCTTCTTTCACGAGTCTGGAATTATTCCATTCGACTTTCTCCAGCTTCGTGGAAAAAACGATTTTGGCTGTCTTTTCGATCCACTCGGAATGATTCCGTTCATGCTGCGAAGCTGATGGGTTCGAAGGCACAGATGGCCAGTAACTGTGCATCATCTGATAAGTCCCACGTCCCCAAATGACAGTATCGGCAGTACTCAGAATTTCTTTTGCGTGTTTCTCCAAATCAGCATCGTAGGAAACCCAACCAATGTCCATTTCACCATTCGGCCCTTCTACAAAACCGTCAAGCGATGCGTGCAGAAATAGAACGAGTTTTCTCATTTTCAGTTCTCCTTGTTCATGAAGGATATCAATAGTATACATTTACTATATTTTAACATAATTCAACTAGAAAGCTCTTAAGCGTCTTCCCATTTCTGTTTGAAGAATAGCTGGTACAGCTTGACGACAACGATTTTGATCATCATATAGACCGGAATAATGATGATAACACCGATAATTCCGAATGCGTCATTACCAACCAACACCAGCATGATCGTGGTAATAGGGTGAATAGCCAATTGCTTGCCAAAAATATAAGGAGAGATGATATTATCCTGTATTTGCTGGGCTGCTAGAATGACCACTAAAGACCAAATGGCAACGGAAGGAGATTCGATTAAACCAATAATAACAATTGGTATGGCAGACAAGATAGCTCCGATAAAAGGGATGAAGTTCATGATGACGGCAATCGCGGTCAGCAATAGCGCATATGGCAATCCTATGAGGCGGAAGCCAATATACATTAATACGCCAAGTGCAAGATTGACAACTACTCTTCCTACGATGAATCCGCTTAGAGACTTATCAATATCATGCACCACTTTGACGCCTTCTTCACGGAATCTCTTAGGCATGAGGCTAACAATTTTATCACCGAATTTATTGCCTTCCTTCAACATGTAGAAAAGAAGAATCGGGAAGGTGAACAGAACGAGCGCAAAGTCGGAGACGAATGAAAATATCCCGGATAAATAGGTTGTCAGGAATTTAAATCCTGAATTCAGATACTCAGTAAGTTTAGACAGAGGATTCTCGTTATCAGGGAAAAGTCCAACTAACCACTCACTTTGTTCCAATTCCTGCAACTGTTTACTCAAGGAATTGAATAAGGTCGGAGCATTATTAACTAAATTCAAAAACTGATCGCGCAAGGAAGGATATACCCCGACGATAAAAAGGGCCAAAAGTACAGCTGCAGCTAAATAAATAATAAGAATAGCTAGGGATCTATTTAATTTGGGTCTTACCATCCAGTTCACCAGCGGGCGCAATAGGTAGTAGAAAAAGGAAGCTAGCATTAATGGAATCATAATGATGCTTAACAATGAAAAGATGGGCTTGAAAATAAAATCAACAAGCGTTCCCAAATAAATAATGCCGAGTACTAAGACCACAGCAATACATATTTTGATAAAGCGGTTCAACAAGGGCAAGAAACCCACTCCATTTCTATTGATAATATTCTTACTATCATCTCATGAGAATAGATCCTCATGCAATCTATCTCTATAAAGATGATAAAGAAAAGATCTCATTTATAGCTTAGACATATTCATAGTGTATATACAATTGCATAACCTCTGTACTTCTGTTTTTTTGTTATAGTGCTGGGATTGGACTGGACTAAATCTTCTACTCTAGTTAAAGGTACACACCGAAATCTATCGATTTCCATATACTAATTGCAACTCAGACAAAGGAGATGATAGTCATGTCGAAAAAGGGAGGGTGCAGAAGCTCTGGAAATCGTAGTCATAAAAGCAGTAGTTCAGGGAATCGAAGCCATAAAAGCAAAGGTTCAGGCGGGAATCAAAGTAGTTGTAAGAGCTCAGGAAATCGAAGTTATGAATGCAAAAGCTCTGGGAACAAAAGTCATGAATGCAAAAGTTCAGGGAATCGGAGCTATGAGAGCAACGGAAATAATAGCAGCAGAAGCAGCGGCGGCGTTCAGGGTGTTTTAGCGCTAATTGGAGTAGGAACCCCTAATATTCGCATTCATTTTGACGGAACATTCCATACGGGTATCTTCTTAGGTATTACAGCTGGGTGTGTTGTTGTTAATGTGAAAGGTGTCATATGTTACATTAGGATTTCTTCAATAACTGCTGTGGACGTCGGTTGTGTTGAGAAAAAGAAACGAAAATTCAAGTGTAGAAAAAGATAGCGAATGGACAAAGATACGTTAACGAAGAAAAGCAAGTTGACACTGGTGAACTGCTGGCTCAGCTTGTTTTTCTAGCGTATTAATGATGCAAGATAATAAAATTAACCTTACATTGGGGATTAACAGCATCTCCCAAGGGGATACTGAATAGAAGAAGATCCACACAAAAGAAGGTAGCGTTTACTTATGAGAATAAAGTCATCAACCAAACATCGTCGTATTGAAGAGGATCATTCCATGCAGGAATATGCAGCTATTCCTATTGAGCTGAAAGTCGAGCATAACATAGAACGCATTCGGCTGGATTTGGGCGAAAGTGACGACGTCGTTATAAGAGAAATAAGATTTGAAGGGGCGGAATCGGCAAATGGTGCTGTCGTCTATATTGATGGTATGTCGGACGCAACTATTATTAATAATTATATTTTTGATGTGTTAGAGCGTTCTTTGAATGGGATCTATCGAGGGGAGCCTGCGGATGGTGAGAAAAAATCAGCTCTGACAAAGGATCTTCTATTCGGAATTGGCTCGATACATACAGTATCGGAAATGGGTTCTTTATACAAAAACATGCTGTCGGGCGAAGCTGTTATATTGCTTGCTGGGAGCGGGCAAGCCTATTGCGCAGATATTCGCCAATGGAAGGGACGTGATGTTACTGAATCGACGAACCAGACATCTGTGCGTGGACCAAGGGAAAGCTTTACCGAAACTCTTCGAGTGAACACAGCGCTGATCAGGAGGAAAATTAAAGATCCGCAGCTTAGGCTGGAGACGTCTTCGATCGGACGGAATACGATGACTGACGTTACGATGATGTACATGAAGGGAATCGCTAAGCCCTCTGTTATTGATTTGGCTCGATCTCGGTTAAAGTCGATTGATATCGATAGTGTTCTTGACAGCGGTTATATAGAAGAGATGATTGAGGATGGGAAATATTCACTGTTCCCGACTGTTTACAATACAGAACTGCCGGATAATGCAGCCGCACAGCTGCTAGAAGGGAAAGTAGCGATATTGGTGGATGGCACACCGAATGTGCTGCTTGTGCCGACACAGTTCGTTACTTTTTTTCAATCGACAGAGGATTATTACCAACGAGCGTTCTATGCGAGCTTGCTTCGGCTTTTGCGATTTTCCAGTGTCTTCATTTCACTGTTGTTCCCTTCCTTGTACATAGCCATTACGACTTTTCACAGAGATATGCTCCCAGCCTCACTCTTGATCAGCTTGGCAGCACAGCGGGAAGGTGTGCCGTTTCCGGCATTCATTGAAGCACTTATTATGGAGATAACATTCGAAATATTGCGGGAAGCGGGTTTGCGCATGCCACGTGCGATTGGTCAGGCGGTATCGGTCGTCGGCACGCTCGTTATTGGTCAAGCGGCTGTTGAGGCTGGCATCGTGTCAGCTGCAATGGTTATCGTCGTATCCATTACAGCTATCTCTACATTTACGTTGCCGGCATACAGCATGACCATCCCAATACGCATACTTCGATTCCTGTTTATGGGGGCTGCCGCCAGCTTCGGGTTGTTCGGCATTATTATGGGTATGTTTGTGTTGATCTTGCATATGTGCGCTCTGCGTTCCTTCGGAGAGTCGTATCTGTCTCCATTCGCACCGTACCGAGCAACTGAATTGAAGGATACTCTGGTGCGCTTGCCGAGATGGTTGTCATTCAAACGGCCTAGCACATCAATGGGTCAAGGCGGTAAAAGATTGCGCAAGCGTTGGTAGGAGGCTGGTTCATCATGATGTACAAACTATCGATCATTCTCATTTGTTTGCTGATGTTGACGGGCTGTTGGAGCAGACGTGAACTGAACGAGCTGCTTATCGTGCTTGGAATCGGCATCGATTGGGAGGACGGTGAATATTTGGTATCCTTCCAAGTGGTCAATCCTGGTGAAATATCGTTGCAAAAAAAAGGAGGGGACCGTCCACCCGGTACGTTGTTTCAAGGCAAGGGCAAAACGATATTTGAAGCCGCAAGGTCATTGACAGCTGAGGCTCCGCGTAAAGTATACATGGGTCATCTGCAGCTATATGTAATCGGTGAATCGTTGGCCAGAAGGGGGATAAGTGATTTTATTGACAATTCATTGCGCGATAATGAATTGCGAATGGACTTCAATCTCGTTATCGCAAGGGGAACAAAGGCGGAAGACATTCTAAAGTTATATACCCCTGTTGAGAAGCTGCCATCATACAGCATGCTGCAATCGCTGCAAACATCAGAGAAGTCTTGGGCGCCGACTGTAGCCGTTACGATGGATGAAGTACTGGACAAGCTTTCAAGTGTAGGAACCGAGTTAGCTCTAACGGGTATCCATCTCGTTGGGGATCCAAAAATGGCTAAATCAAAAAAAAACGTAGAGTCATTTCTACCAGCTAGCCGTTTCCGTTATTGGGGGATTGCTGTGTTCAAGGACGACAAGTTAATCGGCTGGTTGAATGAACGGGAAAGCAAAGGCTATACGGATATAACCAATAATCTTGATAGCACTTCAATTGAGCTTCCATGTGGCAATAACAAATATATGGGGATCGAAATTACCTCCTCGAACTCCAAACTGGAGTCAATGATAAATAAAGGCATGCCGGAAGTGAACGTTCAGATTCGGGCGGATGCCAATATCATAGACAGACCTTGCAGGGACGTTGATTTAACCGATCCAGCGACAATTAAGCAGATTCAGGATGAGGCGGTAATCATTATTCAATCGAATGCGGAAGCAGCGGTGAACAAGGCCAAGAGGATGAAATCCGATGTATTGGGATTCGGCAGTAAGTTCGGAAAGGAGCATTCTGCTTATTGGGAAGAAGTGAAGGATAACTGGAGCGATGAACATTTTCCTCACCTCAAAATTAATTATGATATAAAATTGTTAATTCACAAAACAGGAACAACTGGCAATTCGACCTTAAAGTAATGAAGAGGAGGGCGGATCAGAGTATGTCGTCATTTATTGCAGTGCTGGCTCTAACGGCGGGCGTCTTCTGGATGGAGGCGCCTGGTCTTATTCGTCGGAAGCGTAAATGGGAGCTAGCCGTGTTCATCTTGTTCCTGCTTGCGGGGACTGTGCTTTATGGTGCTCTGACGCTGGGAGCGAAGCTTCCCAATCCTTTTCAATTACTAAAGCTTGTATATATGAAGTGAGTATTGAGAAAAAACAACGTATGGGAAAGGAGCAGCAGGTGGATAAGTATGCGAATGGCAAGATAACTGTACGGCAATTTACAATCTTAATTGTTCTAGCTGTTATCGGTGATTCGATTCTCATCCTGCCGACAATGGTGGCTGCTTCAGCCAAGCAGGATGCTTGGTTATCTATGCTATTGGCCGTACTGCTGGGACTTCTTGTCGGGGGTGTTTTTGCAGCAATTGCAAATAGACTTCAAGGCAAAAGCCTCATTGTTGCCTCGCAGACGAAGCTGGGAATCGTAGTGGGAAGTCTAGTTGGTTTTCTGTTTTTGATTGATTTTTTTATGTGCATTCTAACGCTTATGAGCGAGATGGGCCAATTTATGACGACACAAATAATGCCGGAAACGCCGGTCAACGCAATCATTCTGCTCTTCTCTACGGTTATTATAATCGCATTTCGGTACGGCATCGAAGCGTTCGCACGAATGAGTGAGCTGCTCTTTCCCGTATTTCTGACGCTGTTCGCATGCCTAGTCATTTTCTTGTTTCCCCAAGTGGATATCGCTAATCTGCAGCCGATCGCGGCAAATGGTTTCGGTCCAATCATGCGCGGTTCCCTTCCTGCTTTCACAGCCGGATTTGCGGAAATGGTTTTTCTTCTTATGCTCGTTCCCCATGTTGCCAGTAGTGCTAAGCTGACCAAACCGATCATGTCAGGTTTTATAATCGGAGGAGTTATTTTATTACTGGTAATGCTCTTTTGCGTACTAGTGCTAGGGCCTAATTTAATGGAGACCAAATATTATCCAACGTTCATTCTGGCACAGAAAATAATGATAGGCAATTTTTTGGAGCGTTTGGAGGCGATTCTTGCTTTTTTATGGGTTATTACGGTTTTCTACAAAACACTGCTCCTGTATTTCGCACTTACAACCGGAATCGCTCAACTGCTTCGGTTAAAGGAAAATCGGATGTTGACGATCCCGCTTGGTATGATCTTACTCGTTGGTACGGTGGCCGGTACGCCTAATATTACCGTTTATAATGAAATTGTTAGCTACTATTACCCTTGGTTCGATATGGTCTTTTGTGTCGGTTTGCCCGTGTTGTTTCTAATGATGCTGTTCGTGACAGGTAAAAAGAAAACAATGTAAAGTAAAAACCTTTTTGAAAAAATCTAAAATTTAAGGGGGTTAAATAGCCCCCTACTTGAGCAACGAGCCATAGAAGCGATTCTATAGGCTCTTTTTTTTTTACCCGTTTAAGGCAGTCGATGCCTTGACTTTCGAAAAAGTAAAATATGTTTCAAAATGCAAATTTCTATTTCTTATGATCACCTTTGTTTTTTTCTACAATGAGACATATACAGACAGCTCTAAGGAGGAGTTACATGAAACAGAAAAAATTACTATTTCAGCTAAGCATGAGCGCAAAGGAGCAAATAGCGGGCTATTTATTCGTTGCACCATTAATGATAGGACTCATTATTCTTACTTTGATTCCCGTCCTTGGCTCATTATTGCTTAGCTTCACGAATTGGAATTTCGTTGCTGGTATAGATGCAATTGAATTTGCGGGACTTGATAATTTCACCCGGTTATTCCATGACGATGTCTTTATGAAAAGCTTGTTGAACAATCTTATCTTTATCATCACGGTGCCTATTACGATCATTCTTGCACTAGTACTTGCGATCTTGATTGACAAGCATATCTATCTGAAGGACATGTTTAAGGTCATTTATTTCTTGCCTTACATATCCAGTGTGGTTGCGGTAGCTATGGTATGGCAGGTGCTGTTCCATCCTTCCTATGGACCGGTGAATAATTTCCTCATTTCAATAGGGATTGATAATCCGCCGAAATGGCTGGCTGATATCGACTATGCAATGCCTTCATTGATGATGATTCAAGTATGGATATTGCTTGGCTATAACATTATTATTTTCATCGCTGGTTTGCAGGGGATTCCGAAGGATTTGTACGAGGCGGCGGATATTGACGGTGCCAATGTATGGACCAAATTCCGAAAAATCACTGTACCTTGCATTTCACCAACGACCTTCTTCCTGCTTGTAACAGGGATTATCGGGACATTCAAAATATTTGACTTAATTCAGGTGCTGACACAAGGCGGACCAGCTAATTCGACCACCGTTATCGTATACGAGTTGTATGACACGGCGTTCAACCAATTAAAGACTGGATACGCATCAAGCATGGCTCTTGTTCTCTTTGTCATCTGTCTTGCTGTTACAGGCTTGCAAATGCTCGCACAAAAAAAATGGGTGAACTATTAATTCGGAAAGGAGGAATTAGCAATGAAAAATGGGAATGTATCCAAAATAATATGGACCGTCGTCATGGCAGCGTTCGGTATGTTGTCGCTGTTGCCATTCTTATGGATGTTGTCGGCTTCGTTCAAGCCGGAAGCGGATGTATTCAACTTCCCGATCGAATGGATTCCATCGAAGTGGCAGGTTATCGACAATTATAAGCAAGTATGGACCGGGGATTTCATGCGGTATTATCTCAATTCCATTTATATTACACTTACGACAACGTTTATTAATGTGTTCGTCTGTGCTTTAGCTGCATTCGGATTTTCCAAATTGCGATTCCGTGGCCGAGACACGATGTTCCTGCTAGTGCTCGCCCTATACATGGTGCCGCCTCAAGCATCGCTTGTACCGCAATTTTTAATGTTTAATTGGCTGAACCTTATTGATACGCATATAGGCCTGATTCTCATTAACAGCTTTAGTATTATTGGTGCGTTTATGCTGCGGCAATTCTTTATGGGGGTCAATAATGAGTTTATGGAGTCAGCTCGAATGGACGGGGCAGGTCACTTCCGGTCCTTTTTCCAAATCGCGCTTCCGCTCATTCGACCAGGAATAGCTACTTACGCCATATTGCGTTTTATATGGACATGGAATGACTACCAATATCCGCTTATTTTCTTGAAGAGCAAGGAGTTGTTCACGATTCAACTAGGTATCAGACTCTTCGGTGACCAATATGGAGATGTTTATTCACTCATGATGGCGGGCGCTGTATCAGCGATTGTGCCGTTGCTCATCATCTTTGCCATTGGACAAAAGCAGGTTATCGAAGGGATCTCACTTGGCGGTGTTAAAGGGTAATAAAGTCAAAATAGTTTCTCATCGGTAAAATATGAGAACTTCGAATAAGATTTGATCGTGATAGGATTTAATTGTAGGCGTTTTCAATATTTGCTGGATCATAATTATAGGAGGGTTTCTATGAAAAAGAGATTAACAATGATGCTATTGGGGTTGGCTGTGTTCGCATCGGCTTGCTCAAGCAACGGTAACGGTGGAACAACGAACGGCAGTGGCTCCACAACTCCGACGAATGTCGCTTCGAAAGAGCCTGCTGCTGAGCAAGTAACAATCAAGCTGAGCACATGGCAAACTAATGATAAAGCAAAGTGGAGTGACATTATTCCGGTATTCGAGGAGAAGTATCCGAATATTAAGGTTGAGCTTGATTTGCTTAATGAGAAAGGCGATTCCATTGCCTCGATGCAAAAGCTGGACCTGATGGCGGCATCCAATGATCAACTCGATATCATTGAATTACCTTATACGAACTACTCGCAGCGTGCCAATATTGGACTGCTGGAGCCGCTAGAAAGCTACATTGACAAAGACGGATATAAATACGAAGACGAGTACCTCGTTGATACCAAGGTGAACGATAAAATATACGCGCTTCCTTCTTCCATGCAGCGTTGGTTCGTCTTATTGAACAAAGAGATTCTTGATGAAGCGAACCTGCCTGTTCCAACGGATTGGACATGGAAAGAATTCGAGGAATATGCGGTGAAATTAACGAAGGGCGAAGGCGCGACGAAGCGTTATGGCGCTTATCTGCACAACTGGCCGGATTACTTCCAATTGCAGATGATGAGCAAAACTTCGGATAATACGTTCTTGAAAGCGGACGGCACATCCAATGCTTCAGACCCTGTACTCAAGGCGAATCTGGAAATGATGAAAAAAATGATGTACGAAGACAAGAGTGCCAATATGTATGAGGATATCATTTCGCAAAAGCTGGCTTACCGTAACCAATATTTCAACGGTCTTGCCGCTATGCTGCCGATGGGCGACTGGATGGTGGCTGAGTCCGGTGGTACGGATGCCATACCTGCCAAGTTCGTGACTGCATTCGCACCGCTTCCTAAGTTGGAAGGGGAAAGCAAGCACTACTCACCGGTACAACCAACATACATGGGGGTAGCAGCGAAATCGAAAAACAAAGAAGCGGCTTATACCTTTGTTAGATGGTACACCTCTGAAGGTCTTGCGATCAGCGGGCGCGTATTCTCCGGTTGGGCAAAGTCTGACTCAAGCAAGCTTATTGACACGATTGTGGGCGCTGCCAAGGACCCTTCAAAGATTGATGTCGAGTCCTTGAAATATACGATGAGCAATACAGTTCCGGGAACCGCTCCAGTACCTGCGAAATATGCAGATGAAGCGAAGAATACGGTTATTCCAGAAGCGGAATTGTATATTCTCGGCAAGCAAGATGTGGACACCACGATTGCCAATATCGATAAAAAGATCCAAGAGGTTGTTAAAAACAACAGCGGCAAATAATTAAAATTGAAATTGCCCTAAGCAATGAGAGGGTTTACAATGTTTGGGGACAGGAAGGGCATCACATTTCTGTCCCTATTCTATTCAGATATGAGGCCTGCTTAATATGTTGAATCGACAACACTCCTTGCGCATGAAATTGGTATGGTCAGCTTTGATTTGTTTTGTTATTCCGCTCATCGTCATCTATTTGGTTACGAATTATTTTACGAGGGATATCATTCTGGACAAAGTGGTCATCAACGCTGAAGATTCTCTCAGAGTCGTCAAATCGGAAATAAACGGCGTTTTTGAACAGACCTTGGAGTTATCGAATTTTGTGCTGATGAACAATGAAGTGCGTCAGATGCTGGCGGTTACCAAGGTCGATTTGACATCGAAGGCGCAGAAGCAGGATTATGCGGTAAATTACAGTCGATTGTCACGCATATTAGATGATTTGTTTAATCGAAAATACGACTTCTATGTTACGGTCCTTGGGGTGAAAGAGCCCTTTTATACAAATTATTCGCATAGTGACAGTAATCCCAATCTTTTATATGAGAAGGAATGGTTCCCCCATTTGAATGAGATGCCGATGTTTTCCTCTTATTGGCTGGGTGAACAAATAATCAATAACAAGAGGACGACCAACTTCGTTACGATGGGGAGGCCTATCAAGCAAACGAATAATATTCCGATTGGCTACCTGGTTGTCAATATGAATGAAAAGCTGATCCGACCGTATTTGACGAATAACACCAACCAAGAAATGTTTCTGCTCGACAATAACGGGGTTGTCATCTCACATGTCGATCCAACCAAAATAGGAGAAAAGATGCTTTGGTGGAAACAGGAGGATATGGCGCGCACGATTGAAATAGAAGGCAACAAGTATATCTACGTAGAACAGCGTTTGGAGAGCAATGATTGGCGAGTTGTCAGCCTCATTCCATTAGCATCCGCCATCGCTAAGAACAAGCAGGTTCTTATAGTCAGCTTCATCTTTCAGGCATTATTCTTCTCGTTGTTTTTTATTTTGCTGACGATTCGCATATCCGCCTTGACCAAGCCGATTCGCGACTTAAGCCGGTTCGTCACGAAGATTGGGCGGGGCCAGCTGGATGAACGCAATGGCATTCGCGGACATAATGAGGTAGGCCATCTAGCCAAAACGATTGACTATATGCTTGACCGTATCCAAGAGATGTTCGGACAAATTACGATCGAGCAGACCAAGAAGAGAAAAGCGGAGCTTGAAATGCTGCAAGCGCAGATCAACCCGCATTTTATGTTCAATCTGCTTAATTCAATAAGGCTCAATATATTGGTTCAAGGCGATAGGGAAAATGCCGAGCTCATTAGCTCTTTGTCTTCTTTATTGCGAATGACCATTAATCGGGATAATGAAGTTATTCCTCTGGAGGAAGAAGGGGTTACCGTCTTCCATTATGTGAAGCTGATGAATTTCCGCCATGCCAATCAAGTTCGGTTGACTTGCGACTTCGAAGCTGGCTGCGGGGAAGCGCTGGTTCCCAGATTTATTCTTCAACCGTTGATAGAAAACGCGATTATACATGGATTTGAGCAATTTGATGGGGAAATCTTTATCGAGGCGAATAAGGAATACGACAACGGACGTGAACTTCTGCTCATTACTGTTCGGGATAATGGTATCGGAATGGCAGAAGGCAAGCTGCGAGAGCTTCAGTCAAGAAGCGAGGACGTGCATGATCCGCAGGAAACCGAAAGCAAAGGATTTTCTGGCATTGGCGTGAAAAACGTCTTTCAAAGATTGCGGCTTGTATACGGAGAACAAGTCAAAACGATGATCCAAAGCGAGTTGGGCGTAGGAACGACGATTACCTTATTATTCCCATTAGAATGTGAGAGAGCAGGTGCGAAGCATGTTGACAGCCATACTGGTGGATGATGATTATCCGGTAGTGCGATATCTCTCGCAAACGGTTTTATGGCATGAGCTGGGCATAGAACTTATAGGCGGTTACTCTAATGGTCTCGAAGCTTGGGAAGCGGTATGCGATAGTCCACCCGACATTATTCTGACTGATATTGGCATGCCTAAGATGAACGGACTGGAGATGCTGGAGAAGTTTAATGCCATTAATCCAAAAGGCAGAGCGGTGGTCCTATCCTGCCATAATGAATTCAAATATGCACAGCAGGCGCTGAAATTGAATGTGAAGGATTATATTCTGAAGGAAAGTCTGGATGTTGACCAGTTACAGATGATCTTGCGAAATATCGTTGCGGATTTGCTCTTGGAGCAGAAAAAATCGGCAGATATGCTGCAATATAAGCAGAAAGAAGCGATGAATCAATCGGCGTTAAAAGAAAAGTTTCTGAAGGACACCTTGTTTCAATCCTATTGGAAAAAGGAAGCTTGGATCGAGTATGCCAGGACGAGCGGGGTTTCGCTTAATGCCAACAATTATGTTCCGCTCGTTCTGACCATCGACCGTATGTCGACTGTAGCAAAAGATAGGAAAATGAACGAGTATACGATCGCATTTTCCGTTGAGAACATTTTGCAGGACTTATTGGAGCCTTCTCGTTGGCTAATGTTTCGCTACAGCAATAAAGAGCTAGTCATTTTGTATTGCAGTGATGACCCAGCTAGAGAACGGCAAACGATCTTTTTTACTATGCAGGAAGCCATCGCTGCGATTCACAAGTATTTGAAAATATCAGTCTCATGCCTATTGGGAAGGGAGAGCAGGGGACCTAAGGAAATTCAGAATGCCTTGCTCCTAATTCTGAAGGAACCAGAACATCGGTTTTACTTAAGAGAGTCTAAGGTTCATAGCTTCGAGATCGCGAAATTCTCCAAAGAGGATCTGTATGCAGATTATGCACAATTATTTGCTGTCATTAACCAAAACATTGCATTAAACGAACCGGATAAACTGCGGAATACGTTAACGGATTGGGCAAATGGGGTTCGAAGGAAGGGATTCCACCCAAGCAATGTAAAGGAAATGGTTCTTCAATTGCTCATGGATTTGCAAATGAAGACAAAGGTAACCCTTAAAGACCACACCTTCCTATCGGGCGAGAAGCTATACGACGCAGTGAACGCCATTGATTCATTGGATCATTTGGAAGCCTGGATGATTCAACATCTGAATGAGCTGTTACGGAGATTGAGTGTGTTTGCGATCAGCTCCAAGCGAGCTGAAGTGATCAAGGCACAGCAATTTGTCGTAACCAATGTGACGGAGAAAATTACGCTGGAGGAAATGGCGAACTATTTGAACCTGAATTCCAGCTACTTCAGCCGCTTGTTCAAAAAAGAAACGAATCAG
Organism: Pristimantibacillus sp.; assembly: GCA_048976605.1. Taxonomy (GTDB): domain Bacteria; phylum Bacillota; class Bacilli; order Paenibacillales; family Paenibacillaceae; genus Pristimantibacillus. The sequence continues at coordinate 3,327 of JBHGUX010000078.1, read as the reverse complement.
AATTTCATCGAATACGTGAATATGGTGAAGCTGCAAAAGGCCAAAGAGCTGCTGCAGCAATCCAACAAGGGTGTTGAAGAAATTTCTGATTATTTGGGCTATGCCAATAAAAGCTATTTCATTAAATTATTCAAGCGGGAGATGGGCATGAAGCCTAGTGAATATTCCGTCTGGAATAAGGATCATTGCGGATGAAACGGGGAGAGCTTTCATGGGAACAGCAGGAGAGAGTGAACAGACATTGCGCTCCAAAACAGACTTGCAGCAAGCCGTATTGCAAGCTTTCGAGCCGCTAAAGGAACGGTTTACTCCCGGACATGCAGGACTAATTCTTGGCGCAACGGGAGCGATCCATACGGAGGCTATCGCATTGATGGAGGCCTTCGCCCGGCCGTTATGGGGACTTGTTCCACATGCAAGCGGCGGCGGTGAATCAGATTTGTGGTCGTTGTACTTGCAGGGCATCATACATGGCACCGATCCCAATCATGAGGAGTATTGGGGCAATTTCGGAACGAAAGACCAGCGAATGGTCGAGCAATCTGTGCTTGGCTTGGGGCTTGCGCTGGCTCCGCATCAGATCTGGGAACCGCTGAATGACGTAGAGAAAGAAAATCTATACAAGTGGCTGAATCAGATTAATCTCGTCGACCGATCCAATCCGAATAATTGGCTGATGTTCACCGTTCTTGTGAATGTGGGATTCAAAAAGGTTGGATTGCCTCATGATCAGGCTCTGATGGACAATTACCTTGCTATCATCGATTCTTATTATTTGAGCGATGGCTGGTATTCCGATGGAAAGACAGACCAACGGGATTACTATATCCCGTTCGCCATGCATTATTACGGACTTATCTATGCGCAATTGATGGAGAAGGAGGACGTGGAGCGCGCGTCCATCTACAGGGAAAGAGCCAAGGCATTCGCGAAGGATTTCATCCACTGGTTCGCAGAGGACGGAAGCAGCATCCCATTCGGACGGAGCCTTACTTATCGCTTCGCGCAAGTATCTTTCTGGAGTGCGCTTGTGTATGCGGGTGTCCATCCATACTCATTAGGCGTCATGAAAGGAATTATCATGCGTCATTTGCGATGGTGGTTCTCACAGCCGATCTTTACGCCGGACGGCTTGCTTAGTATTGGGTATGCGTATCCTAACTTAATAATGGGTGAGAACTATAATGCACCAGGATCTCCCTATTGGTCGTATAAAGCGTTTCTTATTCTGGCTCTACCGGATGAACATCCATTCTGGCAGTCCGAAGAAGAGGATTTGCCTGAATTAAAGCCGCTTGTCGCCCAACCTCATGCGAGAATGGCGATCAGCAGGCCAGAAGGGAATAAGCATGTCATTGCTTATGTATCTGGTCAAATGGCAAACTTCGATATGGCGCATAGTGCGGCTAAATATGCGAAGTTCGCCTACTCGACTCTGTTCGGCTTTAGCGTGCCGAAGGGCTATTACGGATTAACGCAAGGAGCATATGATTCCATGCTTGCGTTAAGTGAATGCGACGAGCATTATCGCGTTCGCAGATTTTGTGAGGAATTCCGTGTGGAGGAGCATGAGATCTACTCACGCTGGCTGCCATGGGAAAACGTGGAGGTGCAAACCAGGCTGATTCCAGCAGGTCTATGGCATATACGTATTCATCGAATAAAGACGGAACGCGAACTTGATGTCGCTGAAGGAGGATTTGCAATCCGGCAGCTTGCAGGCGAAGCCGGGGAGCAAGCCGATCTAATAGCTGCCACAGATCATGTGCTTGCGCAGCTTCCTAGCGGATTGAGCGGAATTATCAATATCTCCGGATTCGAACAGGCGGAGATGATCTACCCGGAGGCTAATACAAATGTTTTGCAGCCTCGTACGATGATTCCAACACTAATGAAACGCTTGAAGCCAGGCGAGCATGTTCTGATTTCTGCCGTGTTTGGGGCAACGAATAGCGAGGAGAACAGGCTGCAGTGGTCTATGCCTCCAATTATAGAGCTGGATGAAGAGGGATGCATGAAAGTTCAGGATAGGCTATATAAAGACATCGTTTAACAAGGAGAAGAGAACATGTGGCAGACCGCAATAGATGATGCAATTCTAAAAGTGAAACAAAATATTGGCAAACATCCGGGAAAACTACCGCATATCATTGAAGGGCAGCGTTACGACTGGGGAGAGAATGATGACTGGATAGAGGGATTCTACATCGGAATGATGTGGCTTGCCTACGAATATAGCGATGATTCCTTTTTCAAGGAAGCGGCTGAATCATTTCTCCCCAACTTCAAAGATCGTCTAGATCGACATGTTGCATTGGATCATCATGATATCGGATTCTTATACTCGTTATCTGCCGTTGCGCAGTGGCGTGTGACGGGAAGCGTAGCGGCCCGCACTGTTGCACTGCAAGCTGCAGAAACACTTTATGCTCGTTGGCGGCCACAACTTGGCATTATTCAAGCATGGGGTAAGGAGGAAGATCCAGACAATGGCGGAAGGATGATCATCGACTGTTTGATGAATCTTCCTCTATTATTCTGGGCCTACGAGCAGACCGGTGAGCGGAAGTATTATGACATTGCTTATAAACATGCTTGTATGAGTCAAAAGTTTCTGGTCCGTGGAGATCGTTCATCCTATCATACGTTTTATTTCGATCCGAAGACAGGGCATGCTCTTCGCGGTGGAACGCATCAGGGCTATGAGGATGGGTCGACCTGGACAAGGGGGCAAGCCTGGGGTATTTATGGTTTTGCGCTAGCCTACCGTTATACGAAGGATATCTCATTTTTGGAAACATCAAAACGTTTGGTCCATTACTTCATCGAGCATTTACCAGAGGATCATGTTGTTTATTGGGATTTTGATGTGCCGGTAGACGCGGAGACCCCTAGGGATAGTTCGGCTTCTGCGATTACAGCATGCGGCTTGCTAGAATTGCTGGAGCTGCTTGATGAGAATGATTCTGATCGCATTGTCTTCGAGAAGGCGCTCAACAGCAGTATGGAATCGTTAGTAAATCATTATGCGACGACAGATCTTCCGGAGGCGGAAGGACTGCTGAAGCATGGGTCTTATCATGTGCGGGGGGATCGTGCGCCGGATGATTATATGATTTGGGGCGATTATTATTATCTAGAAGCTTTGGTGCGTATGGACAAGAATATGAAAAGCTATTGGTAGAATTGCAACCTGAGAGCCTCTTGAGGCTCTCAGACTGTCGAGAAAGTCCATAGGACTTTTGGTCAATCCCAAGATGGAGCTTGTTTGGATCATGACATGGTTTGCTTCTGTGCGTCAGGGATGAACAAGCTCCATATGGAGCT
>JBHGUX010000077.1:0-3570 GCA_048976605.1 Pristimantibacillus sp. | reverse complement strand
CTCCATATGTTCGATCGTCCTGCGTTTGAAATCTTGATCGTAACTTTCACGGATTTCCCCCATGGTTCACCTCGTCCTTTTATATCTATTTATTATAAAGGGTGTTCCTTAAGGTGTGTCCACTAAATAGTCTAACTCCAGCTTGTCTGAAATAAAGGAACGGGGTTCCTTTATAATCGAGTAACCACTGGATAAGTGGGCTGTGTAGAGAAATAGAGGACCGGAAGTCCGCTATTTCTCTACAAATTATTACACTTTACGAATAGCGGAACTCCGTTCCTCTATGGACATGGCAGTGGCATAGAGCTGTACAGTTTACCATCCCTCATAGTTGTGTGACTGAGCACCGCACACTGCGCACGAGAAGCCGCACACTGCGCACGAGAAGTCGTGCGTGGGCCAAAACCATCTACCTCTACATTGTCCCAATCCCGCTCAAAAGGTGCAAGTTTTCGAAAAATTGAGTAAAGCGCACAATTTTGCCTGTCGCCTATACGGATTGGGTTTTTCTACATACGATACAAATGTACCCTAGTTAAAAAGGAGATGAACAAATGAGCTATGGAGTAGGTAACGTCGGAGCAGCTGGCGGATACGGTCCTGGATATGGCTGTGTCAGTCCTGTTAACACAGGTTGCGGCGGTGGTTTCTCAACGCTTGGCATAATCCTCGTCCTCTTTATTCTGCTTGTCATCATTAGCCGTTCCATCTTGTGCTAGTCTAAGCTTAATTTAATTAGCAAGACAGCATCATGAGTATCCACACAATGATTATAGATCAAGAGTAAATCCCCGGGTGCCTGAGCCCCGGGGGTTTTTTATGCATTTCACATCCGTAACAATTACGATATAATAGCAGTTACAACGATAACATGCAAAGAAGGTAAGTGACAATGAACATAGACAATAAGTTAATTCCTATACATTTATTATCGGGTTTTCTGGGCAGCGGCAAAACGACGCTATTGACCAGGCTGCTCGACGATTATCGCGCCAAGGGTTTGAAAGCAGCGGTCATTATGAATGAACTCGGCGACATTAATTTGGATGGTCAAATGGTTGATGACGAGGTACCGATGTCCGAGATGCTGAGCGGATGTATTTGCTGCACCATTCGCGGCGATCTCAGCATGGAGATTAAAGCATTGGTCGATGAGCATCAGCCGGATGTCATCATTATTGAATCGACAGGCGCAGCCAATCCTGTTGAAATATTGGACGGAGTAACGGAAGCGGCGATGTATTGCCGAATCGAGCTGCAATCCGTCATCACAGTCGTTGAGGGACCTGAATTGCTCCAACGAAGCCGCGATGGAAAAGGCAGAACGTTCAAGCTTATGCAGGAGCAAATTCGCTGCGCAACGCGACTGCTGCTCAATAAAGTAGACAAGCTGGAGCCAGACGAACTAGTAGAAGCTCAACAATTATTGCGAGAGCTGAATGAACATGCTCCCGTTATAGCAACGATTCGTTGTGTTATCGATGATTGGAGCTGGATCGAAGCGGGACCGCAAGAACAAGAGCGCCTATCAGCCAGCGCGCATCAACATGAGCATGACCATGAGCATTCCGATGAATGCGGCTGTAATCATACTGATTCGCACCAGTCCCATCATTCGCATGAGCATGTAATGGTGCTCACTCATTATCTGAATGGATCAGTCGATAGCGAGGCATTCGAAGCGTTGTTGAAGCGATTGCCGGACAATATTTACCGAGCGAAAGGAATTGTTACTTTCAGCGATACGAGGAGCCGATTTTTATTCCAATATGCCTATAAAGAAACAGATTTCATGCGGATTACACCGCAAGGTGATGTGAATGATGTAGCGGTCTTTATTGGCGAGCATTTCTCGAAGGATGCGTTATTGGAGGAGCTGCAGCAATTAGAAATTTCCAACCCAGCAGAGTAAGTTGGAGAAACTAAGCTAGTGTTTTTCTGCTCATAGGTCTATTCATGTGATTGCTTGGCGACAATAATGCTGAAGGAGTAAGCCAGGCTCCGGCATCACGAAATGAATAGAAGGGTTGTGGCAGAGCATGAAGGCAAAATGGTTTATTGCGGCATTAGCCATGGGCATGCTGTTATTGGCTGTACCAGCTTATGCAGCACAGCCGGAAGAGAAACAGCCAGCGGTTAAAGGGCAGACTGATCATTCCAAGGACTGGAAGTATGGGATTCGCAAAGAGCATATGTCCGGCGCAGATTTCGAGAAGCATCGTCTAGAGAAGCTTCGTTATATGGCAGAATATTTCGGCATAAAAACCGAGGGGAAGACAGCAGATCAGTTAAAGACGGAGCTGCAAGCAGCGAAGCAGAAGGATAAAGCAAAGTGGGAAGCTTTCAAGACGGAACAACAGGCGAAGCGACTTGAACATTTGCGTAAAATCGCTGCCGAGCAAGGAATTGCTACCGAAGGAAAGTCAGCCGAACAGCTCCGCGACGAGCTTCATAAGCTGCATGGTTCGGATGGACAACATCGCCACAGAGCACATGGGCATAAGTATCCTGATGACTCGAAGCAAGATATGAAGCAAGATAAGAATGAGAATAAATCTTAGCCTACAAAGTTTATCATGCAAGAAAACAAAAAGGCTTGTTTACCCAGCAATTTGCTACTATGCAATGGGTAAGCAAGCCTTTATTTATGTGGTTTTTAATTCTTGCTACGGACGATATAGTGAATAAATATTTTGTTGTGTTCGATGAAAGTATGATAGTATGGCTAATAATTCATATGGCATTGAGAATGTGGTAAGCGCTATCATTGGTGGGGGGGAGATGAGATATGCGTTGGATTAGCAGTTCATTAAAGCGAAAGCTGTCCTTTTTGCTGCTGCTGTCAGTGCTTATTCCTTTGTTGGCTATGGGGTTATTCTCTTACAACATGGCGGCAACAGCGACAGAAGAGAAGGCCAAGCAGTCCGGTACGAGCATCTTGCGCCAGACCAGTACGAACCTAGAGTTCATCGTGCAAGATATCGAGAATATGTCATTATTTTTGATCGGACAAAAGGATATTCAACAGTACTTGAGCGGTTCAGGTGATAATGCGGTCAAACAGACACAGATGATTGAGTTTTTATCGAACCTGGTATTTTCCAAAACTTATATTTCTGATATAACCATTTATCCTAAAAATCAAATGCATCCCGTATCCAACACGACCATCTTCGACACGGGCTTGCCTAAAGTGACCGGAGAGGATGTGAGCAGCTTTCAATCCTCTTCCAAATGGTGGACAACACGTTATCAGAACGATACAGCTGCGGGGAAAAAGCAAGTGATTTCGCTCATTCGGCCGATTCGCAGCTTGAATTCGTTCAAGGAGCTGGGCACGCTCGTCATCAGCCTGGATGAAGAAGCGGTGTCCCGTATACTCATGCAGGCTGGCATGCCTGCTGGTGGATCTGTGCTGCTGTCCAATAGGGACGGACAATTATTGTCAGGGAGTGAGAAGGGCGGCTTGAACGGGACGATCGACGATTTGCTTCCGGGGCTGCTGATGAAAGGGAAGTCAGGCACCGTCAATTATGGGACAGGAGAAAGCAAGCAAACGGTGCTGTACGA
>JBHGUX010000076.1:0-57992 GCA_048976605.1 Pristimantibacillus sp. | reverse complement strand
CTCCATATGTTCGATCGTCCTGCGTTTGAAATCTTGATCGTAACTTTCACGGATTTCCCCCATGGTTCACCTCGTCCTTTTATATCTATTTATTATAAAGGGTGTTCCTTAAGGTGTGTCCACTAAATAGTCTAACTCCAGTTCATCTAGAATAACGGAACGCCGTTCCGTTATTCAGCTCAAAGTAGCATGGAGGACCAACATAGGGGAACTGCGTTCCTCTATAGTTGGAGTGGCGGCCAGAGCAAGTTGAGTAGAAATGCGACAGGAATTCAGCAGCGTTATTGAAGCGGTGAGAAGCTGCCATAGAGATGTGGATCGTTTCATTACGCATCGGGCGCCATTCGCGGATATGCTGGAGCATTTCGACACATGGTTGAATCCAGAATCAAAAGTGATTAAGGCTATGGTTGAACTAGTTGAGCTATAAAATGAATGAGAGCAACAAAGAGAAAGAGCCCGATGTCATGATGACACATCGGGCTCTTTCTCTTTATCATACGGCTTTAGAATGCCCAATTGCCTTGCAGCAATACAGCTTCTTTAACGCCGTCTTTCGTTATGCCATAAATATCAAGCTGGCCGGAACCAACCATGAAATCGGTATGAGCCATGCTCGTATTAATGCCTTTGGCAAGCAGCTCTTTCTGCGTCAGCTTAGTCCCGCCTTTAATGCAGGACGTATAGGCGCTTCCTACCGCAAGATGACAAGATGCGTTCTCGTCGAAAAGGGTTTTGTAGAATAAGAGATTAGATGCGGATATAGGAGATTGATGCGGGACGAGTGCAACTTCCCCGAGGTAATGGGAGCCTTCATCTGTCTCGATTAATCCTTTCAGTACATCAACCCCTTGCTCAGCAGTAACATCTACGACACGACCGTTCTCGAAGGAGAGGGAGAACTGTTCAATAATATTGCCATTGTAGCTTAGCGGCTTCGTGCTGGTCACTGTACCATTCACACCCGTACGGAAGGGAGCGGTATATACTTCTTCAGTAGGCAAGTTCGGTACGAACATGACACCATGTTCATTGCTTTTGCTGCCGCCGAACCACACTTGCTCTTCAGGCAGTTCGATGGAAAGATCGGTACCAGGGGCGGTGTAGTGGAGCAGCTTGTAGCTCTTATCATTCAAATATTTGGCCCGGCGATGCAGCTCTTGGATATGTGCCTCCCATGAAGCGATTGGATCAGGCAGATCCGCGCGAACCATGGTGAAGATCGCATCCCATAGACGGCTGATTTGCTCCTCTTCGGGCAAGTCCGGGAACACTTTAGCTGCCCAAGCGGCAGAAGGCACTGTTGCCAATGACCAGCTGAATTTGAATGCTTGAGCGTATTTGCGATATTGTTCATTTGCTTTGCGCAGCGTTTTATCGGCATTGTTAACACGATCAAGAGGAACACCTTTAAGAAGATCAGGATCGGCTGAGGAAATCGTAATGGAGGCAGCGCCCTGCTCGGCCATTTCCAGCTTTTCACCGGCCGACCATTTAGGCTCCTCAAGCAAGGATTGTTCAGGAGCAAGATCATATTTTATACGAGTAACTGCATCATCATGCCAAACGACTTTAACCTGATAAGCACCGGCCTCGTAAGCTTTTTTTACAACGAGACGGACTAAATGAATGGCATCGACAGTTGCATTAACGATGACGGATTGTCCATTCTGGACGTTAGCTCCAATTTGTACGATTAAATCAGCGTAGTTGCTAAGTTTTTGCTCGAAATTCAACATTAATGCTTCAATCCTCTCTATGTTATGATTATGTAATCTGGAGATATTCCTGAGAATACTATGCCGCTAAATATAGCTGTATGTCAATTTGACTCCTTTTAATCATTGTTGATAAAGCTGTTAATGCAAGAGTAACTGATGAGCTTGATTTAGAAAAAAGGGTCTGTTCAACGGACGAAATTTGTTTAAAATAGAGAGAGTTTGGCAGAATGGAATGAATCCATGTTCTAAGGCGGGGGAGGTAATCTAGCAGATGTCATTTCATGGGCAAGCCATTGTTCCCTCGATCCGAGGATGGAAAGACTTTGAGACGTTAATCGCTTCTTCATTCACTTACTTAGTGCTGCTGGACAGTCATGTCGGGCAACTAAAAGGTATTGTCGATGAAGCATCTCGGCATGGTAAACGAATAGTGGTGCACGCCGACTTAATCGAAGGATTGAAAAATGATGAGTACGCTGCTGAGTTTCTATGCCAGCATATTCGTCCCGCCGGCATTATATCAACACGGTCAGGCGTTATACAGAGGACGAAACAAAATGGCCTCATCGCCATTCAACGACTATTTCTACTGGATACGAATGCGCTTGAGAAAAGTATTGCCCTAGTTGAGCGAACAAAGCCTGATTTCATCGAAGTATTGCCCGGTATCATGCCTCATATGATTAAGGAAGTGCTCGAAAAGACGGGCACTCCAATATTAGCAGGCGGACTTATACGAACAATAGATGATGTTGAATCGGCGCTGTCAGCAGGAGCAAACGCTGTAACGACTTCGAGGCGGGAATTGTGGGAGCATTACTCGCCTGTTCAATAATGAGTTGTTTCGTGAGTTTCTGCGGATAGTTATACAGCATGGAAAAGGGGAAATAAGCCATGGATTTGAAGACAGAAACGTATATTTTATCGTTGGATCAAGGAACGACGAGTACTCGCGCTATATTGTTCAATCAAGCTGGAGAAAGCTGCGCTATAGCACAAACCGAAGTGAACTGCTTGTTTCCACACCCGGGCTGGGTGGAGCTGGATGCGGAGCATTTATGGGAAACATCGCTTCATGTTATAAGAGAATTACTGTCTAAGCAACAGCTGAAGCCGGAGCAAATTGCTGGGATCGGCATTACGAATCAACGGGAAACAACGGTTGTATGGAACAAAGAAACAGGGAAGCCTATCTATAATGCGATTGTATGGCAATCACGTCAATCGGCAGAAGTATGCGAAGCACTGAAGGAAGCAGGCCATGAAGAAATCATCCGGGACAAAACGGGACTGTTGATTGACGCTTATTTCTCGGGAACGAAGCTGAAGTGGATGTTGGATGAAGTTGAAGGCGCCCGTGAACTCGCACTTGCAGGCAAGCTGTTGTTCGGGACAGTGGATAGCTGGCTTATCTGGAATCTAACAGGGGGTAAAGCTCATGTTACCGATTATTCCAATGCGTCCAGAACGCTAATCTATAACATTCATGAGCTGAAGTGGGACGAGGAATTGCTTCAGATTCTTGATATTCCGGCAGTCATGCTGCCAGAAGTCCGTTCTTCTTCAGAAGTGTATGGAATGACAGAAGCAAGTCTCTTCGGAGGGGAAATTGCAATTGCTGGTGCTGCTGGTGATCAGCAATCAGCACTATTCGGCCATGCTTGCTTCGAGAACGGCGAAGCTAAGAATACTTATGGGACCGGTTGCTTCATGCTAATGAACACTGGGGCAAAGCCGATCCGTTCAGAGCATGGACTGCTGACGACAATTGCCTGGGGCATTGATGGTAAAGTCGATTATGCGCTGGAAGGCAGTGTATTCGTTGCAGGCTCAGCGATTCAATGGCTTCGCGAAAGCATGGGGATGATCGTAACGTCAGAGGAAAGCGAACTGCTCGCTGCTTCGATTGAATCGACGGAAGGCGTGTATGTCGTTCCAGCTTTCGTAGGTCTAGGTACACCTTACTGGGATAGTGATGTGCGCGGTGCGGCATTCGGGATGACAAGAGGAACGAAGCGAGAACACTTTGTCCGTGCAACGCTGGAGTCCATCGCGTATCAAGTGAAAGATGTGATTGATGCAATGGAGCAATCTTCGAGCATTCAACTGAAGTCGCTTTGTGTTGATGGCGGTGCCATTCGCAATGATCTGTTGATGCAATTCCAAAGCGATATGCTCGGGGTTTCGGTGGAACGACCAGCTGTTAGCGAGACAACAGCACTTGGAGCAGCTTATTTGGCTGGGCTTGCTGTTGGTTACTGGGACAGCAAAGAGCAAATTGCGAAGCAGCGCAAGTCGGAGCGAGTATTCAAATCACAGATGGAGCCTGAACGCAGAGCAGAGTTATATGCCGGTTGGAAAAAGGCGGTTGCAGCTGCGAGAGCGTTCCGTTAAGGGTAAACAGCTATTCGGGCAATTAGAGGTTTTCTTTTCTGAGCAACCTATGTTATGATGGCATCATAAGTTCATATTCGGTCGGAGATCAGGAGAAACCGCGATAACCTTTCATTTTGCGAAATGCATTATGAGAGGTGTTTGCGGTTTTTCTTTTTTATTTCTCCAAATACAGATGAAAGAGGCGAGCATCAATGACTTTTGATGAGACGATATATACAAAGGATAAACGATTTAATGCATCCAACAGAGAAGAGTTATACAGCAGTTTAAGTGATCGAACTTTCGATATTCTCGTTATTGGCGGAGGAATTACTGGAGCCGGAATCGCACTTGATGCGCAGACTCGGGGGTTGCGGACAGCGCTTGTTGACATGCAGGATTTCGCTGCAGGCACATCAAGCCGTTCTACGAAGCTGGTTCACGGCGGACTCCGTTACCTGAAAAACCTAGAGATCGGAGTTGTTGCTGAGGTTGGCAAGGAACGAGCGATCGTGTACGAGAATGGACCGCATGTAACGACACCGGAATGGATGTTATTGCCGTTCTACACAGGCGGAACATTCGGACGCTTTAGTACTTCACTTGGACTTCGTGTTTATGATTTCTTGGCTGGAGTTAAGAGAAATGAACGTCGGAAAATGCTAAGTGTAGATCAGACTTTGGGCAGAGAGCCCCTCTTGAAGCGGGAAGGGATGAAGGGCGGCGGCTACTACGTTGAGTATCGGACGGATGATGCGAGATTGACAATTGAAGTCATGAAAAAAGCGGTAGAACTTGGAGCGCTTGCGCTTCCTTACGTTAAGGTGGAGTCCTTCATCTACGACAAAGGTAAAATTGTCGGCGCTAATGTTCGTGATCTGCTGTCTGGCGATAGCAGCGAGGTACGTGCAGTAAAAGTAATTAATGCTGCTGGCCCTTGGGTTGACACCTTGCGTGAGAAAGACGGCTCGAAGAAGGGGAAGACGCTCCATTTGACCAAAGGTATTCACCTCGTATTCGATCAGAAGCGCTTCCCATTGGAACAAGCCATCTACTTTGATTCACCGGATGGACGGATGCTATTTGCCATTCCTCGTGACGGCAAAACTTATATCGGCACAACGGATACGACGTATACAACCGATATTGCTCATCCGCGGATGACGAGTAAAGATATGGAGTACGTGCTTAATGCAGCTAACTATATGTTCCCGACCTTGAAGCTAAAGGCGAAGGATATCGAATCGAGCTGGGCGGGGCTGCGTCCATTGATTCACCAAGAAGGAAAGGATCCTTCCGAAATATCTCGGCGTGATGAAGTATTCCAATCCGAATCGGGACTTCTTTCGATCGCCGGCGGTAAGCTGACTGGTTATCGGAAAATGGCTGAGACTGTTGTCGGTCAGGCCGCAACGCAATTGACAGCAGAAGGCCGAGCAGGAATTGGTCCTAGCCAGACGAAGACGATGCCTATCTCTGGCGGAGATATGGGTGGTTCAAGCCGATACGAGACATTCGTGAAAGAGAAAGCTGCTGACTGTGTGAAAGCAGGACTGGATAAACATGATGCAGAACGACTGACTCGTCGTTTCGGCACGAATATCGATACCGTTCTAGAGCTGCTTGATGAAGCTAAGGCGGAAGCGAAACGTACAGGGATCCCACTTGGATTGATGGCTGAGTTGATCTATGCCATTCAATATGAAATGACGTTAAAGCCAGTAGATTTCTGGATTCGCCGTTCAGGCAATCTGTTATTCGACCGCAGCCGTGTGCTGAAGTGGAAGGAAGCTGTCAATGCTTATATGACAGACTATTTCCAATGGTCGACAGAGGTAAGCAAGGCGAACGCAGATGATCTGGAGATTGAGTTGAAGTTCGCAGTTACCCCATCTGAGGGAGAATAATGAGGGTATGACAAAAGGCTGTCCCACTTTTTATAGTGGTATTGAAGATTACCTTTTTGTAGGGATAGCCCCTCATAGTAAGATGAGAGTACAATTTGACGAGGACTGAGGCTCCGCTATTTGTCCGATTTTATTCATTTGAGTGTTTAGGAGGACAGGAGAACCGTTATTACCTATTATTCGAGAAAATTCGGGGCTCTTATGGGGAAATAACGGATTCTCAGTCCGCATGGATCAAGATATATAGCTAATTCCTACAAATAACGGATTCTCTGTCCGCCAGGCTGATGCAACGCATAGAAGTGAGTTGAAGTAGTAAATAGATTAGATCATTCTCGGATTTATTAATGATTGTTAAAGACATAAACCAGCCGATGCAAATCGTATTGGTTAAAAATGGTTACACAAATATCCGAAAATACGATTAGATAATGGGCTAAATGACTGGGGAGTACAATAACCCATAGTGTGAGAGCGCATCACTGGCAGCGATGAGGTCAGGGGTTCAAATCCCAATTACATTATTGACCAGAATAGAAAAATAGCAGTACAGGAATAGCTCTCCTGTACTGCTATTTTTCATATTTCCCAGTATTTCCGTTCAAAGTGAGCTATTCCTTCTGCGAGCTTAATGCTTTTGAAACAGCCTCATTATTATAGTCCGCTCTGAACAGCAGCGACGCTTCTTTTGCGACCGAGCAAGAATAGCAGCGGCAGCCCCAGCAAGGCAACGATTGATCCGATGACGAAGACATCGTTGACACCCATCGTGAATGAGAGCAAACGTACGGAGTCGGTGTCCGTTACGCCGGAGCTGATAAGCTCCTTGGAGTGAAGCAGAGACCTGCTCGAAAGCATAGAAGTAAGAACAGCAATAGCAAAGGAACTTAACACGTTGCGAACCCAGTTGTTGATGGAGGTTGCATGACCAGACCACTCCGATGGAATTTCTTCCATCGCTGCGGTGCTGCTCGGAACATTGGCGAAGCCGATGCCAAGGTTGCGAAGGATCATCGCCCACATGATGAAGCTATAAGAAATGTTCACGCTAAGCCAACTCATCATAAATAAGCCGATGGAAACAAATACAATTCCGAAGGAGAGCAGCTTCACAGCACCAAACTTCGGATACAGCTTGCCGACAATGGGGCTAAGCAAGGCGAGCAGGATGGATGATGGAAGCAGAACTAAGCCAGTCTCGAGCGGCGTTGCCCCTTGTACGGTTTGCAAGAAGAGAGGGGTCAGGTAAGTACCGACGTACATCGCAACCGTAACAATACTATAAATGCTGAGCATAATAGTGAATCGTCGATTGCGGAATACACGTAAATTAAGCAAGGGTACTTCGGTCGTCAGCTCTCGCCATACGAACAGGACAAGCAGAATGATCCCTGCCGCTATCAGTGACAGCACTTTCCATGATCCCCAGCCCCAAGCGCCGCCTTGACTAAAAGCGGTGAGTAAGGAGAGACTGCCAAGAACAACGGTAATAACACCAGGTATATCGAGTGACTTCGGAATGTTCATTCGATAGTAAGGGATAAGTGTTTTGGTCAGAATAATAGCAATAATCCCAACGGGAAGATTGATCAGAAACAGCCAGTGCCAGCTTGTATATTGCAGCAGCCAGCCGCTAAAGGTCGGCCCGATTGCAGGCGCAACCATAGCGGACAGTGACCATAAGCTAACAGCGAATGCTCGGCGTTCCTTTGGAATGACTTGAAAGATGATCGTCATCGTACAGGCCATGATAAGTCCGCTGCAAGAGCCTTGCAGCATTCGGAAAATAATGAGTGAGGTAGGTCCCCAAGCTATCGCACATAGGAAGGAGAAAATCGTAAACCCAACTAAAGCGAATAGATAAAGCCTTTTATAGCTGAATCTTCCTCCGAGATAACCAGTAAGCGGTGCTGTTACGCCAGTTGCCAGCATAAAGCCGGTGACCATCCATTGCATCGTGTTCAGATCGGAGTGGAAGTGATCCATTAATAATGGAACAGCAATATTAATCGTTGTTGTACTTAAGACGGAGACGAAGGTGCCGAAAAATATAGCGAGCATGATCGGCCAAAAATGAATTTTACTAGCTTGATTGTCCAAAGGGTGTTCCTCCTGATGTTTGCGTATATGTCTATTTATACATATAATGATGACGTGAATAATCGTACTACTGGACTGTTGATATGTCAATACTGACATATCATTTGATGAAGTGAATGCAACAGTGATTGGAAATGGGGGATAGACATTAATGAATACATTATCTTATGGACTACTTGCCTTATTAAGCGCCAACCGTCTGACTGGCTATGATTTGACGCAAAGAATTAAACCATTTTGGCACGCGGGGCATAGTCAAATTTATCCGCTGTTAGCTAGTATGGAGCAACAAGGGTATATCTCATTCGAGCTTATTGAACAACAGGACAAGCCGGATAAAAAAGAATATGGAATCACCAATGAAGGATTAGAGCAGTTAAAGAGCTGGGTAGAACAGCCCGCGGAGAACCCAGTCCTTAAGGATGAACTGCATTTCAAGCTGTACAGCTTATGGCTGTCTGAGCCAGATAAGGCGAAGGAGCTGCTGCGGCAGCGTGCGGTATTTTGTCTGAGCGAGGTAAATCGGTACAAGGAGCTGCTATCGCGTAACGAGGAACTATGTCTTGAGCGTGGGGAGTCACGGGAGCTTAAAGCGTCCACATTCGGACGATATTTATTGCTGCGCAAACGGGTGATGGATATGGAGACCTCGTTAAAGTTTTGTGAAATCGCTCTCGAAGAGCTCGAACAGTAGCATGTCATAAGTTCGCTGAAGAGATAGCTCGCAAGACGACTTCTTATTGTTTATGTTTAGAAGAAATAAAACAACAAACGGAGTAAGTGAATGATTCTGGAGAAGCGCCAGCGTTCGCCTTTGTATCCAGATTCCAACCACAACCTTCATTCAAGGAATCTGGATACAACAGCGATCGTAAGAACATTCGCTTACGCAGTTTACCAGCGTCCTCTAAGATGACGTATGGCTCCCCTTTATTTTGTTATTGTCGTTGCCCAGCTTCTTAATGATATAATTAAGCGCATACAATTCCATGCCTGAATGATACTGGGGGAGTTATCATGTATAAAATATTATTAGTCGATGATGAAGCAGTGGTTAGAGAAGGCATTCGCGAACGCATGTCCTGGGAAGAGCTTGGCTTCGACTGCGTAGGCGATTGTGAGAATGGGGTTGATGCATTGGAGGCGGTCGAAAGGCTGCATCCGAACGTCGTGTTGACCGATATCAATATGCCTTTCATGGACGGCTTAGAGCTGACTCGCCGAATTATGGATAAGTTTCCTGAGACGAAAATCATTATATTAACGGGTTATGATGATTTCGATTATGCGCAGAAGGCAGTCAAATTGAAAGTAAATGACTTTATCTTGAAACCAATAACGGCTGCGGAATTAACGGCCGTACTTCATAAATTGAGAAATGAGCTGGATGCTCAAAGACAAGATAAAGAGGATCAGGAGAAGCTGAAGCGACAGCTGTATGAAAGCATGCCTGTTCTGAGGGAAAGGTTTCTTGATCGACTGGCTACGATGACGTTAAATCAGAAGGAATTAGAGGAAAGAATTCGTTATTTCGATATTCATCTAGATGGACCCAACTACATGACAATGGCAATCGATCTGGATCGGCTGGAGAGGAATCATAGTGTGGATACGGACAGGGAGTTATTGCGGTTCGCTGTCTATAATATCGCTCAGGAGATTGTAGGAGCGGAGCCTTCTTCCGCTGTATTCCGCAGTCGCGATGAGAAAATTATGGCGATTCTGTCAGGAGATCAGGTGGAAACACTCTATGAGAGAGTGCAGGAGCTTGCGGAACAGATTAGACAGTCTGCCTATCAGTTTCTGAAGCTTACTGTGTCAGTAGGTATTGGTACACCTTGCAGCAATCTCCAGCAATTGAAGCTGTCCTCTAAGGCTGCGGTTGCAGCACTTGATTATCGCCTATTGCTGGGCGACAACCGAGTAATCAGCATATTGGATATGGAGAATCGCCGGACTGAACGAGCTGGTCACCCGACGGAATGTGATCGAGAACTGATATCAGGGATTAAGACGGGAACGAATGAGGAGGTTGAGCGGGCGATTGAAGGTGTGATTGCCCACAATCGAACCGCATCGCTTTCTATAGATCAATGCTATATTAGAATTCAACGGACCATTATTGCAGTTATACAAGCGCTGGATGAAATCGGCTGCACCGATGCGGAAGTATTCGGACCAGGCGTTAACCCGATAACCGAAATTTATCAATTCAGAACGCTGGATGAAATCGGTGATTGGCTCAAGAGTGCATGTCAACGAGCCGTCCGTAACGTTTCTGAAGCTAGGAATGATCAATGTCGAACCCAAATGTCTGAAGCACTCCATCACATTCACGAACATTATGATGATGTGGATTTATCGGTTAAGGCCGTTTGTAAGCGCGTTCATATGAGCGTCAGTTATTTCAGCGCAGCATTTAAATCGGAGACAGGCAAGACATTCGTTGAATACTTAACAGCTGTACGATTAGAGAAGGCGAAGGAGCTGTTGAAGTTCAGCGGAATGCGTACGTATGAGATTGCGGCCAAGACAGGATACAATGACCCACAATATTTCAGTGTGTTATTCAAAAAACATACCGGCGAATCCCCAACAGAATACCGTCAGAAAACGGGTTATAATGAGAGGCAGAACCATGGACATATTTAAATTTAAAAGCATTCAAACAAATATTATCGCAGCGTTCGCTTGCTTAATTCTGCTTACGGCTTTGCTGCTTGGTATTATGTCATACTCCTTGTCTGCTTCCTCTGTGAGGGAGACGGCGCAGGACTATACGGCTGAATTGATTCGACAGGTGAATGCTAATATTCAAACCTACATTACCAGCATGGAAAATATATCTCTGCTGGCGCTCAATAATGAGGATGTGAGAAAGTTCGTTGCATCAGAGAGTGTTTTATCGGATGACTCTCCTGATGTTAGCGAGCGGAAAATTTCCGATTACTTCCATACAATAATTGCATCACGCAAAGATATCGCCTCAATTAATGTGTTTGGCTACAATGGGCGGTTCGTATCCGATCGGAATGATGCGGAACTAAACCCTAATATCAATATGCAGGAGCAGCCCTGGTTCCGCAGTGCACAGGCTGCGTCAGGTCGAATTGTTGTTTCCTCTTCCCATGTGCAGCATATGTTCAAGGATGAGTATGGCTGGGTTGTATCACTCAGTCGGGAGCTGTGGAGCAAGGATCAGAAGGAAGCACTTGGCGTATTGCTCGTGGATTTGAATTTCAGCGTTATTAACGATACGTTGAACAATATTGATTTGAGTAAACGCGGTTATGTATTTATCGTCGATGATGATGGAAATATCGTCTATCATCCACAGCAGCAGCTGTTGTACAGCAATCTTAAGACTGAGAAGATTGATGATGTGCTGAAGCAGGGCAACGGCAGCTTTAGTACGGATGAAGGCGGACAAAGTCGGATTTATACGATACAAGATACGGGATTTGGTTGGAAAATAGTCGGTGTATCGTATGCGAATGAGCTGATTGGCAACAAGCAGAAGATGCAGCTCTCTTTTATCGCGGCAGGCATATTTTGCTTAATTGTAGGATTGCTGCTTGCAGTGTTCATTTCACGTCATTTATCTCGTCCGATTAAGCAGCTGCAGGAGCATATGAAGAAGGTAGAGAAAGGGATCTTCAACATTCGAGTTCCGATCGAGAATCCGAAGGAGATTGCTGGACTTGCCCGAACATTTAATATGATGGTCGTTAAGATAGAAGAGCTTATGAGCCAAGTGGTGATGGAGCAGGAGTTCAAGCGCAAGAGTGAGATGACAGCTCTGCAAGCGCAGATTAATCCGCATTTTCTGTACAATACATTGGATTCGATTATATGGATGGCTGAAGGGAAGAAGACAGATGAGGTCGTACTGATGACCTCTGCGCTTGCACGGATGTTCCGTTCCTCGATTAGCAGAGGGCAGGAGCTCGTGTCTATTCAGACGGAAATCGATCATATTACGAACTATTTAACGATACAGAAAATGAGATATAGAGATAAGCTTGATTTCCAAATCGAGGTTGATCCAGCAATCTTGAATTTCCGAACGGTAAAGGTATTGCTGCAGCCCTTGCTTGAGAATGCAATCTATCATGGTATCAAGAATAAGCTGGGGACCGGAACGATTCTGGTGACAGGCGGACTAGCTGAGGGGCATATTTGGCTGGAAGTGAGAGATAACGGAGTAGGGATGGACGAGCAAAAGCTGCGTTCAATGCTAGAACCGAGGCGAAGTGATCGAGATACTAAGGGAGTTGGTGTCGTCAATGTACATGAGCGTATTCAATTATACTTCGGCAAAGAATACGGTCTGGCCTATGAAAGCCATCCAGATGAAGGTACTGCCGTTACGGTGCGAATCGCACTAATTGCAGCCGATGATGGGGATGAGGGGGAAGCGTTGCTATGATAACCAATAGGAGTCGCAACCGCAGAATAACGGGGATCTTCGCTATAATGCTTTTGCTTGCAGCGTTTGGATATGGCATATTCAAGTGGGTGGAAGCGGCTAATAAACCGGATAAACCGATTCGAATAACGGTAACGGTCAAAGCGACGGAGCAAATGATCGATTTCTGGAAAGTGCTTGTCGATGGCGTGCATGACGCAGCGGATGAATTTGATACGGAGGTTAAGATTATTGGTCCTCCTAAGGAAATTGACATCGATGTTCAGATTGCTCAGCTGGAGCAGGCGATTCTAGAAAAGCCGGATGCGATCGTGATGGCAGCAACTGATTATAATAAGCTTGTGCCAGTGGCGCAAGATATCGTCAAGGCAGGGATTAAGCTGATTACAGTAGACTCCAGCATTAACAGCAATGATGCATTAAGCTTTATTGCAACGGACAACCTGGCAGCAGGACGCAAAGCTGGGGATGAGATGGCTAAATTACTCGACGGAGACTCTAGAATTGCAATTATAAGCTACATTCAAGGGACATCGACTCAGATGGAGCGAGAGAAAGGAACTCGTGAGCGGTTGTTGGAAGATTCTCGATTCAGTATAGTTGGAACTTACTACAGCGAAGGTGTCGTGGAAAAGTCCTATGATATTACGAAGGAGCTGCTGACCAAAGATCCTGATCTTGCTGGAATTGTTGGGCTGAATGAGCCGTCGACAGTAGGCGCTGGCAAGGCGATTAAGGAGCTAGGCCTAGTGGGCAAGGTGAAGCTGGTTGGCTTTGACAGCTCGGTTGATGAGGTGAAGCTTCTAGAAGAAGGAGTACTCCAGGCGACAATTGTTCAGAAGCCGTTCAATATGGGGTACTTAAGTGTGAAAACAGCTGTAGAAGCGGTTAAAGGACAAAAGATCTCCCGTTTAATCGATACGGAATCAGTCATTATTAACAAGAGCAATATGTATATGGAGCAAAATCAAAAGCTGCTTTTCCCGTTTGTGGGAAAGTAGCTTTTTTTAAATATAAGAATTTATATGTTTGCTTTATAAATACGCTTCTATTTCACCGCGAAACGATGTTTCGCCTCCAAAGGACGGCGAAGCCGTTTCTGCTTGCTGTTTATTATTTTAGACAGATCACAATTGTACGTTTTTCAACTATTCGCATACAAAATTCCATTCTGGTCGGGTTGGGTGCCGCATTACAATGGATCTAGCGAAAGCTGCATGACGGATAGGATGAGGTGAAGGCAAGCATGGGTGACATTCTTATTCAGATGGAAGGCATAGACAAAGGGTTCCCCGGCGTACAAGCACTTAAGGATTGTCGGTTCGAATTGCTGAAGGGTGAGGTTCACGCACTCATGGGCGAGAATGGTGCCGGCAAGTCGACATTAATGAAAGTGCTTACAGGCGTTTATCAAAAGGATGCAGGCAGCATGCTGTTCAAAGGCAGCGAGTTAAAGGTCCCGAATGCGAAGGCAGCTCAGGATCAAGGCATCTCCATTATTCATCAGGAGCTTCATCTCGCACCGGATTTGACTGTAGCCCAAAATATTTATATCGGACGAGAGCCGCGCAGACGGTTGAAATTGTTTCTTAATGAGAAGGAACTAAATCGCAAGGTAGAAATATTGCTCGCGCGACTTAATATTAATCTTGATCCTCACGAGCTGGTTGCCAACCTAACGGTAGCCAAGCAACAAATGGTCGAGATTGCCAAAGCGTTATCCTATGATTCGCAGGTTCTTATTATGGATGAACCGACAGCAGCGCTGAGCGATACGGAAATTGATGATCTATTCGTTATTATTCGGCAGCTCCGGAGTAACGGAGTGGGCATCGTCTATATTTCACATCGCATGGATGAATTGAAACGAATTACGGATCGGGTCACCGTTATGCGTGACGGCAGCTACATCGGTACAGTCCCGACAGCAGAAGTGACGAACGAGCAAATTATCGCAATGATGGTTGGCAGGGAGATCTACAATTCATCTAAGCCAACACGAATTGGCGATCGCAGTGAAATGATGCTTGAGGTTAAAGGATTGAATCGTAAAGGAACGCTGAAGGATATTAGCTTCCAGCTGCGCAAAGGTGAGATCGTAGGTTTCGCAGGTCTGATCGGCGCAGGAAGAACGGAAGTGGCAAGGGCGATATTCGGTGCAGATCCGATTGATTCTGGTGAAATTATGGTTAAAGGCAAGCCAGTGAGATTGAAGCAGCCCTATGATGCCGTTAGAGCTGGCATCGGTTATTTATCAGAGGATCGGAAACGGTATGGCTGTATCGTCGATATGGATGTGAAGACGAATACGGTTGCCGCTTCAATGATGAGATTCTCATGGCCGCTCGGTTGGGTGAATCAGAAGAAGATTGCCAGGAATGCCGAGGATATCGTTCAGAAGCTGCAAGTGAAGACACCAAGTATTGATCAGGAAGTGAAATTTCTATCCGGCGGCAATCAGCAAAAGATCGTAATCGGCAAATGGCTGACGCAGGATTGTGACATTCTGATCTTCGATGAACCTACGCGTGGAATTGATGTAGGTGCGAAGAATGAAATTTATAAGCTGTTGAATGATCTAGCGGCAAGCGGCAAATCGATCATTATGATTTCATCCGAGCTGCCGGAAATCTTGCGAATGAGTCATCGCATAATCGTCATGTGTGAAGGACGGATCACAGGCGAGCTTGATCATGAAGTAGCTACGCAAGAACAGATTATGCAATATGCAACTCAGCGAGGTTAACAACAGGGGAAGAAGATTGATCGAGAGGGGAAACGGGTGAATATGGGGAATAAAGCTGGAGCTGCCGTTGAGCTTGGCGAGAAAAGAACGAAATTACAGATTAAGTCCGGTGCCCTGCAGCAGGTGCTGGCATTTGCAAGTTTGGTAGTGCTTATTATCGTCTTTTCTTTTTCATCAACCAACTTTTTTCAGTTCTCTAATATTGTAGGGATTTTGTTGTCGACAGCCGTTATCGGTGTATTGGCATTAGGCTCGACCTTCGTCATTATAACAGGCGGTATCGATTTATCCGTCGGTACGGTAATGACGTTAAGTGCGGTCATGTCAGGAGTTCTCATTACGTATTGGGGAATGCCAATTGCAGTTGGCGTTGTTGGCGGTATAGCAACAGGTGCGATATGCGGTCTGCTCTCCGGACTCGCGGTAGCCAAGATGAAGATCCCGCCTTTTATCGCGACGTTGGCGATGATGATGGTCGCGAAGGGATTAGCGCTTGTTATATCCGGTACGAAGCCGATCTACTTCCCGGACAATACAATCGTTTCTGATAATCCTGATGTTGCTGACAAGCATATGTTCAGTTTCAGCGATATTTCGCAAGGCTCCATTATGGATGATATGATTCCAGGGTTTGCTATTCCGAATGCTGTACTTATCTTCTTCATTGCCGCGATTATTGGAAGCGTTATCTTATCGAAGACGATTATCGGACGGTATAACTTTGCGCTCGGCAGCAACGAGGAAGCTACTCGACTATCTGGTGTTAACGTCAATCGATGGAAAATTGTTATCTATACGATAACTGGTATTTTTACAGGGCTCGCTGGCATTCTCATTGCTTCCCGTCTAAATTCCGCACAGCCTGCGCTTGGCGCCGGTTATGAGCTTGAAGCAATAGCTGCAGTTGTTATTGGCGGCACGTCGTTAAGCGGGGGTAAAGGTACCATTATCGGTACGGTTATCGGCGCACTTATTATGAGTGTATTAACGAATGGTCTGCGTATTCTCTCTGTCCCACAAGAATGGCAAACGGTAGTTGTCGGATTTGTTATCGTCTTAGCAGTATACGCTGATATCTTGCGTCGTCGTAAAAATTAATACTCTCAACTGATTGCAGCAAATTAGGCATCGCCAACGAGTGTTAGAAATTTCCTAATATGAGGCTAGTGTATCGCTTCAGGGAATTCTATATATTTTAAGAGGACAAGGGGAGATTTCGGTGAAGAAGATTACGGTGATGATGCTGGTTATGATGTTGTCGATCGCACTGCTTAGCGCATGTGGTTCTGATAACGCAGGTGGAAGTACGAATAAGGATACAGGAACGAACAAGGCTGAAGAAAGCAAAATTTATATTCCAATCGTATCCAAAGGGTTCCAGCATCAATTCTGGCAAGCTGTAAAATCAGGTGCTGAACAAGCAGCTAAAGAGTTCAATGTAGAAATTACGGTTGAAGGCCCTGAAACGGAATCTCAAGTAGATAAACAAATCGAGATGCTGCAAGCTGCTCTAGACAAAAAACCAAGCGCAATTGGCTTCGCAGCACTTGACAGCCAAGCTGCTGGCCCATTGCTTAAGAAAGCAAAAGAAGCTGGCATTCCTGTTGTTGCGTTCGATTCGGGCGTAGACAGTGACATTCCGATCGCCACAGCTTCTACAGACAACATTGCTGCTGCTGCTCTTGCGGCAGATAAAATGGCAGAGCTGATCGGCGGCGAAGGTGAAGTAGGCGTTATCGTTCATGACCAAACGAGTGTAACTGGTATGAACCGCCGTGACGGCTTTCTTAATCAAATGAAAGAGAAATATCCTAATATTAAAATCGTTGATGTTCAATATGGCGCCGGCGATCACCTAAAGTCCACTGACCTTGCTAAAGCCATTATCCAAGCACATCCGAATATTAAAGGCTTCTTCGGTGCTAATGAAGGATCAGCTATTGGTGTTATCAACGCAGTAACGGAGCTGAAGAAAGAAGGAAGCATTACAGTTGTTGGTTTTGACTCTGGCAAACTGCAAATTGATGCCATTAAGAGCGGCAAAATGGCTGGTGCGATTACACAAAATCCTGTAGGTATTGGATACGAAACGGTTAAAGCGGCAGTACAAGCGATCCGCGGGGAAAAAGTAGAGTCGAATATTGATACAGGATTCTACTGGTACGACAAAACAAATATTGATAGCGATGAGATTAAAGCGGTAATTTACGAGTAAAAATTGGAAGTAAAAAGCAAAAAAATACAGAAAGCGAGAGCGCCTAAAGGCGGCTTTCGCTTTCTTACGTTCCATGTCATTTTTGAATTTTTTTTTTTTTTGTGCTACCCTTAAAATAAAAAGGTGGAACGAGAATGGCAAAGGTACACAAAAAGCTTTCAGGATTGGAAATATTTAAAAGAATACTCTTTATAACGATAGGTGCCGTGTTAATGGCGGTTGCACTGGAATTATTCCTCGTACCTAATAGTGTAATTGATGGAGGAATTACCGGTATATCTATCATGGTAGCGCATCTAACAGGGCTGCCTTTAGGGGTATTCATCTTTATTTTAAATCTTCCGTTCCTGTTCATCGGCTTTAAGCAAATTGGCAAGACATTCGCATTTTCCACCTTGTATGGTATCGTAGTTATGTCATTATGTACCCAATTTCTTCATCATGTAGATGCATTTACAGATGAAAAGCTGTTAGCGGTATTATTCGGCGGTATTATTTTGGGCGGCGGTGTTGGTCTAGCTATTCGTTTCGGCGGATCACTAGATGGAACTGAGATTGTTGCGATATTGGCATCGAAGAAATTCAATATGCCAGTTGGACAAATTATTATGATCTTTAACGTATTTATTTTCGTTCTTGCTGGTTTTGTATTTGAGTGGGATTCAGCTATGTACTCCATGGTTACCTATTATCTAGCAACGAAAGTCATGGACATCGTAGTAGAAGGTATAGATGAATCGAAGTCTGTTACGATCATATCGAGTGATTATGAGGAGATTTCCGAAGCCATCATGACACGCCTTGGACGCAGCACAACCTATATTCAAGCAAGAGGCGGCTATTCAAGAGAAGAAACTCAAATGGTTTATTGCGTTGTCAGCCGTATTGAGGTTGCAAAGCTGAAATCTATTGTTCAAGAAATCGATCCTAAAGCGTTTATTGCGATTGAGCATGTATCTGACGTATTAGGCGGCAACTTCAATAAGAAACAAATCCATTAGTAGATGTGATAGTGTAAAAAGATTCACCGCGCGCCAGGAGTCGCGCGCGGTGCAACGGGGATGTTCGACAAGGTGCTAATACTTTGTTGGGCATCTCCGTTTTTATTTCAATGTGAAGCTATTGCTTATTATCACATTTACAAATTATTCATGAATGTTTAACTTAACAAACACATTAAACCTGTACACTTCAGTCTGTTACTTACTTTCAAGAGATGACGGATGAGGTGCGTATGATGAGAAAAAGAAACAAGAAAACGGCTGCATGGCTATTAGTATTTAGTATGCTGTTTGGAACGGTTGCGACAGCGGGGACTGATACGGTCTCGGCAGCTCCAATTGAAGGGACACCTAAATTATTAATGACAGAGCTTGTGCCTGACAGCGTCAATATTGATGGGTCCGATGGTTATGAGTTTGTAGAGGTATACAACAATTCAGCGGATACGATCAATTTCAAAGACTATGGCTTATTTTACGTGAATGGTAGTACGACTAAGCCATGGCCGCTTTCTGAACAAGGAGACATTGTTATTCCTTCGGGCAAGTCTATCGTGCTATGGGTCATTAATGATAAGAACGGCAGTACAACTGCCGATGCTTTTAACGCTAATTATGGAACTGCTCTAGTAGAGAATACGGATTTGTTCCGACTCGAGCAAAGCGGGGGAATGTTAAATAAAGGTCCAATATCTTTAGCTATTAAAGCTACAGACGGAACTCTGATTTCCCAAGCTGCCTATGACAATGATGATCAGACCAAAGAGAATAAAGGAATCTTCTATCAAATTCCTTCTCCTGTCGGAGCAACAGAGATGCTGATGATGGATGGAGCGGGTACGCAGCCTGCCACACCGGGGAGTGTGTCGCCTGAGCAACTGGCAATACAGGAGGTTGTAATTAACAATCCGCCGGTCATTAGCCATACGCCAGTTGCTTTAGCTGATGTGAAGAGCGATCTGTCGATCACGACAACAATTGAGAACGAAGCCATTGAGGGAACTGATGATCAAGTAAGCGCAACACTATTCTATAAGTCGGCTTCCCAACAGTTTTTCACAGCAGCGAATATGGGTTCTATAACGGGAACGGTCGATTATCAAGGGATCATCGAAAAGTCAGCTATGACTGAGCCTGAGATGCAGTATTACATACAGGCGAAGGACAAGGAGAATACGGTAACGACTTCAACATATACGGTTCCAGTCAGCGGCTTGCCTGTCTTTGATTCATCGAAAGTGCCGCCGCTCCTAGTCACGGAGCTAGTACCGGACAGCGTAAATCAGTTAGCTAGTGATGATGGTGAGTTTATTGAAATTTATAATAATACGAATAAGGAAATTAATTTCGAAAATTATAAAATTTTTTATCGTTACCCGGATTCCGGTCCAGATGCAGATGTGATTTGGCCAACTGATCAAGAGAATATTCGGATACCTGCACAGAGTACAATGGTCTTCTGGGTCATTAACAGCGGGAATAAGACGCAGACAGTTGCCGACTTTAACAGAGCATATGGGACGCAGCTTGTTGAAGGCAAAGATATTGTGAAAATATACAGTGACGGTATGGCAAACGGCAGCAAGAGAGCGGTTGTCATCGGCACCAATACGCATATGGAGATTGCATCAGCGTATTATGACGGTTCGAATAAAGTAGATGTAGCAGCTGGTAAAGGTATTTATTATAAATATCCGGTGAATGGCATGACTACTTCAATCAAATATAGTGTTGGCGCGAAGGTGGCGACACCTGGCAGTGTGGAGGCGGTACAAGTTCCTTCTGAGCCGATTGATGTTCAAGAGGATATCGTTGAGCCTACGATTACAGATTTAACGGGATTAACAGAGATCGATCAATCTAGCCATATTGAATTGCTTGCTGACGCTCAAGATGACAAGGCAATTAAATCAGTTGCCGTATACTTCAAGTCCAA
Organism: Pristimantibacillus sp.; assembly: GCA_048976605.1. GTDB lineage: Bacteria > Bacillota > Bacilli > Paenibacillales > Paenibacillaceae > Pristimantibacillus. The sequence goes on along the minus strand of JBHGUX010000076.1, from coordinate 37,561 downwards.
TATGGACAATGAATATACGAAATATTATTTGTATGAAGATTATAATGATTCGATGTATCATCATACAGTCGCATCACCTAATTTGATTGCGAGATCTTACATCGAGTATTACTTTGAAGCTTCTGATGGCACTCATATGATTAACACTCCAGTGAAACGAGTGACGGTAACGGGCGGTTCGGATCGATCACCGCTGCGCTTGAATGTGAAGAACGGCGATCTTATCTCCGGTACTTATGTTCTTAAGGGGACAGCGGAGAATGCAGCAGCAGATGCCTTGCAATTAATGATTGATGGTGCTGAAGCTACCGACACGTACCGTGCACTTGAGCAAGATGCATACTTCGCTTTCGAAGCGGCTGAAGTGAACTATTATTTCAAAAATGCAGTGACGATGGGCAATGAGATCATGTATACCTTTATGGATCCGATCAATTCCTATCAGACTTTGAGCTATCCGATTGATAGTGCAAGACTGCAAGAGGGCTTGAATGAGATCGCGATTCGTGCTGGTACGAAAACAGGGCCGTTCGATGATCGTCCTGAAGAAAACAGAGATGATTTCCAAGTAAGAAATGTACGTCTTGTTCTATCCGACGGTACAACGATTTATGACTCCGCCTATACGGACCGGAAGAAGGACATTAAGATTGGAGACTCTACCGTCTCGAAGCCAAGATTCGTATCTTTTAATTTCCCTATTGCAGCAGATAAGATGCATGCGAAAGCAATTGATTGGGATACAACGAATTTAGAAGATGGCATTCATACGGTTGCAGTCAACAATGGCGGCAGTGAAATCTCTGCAAAAGTAACCGTAGATAACACTGCTCCTTCTATTCAATCGAGTATGGAAGAAGGTCAAACCTATCGAGGCAACCTGAAGCTTGATGCAGAAGTAACGGACGCGTTAGCAGGTGTAGCTTCTGTGAAAGCAACACTTGATGGCACAGCCATTGAGTTGCCGCATGCAACAACGTCTGGCAAGCTTAACGGCGGAGAGCATGTATTCATTATTGAAGCAACGGATAAAGCCGGCAATAAATCAGAGAAGACCATTACCTTCCTAGTGCCGAATGAAAATCCAGATAAGCCGCAATTGGTATCACCATTGAATGGCAGCAACCAGTCGGGCAGCAGCGTTGTTAATCTGACGGTTAAAGCAAACGATCCGTCGGGCGATGTCATGAAGCTGTGGTTCAAGAAAGGCTTTAACTATGATGCGGTCAGCAAGAACGGGTTCTCCGCCTATCAAGGAGCATCCGAGATCGAGCCGCCGAAACAAATCCAACCGGATGGCGATCAAGCAATGGATACAGCTGACTATAATAAAATAGCAGCAGCTGATGGCAATTATCTTGTGAATGATTCGGTGGACCGTTTCCCTTATCATCGGTTTGAGATTAAACTGGATGCGACGGTGAAGGCAAGTGATCGCGTTGAGATTCAGTGGCAAGGAAACTCCTTAGAGGGACGTAAGGTTAGTTTGTACGCATGGAGCATGACTGATAGTCGCTGGATGATGCTTGATTACAAGATTGCAGGGACGGAAGACTTTAATCTCGAAGCAACTGTACAAGCGGGTGATTATAATAATGGCGGAATCATTAACGTAATGGTGCAGGATGAGCTTCCTGTGAAGCAAGAGGATTATGATTTCTCGTTCATCTGGATGTCTGACACCCAATACTATTCCGAGAGCTATCCAGAAATCTATCAGAAGAACGTAGAGTGGATCGTCGAGCAACAGAAAGCAATGAATATTAAATACGTTATCCATACCGGGGATATCGTTGATGATGCAGATCAAGATTACCAATGGCTGAACGCGAACAAAAGCATGAAGGTGCTGGATGATTCAAGCATTCCTTATGGCGTTCTTGCAGGTAATCATGACGTTTCTCATCAAACGGGAGACTATTCGTATTATTGGAAGCATTACGGTGAAGATCGCTTCGCAAATCAGCCAACCTATGGCGGTTCGTATCAGAATAACCGCGGTCACTATGATCTGATCTCCGCTGGCGGCGTGGATTTCATTATCGTCTATATGGGCTGGAATATCGGCGATGAGCAGATTGATTGGATCAATCAAGTCGTGCAGGATCATCCGGATCGTAAAGCAATATTGGCATTCCATGAATATATGCTGGTATCGAACAATAGAGCGCCGATAGCGGACAAAATTTTCGAACGCGTTGTCGTTCCGAATAAGAATGTGATCGCGACACTATCGGGTCACTATCACGACGCGGAGACGCTTGTAGATGAAATTGATGATGATGGTGACGGCAAGTCTGACCGTAAGGTGTATCAAATGCTAGCCGATTACCAAGGTGCGGAGAAAGGCGGACTTGGCTATATCAGGCTGATGCAATTCGATTTGCAGAACAATAAGGTTCATATGAAGACGTACTCTCCTTACTTGGACGATTATAATTATTATGATCCGGTTACAGAGCCAGGCAAGGATGAATTCGATATGGACGTTGACCTATCCGCAATGGAGAAACGAGTTGCTACGGATTATTTCGGAGTGAAGGTTTATACGGACCAGAAAATTGGTCAAGCCATGAATGTTGTTAGTGGCAGTGAAGCTTCTATTACTTGGAATGGTCTTAAGTCGGATCAGTACTACCAGTGGTATGTAGCAGCAGAGGATGATAACAGCGGCTTTACCCTTTCCGATATTTGGGGCTTTGCAACGGGAGAAATTCCTACAGGCGGAGGTTCAGGCGGCAACGGAAGTGAAGGCGGCGGTAATGGAAATGGAAATGGTAATGGCAACGGTAACGGTAATGGTAATGGCATTGGCAATGAGGGTGGACCAGAGGAGAAACCGGATGAGAAGCCGAGCTTTACCGATACAGGTTCACACTGGGCGCATGAAGCTATTGTGAAGCTGGTGGAGCGCAAGATCATTACCGGTTATCCGAACGGTACCTTCAAACCTAATAATCAAATGAGCAGAGCGGAATATGCAGCCGTCATTTACAGATTAATGGGACTGGAGAGTACTTCCGGCAATGCTCCATCATTTACGGATATTAGCTCGAATGCATGGTACACCAGCTTCGTTAGTGAATTGACAAAGGCAAATATCGTTAACGGGTTCATAGATGGTTCGTTTAAACCGAATCAGGATATGACTAGGGAAGAAGCATTTGTTATTCTCTATCGTGCGATGAAGGATAAACTGCCAGTATCATCTAGCGCAGTTGAGCCTAATTTTGCCGACAATGAGAAGCTATCAGATTGGGCACAAGAAGCGGCTGTCGCTTTGGTTAAAAGCGGTGTTGTTAAAGGTTATGCGGATGGAACACTACGTCCGAAGGAAACAATTACGCGTGCGGAAATCGCAACGATCATCGCTTATTTCTTGAAATAACGATGAGTTAAAACAAGGATGAACGATAAAAGAGGTTGAGCAGCATTACGCTGCTCAACCTCTTTTTGATTTAAAAGACGAATTAATTGGAGACTGCAGCGTTGTGCTCAGTTGGCTCAATTCGCGATAATCCTTTATCCTTAACGCCTAGTAAGAGGAGAAGAGCAACAAGCATCCCACCGGAAGCGCAATAGAATAGAGCGGAATAATCAAACAGATCGATAAGCCGTCCCATTAATGGCGGTGATGCGATTGCAGCAAGAGATGAGATCAAGTAGTACATCCCAGTCCGAGTACCGATGCTTTCGGACTTGCCTAATCCGATGACGAATGGATAAGAGTTAATGTTAATGAATGCCCAGAAGGTACCTCCGCCAATAAGCAATAACCGCAAAGGTATCATCGTATCAATAAACGTGATTGCAGCGAATATGAGAATTAAGCCGGTTACACCGATAACAATGATTTTCTTTTTGCCGAAGCGGTTGCCGAGCAAGCCTGCGGGTATCGCAGCCAGCACAAACATGAGCGAGAAGAAGGCTAGAGAAAAGGAAGCGTCGCTTTCTGCTAGACCGAGATGATGCTTTCCATATAAGGTGAAGAATGCTTCAACGCCTTGATAAGAGAAGAACCAGAAGAATACCGCAGCAAGCAGGAAGATGGTAGGACGATTCCACTCGCCTCGGAACGAGAATGATGTTTTCTCGGAGACGGTGTACGATAAAGTATCCCGTTTCTCACGAATGGACTTTACTAGAATCAAGAGACAGATCAAGGTGAGTATAGAAGCGACCACGAACGGAATGGATGGATGCGCCTTGTACAGAAGGGAGCCTCCGCCGAACGCCATAATGGATCCAATACCACCCATGAAGTTAATAACACCATTAGCCTGAGTATGCTTAGGCTTTGGCGTAATATCGGGCATAAGTGCGACCGTTGGAGAACGGTATACGCTCATCGAGAGGTTCATCAGCACCATGAACAATACGAGCGTAAGCAAGCTTGTATGCCATGGGATAAGTGCTCCAAATACGGCTGCGAGCGGCATACCGATCAGCAGGTAAGGCATTCTTTTGCCAAATCGGGAGTTAGTACGGTCGCTTCGGTTGCCAATCCAAGGCTGCAGAAACAAGGCAAAGTAGTTGTCAATTGTCATCATAAAGCCAATCAGTGCCGTACTCGTTATAAATTTATCGAGAAAGAACGGAACGAAGGCATTATACAGTGCCCATGTAATGCTGATGCTGAAGAAGCCAAAGCCGAGCAGCCATGTTTTTTTCATATTGCATAAGCTCCTCTCTTAGTTTGCCTATAGAAGCGCTGCCAATCGATCCGGGTAGTCTGTAATGATACCTGCAACACCCGCTTGAATCATGCGATTCATTTGTTCCGTTTCATTGACCGTAAAAGGATTATAGTCTATTCCTTGCTCGGACGCCGCTGCGACCCATTCCGGCAGAACGGCATAATGAGCGGGATGAAGCGCATTAGCTCTAAGTGATTTGGCATATTCCCAAGGCTGATACAAGCCTTCCATATATAAAACGCCTGTCGCTATATCAGGAGCAAGCTGTTTGCATTCGAATAAAGAGTAGTGATTGAAGCTAGACAGAATAACGCGGTCTGATAAATCATAAGCCCTTACCCTATCAATGATTTTTTGTTCCATCCCTTGGTAACGGACAAATCCATTTTTGAGCTCCAAATTAAGAATCGTATTATTATTCTTGCCAAGCTCGAGCAGGTCGTCAAGTGTAGGTATTCGTTCTTCAGAGAATTCGGGAGAGTACCAGCTGCCTGCATCTAATTGGCTTAATTCGGCATAATCCAAGCTTGCAACAGCAGCATTCATTCCGGTTGTACGCGTTAACATTTCGTCATGAATAAGTACGAGTCTGCCGTCTTTAGTCATTTGAACATCGGTTTCGATACCGGTAGCTCCAAGGGTGATACTTTTCGTGAAAGCAGCCATCGTATTTTCTGGACAATAGCCTGAAGCACCTCTGTGTGCGTAATTAATTAGCTTAGTCATCTTGTTCTTCCTCTCCAATTCACGTCATATGTAATAGATATCATTATAGTTAAGATTTGTTTGAGGAATGTTAATCAAACAAAAACCGCCCTTAGAATTCGCAGCATATTAATTATGCGGAAGCTTCAGGCGGTACTATTGGATTAAGTTTACAATAACGATATGCACATCGTCAAAAGAAAAGAATAGGAGTGCGTACTATTTACATACCCTATGGGGGTATGATAGGATAAGGTTAAAGGGAATATACCCCCGGGAGGTATTTGCGATGGAAGAACAAACTAAAGTCTCATGTCATACAGAGGCAACTGACGGCAATATAAATGGTAACAGCTCGGAAGTAAGAAATAGTCATCATTCGGATAAAATGAAATCAAGTCTTATTTCCCGTTTGAACCGGATTGAAGGCCAAGTACGGGGAGTAAAGGCGATGATCGAGAAGGATACTTACTGTGATGATGTGTTGAATCAAATAGCATCCGTGCAATCAGCGCTTAACGGTGTCGGTAAGTTGTTGCTGGAAGGTCATATGAAAAGCTGTGTTATTGAAAGAATTCAGGCGGGTGAGAGTGAAGTGATTGATGAGCTCCTCATCACGGTTAATAAATTAATGAAATAAAGACACTTAAGGAGGTTAAGAAAATGGCAAATGTAACATTGAATGTGAAAGGCATGACTTGCGGACATTGTGTTAATTCGGTAGAGAAGGCGATAACTGGCATAGGCGCTAGTGGTACTGTCGATCTGGCGGGCGGTAAAGTTGCTGTTCAATATGATGACAGCAAGGTTTCCCTTGAGACCATTAAGGGTGCTATTGAGGACCAAGGCTATGATGTTGTTTAATGTATTTAAATAGCTGCAAAGGGACAAGGAGTTATTCCTACAGGTTGAGATGACCTGAGGAATAACTCCTTGTTTTTTTGTGATGAACAATTAGTTGTCGGTTGGTGTGTGCTTGCCAGCTTGATCCGCTTGTTTACTTAGTTCCTCTAATGAGGTTACTTTGCCGTGAGGATGCTGCGAATGCTTGCGCTGATTCCATGCGTTCTCGCGTCGACTTTTAGATGATGCCACAGTGAAAACCTCCTTTCACCTTGTAGCTTGGCACTTAGGCCGCTTAATCATACGTGAAGCCCGCAGCAGATGTTCTAAACCTGTTGCGGGCTTTTATATGTGCAAGTAAGCATATTTTATCGGGATTGGGAAAATATAACCTCAATCGTTAAATAAGGAACGGCGGTGAATGGCATGCGGATAAAGGCAACAGGCGGACAATCTGCAAGACTGGATCACAAAGCAATTAATCAATTCAAGAATGTTCGGATTGAAAAGAAGATCGAAGCTAATCGACAAATGCTGGATGAAATGTTTCAAGATAGCTCTGATGTTATTATTCGTGACTTCCAAATCGAGAATGGTCCTAAAGCAATAATCTTTTTTGTTGATGGTTTGGTTACAAGCAGTTCCATTGATCAGGCATTAAAATCATTAATGGTGTTGGAAGGCGATGCTAGAACAGTTGAGCAAGTATTTATGCAGACGTTACCCGTGGGTCAGTCTGTAAAAGTAAATTATTACTCAGACATGCTTGTTAATGTATTATCTGGCGATACCGGGCTGTTCATCGATGGGAATGACAGTGCGATTTGTATGGGACTGCGCGGGGGGCAGCGAAGATCTGTATCAGAACCAGAGACCGAGGCAGTCGTTCGAGGTCCTAGAGAAGGCTTTAACGAACATCTTAGAACAAGTACGGGTTTAATTCGCAGCAAAATTAAGTCTCCGCGGTTGAAGATGAAATCATTTTATATTGGAACAGAAACCAATACAAACGTTGTTCTAGCCTATATGGCTGGAATAGCAAATCCGAAGTTGATTGAAGAAGCAGAGAAACGATTAAACGCCATTCATATTGATGGCATATTAGAGAGCGGTTATATTGAGGAGCTGATTCAGGATAAACCTAATGCACTGTTCGCACAACTGCAAAATACGGAGCGGCCAGATACGGTAGCGGCAAGTTTACTAGAAGGACGGATAGCTATTATTGTGGATGGAACGCCATTTGTGCTGCTCGCACCGTTCGGATTTCTGCAGTGGCTTCAAGCGAGCGAAGATTATTATGAACGGTTTGTCATCGGATCATTATTACGTATTCTTCGTTTGATTGCCTTGTTTATAGCGTTGCTTGCCCCTGCGCTATATATTGCTGTATCCACCTTTCATCCAGAGATGTTCCCTTCTATTTTATTGCTAAGTATTGCTACATCAAGGGAGGCCATTCCTTTCCCAGCGGTGGTCGAAGCGCTTATTATGGAATTCGCATTTGAAGCGTTGCGTGAAGCTGGTATTCGATTGCCGAAGACGGTTGGTCAAGCGGTAAGTATATTGGGTGCACTGGTAGTAGGGCAAGCAGCCGTTCAAGCGGGTATCGTCTCGGCGGCAATGGTTATTGTCGTTTCCATGACTGGAATCGCCTCGTTTACACTTCCGCGATATAGTTCAGCTATTTCAATCCGATTATTACGTTTCCCACTCATGGTGATTGCTTCCGTGTTTGGCTTGCTTGGGATCATCATCGGTGTAATGGCGATCGTCTTTCATATGGCGAAAATCACTTCCTTCGGTGTTCCATTCTTAGCACCGCTATCTCCAATAAATGTATCGGATTTAAAGGACACCTTGATTAGGGCACCATGGTGGAAGATGAAGCGCAGACCTAGTTATTTGAATCCGGAAGATCAGAGACGTCAAAGATAGTGAGATGAAAAAGACGGGGATGGGATCTGTATGCTGAGAATGAAGCGGTTAATAAGCACGGCGCTATTAGCTATAGGGTTGTCGTTTATATTAACAAGCTGCTGGGATAGACGGGAGATTAATGATTATGCTTTTGTGCAGGCAAGTTCGATAGATAAAGCTAAGGACGGTATTCAGGTAAGTGTTCTCATTCCACTTCCCGGTAATATGGGATCAACCGGAGGCGGAGGAAATGTGGGAGGACAAAAACCATTTGTGATAAAAACGGATACAGGAAGAGATGTGATTGAAGCTGTCAATAAGCTCCAAAGCCGACTTCCCAGAAGGTTATTCTTTGCTCATCGACGTGTTTTGATCGTTGGGGAAGAGGTAGCTAGAAATGGTCTCGCTCCTGGTATGGACTCAGTAACACGTCTGCCGGAAAATCGACTCACTGCTTTCATTGCTGTTACGAAAGGTTCAGCGCTGGATTTGTTGAATTCAGATACTCGTCTGGAACGATTCTCAGCAGAATCAATGAGGGAGTCGCTTCAATCGGATTTAAGCCTTCGTGTTACGTTAAAAGATGTTATTAGTGAAAGTAATGTGATCGGTTCAGATGCAATGCTTCCCTATTTGCAGAAAATAACTACGAAAATAAAGGGTCATGAGTCGGATGAGATCGCCGTAGTCGGATATGCTTTGACCCATAATGGGAAAATGATCTCAGTTGCTAAGGACGAAGCTATGTTCGGAATTCGAATATTATCGCATAGATTCAGACCGTATCAAGAAACATTTAGCGACGGAAACAATTTTATAACGGTTAGGATAAATAAGGAAGAGCTAAAGATAAAGCCAATTATGAAAGAAGGTAAGCTAAGGTATCGAATTACAGCAAAAATGAGTATTAGTGTAAATGAGGATACAAATTTGGAAAGGAACTATGATGATATTGGGCAGCGGAGACATATTGAAAAACTTGTTGAGGAAAAAATGACGAGAGAGATTAATAAAGCAATTACGTTGATGCAGAGCAGCAATTGCGATGTGATTGGATTCGGACAATATGCTTATCGTGCTTATCCACAAGCATGGAACAAAGAGTGGAAGGACCAATGGGATACCCTATTTCCTGCAAGCAAGTTTGATATAAACGTTAGAGTCACTTTGAACCGCATTGGGATGAGCAGAGAAAACCTCGCAAAGAAGGCAGAATAAATGGAAAAATCCTATATGTTTTTGATGGTCAGTACAATTATAGTTATTACTTTAATAAACTGGAAAAAAATAAAAGGGAATGCAGCCAAACTGATTTATATTATGTTTCTCTGTCTTGCCACTGGCGTTTTAGTATTGTATGGAATGGGCTTAAATGTATCTCTAATGGAAGATAGTGCTTTGTATTATCTGGTGAAACAAACGATGATCTTATGGAAGGGGAAGTAGCTTTGAAGGAGCATAGGACGATCTCAACGTTGCAGTTGACGCTGCTTGTCGGCTCGCAGCTTATCGCATCGAATATGATTAGCTTACCGATGGCATTAACCGCAGTGGCTGGGCAAGATGCATGGATCTCGTTCTTCTATTGCATTCCATATGGGATCGCTATCGCCTTCTTAATGTGGAGGTTAGTACGTTGGATGCCGCATAAAAATATTTATGATATGGCGAATGAGGTATGCGGTAAGTGGCTGGGCGGTGCATTAAACGCGATGCTGACTTTATACCTTGCAGTCGATTTGATTAGCCAGTTAAGGCTGTTTAGTGATTTTTTCAACTCCTCTATCTTGCAGAGGACTCCCATTGAATATATCGTATTAATCACTATGCTGCTGCTCATCTATTTAGCAACCGGTACAATGGAGCATTTAGCGCGGGCGAATGTTATATTTATAGTGTTATTCCTTGCGGTCTACATCATGGTTCCGCTCTATCTCATTAATGAAATCGATCTTTTTAGACTGCAGCCCGTTTTAGCAAATGGGATTTTGCCGTCAATTAAGAGTGGTGGACTCGTATTAGGTACATTCGGAGATGTTATTGCGATCGGTGCTTTTCTTCACCATGTGAGCAAACCGCGTGATATCTATTTTTCAATTAAGCTCGGAATTATTTGCTCAGCCTTCATGTTGACTCTGTGGGTATTATGCATCGTAAGTGCCGTAAGTCCAACATTAGCTCCTCGATTGATCTATATCGGATGGATATTGGTTCAACAAATACATATGACTGATTTCTTGGATAGAGTCGATCTGTTTTTGATTTCACTGTATATCCCCATTATTATAATTAAATTTGCAATTCTCTATATTGCGCTCCTGACAGGAATTGCATCATATACGAAAAATAAAAAGTTTGATTTTATTAATTTACTTGCCGGTTTATTGATTGCTATAGTTACTGTACTGGCTTTTAACAATACGAATGAAGTCTCTATGGTGAACAATTACGGGGCGATGCCGATTTCATTAGGGACACAAATTATCTTTTTTGGATGTCTATTAGTAGGGATCGCAATCAGGAAGAAAAAAGTGGTCATTCCATCTGATGCAAAAGCCGGAGGATATGGGAAAGGGATATGGGTCACGCTAGTCTGCTCTGGATTAGCTATTGGCTACGGTGCAATATTAGGTAAAACGAATGGTCTGCATGGTAATATAAGCGCTCTCCTGTATGTATGTTTCCTGATCCTATGTGTCTATTTTAGTATAAGGGAATACGGAAAGACGTTAATATAAGAAATATAACGGGTGGAAATGGATAACGGCACCCGAGTAACGGGTGCCGTTGGTTTGTGAAACATATATTTAACCGGACCTTCAGCTACCGCAGCCTTGCTGCGTAACTCTGTTGGTCGTTTCAATACCCCTTGTTAATTGTAGCAAGATCGCATTATCTTGCTTTCATGGACGACTGAGTCGTTCCTGCTTAAGCTTTGCGTAACGGGCAAAACAAGCAATTTCGTAAGCATACTCCAATACAACGAAAGCCCTACCTCTCTTCCGTCCTTGCGGCTCCGATGACCGCGCCAGTGTGAATCAAAGAACTTACTGCACGAATAGGATTGGAATTAACAGAAAAGAAAATCAAAATCTGAGGAAAACATTGAGTTTTCTATAGAGGGATATGCTGGGGTTAAATATAGCACAATGAAATAAGTATAACCCGTATCAGTAAAAAAAGCAAGGATAAGGAATTAATGAATGAGTTTTAGCCAACGGGAGATTATAGGAGAAGGCAACTTTGGCTTGAATAGATGGGAGGAATTAGAATGCAGGATTGGTTGGAAATATCACTGCGGACGTTTTCAGCTGTCGTTATCTTGTTCTTGATTACGAAGGTGTTAGGGAAACGTCAATTATCGCAGTTGTCGCTGTTCGAATATATAACCGGTATTACAATAGGTAATATAGCCGGATATATTTCTCTGGACATGGATAATAACTGGTACTTAGGAATTGTATCTCTTATCGTATGGATTTCAGTCTCTGTCGGGTTGGAATTTTGGACGTTGAAGAATAAAAAGCTACGGGACGTTGTGGACGGAAGAGGGACAGTTCTGATTGAAAAAGGAAATTTAATTAAAGCAAATATGCATAAGGAACGAATAACGCTAGACGAGTTGTTAGAACAGCTTCGCAAAAAAGATGTGTACCGAGTGGCAGATGTAGAGTTCGCCATCATGGAACAAAGCGGCGAGATTAATATGCTGCTCAAGAAAGAGCATCAACCTTTGACACCAGACATGTTAGGCTGGAAAGTACCAGAGGAGCAGCAACCACAGACTGTGTTAATGGATGGAGAAGTGTTAGTGGAGTCATTGAGTGCTTCCGGTAAGGATTTGCAATGGCTAAAGCATGAATTAAGCAAACAGCATATAAATATAGAAAATGTATTTCTCGCACAGATAGACACCAATGGCGAGCTTACGGTTCAGACTGGCGAATTAAGTCTGAAGAAGAAGAGTGCGTCGAAGACTAAGGCACAGATTGCTGATCTTCTGAAACAGTATGAAGGGAAGCTGCAATTATTGGAACAGTTCGCACCCAATGAGGATGATAAATTCGATTATAGGGCTGCTAGAGAGAAGCTTAAAGCAGTAATGCAGCCGCAACAGCAACCGAATAATTAGGAAGAAAAGAAGGCTGGCCGGTAAATCGAGGGCTAGCTTTTTCTATTTTTATCGTTCTTGTTCTTTACTCATTTTCTTGTACAAGGAAATCTAGAAATACGGTATAATGGTCTCTCTGAGGAGCTGGATCATAAGTGAAAATTCAACTATTGCGTGGTTATAACTTTTTTTATTTTTCGATGTTTTCAATATTTTTAACTTTCTTACCGATTTATTTTTCTGCCCAAGGCATTTCAGCTACTGAAATTGGATTAATCTTCGGAGCAGGCAGCTTGATTGGTGTCATATCTCAGCCGTTATGGGGAATGATTAGCGATAAATATAAGACGGTTAAGATTGTCCTTCTATTATTATTAGTATTGTCTGTTACACTGGGCACGATGTTATTTCACTCCTCGAATCTACTCGTTTCTTTCGTATTATGCGGATTAATGTATTTCTTCTTCATGCCGACTGATCCCTTGACAGAGAGTTTGAATTACCGAGTTTCAGTTGAGGAAGGGGTCAACTTTGGTTCCATAAGAATGTTCGGAGCTCTTGGGTTTTCTGTTGCTTCATTTATAGTTGGCTATGCTGCTGATTATTATGGGGTAGCAAGCTTTGCCTATCTATTCGCAGGATACGGCGCTATTACGATCTTATTGTGCGTAACTTTGCCTGAAGTGAAATCTGCGGCCAAACCTATCGCTTTAAACGATATGAAACGATTTTTCTCAGACAAGCGGACGTTATTCTTCTTCTCACTTGTGCTCCTGATTGCAATCCCTCATCGAATGAACGATAGCTATCTAGGGCTGTATCTGCAAAGCCTTGGTGGAGGCGTCGGTATAGTAGGGCTGGCATGGTTTATCATGACGCTGATCGAGACTTTATTCTTCGCTATCATTCATCGGTTCATGAAGCCAGGCAATGAGCTTGGCATTATCTCGATTGCGGCAGCGTTTTATGCGCTGCGTTTCGCCTTGTCAGGAATTTGGTCAGAACCGATTGCGATTGTTGCCTTTCAGTTATTGCATGGATTATCGTTTGTATTGTTTTATACGGCTTCAATTCAGTACCTGTATACGTTGATCCCTGAGGAGTGGAAAGCTACAGGGCAAACACTGTTAGCGATGCTGCTGTTCGGCGTGTCGAGCATTATCGCTTCAACGGTTGGCGGTTTGCTATTTGATTTTATCGGTGGAAGAAAGCTGTATGCTATAATGACCATCTTATCGTTGCTAGGAATGGGATATGGTTTGGCCATTCGACATCAACAACAAAAGAAACGGATCAAGGAGCAAGTCTCCTGATCCGTTCTTTTTATTTGCGCGATGAAACTTTTGCTTTGCTTCCAAACTCCAAAGGTCGTCGAAGCCGTTTCTTTTGCAGCGTATATATAATAGAAGAGATTTTTTTAGAATTGTGTTTAAAGCTTAATGAGTTTCAATAATGGACTGCCCATTTTTGTTCTTAGCACGCATTTTTTCGTAATGAATGATTTGAGAAGGCATCACTTGTCCACCGGCGAATTGATGCTTCACAAGTACATTGAAATCATCGATCCAGGGGGTTAAGGAATGGTTCATCCATGATTTCTTCGCATACTCATTCAACTGGTTAACAAAATCCATGTTGGCTGAAATATGCACCTCTTGGGTCATGGGCGCAAGCTCGCGTACTCGAGCAGCAACCGTTTGTTTCAGCTCATTCGACAACTCACTGTGGTCATTAACGGTAAAGTACGAATTGTAAGGCGTCACTAATTGGCGATTATCCCAATAAGGACTTCCCGTGTCATGGTTATAGACACCTTCATTAGTACCGCTGTTGTTCTGTTCATTAGTACGGCCGGTGTTTTTCGTGCCAACAGCTGTCCAATCAAGTGCAAGCCCAACATAAGCGTTCTTGTCAGTGAGCATAACGATCGCAGAGGCTACACCATTCAGTTCGGTTACTTTCTTGGATACAGTATTGCTGTATTCGAAAAAGACATTGTCATGCTGATGCGTATTGTTTGTAGTCGAGCCGTATAGCTTTGCTCCAAGCATTTTTGGATCACCAGTGTTTCGACTCCCATAATCAAAGTCGCTGTTTTGGATTCGCTTCTCATATCCGCATGCGGTTATTGCGAGTAAAAGCAGTGAGGACAACAGTATTAAGCTTACTCGTTTGTTCATTTATAAGTCGACCTCCAATCGGGACGTAATAGTAGTAGGGTTTGTAGGGAAATCTAAAATATACGCATGAAGTTCCATACATAATTGACCATGGGTTTGGTGAACAATAGAGGGTATAAGAGCTGTTCGTGCAAGTGAATAGCAAATCGTTAAAAAAGCCTGATTAATTAACGTTTTTGACAGCTTTGCGAACAATTTGTGAACTCTCTGTGGAACATTGACAAAAAGATGCTTCAACTTTATATTTAATAAAGTGATTTAAGTTCCAGGAGTTGTAATAACATCTGTGAAACACGCAGTATGCCGCAATTTATGCGAGATTTGCAACTGCGAAAACGTCAAAAGTGGGGTTGATTATTGATGAATCGGTGGCAGTTTTTTAAACGGCTTGCGCCGCTTCTGGGCTTGATGGTATTGGTGCTGTCGGCATGTGGACGGGAAGATTTGTCTGCGCTGAATCCCCAAGGTCCTGTAGCGGAAGAGCAGTTCGGACTGATGAAGCTCGCGATCTCAATCATGTTGATCGTGATTGTTGTCGTGTTTGCGATTGCTCTCTATGTAATTATTCGTTTCCGTAGACGTCCAGGAGACAAGACGATTCCGAAACAAGTGGAAGGAAGCCATAAGCTAGAGATCATTTGGACAGTTATTCCAATTATCATGCTTATTATTTTGGGTGTTCCTACAGTACAATCGGTATTTAACTTGGCGAAGGACTACTCCAAAGATCCAGACGCGGTTAAAGTTATCGTAACATCACACCAGTATTGGTGGGAGTTCGAGTATCCCGAGCTGGGCATTAAGACAGCACAGGAATTGATTATACCGACTGGCAAGACTATTTCAATTGAAGCGAAATCAGCAGATGTGCTGCATTCGTTCTGGGTGCCGTCTCTAGCTGGTAAAATTGATACAAACCCAGGTGCGAACGTGAACCTGATGTACTTCTCAGCGCCAAAAGAAGGCGTTTACTTAGGGAAGTGCGCAGAGCTTTGCGGACCTTCCCATGGGTTAATGGACTTTAAAGTAAAATCGGTGGATGAATCTTCATTCGATCGTTGGACAGCTGCGCTTCAAGAGCCGGTTGCACTTCCGAGTGATCCAGCCATTAAAGAAGCTTTTGTTAGCAAATGCTTGACTTGCCACGCTGTAGGCGATCAAGGCGGTCCTGCATTCCCGAACTTGACAGGTATCGGTAGTCGTCAGACTGTCGGCGGTATCTTAGTCAATACGGAAGATAAGAAATATTCTAACGAAGGTACAACGTACGAGAACCTGCATCGTTGGATTGAAGATCCACAATCCGTTAAACCAGGCAATCTAATGCCAACAGTAGAACTATCTGAACAAGAACTTGAAGGTATTTCTAAATACTTATCCGAACTAACGCTTGACTACGAACAATAAATCATCGGTGAATAAAGGAGGTACCTACCTTGGCTCATGGACATGCGGTTAAACGTCATACCGGTCTTATGGATTGGCTGACTACGGTTGACCACAAGAAAATTGGTATTTTGTATTTACTCGCCGGAGGTTTTTTCTTCCTCGTCGGCGGTTTGGAAGCTATACTCATTAGGATTCAATTATGGAAACCGCTTAATGACTTCGTTAGTGCGGATACATATAATGAACTATTGACTATGCATGGCACGACAATGATTTTCCTTGCGGCTATGCCAATTATATTCGCGCTAATGAATGCAATTATTCCATTGCAGATCGGTGCGCGCGACGTAGCTTATCCTTTCGTTAATGCACTAGGCTTCTGGACTTTCTTCTTCGGAGCAGTACTGCTTAACGTTAGTTGGTTCACCGGCGGTGCGCCGGATGGTGGTTGGACAGCTTATGCTCCTCTGTCGTCGACTACTTTCAGCGGCGACTATGGGTTGGATTATTATGTTATAGGTTTGCAGATTGCAGGTATTGGTACACTGATCGGCGGTATTAACTTCCTAGTTACTATTATAAATATGCGTGCACCTGGTATGACTTTCATGCGGATGCCAATGTTTACTTGGTCGGCATTCATTACTTCGGCGCTAATCTTGTTCGCATTCCCTGCATTGACAGTAGGTTTGGCGGCATTGATGTTCGACCGCATATTCGACGCTAATTTCTTTGACCCATCAGGCGGCGGTAATGCCGTACTATGGGAGCATATTTTCTGGATATTCGGGCATCCTGAGGTTTATATCCTCATCCTGCCGGCATTCGGTATTATTTCAGAGGTTGTAAGTACATTTTCTCGTAAACGCTTGTTCGGTTACAGCTCGATGGTATTCGCTACCATCCTGATCGGCTTCTTGGGCTTCATGGTTTGGGCGCATCACATGTTCACAACTGGTCTTGGACCGGTAGCGAACGCTCTCTTCTCCATCGCTACGATGTTGATCGCAGTACCAACAGGTATTAAAATCTTCAACTGGCTGTTCACATTGTGGGGCGGTTCCAT
Source organism: Pristimantibacillus sp. (assembly GCA_048976605.1). Taxonomy (GTDB): domain Bacteria; phylum Bacillota; class Bacilli; order Paenibacillales; family Paenibacillaceae; genus Pristimantibacillus. The sequence goes on along the minus strand of JBHGUX010000076.1, from coordinate 20,650 downwards.
TAAGTTCACATCAGCAAACCTGTTTGCGGTAGGCTTCATCCCAACATTCGTTATGGGTGGTGTTACCGGCGTTATGCTAGCAGCAGCTCCGGCTGACTTCCAGTATCACGATTCCTACTTCGTAGTAGCGCATTTCCACTACGTTATCGTAGGTGGATTGGTACTTGGCCTATTCTCTGGCTTGCATTACTGGTGGCCAAAGATGTTCGGACGTATGCTTAGCGAAACACTCGGCAAATGGACGTTCTGGACTTTCTTTATCGGTTTCCACCTTACATTCTTCATCCAGCATTTCCTTGGCTTGCTAGGCATGCCACGTCGGATCTGGACCTATCTTGACGGTATCGGATTCAATGAAATGAATGCGATTAGTACAGTAGGTGCTTTATTAATGGGTCTTGGTACGATATTCTTCCTTCTGAACGTTGTTATAACAGCTTTCAAACCGAAAGATGCAGCTAACGATCCATGGGAAGACGGACGTACACTGGAATGGACAATTCCATCTCCTGCACCTGAATACAACTTTAAACAAACACCGCTAGTACGCGGTTATGATGCTTATTGGAAAGAGAAAATGGATGGCAATAAAGGGATGACGCCTGCTGAACCGGTTGGTTCGATCCACATGCCTTCACCGTCCATTCTACCTTTCTTTATGTCAGTTGGTTTATTCATTACTGGGTTTGGTCTTATGTACTCACGTGGTGCATGGGGGAAAATCGCTGGAATCGAAACAGGATATATCGTTGGCGGAATTGGCTTGCTCATTACATTCCTTTGTATGGCATTGCGTTCACTATATGATGATCATGGATTCCACATTGAGCCCGAAGATCAGCATGATGAGGGGGTAAAAGCATGAGCGCGCATCCGCATGTAGAAGGGCAACTGCCTCATGAGCCCGAAAAAGCGACCCTAGAGGGACGTAATAAAATTCTTGGTTTCTGGTTATTCCTTGGTGCGGAGACTGTATTGTTCGGAACGCTGTTCTCAGCGTTTCTAGCTCTCCGCCATCAAGTTCTTGATGGTCCTCCAGCACATGAATTGTTCCAGCTTCCACTCGTGGCAGCAGCAACAGGGATTTTGTTAACATCCAGCTTGACAAGTGTATTTGCTACTCAAGCCTTGCACGCAGGTAAAGTTAAAGCATTGATTAATTGGCTTATCGTTACCGTTATTCTTGGTCTAGGTTTCCTTGGCCTTGAAATTTATGAGTTCGTTCACTACGTACATGAAGGCCATGGATTTACAACAAGCGCATTCAGTTCTTCGTTCTATACATTAGTTGGCTTCCACGGTGCTCACGTAGCATTCGGTATCGGATGGATCGTTCTACTGATTGGTCAACTGATGAAAAAAGGCTTAACGGTCGTCACAGCTCCTAAAGCTTATGTGGCCGGTATCTATTGGCACTTTATCGATGTCGTTTGGGTATTTATCTTCACCGTCGTTTATTTGATGGGAAAGGTGGCTTAAACCATGGCAAGCAATCACTCCAATACGGAGGAACAGCGTCCTGCGCGCCATAAGCTCGAGGGTCCTAAGAAACATATTATTTCCTTTATTTTGTCTATCTTGCTTACAGTTATTGCCTTTGCAGCAGTAATTGGCGGCGAGATTAATAAAGACTTTATCTACATCATCCTGATTGGATGTGCGATCTTGCAAGTGTTCGTACAGATGGCTTTCTGGATGCATATGAAAGACAGAGGTCATATGTTTGCTATCATCGGCATTTTGTTCGGCGTGTTTATTGTATTTACATGCGTCATTATGGCCGAGTATTGGGCTTGGTGGTAAAGGATCGTATAATTGAAAAGAGGAGGGTTCCCATAGGGGTCCCTCCTCTTTTCTAGATATTTGAAAGGAGCTTCCACAAATGCTTGGTTTAGAATATTTTAGCTTCGAAGAATTGTGGACCCCATGGTTTTTATTCGGAATGATCGCTCTCACCATTCTGTATTTCTATTTGATCGGACCATGGCGGGAGAAACATATGCCGAATGAGGAGAAAGCAACACTCTTGCAAAAGAGTATGTTCGTATCCGGTGCGCTCATGTTCTACTTAGTCCACGGGGGACCATTTAGTATGCTTGGTCATATGATGTTCACTTTCCATATGATCGATATGTCAGTCTCTTATTTGATTGTACCTCCAATGATTTTGTTATCTATTCCGGCTTTTATTTGGCGTAAATTGTTTGCTGCTAATTGGTGGAAGAAGCTAGAATTCATGATGCATCCGATTGTCACGCTAGTCTTGTTCAATTTGTTGTTCTCTGTCTATCATATCCCGATTGTTCATGACTATGTCATGACGAATTTCACGCTTCATCGCGTGTATTACTTTGTACTGCTTGTTACCTCAATGATGATGTGGTGGCAAATTGCATGTCCTGTTCCAGAATGGAATAGACTAACTGATCTGAAAAAAATGGCTTATGTATTCGCCAATGGTATATTGCTTACTCCGGCATGTGCGTTAATTATTTTCGCATCAACACCAATGTATGCGACTTATAGCGATCCGCTTGTTTGGGTACAGGCAATGGGTTATTGTGTAACTGGTGATCCTTCGAGGCTTCTTGAAATGTTTGACGGACCTCAATTTTTCAACCTGATGGAGACCGTTGAAGATCAACAGCTTGGTGGTATCGTAATGAAGCTCGTTCAAGAGCTGATGTACGGAATCATTCTAGCGTATATCTTCTTCCATTGGTTCAAGCGTGAGCATAAAGATGATGAGTTGCCTAATAGTAACCCCGGCGCTGTATAAGAAATACACAAAGCAAGTTTCAGAGATTATTTAATCGTATAGGTGGGATACACGTTGGATCTGTATATGATATTTCCTACAGTAAGTACTTCTTTCATAGTCATAAGCGCAGTGTTGGTTGCAATCGGCTGGAGTCTAGCGATTAAGCGAAAGCTTGTTGCTCATAAGAAAGTGATGATTGCGGCAGCCATTGCGGCTATTATCTTCTTTATTATCTATTCGTCGCGGACGATTCTAGTGGGCAACACGTCATGGGGCGGACCAGATAATCTGAAGCCTTATTATTTAATTTTCTTGCTGTTCCATATTACGATGGCAACAGTTGCTGCAGCTTTCGGTATTACAACGTTAGTGCTCGGATTCAAGAGCAAGTTCGCTAAGCATCGCAAGTGGGGACGTGTAACCTCGGTCATCTGGTTCTTCACAGCAATTACGGGTGTTGCCGTATATGTATTGCTCTATCTGATGTACCCAGGCGGTCACACGAAGCCAATGATTGATGCGATATTTGGATTGTAATCTTAGCTAGCTCTATCACTTTAACAAAAAGCATGTCCTTTAATTCAGCTTTTGCTGATTTAAAGAACATGCTTTTTTAATTACTTGCATGGTACAGCTGCGGCTGATCGAAAGAAGTTCGGTTCTCGTGAGAACGAAGGGTCATTCAACGAAGTAGTAACTGCTAAAGTGCAGTTGCGATAGGTTAGTTAGCTGCTATTTCGTGTGTTAACTGCATCTGTACATCAGTTTGAGCTGTAAAGCTTGGAAAGGGACTGAATGAGCGATTTTACCTGTACGGCTGCAGTTAATTCATGATTTCCGCAGATTTCAAGATTATTTACCTGTATGGATGCAGTTACTGTGAGGTAGATAGTGTGCAATCTGAGAATGGAGTAGGCGGGCAGTTTTGTTAGTTTTGTAGGCATGGACATATAACTCCCTAGAGGTGGCGTAACGCTTTGCTATATCGTTAAGCCACCATAAACAACGCCGGAAACAAGCAAATTGTGATCGTTCTAACTCAAGAGAAGAGCAGCTGACCAAACAACAGCCAGACTAATGGTAGAAGAAGTATGAACGCTGCGATTGTTGACTCAGATACCCAACGATCACGACGGAAGAACAAGACAATTGAATATAGAATTAAGCCAAACGGGAACCCGACAAAAATAATGAGAACAGGTAGGAAAAAAATAATAAAAACCTGATGGCATGACCAACAAATGAAGCACCATAGAATAAGAAATGCGTAAGAGAAATTAAGCAAGTAGCTGTTATGACGATCCATAAAACGTTGCCAAGTCCGTTCGATTCTTTGATCCAAATAACCGAGAGCACGATCGCGCATGAAATCACCGCCTTAGTAGAAAAATCATTCAATAATTTCTCCAATCATATACCCAGCTCCACTCCCCAGCACAGTTCTAACTTTCATAGTACCCCGATCAAACTCGTGCATTTAAATTTTTCCATGGATATGGTTGACAACTGTTTTTGCTGTGAGTATACTGTGTATAAAGATATACACAGTATGAACACTGTGTTGGAAGGAGCAGCATTATGAACATATGGCAAGGTGCATGGCATATTGCGAAGTACGAATTAACCAGAGATAGATTCGGAATGATCTTTACCATTTTATTTTGCCTATACATGTGCCTCTGCATTTTAGGCGTGTATAACCTTAACGGGGAGTATTCGGGTGTGAATACCTGGTTGTTGGATGTCATGTTCATCGTAGTCTTACCAAACATGGCTTTTGTCATGAATCGAACGACATTTCAGTTTTGGCGAAACGATACTTTTACCGGAAAATTATCCGAATGGCGTACAATGCCTATCCCATTAAATCATCTGGCGCTGGGCAGGCTGCTGCAACTTGTTATCGTTCTAGCTCCAGCAATGATCCTATTCTTCCTCACCCAATACTTTCTAGTTCCGGAGATGAAAGAAACCTATAGTGTGGCAGTGTTTATACAATTCGGGTTATTTTGGTTCTTCTACGCACTTGGAATAGCGGTTGTTTATGTATACTGGGAAATTGGTCACTCGGGAAAAACCTACTCCATATTCTGCTACATCTGCGCAACTGTCTACCTTATTGTAGTACTAGCGTGCAAATTGGCTGGAATTAATATTGTAATGGGAGTGCTTGGCGAGCTTCAGGCCCAGCATTGGTGGTATACGGCAGGAGCATTGGCATTCTGCATACTCTCTCTGCTTAGCGGATTCTCTCTTATCGTAAAAAGACTTAGAACGAGAAACTTCGTAAGGAAAGCAGCAGGGATCGCATCTTAGAATAACTAATCCAATTGAAGTGATAGATCATCATGTCACATTGTAAAGAAGGTGAGGCACATGTGGCTGCCGATACAAATTAACGAACAAAGCGCGGAACCGCTCTATTACCAGATTGAAGTACAACTACGAGCGCTAATCGTGAGCGGGCAGCTGGAAGAAGGTACACTGTTGCCGTCCATAAGGGAGCTGGCGCAGCTGTTGAAATGCAGTGTCATCACCGTTCGACGAGTTTATCAGGATTTGGAGACAGAGGGTCTACTGCGAACGAGGCAAGGAACAGGAACTTACGTAGCATCCGTAGAGCAGAAGGCAATGGATGGTTTCCGATTGGAAGCCGTTATAGAAGCACTGGAGGCTGCGGTTACTGCAGGTAAGCTTGTACAGTGCTCGAAAGAAGAGCTGGCGAACTTATTCCAAGAAGTACTGGAACGACAATATACGAAGAAATAAATAGGCAATGAAAGGAAGGCGAAGGGAATGACAGATCAGACCGTTGCGATTTCATTGAAAGGCGTGGAGCAACGTCGGCCACATTTTCAACTGGGAGCCATTGATCTTGATGTGCTTCAAGGTTATGTGACCGCAATTGTCGGACCGAATGGATCGGGCAAAAGCTCAACATTTCGTCTCATGCTCGATTTAGCGAAGCCGGATAAAGGTGAAATTAGGCTGCTCGGGCATAAGGTTGGTGATGGTAACGATACGGAAGTGAAGCAACGAACGGGTTATTTGCCTGAGCTGTTCAGCAATCATGATGATAACATGAAGGCGTCAGCAAAGACTGCATTCGTTCGGAAGTGGTATCCGAGCTGGGATGGCAATCGTTATCGGGAGCTGCTGAGAATATTCGAAGTGGATGACGGCATTAAGCTTGGTAAAATGTCCAAGGGTACACGCCGCAAATATGAGCTTGCATTAATGCTTGCGCATGATCCAGAGCTGCTGCTGTTAGACGAACCGTCATCAGGTCTTGACCCACTTGCTTGGCGGACGATGATTGATGTGTTGCACAGATTTATGGAGCGTGGGGATCGTACCATACTAATGGCCTCCCATATTGTTGAGGAAGTAAAGCGGCTAGCAGATTTTATCGTGTTCATGGGGCATGGACGAGTGCTTGGCATCTATGAGAAAGATGAACTGTTTAGCACTTGGCATGCTTTTTACATTAATAGTGATGGATTTACTAGAAAACAGGCAGAGTTATTGCCCGGACAATGCAGCATCGAGGATACTGGCGGTGGAACGCTGCGAATCATTACCAGGCAGGCGATGGATGCAGAACGATGGTGTGAACAGGAATCCTTGCGAATAGTCGGCAGGCAATCATTGAATTTAGACGATATCTTGGCAGTATTGATCGAACAAGACAGACTGCGTGTGCGGTCATAATCTGAGGGGAGAATGAGAATGAATCCTTTAAAAGTTGAACAGGTATATAAGCAATATGGAGATAAAACAGCGGTAAATCATATTAGCTTCGAGGTTGCCGAGGGTGAAATATATGGTTTGCTTGGTGCGAACGGTGCGGGCAAGACGACAACGATGCGGATGGTGCTCGGACTCATTTATCCGGATGGCGGACGTATTTTATACAATGGCAAGACTTATGCGAAGGATCAATTAAGACAGTTGGGTTACTTGCCAGAGGAACGTGGGATGTACCCAAGAATTAAGGTAAGCGATCAATTGATTTATTTGGCTCAACTGCGCGGTATGTCTAAGAAGGATGCTGAACAGAGTTTGAAGCGTTGGCTTGAACGGTTCGAGGTGCCTGAGTACTACAATAAAAAGATAGAAGAGCTGTCCAAAGGTAATCAGCAAAAAATCCAGTTTATCGCTTCCGTTATCCACAACCCAAAGATAGTCATTCTAGATGAAGCCTTTAGCGGATTGGATCCAGTTAATGTCGAGCTGTTGAAGTCGACAGTCAAGGAGCTGCGAGATGCTGGTACGACTATGTTATTCTCGACGCATCGGATGGAGCATGTGGAAGAGCTATGCCAGAATATTACGATACTGCACCGTTCTAATGCCGTTCTGCATGGCAGTCTCAAGGAAATTAAGAAACGTTATCCTCGTGAACGGGTCATTCTCAAGACTGAAGGCGCAGTTACAGGCCTAGAAGCAATTAGTGGCGTTACTTCCGTTAATCGTCATGAGTATGGTTATGAGATTGGGATTGCTCGTGAGGAAGCAGCGGGAAATATTTTGCGACATGCGATTGGACAGACGGATATTCAACATTTTGAAATTATGGAGCCAACTTTGAATGAAATTTTTATTAAATCAGTAGGTGGTGAGAGTCATGAATAGTTTTTGGACGGTAGTCAGTTTTACAGCTCGTAACAAGTTTAAAGCCAAATCATTTTTGATTACGACTCTAATTCTAGTTGTAATATTGAGCATAGGCATCAATCTTCCGGCCATTATTTCATTGTTTGATAAAGGTGGAGACAATAAAGCAATTAATATCGGCTATGCCATTCAATCAGACTCCGTTGAAGGAAATAAGCTAGGTCAGCAGTTGAAAGATTTCTATCAAGCTCAGGAGAATTCAGAAGTTAAGCTTATTGAATACCCAGATGCCGGTTCAGTAGAAGGCAATGAGAAAGCAATGAAAGCTGGTATTGCCGATAACAAAATCAAAGGATATTTGACCTTCGGGACAGTAACGGACAGCGGAATTCCTAGTGTAACTTATAAATCCGAGAAGCTGCTTGATTCATCAGCGACGCAATCACTAGAAGCCGCTTTGCAAACGATTAAACAGGAAAACGTGCTTAAGGATGCAGGCTTGACGGATGCACAGAAAGTGATGCTCTTTGCTCCAATTAAGCTGGACTCCATACAAATTGCAGCAACGGATGGCGCTGGAAGTGCAGGGAATGGTAAAAGCCCAGCTCAGCAAGGTGTGGATATTGGTCTAGTAACCGTCATGATGATGCTGCTGTTCTTCGCAATCATGATCACGGGTCAGCTAATCGCTTCAGAGATTACAGCGGAGAAAAGCTCGCGAGTCATGGAAATTCTCGTGACCAGTGTATCACCGCTTAAGCAAATGTTCGGTAAAATATTCGGGATGTTCTTAGTAGGCTTGTTCCAAATCGCCGTTTATGTGGCTGTGATGCTGATCAACATAAACTTCCCGCATAACAAAGAGGCATTCGCTGATTTTGAAATTGATCTCTCCAAGATCTCTCCAGATTTGCTTATCTATGCATTAGTGTTCTACCTAGCAGGCTATTTCTTATACTCGACATTGTTCGCTGCGGTCGGTTCAATCGTAAGTCGGACGGAGGACCTTGGTCAGGCAGTATTCCCGATTACGATCCTTTCATTGGCAGGCTTCTACATCGCGACATTCAGCATTTCGAATCCAGAGAGCATGCTTGTAACCATCTCATCATTCATTCCATTCTTCTCGCCATTCGTAATGCTGCTCCGCCTTGGATTGACGAACCCTCCTGTGTGGCAGGTGCTTCTCTCCATCGGAATTCTGTTAGTCTCCATCTATGGTGCAGGCTGGATTTCAGCGAAAATCTACCGTACTGGCGTACTGATGTACGGCAAGCGTCCTAGCTTCAAAGAGCTTCGCAAGGCGATGAAGGCTTATAAGGTTTAATGGTGGCGCCTTTGATTCATTTGGGTAACGGTTATATTTGAGACTGATTATGCGGGTTGATGTTGTTGAACACGTAAGGACTAAATATCGTTCAGACGAAATAGAGAAAATATATTTGCAATGGGAAGCTGTGGAGGAGGCGCACCGGGATTTTCGGTCGGACTCCTTTGCGCGCCAAACTGGAGCAATTGAGGGCTTCTCTGGTCCCGCTGAGCTCTCATCCGTGGCGTTGGGTTCAAGAGTGGCGAAAGGAGGTGGACGACGCTCTGGCGCAAGGCAAGTCTGCTCGCCTCGATCCAGATGACGCACAAGGGACGGCTGATCTAGTTCACACGTTGAACGAGTTGCCGCTGCTTGGGGATCGCGCAGTACCGATTCGCATCTTTAGCCAGCAGTTGTTTCGAGATACGAAGCATTTGGAGCGTCAAACGCTCAAACGGCTGATTGCTCTGGCGAAGCAAGCTTCCGGTGAGTTGAGGGAGACAGAGGAAGAATGGCTGGATTGGCTTGGTCTTACCCGTAATCCTCAGAGTGTCTCTTTATGCGGCCCTCTTGTCTTTCGAGCCTGCGACGGCAAGCAGGCTGATACAAGCGCATTTCCGGGCGGTCTTGGGCTTTCTGGTGAGACGATTGATGCGATGAAACATGTCTTTATGCCTGCTCGTCACATTCTTACCATTAAGAATTGGACGAGCTACCATCAGTATCTGGAGCTGCCCTTGGTTCGTGCTGGAGAGATTCTTGTCATCTACACAGGAGGATACCCAAATCGTGTCACTCAAAGTTTTCTCCGAAAGCTGAGTCAGGTAGTATGTGAAGCGTCGAATCCGCCAGAACTGCTCCACTGGAGTGATATCGACCTTGGTGGAATCCGCATTTTTAAGTGGCTTCAGTCCAATTTTTTTCCCGGGCTTCGACCTTATCGGATGGGAGTGGATACCCTACTTCAGTACGAAGCACAAGCAGCACCTGTCAGTGAAGATTATGCCGGTCAACTACTTCATGCGTTGAAAGACCCAAGATATGCTGATTGGATTCCGGTGCTAGCAATCATGTTAGAGCGCAGGATTCGTCTGGAGGAGGAGTGTATCGTGGAATGAGAGAAGGACGATATAGCAGCTTGCAGAGAGTTAGCTACTATTTCTTGGGTAGAAGTTTTGAATCGTTCTAAAAAAGAACCAGTAGATAGGTTGCTGATACCCTATGAAACTAGTAGATAGGAATGATTAATAATGAATTTTGAATTTAACTTCACAGGACTAAAAGATATTTATAATATAGCAGTTGATTCTTTGGATAAGACTTTAGTGTTTGAATTAGAAATTAATAAAGGTAGATTCTTATTTATGATGTTTTTATCAGAAGAAGACGTTGAATCATTAGACTTATTATTTGTATATTTACGAAATATAAATCAAATTGTGCAAGTTAAACTCTACGGTAACCATAGAAAAGGGGATTTTAAGGTTTATTTAAAACCTGATCAAATAAGATTCATTATAGAAGAACTAAAATTAGGACAAGGGAGTATTGAATTTGATTTTAGTAGATTAATTAATCAAATGAATAATATGATACCAAAATCAATTAGCCTGGAAGAGAAATTAACACAAATGAGAGAGAATAAAACAATTATGAATAAAATTAATCCTGTTGATGAACCTAATAAATCAATATTAATTGGAACAAAGAGAGTACCTCAAGGACAAACACCAAGAGATAAAACGTTAAGAAAACTATATTTGTATACTGAAGGCAGCTCAAATGATATTAAAAAAATCATTGAACTACTGAAAAAAGTGAATCACACTGTAGCATGGACCACTGAAGATAAAAGAAAAGAAGCAACGAGTATAAATAAATTAATTTCAGATCTAGGTTGATCATTTGGCTTTATATAGTAGAAGCTCATAGCTTCCCACCGATGAGGGGGCATAGTGAAATTACACAAATTTATTGTCAGAATCTAAAAGTACATTACTGAATAGACCTAATTGAGGTTGGTAGAAAAACTTTTAATAGTGCAGGTGGGGAATACAAGTGAAATACATACTCTGTTGAAAGTCCTATAAAACTATGGGACTGTCAACAGATTTTTTTTATTATAATCGAGGGCTTCCATTTTAGTGGGTTCTGGAGTTCACACAGAATTATTGAGATACCCATACAACCGCTATTTGCAATGATCTTCTCATTTCATTTTAAGTCTCCCAGCCTCGGCTTTGAAAATATAATATATTGGGACTAGACTCGAGACCCAATATACTATTAACACTATCTCGATGAGAACCACTATGCGACTATGTTCCTGGTAAAATTATGATATAATATGAAAAAACTTAAAAAAGAATGAGGTCGAGATATGTCGTCAAATACAAGGTTCATGGAGAAAATTGCTGAAACAGAAATTTCAATTATCTCTAAGTATTTCGACAAGGTTAGAGAGCGCTATTTTGTTATTAAGGAAATAAAGAATCTAGATCATTATGCTAAGATTTTCTTCGAAAGAGAAGTAAGCGCCCTTAGAAGGTTGAATCATAAAAACATCGTTAAAATGGATGAATATGAAATAACGCCTCCGCTCAACGGTAAATTTTCTGGAAAGATTTATTTGGAGCATATCCCTGGTGAAGAGCTTTTAACTATAAACCGATCACTTATTAAACCTAGTGAAAAAGTAAAAATCATTATTCAATTAGTGGATGCAGTAGAGGCAGCTCATAGTCAATCTATTATACATCGGGATATTAAGCCGTCCAATATAATGATTATTGATTATAGACAGCTTAAACTAATCGATTTCGGGCTTTCAAAAATTAAAGGAATGATTACAGGAGATACCATCTATAAATATGGATCTAATTCCTATTCTGCTCCTGAAGTAGGATATCATCCTGAAAATGCTTCGTATCAAAGTGACATCTACTCTGTTGGTGCAACAATTTACTTTCTATTAACGGGGAAAGAACCAGATCTTCCAGAATACTTGATGAGTTCTATTGAACAAAACTCGGACGTCACTCCGCGTCTTAAACGAATGCTACTAAAGGCGGTAGAACCTGACTTAAAAAAACGATATGAAACAATTACTGATTTTAAAAGAGACTTAAATACGATAATGGTCGAGCTTTTATCTGAATCAAGCTTTGCGATTGGTTTTCCCTTAGAGTTCCTTAGCAAGGCGAAACGTCAAAAATATGTACCTTCTAACATAAATATTCATGAATTTATAAGTAATTATCTAGATAAATGGTTCGGACAAGAAGTCTATGGTTTTATAGACTCAAAGCTGGAAACTGCAACGCTGCAAAATGGGGAGACCGTATCCTTTTATTGTCCTCATGGTTACCTCCTAGAATGTATTTATAAAGATGAGGACGAACGCTTTATTATTAGTGCGCTTAAGTACATTCAACCTAAATCTAGAAACGCTATTCAGAAAAAGTATTTACGAATAAACGGGAAACCTGTCTTCTTTCATTCCATGGGATATCAACAGAAGGAACAATTTAAAACCTATGAGATTGTGAATGAGTTAGTTGATCATAGGATGGATTATCAATCTGATAAAAGCAAGCAGACCGAATTTGAACGTTTTTTTGGACTATGGTCGGATTATCTTGATAAAGAGAAGGAATTAATTATTTCGGCTGCTGAAAACGTGGAGTACACAGATTTCAATTATAGTCACGCAGATAAAACTATGGAGTTCGAATTGATTGATTCTAATGTTGAGAATTTAGGTTTTACCAATGAAACGACTATTGTTTATGATCCAGACTTTATGGAACCCGGAAGGGGCAAGAGGTCAAAACCCGTAGTTATCGGAAAGTTTAAAGAAGTTGTGTTTTATGATGAAAAGATTTACTTAATCGTGAAAGTAACAAATCGAGTACAAAATATTCCTCAAAAAGGTATTCTTGTGGAAGATTATCGTGTTAAGTTTGGATTAATTGATAAACAAAAAAGAGCCATTCGTGCTTTAAGTAACGATGAAGCGTTATGTAATGAGAATTTAAAGGATATTATACTTGGTTTTGAAACACCTAAGTCTCTGGATAGTTTTAATTCAATTGAGTTTTTTAACCAACGAATAGATTCTAACCAGAAAGAAGCTGTAAAAGTAGCTCTAAATACATCTTCAATTGCTCTTATTCAAGGACCACCAGGAACTGGTAAGACAACAGTGATCAGAGAAGTTGTAAATCAAATATTGAGCCGTAATGCTTTAGATATTTCGCAAGAAAAATATAAAACCTTAATTGTTTCTCAGTCGCATACCGCAGTAGATAATGTGATAGAAGGACTGCATTTCTCACAAAATCTTAACACAAAAATCATCCGCATCGGTGCAGACGAAAACATCTTACCTGCAATTCGGGATCGATATAGTGTCAATAATGCCAGAAATGTTTGGCAAAGAGAAACTAAAGAAGCATCTAGCCAAAAAATGAGACAAATTGCAGAGAACTATGGAATTGATTTCTTGGAATTAGTTAAGTATGTAGATTTGAAGTCAAAATTGCAAAAAACTGATGAAGAACTATTGATTGTTCAACAAATTGAAGCAATGTATAATGATGACCTCGAAAAAGCACGTATTTTAAGAACCGCAATGATTCAGAATGATTGGATAACTAGATTGGGACTGGCCAAAGATTCAGAAGCACGATTAATAGAAAACGCAACTATTGTAGCAGGTACTTGCACAGGGTTTAATTCCAATCCATCTACAAAAAATATGAGATTTGACTATGTTATCGTGGACGAAGGTGCTAAAGCGAGTGTGCCAGAACTATTAATACCGCTATTAAAAGGAAGTCGCTTGATATTAGTAGGTGATCATAAACAGTTGCCCCCTGTTTTAAACATCGAAGCAATTAAGCGAAGTACCTTAGGTAAAAGGGAAGAATTTGAGAAAGGAATGTTTAAGCATTTGTACGATAATTTCCCTGATACGAATCGAATCCGCTTAACTACTCAATATAGAATGCATCGAATAATTGGTAATATGATAAGTAAAGTTTTTTATGGCAACGAAATTCAAACGGGTATTGATGATACTGAACGTTTGCATTCTTTGAACTTATTTAAGGGAAAACAAATGATATGGGTTAGTACAAGCAAGCTTTACAATCGCAGAGAAACCAATAATTCCAAAAATAAATCATTTAAAAACCACAAGGAAATTCAAATAATAAAAAAGATGCTCTTGGATCTTGATAGAGAAGAATGTACTCAAGGATATGAAATAGCAGTAATTACGGGATACAATTTGCAAAAAACAATTATCAAGGATTTTGTTAACAGAACGGGATTTAAAAATATCAGGAATATAGAAGTCAATACAGTAGATTCATATCAAGGGAAGGATAAAGATATTGTCATCTATAGTACCGTCCGGAGTAACACATTCAGAGATATTGGATTCCAGAAATCTGAAAATAGAATTAACGTTGCTTTATCAAGAGCAAGAAAACTGCTTGTTATTGTAGGTGACAAAGATCACTTTATGAATAATACAGAACCCACCAATAGACTTCCCGATATTATTCGATATATCTCTCAAGCTGCGGGATGTGAAATCATCGATTATAAGGAGCCGGCATATGCGAGAAAATGATCATATATTAGACTTAAGGGCAAAAATGCCTCCTCATTTAGAGGGGAATCGTTTCATTAAGTCAATTACGATTGGTTTACCTTTTGTAAGGATGAAGTTGAATATCACTACACGAAGGGAGTATCATGTGCCTCTGGCACATGAAGCTGTTCTACGTCTAATAGAGGAAAAATGGAATAGCTACGATCAGATACGAGAGATTTTAGGTATAGATCAGGATTATTTTGACAATATACTTTTGGAACTTGGTGAATCTGATTATATTACGCACCTAGGTAGAAAACTAGCGTTATCGGATATAGGAAGAAAGCTTCTCACGGAACTAAAATCGATTCGGATTGAACCGGATTTCATGGAAAATGTGCATGTGAACATGCTTACAGGTGAAATTATTAAAGAAGAGAGTGAATATTTTTTTAAGTATAGAGAAAGGGCAAAGTGTGAGGTTTATCTTAATAACAAGATAGATCTTTCAGGTAATTTTCTTGTCAATCATGAGCAAGAGATCAGGGAACTTTATAATGTAAGAATCGGTGAGGATAGAAGTAAATCGATGAGCGATGACACTGTGGGAGAAGATGAATTGTATCGTGTCATTAATATTGAAGACTATATTGTTGTTTATGAAGAGCTCCTTGCACATGTATATTATTCAAATGAAACACAGAGACTCAATTATTACTTGGCAAATGAAGATGATGTGGAAAATGAATTGCATTATAGCTGCCTAAAAGATCAATTACGGGATCATCCGAAATCTTTCGATGGAGTATACAGTACTCTAATGTATAAAAAGCATAAAGATTCCAACTTGTTTAACTGGTACTCTGGCGAAGAATATTCTTTGCCAGCCCTACAGCATAAGCGAGAAGAGTTAGCATTGTTTTTATCAAATACAGACATTCAACTTGAGCAAATTAGTAGCCGTTATTACACGGACAGATTGTTGATGTATCGGGAATATCAAGAAATACTCAAAGCGCTCACTACAAAAACACCTTATGAACTTGTGATTATTACAGATCAGTTTTATGATTTGCAAAATAGTGAATATAATTTACTCACTCTTATAGAATCTTTGTCACAAAAAACCAAAATTTATATTGGTCATAGTTCTTCTTCGAGAACTGTTATATCGAAAATCAAACAAAAGAATGTAAAAGAAGTGCGTTTTAAAGAGTTTTTAGATATTAGGGGTACACGAATATTAATTAATAACGAGTATATGATTGCAATTCATCTTGAGCCTTTCCGTGTAGGAAGCGAGTATATAATTGATGAGATTGGAATACTGACTTATGATCAGGAACAGATCTCGATTGTCAAAGATCTTTTTCAAGAACTCTTTCCGGCACCAGTGACCGAGAAAACCTAATTTAGTCGATCCTCTACATAGGTAAGTGAGAAGAGGATTTAATGATCTAACAATGTATATCCTTTTTTTACTGATAATCTAATGTATTGGTGGCATTTAAAGAGAGTCTATTAATAAGGCAGATATATTAGGAGGCTAATATGAAATTGACCTATAATCGTTCTGAAATTATAAATATCAAACATCGCCTAAGTTCATTAATTGTAAAGTTACAAAACAGCAAGCAAACAACTGAAGTTCTTGAACTTGCAAGTAAACTTGAAGAACAGATTTTTCATTATAAATATGTAATAAATGGCTTGAGAAAAGAGAACGAAGTAATCACTGAATATAGCCTGTGCAAAGGATTTAATGAAACCGAATATTTTCTTAATCAAATAGAAAGAGAATTACGTTGATTTGCAAGCTTGCTAATTACTATGATGTTTACAGTAAAAAACATGATAAGGTCTATCGTATCCGTCACTTTGAATCGAGATTTTGGTCGACACTATATACATGGTATTCAGCCCCAAGAGTGGCGCCTTCACCATAAAATAATCATCAAATATATTTTTGTCTCATCTATAATTGTAATATCAGCAACTTATCTCACTTATAATTGCTCATTGTCGCAAATATACATTGTAAAAGTAGCTTATTAAAGCACATTCTAGTCTCAGTTATAGCCGTTACCCACAAAATCCGTGGCAAATAACGAACGACATTCTCTACTACATCGGTCATGCAATTGCATGGCCGGTTTTTATTTTTGGTCTAATGAGTTGGTAGAATGATTCCTGAAAAAGTCCCGGAGAGGCTTCCTTGGAGATAGCGAAAAAAATCGGCTATAATAATTGGTAGAGTACAATTAAATGAAATCTGATGACGGATAATACAAGGAGAAAAGATGGACAATTCCATAAATATTCTCGTTGCCGAGGATGACAATGACATCAGCCAATTGTTGTGCAGCATTATAAGAAAAAGCGGATATGTGCCACAGCCAGCTTTCTCCGGGACGGAAGCTCTTCTTTATCTGGAACAACGGGAATGGAGCTTGGTTCTTCTCGATCTGATGCTGCCAGGAATGACGGGCGAAGAACTGCTCGAGCGAATTGGCGGACAGGGAGATAGGCCTGTTATTATCATTTCGGCCAAGGGTGAACAGCGGACCAAGGTGTCGGCACTGCGAGGAGGCGCAGACGACTTTATTACAAAACCGTTCGATATCGAAGAGGTTTCTGCGCGAATTGATTTACATTTGCGCCGGTATGCGCGGATAGCACAGCCAGCTTTGCCCGATGTGCTGCGGCATAAGGGGCTTGTGCTGGATCGCGACGCGAAGTCGGTGACAGCTGATGGGACGGAGCTTGCGTTGACCGCCCGTGAGTATGAGATTCTAGCATTGCTTCTGTCTGCGCCGAGAAAGGTATTCACGAAAGCCAATTTATACGAAAGCGTGTGGGGAGAGGCATTCTATGGAGACGACAATACGCTCAACGTACATATGAGCAATTTGCGCAGCAAGCTGGCGAAAGCCGCTCCCGCTAACGAATTTATCGATACGGTATGGGGCATAGGCTATCGGCTCAAGCCTTAAGACATTCTTAAGTTTCTGCTTTAGCTCTTCTTATGTTTTTGTTTCTATACTTGGTCTATCACATAAAGGAGGCCAAGACGGCGATGAATGAATATGTATTGCAAACGAATCAATTATCCAAGAAGTTCAAAGGCAGCGCAGCGCTGGACAAAGTGAATTTGTCTATCCGCAAAGGCTCCATATACGGCTTTATCGGGCAGAACGGAGCCGGTAAATCGACGCTGATTCGGATCGTTACCGGGCTTGCTTTTCCGAGCGAGGGTACGATCGAACTGTTCGGCGCCAGCGATGAGCGGGCATTAATCCAAGCACGTAAACGGATTGGCTCGATAATCGAAAGCCCTGCGTTGTTCCCCCATATGAGCGCCGCGGAGAACCTGGAGGCGAACCGGATTCTCCGTGGCATCCCCGGCAAAGATTGCATCAAAAGGACGCTCGAGCTAGTCGGATTGCAAGATACGGGTAGGAAGAAAGCGAAAAATTTCTCGCTCGGCATGAAGCAGCGGCTCGGTCTCGCGATCGCCTTGCTGGGTGATCCTGAATTTCTAATTCTGGATGAGCCGACAAACGGGCTGGATCCGATGGGTGTCGTTGAAATGCGCGAGCTGCTCAAACGCCTCAACCGAGAGCTAGGGATCACAATTCTGATCTCCAGTCATATCCTGAGCGAACTATCATTGCTGGCAAGCCACTACGGAATTATTCACCACGGTCGGTTGCTCGAGCAACTCACAGCCCAAGAGTTGAACGGTAAGTGTCAGACGTACGTGTTAATTAAAGTAGACGATCCGAACAAGGCTGCAACAGTATTTCAGAACGGACTAGGGACAACCGATTTCGAAATGATGCCGGACGGCACCATCAAGCTGTATGGCCGCATAGAGCAGCCAGGCAAAGTATCGTCCGCGCTATTCTCCGCTGGACTTGAGATCGAGCAGTTTATGCCAATGGGCGAAGACCTGGAGAGCTATTTCACGAAGCGGATCGGAGGCGGCCCACATGTATAATCTGATCAGAGCCGAGCTGTTCAAGCTGCGGAAGGACAGGGCGTTCCGAGTACTGCTGCTCATACTTGCCGTTGTCTCGTTAGGGTACCCGCTGCTCTACTATTTTGACAATACATCCGGTGGGGCCTCACAGATTACGGGAGCCGAATTTCTGTACGACTTTATTACGGGCAACGCCTATGTAATCAAATTCGGTGTCGCCATTCTGGCCGGATTCTTCATCGCCAATGAATATTCGACGGGTGTCATGAAGACAATTGCATCGTCTGGCAACGTAAGGGCACGTCTATTCGCTGCCAAGCTCATCGGATTCACGATCGGAGCGATGGCTATCTCTCTCGTATTTCCGATCGTCAGCACAATTGAAGCTTCGCTGCTTTCAGGTTTTGGTCATCTGCCGGAGGGGGTGGACACGTACTTCATACCCCGAGCGATAGGAATGACGCTGTTGTATGCGGCAGGCTACGCATCGATCGGAGCGCTGTTCACCTCTGTGCTGACCGACAGTGGAAAGACGATCGGCTTCTCAATGATCTTCTTCCTCATGATCGATTCGGTTTTGATCGGCATAGGTACGAAAATCCCTTTCTTTACTACTTTGTACGATTACTCTATCTTCAAGCTGATAGGCTCTATAGGTGAGAATAACATCGTCAGCGGAGATTTGCCGGCGCTCCTGCTCGTGCCAGTATTGACTTATGTAGTATGTGGGTTACTCGGCATTCTTGTGTACCGTAGGAAAGAGATTAAATAAAAGGTTGAGAGGGCGGGGGAGTCTTGCTTATCATAACGATCATAGCGGTTGCAACAGCGGCTTTCCTGCTTGTCCGCCTGATTCTGCTAAGAAGGGAATTGGGACGGATGACAGAGCAATTATGTCGCTACAACGAACGGACAACCGGCAAAAAAATCGACGTGTCTCTATTCGACCGAAAGCTTGAAGCACTTGCGGTACAAATTAATTGCCAGTCTAATCTCATAGTCGAAGCGGAGGCTCATAGAAGACGAACCGAAAATGAGCTCCGGCAGGCGATTGCGAACATTTCCCATGATATCCGTACTCCGCTGACCTCCATATTCGGTTTTATTCAACTATTAGAAGCGGAACCGATTACACCTGAGGAGAAGCTTGAATACGTTCAAATTGTTAAAAATCGGACGAGAAGGCTACAGGCCTTACTGAACGATTTTTTCGAGCTGTCCGTGATCGAATCCTCAGATTATCTCCTTAAAACGGAGAGACTCGGAATGACAGTCCTGCTGTCGGACATTCTGGCCAATCTATACGACCAGTTCAACGAATGCGACATCACGCCGGACATCCGGCTTCCGCAAGAAGAAGTGGTCATATATGCTGATGAATCGGCCGTTCGGAGGGTCGTCGAGAACTTGCTTGTCAACACGCTCAAACATGCGGCCGGTCAGGTGGAAATCCGTTTCGAACGGCAGCAGAAGACGGCCGACTTGACGATCATTAACGAAGCGAAGGAGTTATCCGGCAGCGACGTGCAGCTGCTTTTCGACCGGTTCTACACAGTTGACAACACCCGATCCGATCAAGGATCGGGACTTGGTCTTTCCATCGCTAAGAGCCTGATGGACAAGATGAATGGCACGCTGACAGCGGAGCTTCACGGAGACAACTTAACGATGACCTGCAGTTGGAAGCTATGAGCAGTAGTTTTGAAGGGAAAATTAGAATTGGCTAATAGCACGGCTGTATCCTAGAAGTGGACTACTATGGAATTGAAAGTAATTAAATAAGGGAAGTACCATAACTTCCCGTACTTATCAGGTGTAATTCCGGTTTTTAGGGAAAATAGTCTTGAGGTGCTTAGGAATATTATATCTGACAAAGTAGAACTATTAGATACTAGCGTTATTAATTAATGAGACTAGAATAAAAAGTGGACACAATCCTAACAGACAAGAGATAATTTTCTTATTCTATTAAAGAGGGTGTCCGGTGTGGGAGAACAACGTCAGCGATACAATGAAGAGTTTAAGAAGAGAGCCGTAAAGTATGTTCAAGAAAATACAAAGTCTATTGCAGACATTTGTGATGAGTTAAGTATTCCTAAAAGCACGCTACATCAGTGGGTTAGCCAATATCGTTCTTTTGACGATGAGTCTGTGCATAACCCTGAACGTATTCGCGAACTAGAGCTGGAACTGAAGCAAAAGGAGGAAGAAAAACGCCAGAAAGAGCGTGAGAATGACGATTTACGTGAAGAACTAGAAATTTTAAAAAAGGCTCTGCACATCTTCAGCAAAGAAAAGAACTAAGGTTCCAATTCATTGAAGATCATCGCTCCGAGTTTCGATTAGAGAAGATGTGCAAAGTTCTAGAAGTGTCTC
>JBHGUX010000075.1:0-26282 GCA_048976605.1 Pristimantibacillus sp. | reverse complement strand
TAAGCGCGAAGCCCCCCTCAAGATGAGATTTCCCAATTAGTAAGACCCCTTGAAGACGACGAGGTTGATAGGTTCGGGGTGGAAGCGCAGCAATGCGTGCAGCTGACGAATACTAATCGGTCGAGGGCTTATCCTAATTAGCTTGCTTCGGCAAGCGACTCAGCTAAAGAGTCTAGTTCTAAACTTTCGCATCCAGTTTTGAAGGTGCAACTCACCTTGTTCTTAAATATTCCCTGATAGCTCAGTTGGTAGAGCACTCGACTGTTAATCGAGTTGTCACAGGTTCGAGTCCTGTTCGGGGAGCCATTTGCTCTCATAGCTCAGTAGGTAGAGTGCATCCATGGTAAGGATGAGGTCACCGGTTCGAATCCGGTTGAGAGCTCCAGTATCTTCTTACATATGGCCCGTTGGTCAAGGGGTTAAGACACCTCCCTTTCACGGAGGTAACAGGGGTTCGAATCCCCTACGGGTCACCATATTCCTTTTCACAAGGACGCAAGCGGACGCTTAGCTCAGCTGGGAGAGCATCTGCCTTACAAGCAGAGGGTCGGCGGTTCGATCCCGTCAGCGTCCACCACTAAGACGTTGGGGATTAGCCAAGCGGTAAGGCAACGGACTTTGACTCCGTCATTCTCAGGTTCGATCCCTGAATCCCCAGCCATTTCTAATATGAGTCATTAGCTCAGTTGGTAGAGCACCTGACTTTTAATCAGGGTGTCGTAGGTTCGAATCCTACATGACTCACCATTTTACTTGCTAGTTTCAAATGTGCGCGTGTGGCGGAATGGCAGACGCACCAGACTTAGGATCTGGCGTTTCACGACGTGGGGGTTCAAGTCCCTTCACGCGCACCATAATCCAAACTATTGTTTACACAAATTGGTTTGAAGAAATAGTTGATAAATAATCAACTATGTTGTACAATTGAATTCAGCATTACTGATTCACCTTTTATCCTAGCTTTACACTTGCGCGTGTGGCGGAATGGCAGACGCACCAGACTTAGGATCTGGCGTTTCACGACGTGGGGGTTCAAGTCCCTTCACGCGCACCATATTATGAGAAAACCCTTGGAGAACAAGGGTTTTTTGCTGTTTATATAGACAAAACTTTATTTAGAATCAATGTATAGATCATTTCTTCGAGTTAATGAAAATAAAAAAACCGTTGAGTTACCTTCAACCGGCAACATGACTATAAGATTCTTATGATTTTGCAATTATGCCGACAATAACTAGAATTACTGACCTGCTTGTGGATAAGGGGTTCTGGATTCGGGAAAACTTCATTCCTATGTTATGCTTATTTGAAAATAATCCAGGAGGGAATAGAATGAACGATACAATTAATTTGTTGCTAAGTCACCGATCTATTCGGAAGTTTACAGCCGATCCTGTGAGCAAGGAACAGCTTGATGCGATAATAGACGCAGCACAGCATGCTTCTTCTTCAAGTAATATGCAAGCTTTTTCAATTATAGGAGTGAGTGACAGCCTTTTGCGTAAGAAACTTGCTGTACTTGCTGGCAATCAAGTTTACGTAGAAGAGAGTCCTGTATTCCTCGTGTGGTGTGCAGACATACATAGGTATGAGAAAGCTGTGAACCGTCATAATGATCAAGGGATACAAAGTACGATGGAAAATTTAATTGTTAGTACAGTCGATACAGCATTAGCAGCTCAAAATGCGGCTATTGCAGCAGAATCACTTGGGCTAGGTATCGTTTATATAGGCGGTATCCGCAATAATCCAGGAGAAGTTGCAGAGTTGCTAGGCTTACCACAGCATGTATACCCGGTATTCGGGATGTGCATCGGTGTTCCAGACCAATCGCCACTAGTGCGTCCACGGCTGCCGAGAGCTGCGGTCTATCATGAGAACAACTACCAGACTGCTGAATGCCTGGATACCGCAATCGATGAATATGACAGGGTTCTAAGTACTTATATGAAGGAACGTACAAATGGAAAGGCAGAGACGACTTGGTCTGAAGCGATGGCGTCAAAGGCAAAAGGCTCACAGCGTCTGCATATGAAGGAGTTTCTTCTTAATCGTGGATTTAAACTGGAATAAGAATGGCCAATAAAGTGTAATAGCAATCCGATTATAAAATAGTGTGGGGTATTGACACTGGTTATGAGAACGATTATCATTATATATAGATAATTGATAACTGTTCTCATGAAAAGCGAACAGTGTTAACCATACTAAAAGGATAGCCTGCCA
The DNA here is from genome assembly GCA_048976605.1 of Pristimantibacillus sp. Lineage (GTDB taxonomy): Bacteria > Bacillota > Bacilli > Paenibacillales > Paenibacillaceae > Pristimantibacillus. The sequence goes on along the minus strand of JBHGUX010000075.1, from coordinate 24,056 downwards.
GTGCAGGCGGTGGAAGGAGCGTGCATGTCATAATGATTCGCCTAACGACATCGAAACTCGACATCGCTTATGATGATCGCCTTATCGTTCAGAATCTCAATATTGCTATTCCTCAGGGGAAAATAACAGCGCTTGTCGGATCTAATGGGTCAGGCAAATCTACTATTTTGAAGACGATGGCGCGTTTGATGAACCCATCGGGAGGCAATGTCTTGTTGGACGGGAGATCGATTCATAAGCAATCGACGAAGGAAGTGGCGAAGCAGCTTGCTATTCTTCCGCAGAACCCGACTGCACCGGATGGGCTGACTGTATCAGAACTTGTCTCCTATGGACGTTTCCCCTATCAGAAAGGTTTTGGTTCAATGTCCAAAGAAGATCGCAGTATCGTACAATGGGCAATTGAAGCGACGGGAATGAATGAATTCATTGATCGTCCTGTTGATCATCTATCTGGCGGCCAACGGCAGCGTGCTTGGATTGCACTGGCTTTAGCGCAAGAGACAGACATTCTATTCCTTGACGAGCCTACGACGTTTCTGGATATGGCGCATCAACTTGAGGTATTGCATTTGTTGCAGAAGCTTAATGAAGAGAATAATCGTACAATAGTCATGGTGGTACATGATTTGAATCATGCTTCTCGATATGCGCATCATATGATTGCGATTAAGAAGGGTACGGTCGTTGGAGAAGGGTGTCCAACTGAAGTAATGACTCCGGACATTTTACGCGAGGTATTCAATATTGAAGCGGACATCATACCTGATCCACGCACAGGCGTCCCATTATGCCTTCCTTTTGCATTGGCTGGCGAATCTACTGAAGACAGTCCGAACATGGAAGTCGAGCAAATGCTGGCGGCAGCAGGAGCCTAGAAAGAGGAAGTCGTACTCATTAGAGTGCGACTTTTCTTACTCACAAATGAGCTTTTTTAGCAGGCTGAAAAGAATATCGAAATTAATTTCAAAAAACAGTTGCATTTTGTTTTTAAAGGTGATATATTATTACTTGTCGCCGCGACAAAGCGAACGACAAAGCGAACGACAAACAGTAACAAAGAGAGCATGCGGAAGTGGCTCAGCGGTAGAGCATCGCCTTGCCAAGGCGAGGGTCGCGGGTTCGATTCCCGTCTTCCGCTCCATATGTCCCCTTAGCTCAGCTGGATAGAGCGTTTGACTACGAATCAAAAGGTCAGGAGTTCGAATCTCTTAGGGGACGCCATTCTTTTACGGATGGCCACATAACTGAAAATTAATGTCGGGACGTAGCTCAGCTTGGTAGAGCACCTGGTTTGGGACCAGGGGGTCGCATGTTCAAATCGTGTCGTCCCGACCACTAACACGCGGGTGTAGTTCAATGGTAGAACTTTAGCCTTCCAAGCTAATAGCGTGGGTTCGATTCCCATCACCCGCTCCAACATTAATAATCCGAAAGCCTTGCTAAGCAAGGCTTTTTTTGTTTTCTTCTTTTCGACAAATGAACAGTGCTGTCCCTAGTTTGGGGCAAATTTTATTTGTTTGGGGTTGAGGGACTTCAAACGCTCGGCAATGTCTCTGCTGATGAGTTATGATTTATGCGTATAAGTGTCGACTGTTGTGGTGCCGATCTTGGTATGACGATGACGTAAACAGGTGAAAAAAGCCCTGCACGTCTGCCCAAGGCGGAACAGTAGCTACTGAGACCAATCTGATTTGTCTTGTCTATGATCATCTCAAGATAATGATGATCATAAAGGAAGTAAGAGCTCATATGTCTCTTCAGAGACTGAGCTTGTTTGAAATCTAATATGCACAACGTTTATTTGAGCAAAGTTGCATAATTCGAATGTTTTAAACATGCTCAGCAATCAGTTGTTAGACAGTCTGACGTCCGGATCTGTGAGAGGCCTATGCGCATGCGCATAGGCCTACTCGATTTTTTGCCTGCTCATAATCCCTAATATCGTGCTACCAATCTTAAAACATTGTTATATAAGCACTTGGCTTCGCAGCGCTACAATTAGTTTTGTAACCGCTAACATAGACAAATGTTAAAGGTGGAAGGGGAGAACCTATTGAAACAACGGATTGCACGGAGGTGGAATTTCAAGCTTACTTGGCCGCTTCATATTATGCTGGTGCCGGGTATAATACTTGTCCTTATTTTCTCGTATATGCCGATGTTGGGACTTGTCATGGCCTTTCAGGATTTTCAACCGCAGTTAGGTTTCTTCCGTTCCGACTGGATCGGATTTGAGAACTTTAGGCTTATGTTCGAATATCCGGATGCCAGACAGGTCATTTGGAACACCTTACTTATCGCAGTTATTAAGATCGTAGCTCACCTGATTGTGCCGCTGGTGTTCGCACTTCTGCTAAACGAGGTGCGGAAAATGGTATTTAAGCGGTTTGTGCAGACGTTGGTATACTTGCCGCATTTTCTATCCTGGGTCATTCTCGGGGGGATATTGCTGGATATGCTATCGACCGACGGCGGACTTGTGAATCAAGCGCTTGGCTGGATAGGCATTGAGCCGATCTTCTTCCTCGGCAACGGCGATTGGTTCCGCTTCACGATCATCGTCAGTGACGTATGGAAGGACTTTGGTTTTTCGACAATTATCTTTTTGGCCGCGCTATCCGGCATCAATCCAGACTTTTACGAAGCTGCGCTTATTGACGGAGCAAATCGCTGGCAGCAGACCATGTCGATCACGATTCCGTCGCTCATTCCGATTACGATTGTTGTGGCGACGCTGTCACTCGGAAATATTTTGAACGCAGGCTTTGATCAAATTTTTAATCTTTACAATCCGCTGGTCTATGAAAAAGGCGATATCATCGATACTTATGTCTATCGCGTAGGGCTAATCGGCGGAGACTTTGGCTCTGGTACCGCAGTGGGCGTGTTCAAGTCGCTAGTCAGCTTCGTACTGATCGTCATCTCGTACCGGCTTGCCTATAAGCTGGCCAATTACCGCATCTTCTAAAAAGGGGGAGTCAGATGCATCATCAATCGTTAACTTATCGTATTTTTTCAGTAGGAAATGGCGTGTTTCTTGCATTACTATCCTTTCTATGTGTCGCTCCTCTGCTTCACGTGCTGGCGGTATCGTTCAGCTCATCGGCGGCTGCAGATGCGAACATTGTGAAGCTGTGGCCGATTGGTTTTTCGCTTGAAGCCTATAAGGCTACCTTAACAAATAGCAATTTCATAGGCTCGTTCGTGAATTCGGTTTCGAGGACCGTGCTCGGTACGTCCATTGCTGTAGGCTTGTCCGTGCTGATCGGATACTCGCTGTCGAAGGAAACCAATGAGTTCAAAGGACGCAATATGTATGCTTGGTTCTTCGTATTCACGATGCTGTTCAGCGGGGGTCTCATTCCCGGATATATGGTCGTTCAGAAGCTTGGCTTGCTGAATTCGATCTGGGCACTCGTGCTCCCTGGGGCGGTTAGCGTGTATAATACGATTTTGTTGATGAATTTTTTTCGAACCTCGGTACCGAAGGCGCTGGAGGAAGCCGCCTTTATAGATGGTGCTGGGCATTTCCGGGCTTTGTGGAAAATCTACTTGCCGATCTCGCTGCCTTCCCTTGCTACGATCTCGTTGTTTACGATGGTTGGACACTGGAACGCTTGGTTCGATGGTCTAATCTATATGACGCAAACGGAAAAATATCCGATGTCGACGCTCCTTCAAACACTTGTCGTGCAGCGCGATCTGAGCAGCATGAGCGTCAACGCGGACGAGATGAAGGAGCTGTCGAATCGGACGGTGAAGACGGCCCAAATCTTTATAGCAACACTGCCGATCATTGCTGTCTATCCATTTTTGCAAAAGTTTTTCGTCAAGGGGATCGTGCTTGGCTCCGTAAAGGAATAGGGTTGAATCCGATCGAATATTAAGGGGGATGTTACTATGAATAAACCATGGATAAAACTTACTAGTCTATTGACGTCGTTTGTCATCTGCACGAGTCTATTAGGTGCTTGTGCAAGCTCGAACGGTAACGGCGGCAACGCAGGTGAAGCCACTGCCGATCCCGGCAATCAGGCCGCAGTGGAAAGCGTTATGGAAACGGGTAAATTCAGCGAGCCGGTCAAAATGAATATCGTTCGTCAAATGACGAGCGACGTTAAGTTCCGCGATGGGGAGGATATTAACAACAACCCGCATGTAGCATGGGCGAAAGAGACGTTTAATATCGATCTCAATTACGTATGGACAGCGGACAGCAGCTCGATCGATACAAAAATCAGATTGTTGTTGTCAGCGAATGAAGATCTGCCGGATATCGTGCAATATCGCGGCTCGCAGGATGTAATCGATGCTCTGATCGACTCGGGCAAATTCATCGAGGTTGGCGATTTGTTTGATAAGTATGCCAGCGAGTCTTATAAGTCGGCGATGGCGGAGGATGCGAGTGTCTGGAATCCATACGTTCGCGACGGCAAGAAATACGCCATTCCTTTACTGGATTATTCCAACAATAACGATACGGTCCTCTGGATTAGAGATGATTGGATGAAGAAGTTTAACTTACAGCCGCCGGCTACGATCGATGATATGGAGAAAATGATGGACGTTTTCGCCAATCAGGATCCTGACGGCAATGGCAATAAAGATACAATAGGTCTCGCGGTTGGCTTGAAAAACGGAATGAACACATGGGGACTTGCGGATGCTGACTTCCTGTTCGGTGCTTACGGTGTCATGCCGGGACAGTGGAATGCAGACAGTGAGGGCAAGCTGGCATATGGTTCGATTCAACCGGAAGTGAAGACGGTGCTTGGCAAGCTGAAGGAGTGGATGGAGAAGGGCTATATCCATAAAGAAGCAGGCCTTCATGACGAGGGCAAGGCAGCCGAATTGTTCTCTTCGGCCAAAGCAGGCATTGTAGCTGCGCCATACTGGGCGGGAGGCTGGCCGCTTCCAGCGGTTAAGGAAGTCGACAAAAACGCAGATTACAGCGCTTATCCGCTGCCAGCGGGACCAGACGGACATATTGGCCGCAGTCAATCGGGCGTGAGCAACGGGGTTATTATGATCAACAAAAATTTTGAGCATCCGGAAGCATTTTTCCTCTATGCCAACTATCTCTATGAGAATCAAGGTGATCCACAGGCCGGAAGTCCGCTTGAATACGGCTTTGAAGAGGGTTATGATTACTTGATTAAAGACGGGCAGCCAACATGGGATGCTGCAGCGTTCGCTGAAGACAAACCAATGATGAACCTCGGCAAGTATACGCTGCTGTTCGATGGCGCTCGTATACCGTCGCTTGTAATGAAGACGATGAATGATTTGGATGGCGGCAAAGAGCCAGCTACGGCTTTCGAGAAAAGATCTTCGATGGATATGGATAAAAACATTCATGCCGGTGCCGTTAACTTCAGTCAGATTGAGTATGCGATACCGAATCTATACAATGGCTCGCCTACCAAAACCTATAAAAAGCGTTGGGATTTCCTAAATAAGAGCGAGAAGGAAACCTTCAACAAGATTATTTACGGTGAAAGTCCGATTGATGCGTTCGATTCGTTCGTGGCGCAGTGGAAATCGTCCGGCGGAGATACAATTACGGATGAAATCAATGAATGGTATGATTCAGTAAAGACCAATAAATAAGTGACATCGGGTTCAAGGCTGGCACCCTTTCCTCCTAAAGGGGAATCGGTGCTTTTCCTTGTCGGAGAGGGCTGCATACCTAATGGAAAAATCGAATATTTTCAAAAAAATATTAGCTATTATGGGACTGCTGCTCATTCCGTTCGTGGCGCTTTATACGTATTCCAATCAAGTCAGCGTAAAGGTTGTGCAAGAGGAGATTCAGCAAAATAACCGTAATAAACTCTCTTTTCTCGTTCAGCAGATTGATGATCAATTTGATCAAATGATGACCTCTGTCAACAATCTAGGCATCGAGCCAAGGGTTAAAACTTTTATGGCACTGGACCCTGCGTCCAGCAGTTATTCCTCTTTCCAACACAAGCTGGAACTGCAAGAGGAGCTGGAGCGGCGCGGCAAGACTGGCGGTTGGTCTCACGCTTACACGCTTTATGCACCGCTATCGGGTCAGGTCGTCAGCACTCACAACTCCATAACGTTCAAGAAGCTGTTTCATGATGAGATCGTAAACAAACCGGTAGATCCTTTTACATGGAAATTCGAGCCTATGAATAACTCTCGTGTTCCCGACTCGTTTGTCTTTCGGACGGTGGAGCCGCTATCGGCTTATGATGATACGGAGCAAGCGGACCTGATCGGAGAAATTAGAGTAGGCGTCAAGGATATCGAGGATATGCTGACTTCGTTTAAGGCGGACAGCTCGGGCGACCCGTTTCTCTACCATCCGGATTATGCTCCCATCGTGACGCGTACGGCGAATATAGAACGGATTAATGAGCTTATTCCTATGTTTTCGACGACAAAAGGAATGACGAAGGATCAAGGAAACTTTATTACCTCGCTTCAGGGAGAAAGCTACATGATTACCTTTACGAAATCAGATACGATCGACTGGTATTTGATCGAATACGTGCCGCTTGAGAGCATATTGTACCCGATCACTTCCAGCCGCAATTGGTTTTGGTTATCGATTAGCGTAATTGCCATCATTAGCGTGCTTGCTGCTTTTCTTCTCTATAAAAATGTTCAGGTTCCCATACGCGAGCTCTTCTTGGCTGCCAAGCGTCTGCGCAAGGGCGACTACACGGTTCGCGTCGACAGCGGCAAGACAGATGAATTCGGTTATTTATTTGATCAATTCAACCTGATGAGCGAACAGATCCAAGACCTTATCGACCGTGTATATGAGGAAAAGCTGCGATCCAAAGAAGCTACGCTCAAGCAGCTGCAATCACAGATCAATCCCCATTTTCTATACAACTGCTTATTTTTTATGAAAAATATGACGCGACTTGGCGAGCAAGAGGCCGTCATGGCGATGGCAGTTAAGCTGGGCGAATATTATCGCTATACGACGCATGTGGATCAGCAGGACACGACTGTCAGAGATGAGATTAAGCTAATCAGCAATTATTTATCGATTCAAAATATGCGCATGAACCGAATTCAGTTCGATATCGACATTCCCGAGTCAATGGAAGAGCTCACTCTGCCGCGGCTGTTGCTTCAGCCAATCGTTGAAAATGCAATCATTCATGGCATTGAGCTAAAGGAGGATGCGTGATCAATTTCAATAAAAGGCAGGTCTTCATCTGACGGATTTGTCATTACGATCGATGATGACGGTATCGGTATGACGGAGCAGGAGCTAGCAGCGCTGCGAGAAACGATAAGCTTGCCTGGCGAGGCGAATGGAAGCTGCGGCATGCGCAACGTCCATCAACGGCTTATCCATAAGTACGGAAGTCGTTCGGGACTTGAGCTTGACCATTCCCCTGCCGGCGGCTTGCGTGTCATTGTTCGGTGGAAGGAGGATGCTGAGCATGTATGAAATACTGATCGTGGATGATGAAAGATCGGTAGTCGAAGGGGTTGCCGCTACACTGCCATGCGATGATCTGAAAATTGGAACGATCCACAAGGCGTTTTCCGTGACGGATGCGCTTGCTATCATGAAATGGCATCCTGTCGATCTCGTTATCACGGACATTCGAATGCCTGGTATTTCCGGGCTGGAGCTCATGGACAAGATCCATGAAACATCGCCTTCTACGCAGTGCATATTACTGACAGGCCATGCCGAGTTCGAATATGCCAAGCGTGCGATCACTGGCGGAGCATCCGACTATCTGCTTAAGCCGGTCAATGACGGCGACTTGATCCAAGCCGTTGATAAGGCGCTGGGTACGGTTCGGCGAGAATGGGAGGAGCTCGTATCCCGCGACAATACGCTAAAGACGATGCGGGAAAACTTGCCGCTGCTGCGAAGAGATCTCCTTATTGAGCTGCTGCAAGGACATATGGTCCCTGCGGATGCTTTAACCGATAAACTGTCCCAGCTTATGCTTCCTTTCTCACAGAATGATTCAGCCTCGCTGCTGCTCATCCGGTTGGAGGAGCCGTTCGTTCATTATGATTACAAGGATCGAACGCTGCTTGAATATGCCGTCAGCAATGTTGCTGAGGAGGTACTCCGCGAATGCTGCCAAGTATGGCTTTGCAAGGAAACGCATGGTTACTTGGCTGTTGCGGTCAGAAGGGATCAGGTGCAGCTGCAAGGAATGACAGGTGCCACCGCGAGGGAACAGCTTGAGCGTCTGGGCGAGCTGATTCAACGGCAAGTTGAGAACTATTTAAAGGGCGCTGTCTCGATTGTAATTGGTGAAGAAGGCCCATTTCCCGAGCATTTGGCTGTCTCCTACAGCAATGCGCTCGCTGCGTTCCGTAAACATATCGGGACGGGCAAGGGCTACCTGCTGTCACTCGGCGAGCATCAAGAAAAAGCGGCTTTTCAAACGCTTAGGCAGCTCTATGAGCCGCCGATGCTTTTGGATTTACTGGAGGCAGGACGCTGGGATGATTTCGAGGGAAAGCTTGCCCGTATTTTCAAGGAGCTTGAACTGGAGTTCGGCGATTCAGCTGAACATGCTTTCGAGACGTTCTGTGCCGTGACGGGTGCATTAACCTTTATCGCTCATAAAAGCGGAGCCGGATTGTTCGATTTTCTTGATCCGAACGAGCGGGAAATACTGAACTTCGAATCGTTCGAGACGTACGGACAGCTTCGGGATGGACTGTTCCGCTTGGCAGCGCGTATGCGCTTATCGCTTGAAAGAGAGGCGGCCGATGGCCATTCCAAGCTAATATCCAAAGTACAACGATTTATTGAGGAGCATTTGGACAAGTCGATCTCGCTGCAAATGATAGCGGAGCGCGTTCATCTGCATCCCGTCTACATCTCACAAATGTACAAATCGGTTACGGGCGAAGGCTTGACCGACTATATGCTTCGCATTCGGATGGAGAAATCGGCCTATTTGCTAAAAAACTCAAACCTTAAAATATACGAAATCGGAAATAAATTCAGCTATCAGAACGCACCGTATTTCATTAAGCAGTTCAAGAAGGTATACGGGATGACCCCTCAAGAATACAGGGATCAGCATTCCATTTAACCGGGAAAGGATGAATGAGATGGGGAATGAGGCAACGATTCATAACGGAGCGGCATGGAAGGATACAAATGGAGAACCCGTAAAGGCACACGGCGGCTGGATGCTGCAGCAGGATGGTTACTTTTACTGGTTCGGAGAGGACCGGACAGAGGGCAGAAAGGTAAGCTGCTATCGCTCAAGCGACTTAAGCCAATGGGAGAACAGAGGAGCAGTACTGACGCTTGATTCCAAAGTTCAGCCGGTCTATTTCCGAACCTCGTTAGAGCTTTATCCACCGGAGACGGCTGATATAGGTTATGGCCAAGGTGCCGTTATCGAGCGCCCGAAGGTGCTGTACAATGAGCGAACAGGCAAGTATGTGATGTGGATGCACTGGGAAAATGGCCGCAACTATAACGATGCCCGCTGCGCGGTAGCGACAAGCGAGACGATCGACGGCGAGTACGTCTATCATGGCAGCTTTAATCCGATCGGTCATATGTCGAGAGATTGCACCGTTTTCCAGGATGACGATGGAACCGCCTATTTTATCTCGGCAGCAAGAGATAATGCTGATCTGCTCGTCTATCGCCTGTCGGATGATTATTTAAGCATCGATGAGCTCGTTAAGACGCTATGGCCGGGTCAATACCGGGAAGCGCCAGCGGTAATGAAACGAAGCGGCGTATATTTCCTTGTTACGTCGGCTTGCACGGGCTGGCTGCCAAATCAGGGGTCTTATGCTTACTCCGATAGCTTAACGGGAAAATGGTCACAGCTGCATCCATTTGGCGATTCCACGACCTACGACACGCAGCCGGCGTTTATTGTACCTATTCATTCTCAGGGAGGGAAGGCTGAATATTTGTACGTGGGTGACCGCTGGGACCCTTCTAGCTATCATCATTCCTCTTATGTGTTTTTGCCTCTCAGCTTTCCATCAGACAAGGAAGTGAAGGTGGAGTGGGCAGACCGTTTAACAATAGACCTCCATAAAGGCTTAATCCAGCCAGAGGTGCGGGAGAGCGGCTTGCACCGTATCAAGAGCTGCGGTAGCGAGCGTTATTTGGCAGTCGGTCAAACAACTGGCGAGGATGCCGAAGTAATTGGCAATGTGCTGGCTTATTTATCGGAAGAGCAGAAATGGATCGTGGAGCCATGTGGTGATGGCGGCTATGTTCGGTTAAGGAGCAAAGCCGATGGTCGCTGCTTAGCTGTACCATTAACGCCAGTTGGTGAACTCCAAGGCGATGGGCAATTGAAGTTTGAACAAGATGGGGGGACGCGATCCTGCGTAGAATGGACGCTTGAGGACGTAGATGCCGAGGGGAAAGTGCTTATTCGAAGTCGTACGACCGGCAAAGTGCTGAGCACCGGCTTTGGAGAGGGAGGAAATCGAGAAGCCGCATTCATCAATATTACGGATGAGGCGGAGCATGATCCGCGCAAGGGACGCGACCCGCAGCGGTTCGAGGTGTTGAAAGTTTATTAGGAAGTAGCACTAAAGAAAGATGCCGCCGCAGGAAAGCCATTACGAAGGCTTATCTGCGGCGGCTTTTGTATGTTGACAATGGTGCAAAATTCGATTTTTATAAGGTTAAGAGAGAAAGAAGCAAGCGTGCTTTAAGATTCAGCTAATCGGATACATCCGTGATGAAGGAGATTGCCGCTGCTTAATGCAATATTCAACTGCTTCACCTTTATCACACTGGTTGTTACATAGCATTTTATCATTGAACAGAGGCTGCCTATTAGGCGGTCTCTGTTTGATTGGCGGGGATATGCTCACGGCGTTGCATGATGCTGTTTTTAAACAGGAGTAGAACGATTGCGATCATGAACATGATTCCGCCGGATAGGAAGAAGGCTAATGGCGCTCCAAATGCAGTAACGAGGAAACCTCCGCAAAGGGGTCCAATAACAGAAGCTGTTGACATGACGCTGGTCACCGTACCGAATACTCGACCAGTATATTGCTCGGGCGTTCGCTGTTGCAGGGTAACTTGAAAAGGAATAAAGGTTGCTCCCGCACCTAAGCCAGCTACAAAGAATGCGCCAATCATAAGAAAATGACCGAAGGAATTGAAAGGTCCATATAGAGTAAGTGCTGCTGCTCCAGCGAATACTAAGCCCATAACAGCGCCGCCGCTCCCCATTTTTGCCAAAAGAGACCATTCTCGGAGCATTCTTATCAGCACAGCTGCAGTTAGTGTTCCGAAACCGCTAAGCGCAATGCACCAGCCGAGCAGACTTTCGTCCATATTAGGCAAATCACGAAAGAGAACGATAAGCTGTGAATCGGCAATTTGAAGAACGAGCAAGACGATAGCCAATGTTAGCAGACCCCAGGCGATAACGGGAATACCTGCTATAATACGTATTCCTGCAGTGAATTCATTCCAAAATGTAGTCTTTATCGCGGGTTCTGTTGCTATGGAGGAATCGGATGAGAGAATGTCTGGTTTAACGAGCTTCCCAGGAACGAGTACTAGTATGATCGCAGAAATCATAAATGCCCCTGAATTAATCATAAAGCATGCGGTAATTCCGAAAGCTGCAGTGAGCAGTCCACCGAGTGCAGGGCCGAGTATTTTGCTGCCTTGCTCAATAATGGCGCTGTAAGAAACAGCCTGTTCTAGATGCTCAGAGGGAACGATTTCTTTTAGTTTTCCGTTTTTGGCAGGAGAGAACAGGACGTCGAACAAACTCTTTGCGATGAGAAGGGCGTAGACTTGAGCCATTTCGCTCGCTAATACTAAGCCCAATACGATTACAACCCTTGCGATATCGGAGAGGATCATTAGCTTTTTACGATCTATTTTGTCAGCGAGCATACCAGCAAGTGGACCGCCGACCAGCATAGGGATGACCATACACAACATTAAAGCAGTGATTTCCAGCGGTGAAGCAAGCCATTTTAGACCGACGAGATTGAGTAATGCAAGCAAGTAGATCCATTCACCCAAATTAGCAATTAACTGTGAGCTCATTAAAGCCAGATAAGGCTTATTGCGGAGCAGTGGATTATTTTGCGCCAATTTAAACCAGTTCATTATTGGTTCAACACCTTCCGAATCTGTTTATATTATTAATAATAGAGACGGCTGGTAACGTATTCATCAGCCCGAGGGCTGAGTTTATAAGGGTTTGTAGTAGGAGGAGGGAGCAGATTCATCAGCAACGGGGCTTCAACCCTGCGGTATTTTGTAGTATGATAGATGAAGTTAAAAACGCGTCAATGTTGACGCCTCACAGGGGGATCAGTATGTCGGATCAAGTTACATCAACTTTATCGGCACACCGGCCGCAGGCAAACAACCTGTTGCGCAGGGATGTCCGTTTCCTAGGCAATATACTCGGAGAAGTACTCGTTCATCAGGGCGGGCGCGAGCTTCTAGACATTGTTGAGCAAATTCGGGAAACAAGCAAAGCACTTCGTGCTGAGTTTATTCCAGAGCTATTCGAAGAGTTTAAAACGACGATTTCGTCGTTGAGTCCAGAAATTCGGCATCAAGTGATTCGCGCATTCGCTATTTATTTCCAACTAGTTAATATTGCGGAGCAAAACCATCGTATTCGTCGGAAACGTGATTATGAGCGTTCTGCTGGAGAAAGTGTTCAACGTGGATCGATCGAGAGTGCTATCCTGGACTTGAAGGATCGCAACGTTGGCATCGAGGATGTACAAGAAATTGTGAGCGGGATTTCGCTTGAGCTTGTTATGACGGCTCACCCGACGGAAGCTTCACGCAAAGCTGTACTAGATATTCATAAGCGTATTGCTGAAGATGTAATGGAGCTTGACAATCCAACGCTGACACATCGGGAGCGCGAGAAGCTTCGGGACAAGCTGCTTAATGAAGTGCTTATTCTGTGGCAAACCGATGAGATTCGCGACAGGAAGCCTACTGTTATCGATGAAGTTCGCAACGGCTTGTATTTCTTTGATGAAACCTTGTTCGAAGTGCTTCCTGACGTATATGAGGAGCTTGAACGTTGTCTTGGCAAATACTATCCGGATGAGAAATGGCATGTACCTAGTTACTTGCGTTTCGGCTCATGGATCGGCGGCGACCGTGATGGCAATCCATCCGTAACCTCTGATATTACATGGGAAACCTTAACATTGAACCGCCAATTGGCGATTAAAAAATATGAAGAAAAGCTGAATGATCTTATGGAACAGCTTAGCTTCAGCACTAACCTGATTAAAATTACCGATGAGCTTATTGATTCCATTAAGAAAGACCGCGAACATGTTGAATTGAAAAATGTTGACCTGTGGCGCAATAAGAAAGAGCCTTACCGGATTAAACTTGGCTTTATGCTTGAAAAGCTAACGAATTCGCGTGACGAATCACTTAAAGGCTCACCAATGCGCTATAACAGCGCAAGTGAGTTGCTTGATGATTTGAATGTGATTGATCGAAGCTTGAGAAGTCACTTTGCTGATTATGCGGCTGATACGCATATTGGTAAACTAGTACGTCAAGTTGAACTGTTTGGTTTCCATATGCTCCAGCTTGATATTCGTCAGCATAGCCAAGAGCATGAGAATGCGATGACAGAAGTTTTGGAGAAAATGAATATTGTCTCCGATTATTCTGCTCTATCCGAAGAAGAGAAAATCGATTTGCTTAATCGCTTGCTGAATGATCCGCGTCCTTTGACATCGAGTCATCTTGCTTATACAGAATCGACACAAGAAGTTCTTGATGTGTACCATACGGTGTACCGTGCGCAACAAGAATTCGGTCCGGAATGTATCTCTACGTATTTGATTAGTATGACAAGAGGCGCAAGCGACATGCTTGAAGTTATGGTGTTTGCTAAGGAAGTTGGCTTGTTCCGTAAGGATTCTAACGGCACAGTAACTTGTACGCTGCAATCTGTACCATTATTCGAAACGATTGATGATTTGCATGCGGCACCTACTATTATGAAACAGCTGTTTGAGCTTCCTGTATACCGTCAAGCGGTAGCAGCGAAAGGCAATCTGCATGAAATTATGCTTGGCTACTCAGACAGTAACAAAGATGGCGGCGTTGTTACAGCTAACTGGGAACTGCGCGTTGCACTGAATGAGATTACAGCTGCAGCAAGCGAATACGATGTTAAGCTTAAATTCTTCCATGGTCGCGGTGGAGCATTGGGACGTGGCGGAATGCCGCTGAACCGCAGTATTTTGGCACAACCTCCACATACAGTTGGCGGCGGTATCAAGATTACGGAGCAAGGCGAAGTTCTCTCATCCCGTTATTCGATGAAGGGTATCGCTTATCGCAGCTTGGAGCAAGCGACATGGGCGCTAATTACAGCGGCACGTCTTGCTAAATATCCGCAAGAGCAACAACAGGTTAACGAAACAGAATGGGATGAGATCGCTCGTTCAATCTCGGAAACCGCGTTGACCAAATATCAGGATCTGATCTTCCGTGATCCGGGCTTCATGACCTTCTTCAAGGAGTCGACTCCGCTTCCAGAGGTCGGTGAGTTGAATATTGGTTCCCGTCCATCGAAACGGAAAAATAGCGATAACTTCGAGGATCTGCGTGCGATTCCATGGGTATTCGCATGGACGCAAAGCCGTTACTTGCTGCCAGCATGGTATGCGGCAGGTACAGCTCTTCAAGCATATATCGGAGACGATAAAGAGCGTCTTGCCACTTTAGGCACGATGTATGAGCAATTCCCATTCTTCCGTACGCTTATTGATAACCTGCAGATGGCGCTTGCAAAAGCTGATCTGGTTATCGCTAAGGAGTACGCGGACATGATTACGGATCACGTAATTCGTGACCGCATTTTCGAACAAATTAAGGATGAATACAAGCTGACTTCGGAATTGATTCTCCGTATTACGGGCCAAGAAGAAATTCTGGATAACGTACCTGTCATCCAAGAATCAATCCGCTTGCGTAACCCGTATGTTGATCCACTTAGCTATATGCAAGTGCAGCTGCTTACTGAGCTCAGAGAGCTTCGTGAGAAGGATCAGGATGATCCAGAATTGTTGCGTGAAGTATTGCTTACTATTAACGGAATTGCAGCAGGCCTTAGAAATACAGGCTGATGCATGGGATAGAGCCAGACAAGGTGATGAACTCACTTTGTCTGGCTTTTTTTGTTATTAATTATCCATAATTATCAAGTTAATGCAGCCAACTTTATTCGTATAATGAAGGGAGAAATACAGGAGGAGGCGTGTGAACCTTGAATCGTATGAAGCTGTCGAGATCTGCTTACTGGTTTGTTGGTCTTATGTTGCTTATTTTATGTGTGGATAGCTTGGCTGTTCGTATCGCTCCTGAAGAACAACTGCTTACTTTTGCGGTTTTATTCGATTTCATGATTGTAGTACCTTTCTTATATTGGCTGTTTATTGTTCGAAAATCAGGTCGCAAACTCACCGCTCTTATGCCGATTCCCATGCTGGGCGCTTTAGCGGCATGGCTAGTGCTCCCATCTTCCATGCGAGGGGCAATATGGCAGGCTGCATGGCCAATAGAGCTTCTGATCATTGCGGCAGAGGTCTCTATCCTTGTGTATGAAGCAAGACTGATTATATTGACGATTCGTCGGTTCAAGCAGATTCGCTCGGATGAACCCGATACTGCAGAGGCGATTAAGAAGTCGGTCGCGGATGTAGCTGGGCAAAGCAAATTAGCGTCATTTATCGTGCATGATATCAGCATGATCTATTACTTGTTCTTCTCTTGGAAGCGGAAGCGGGTACGAGAGCAGTCCGTTGAGAGTGAGTTTACGTATCATCGTGAAACGAATCAGGTGTTGATGGCTGCGATTGTTACGAAAATTCTTGTAATAGAAATGGCAGTTGTCCATTTGCTGCTGATGCAATGGTCGCCGATTGCGGCATGGATCATAACTGCGCTTGAGTTATGGACGCTTATTCTAATCTGGGCGGACTGCCGGGCGGCTGTGCTTCGGCCGATCAAGCTTAATAATGGACAGCTTCGGATTCGTTACGGTCTTCGCATACAAGCAGATATACCTTTAAGTCATATTGCAGAAATAACATCGTCAACTTCCTACGAGATAAGCAAGACTGAACTTAGTCATTCAGCCGGCCCGGTATTTGGAACGTCTAACGTAAAAATTTTACTCAAACACGAGGCAAGAGTTGAAGGCATATTCTACTGGCCGCGCAATGTTCGAACCATTTATTTGGCGGTAGATCAACCGGCGGAGTTGGTCAATAAGACTCGTCAAGCTATGGAATGGACAGATAGCGGGAGCCTCACATCGTAAGGTTGTAGAAGGCAGTTGAATATTTTCGAATAAATCTACTAGTTTTATGTTCCTTTTAAATCCTCTTAAGTTTGCTTTAAGGTACATCCGTCATGATGTATACATAGGAAGCAAACAACGATAGTGCTTATAACAAAAGCCGAATCGGAGGAGGAAACACAACTATGAACAACGAGCATTCAAACGAGCAATCCAAGATGAACACGAATTCAACGGAGCATACACAGAAGGAAACCTCTTATACTTACGGGCCTAATCGATCATATACAGAAATGAAATCAAACTATGAGAAGCAACTGGAAATGTTTACAGCAAGCAGCGGCGATAGCAGCGGATATGGAGCGGGTATAGGCGGAGGGATGCCGACAACAAGAAAGAAGCGGCCATCTAGTTCGAAAATGGTTGCTGCGTTTTTAGTAGGAGCCATCGTCATCGGGGGTTTTATGTACACGGCTGATCAACAGAACCTATTTACGGGTGGCCAAGGATCGGGAACTATTATGAATGGCAAAGTCTCTGATCCTGCGCAGCAAGCAGCTGGCGTGAAGACAGCTTCCGCTTCTGTAGAGGCAGATATTGCAGATATTTATGCGGCTGCTTCTCCAGCAGTCGTCAAGATTGAGAATTATACCGAGCCTGCAAGAGCGAGTAACAGAGGCAGTGAATACTGGCAGTTTTTCGGTCAGCAAATGCCACAGCAGCAACAGCAGGATGGATACCAGAATGAAGGAAGAGATCAGCAGCAGCAGCAGGAGACACAACCTGAGACAGATAGCTCTGAGCTTGAATTGAGCGGCTCTGGTACAGGCTTTATTTTCGAATCCTCCGGTTATATATTGACCAATGAACATGTCGTAGCAGATGCCAAGCAAGTGAAAGTGACGGTAGAGGGTTATGATGAGCCTTTCGTGGCAACTGTAGTTGGCGCCAGCGCCGAGCAGGATTTGGCTGTACTCAAAATCGAGGGATCAGAGGCATTCACCACTATAGAGCTTGGTGATTCGGATCAAACAGTAATCGGAGAATGGGTAATTGCTATTGGCAACCCTTACGGCTTTGATCATACAATGACAGTTGGTGTGCTAAGCGCCAAAGAAAGACCCATTACGATTTCAGATGAATCTGGAGAACATGTATACGAGCATTTGCTGCAAACCGACGCATCAATAAATCCAGGGAATTCTGGAGGTCCGCTGCTTAACGCCAAAGGCGAAGTGATCGGAATTAACACAGCAGTGAACTCAGAAGCGCAAGGGATTGGCTTCGCAATTCCTACGAGTACGATACAAGAGGTGCTTGAGCAAATTATGAGTAAATAATTATCGTATTAAATAGTATGAAATAGAAGGTCTGCCAATGGGGCGGAGGGAAAAGATGCCCTCTGCTCTTTGCCATGTGATGGGATAGCGTATATAATTGGTCAGACGTGATTAGGGGTGTTCGTTCTACACTACATTAGATAGAGTAGAAGCTTATTTTTCAATTGTCTTGCTTTTTCAGTTCATGTGGATTACCATTTTTCTAGTAAGTTAATGGAAAAGACAGGGCCTACCCCTTTGCAGTATTTAATCAAATGAACCCATTATCGGGTGGCAGTGCAGCTGATATTGTACATACTAGGCGGCATTGCCGTTGCAAAATATGAATCGCGGCAACAATCCGCTCAATCGGAAGGCTTGGAGGAGTAATAGTGAATATACTGGAAGCCCGCCTCGCCAGATTAGCTTTAAAAGGCGATCAGCGGGCGTTTGCTGAGCTAGTAACGCTGTATCAGGACAAACTGTTCCATATGGCCTACCGCATGTTAAATAACCGCCAGGAGGCGGAGGATGTCGTTCAGGAAGCTTTTCTGCGCGTCCATAAAAACTTAGAACGGTATGATGAGAATTTAAAATTCTCAACCTGGATCTATCGAATCGCAACCAATTTATGCATAGACCGACTTCGCAAACGGAAGCCGACCTACTCTCTTGATGCAGAATCATCAGAGCATGAAGGGCTTGATGGTTATTCGATGATTCCAAGTGACAATCGCACGCCAGAGTCAGAGATGTTATTATCAGAAACACAACGTATCATTCATGAAGCCATTGAATCATTGCCTCCGAAATATAAGACGGTTATGATGCTTCGCTATATTCAAGAATTATCGTTGCAAGAAATTAGTGATGTGCTTGATATGCCCGTTACAACGATTAAGACACGCGTTCATCGGGGCAGGGAATTTTTGCGCAAGAAGCTTGAACATAAGTTATAGTACGGAAATCATTCTAATTATAAAAAAGTGAAACATCCTATGAACCGATACGTATCCTATAAATGAGAAGAGCTTATGCGCGAGCAAACGAGAGAAAGGACTGGCTGTTATGAAATGCAACGTCGCCCTCGTCTGGATACATGATTATTTTGACGGCGATCTGCCGCGTGAGAGTAGGTTAGAATTACAATCTCATTTGCGCACATGTCCCGCTTGCTTGACCCGGTTTGAACAACTTGAAAAAACGGAAGCTATGACCTTCAATGCTATGGAGCATACCATATCTATTCCTGACTATGATAAGGCAGTTTCGGAGAAGCTAACAGAACGTATTATGAATCAATTGCCGCAGCCGAAGACCAAGCAGCAACGAAATGGTTTTCTACGGTTTATCTACCGTTACCCAGGTGCAACAGCAGCTGCTGTATTTATGCTAGTTATGTTGGCAAGCTTTACTTCGATCTGGGAACAAGATTCAAAGCTGATCCTATCAGGAGAAGATTTGCAGCAAGTTGTAATTGTGGGTAATACGGTAACGGTGCCCGAAGGTGTTCATATCAAAGGAAATTTGATCGTTGAGAATGGCAAAGCAGATGTTAGAGGCGAGGTAGACGGTAATGTTACCGTCATCGACGGCTCCCTGAACTTGGCATCGACTGGTTATATTGCGGGACAGAGTCGAACGATCGATCAAGCACTTGACTGGTTCTGGTACAAAGTGACGCAGACGTTCAGTGGATTGGCTTCTTAGTGTTAACTGCCTCCCTGGCATAGGGAGGTAGTTTTTTTTCTAAAATAAAGGATTTTCGAACCCATTTCTAGAAAACAATAAAGTTGAATGTCGAGATAGACAAATATTTGTCGTTAGGTGTTTGGGGGTCGACTTGTGAGTTATTTAACAGATCTGAATTGGAATGACTGGTTAAAGGACATCATCGATGTCGCCATAGTCAGTTATATTATTTATAAAATGATCCTGCTTGTACGTGGGACAAGGGCTGTACAACTCCTGAAGGGTATTCTGGTTCTTATTGCGGTCTGGGCAATTAGTACGTGGTTTAACCTATACACACTCAAATGGTTGATGAATCAGATGTTCACCTTTGGTGTTGTCTCGGTTTTGATTATTTTCCAGCCAGAGCTGCGGCGCGTGCTTGAGCAGCTTGGACGAGGCAAGTTGTTTGCCCGGACCTCATCACTTGATCGTGATGTTGTAATCGAACAAATCGATGGCGTAATGAAAGCCGTTCAACATATGGCAAGTCGCAAAATAGGGGCGTTGATCGTCTTCGAGCGGGATACCGGCGTGAATGAATTAATTGAGTCGGGTATTCAGATGGAGTCGCGAATCACATCGGAGCTTCTCATTAATATATTTACGCCTAACACGCCGTTGCATGACGGGGCGGTTATTATTCGCGGGAATCAGATTATGGCGGCGGGTTGTTACTTGCCGTTGTCGGAGAATCCTTTTATAAGCAAAGAGCTGGGAACCCGTCATCGGGCGGCAATTGGAGTTAGTGAAGTATGTGATGCCATCTCCGTTATCGTGTCCGAAGAAACAGGGCAAGTGTCACTTGCATTAAATGGTATGATCGTACGCGATATCAATGAAGAATCATTAATCTCCAAGCTATTCGAGGAGCTGACACCGAAGACGAAGGACAATAGCAAGGAGCGGGCAACCGTTTCGTCGTTCTGGAAGCGGAAAGGAGGCCGCGATGGATAAGTGGTTAAGCCATCCGACTGCACTTAAGGTGCTCTCAGTCGTTATTGCGATGTTATTGTGGGCCGTCGTTCACTTTGATCCTGAATCGACACCTGCTAAGGTGACATCTAGTATGGATACGAAAGTATATGAAGCGCAGTCGGTCATTCCTATAGGTTTAGATGAATCTAAATATGCGCTAGTCATGCTTGAGCCGACAGTCGTTAGAGTAATGGTTGAGGGACGTCGTGCGAACTTGCTTAATGCTAAAGATGAAGATATAGTTGTTCAAGCTGATTTGACCGATCTCAAAGAAGGCGAGCATGTCGTTCCGCTCTCCTATAAGTTTCCTAAAGGACTCAGTCTTGTGGAGATGTCTCCACAGTCTGTTCGAGTTGAATTGTTGGAAATTCAAACAAAACCTTTTGACCTTGAGGTCATAACGAAGGGCTCGCCTGCGAATGGTTATATAACAGGGACGCCATTGTTCGCACAAGAGGGCAATAACCAAGTACAAGTAACACTTCCGAAGGATGAAATGTCTTTAGTCGGTTCTGTAAGCACAACCATTAGCGTTGAGGGTGCAGAGAAGACAGTGGAGGAAAAGAAATCCCGTATTATCGTCTACGATACCGAGGGCAAACCGATGGAGCATGCGACGGTAAGCCCAGCAACGGTGTCTGTAAGCATACCTGTAACACCACCCATGAAGGTTGTTCCATTGAAGTTTAGCTATACGGGCAGCTTGCCGGACGGGCTGAGTGTCTCTTCAGTAAAACCGGAGATTAATAAAGTAGCGATTTATGGTGATCAAGCTTTGCTGGATTCCTTGGATTCCTACGATGCGGCTACAGTAGATTTATCGAAGTTGAAACAGACCGGAACCGTTAAAGCGAAGGTAACAGCGGGCGGCGGTCTGAAGATGGTAGAGCCATCTGAGATCAACGTTGAGGTTACTGTCGTGGCATCCGAAACCAAAACAATAAACCGTCCCATAACTTGGAATGGACTATCAGATGGTCTGAAAGCTACGGTAATTGAGCCGGCAGATAGCAATGTGCCTGTTGAGGTAAGAGGAGCTCCAAGTGCACTGGCAGCATTGCAGTCAGATCAGGTGCAGTTAACTGGCAATTTAGAAGGTCTTGAAGTGGGTACACATACCATTAAACTGAAGGCGAGCTTGCCTCAGTTCATACAATTGGCAGCAGGAGCAGAGGTTGCCTTGCAAGTGAAGATTGAAATTACAGATGATTCTATATCGACAGGAACAGAGCCGGATGATGAGGATAACTCGACAGGGAGTCAGCCGACTCCTCCTCCGGTGAAGCCCCCAGAAGAGGAGACACCGGGCTCAGAGGGCGGCAACAACGGTGGCGATTCCGGTAATGGAAGCGGCAATAATAGCGGCGCCGGCAACGGAATTGATGGTTCCGAGGAAAGTCCGAGCACCGGCGCTAATGGAACTTAGCAACAGAGATAATGACTACAAAGGAGTATGACAAATATGGGGAAATATTTTGGTACTGATGGTGTCCGTGGAGTAGCGAATCAAGAGCTGACTCCGGAGCTTGCTTATAAAATTGGCCGCAGCGGCGGTTATGTATTAACAGGTCAAGCTGATAAGCCTAAGGTGGTAATTGGACTTGATACACGGATTTCGGGTCCTATGCTGGAAGCGGCACTTATTGCTGGCTTGCTGTCGATTGGAGCTAGCGTTGTTCGTCTTGGTGTCGTATCGACACCAGCAGTAGCTTACATTACTCGTGAGCTGAAGGCGGATGCAGGTGTAATGATCTCGGCTTCGCATAATCCAGTTGAGGATAATGGGATTAAGTTTTTTGGCGGTGACGGCTTCAAGCTGTCGGATGAGACAGAGCTTGAGATCGAGCGCTTAATTGATAAAGAAGTCGATGAGCTTCCTCGTCCTGTTGGCGGAGATATCGGTACGGTAACGGATGATGAAGATGCGAAATATCGCTTCCTAGAATACTTAAAAACGACAATTTCTGCTGATTTCAGCGGTTTGAAGATCGTACTTGATTGCGCGAATGGCTCAGCTTATGAGCTTGCTCCGAAAGTGTTCCGTGAGCTTGGTGCGGATATTATTACAGTAGGAGCAGAGCCTGACGGCCGCAATATCAATGCGGGAGTTGGTTCGACACATCCAGAATACTTACGTGAGAAAGTGCTGGAGCATGGTGCAGATCTTGGTCTATCCTTTGACGGCGATGCCGATCGTTTGATTGCCATTGATGATAAAGGCGAAGAAGTCGATGGCGACTATATCCTATGTATTTGCGGTGATGCGTGGAAGCGGGCTGGCAAATTGAACAGAGACACCGTAGTGACGACTGTAATGGCGAATATCGGCTTCTTCAAAGCAGCGGAGCGTATTGGACTGCAAACGGCTCAGACGGCCGTTGGAGACCGTTACGTGATGGAAGAAATGCGTCAAGGCGGCTTCAATATCGGCGGCGAGCAATCGGGTCATGTTATTTTCCTTGATTACAACACAACGGGCGACGGTATTCTTACGGCATTGCAGCTCGTGGATACGCTGGTGGCTTCTGGCCGCAAGCTAAGTGAACTAAAGACGCTTATGAGCAAATATCCGCAGGTGCTGGTGAATGTACGTGTAGAGGACAAGAGCCTGTACGCTGGCAACGAATCTATTATCGCAGCAGTTGAAGCAGTAGAACGTGAGCTTGGTGATAATGGACGCGTACTGGTACGTCCTTCGGGAACGGAATCTCTTATTCGCGTTATGGCGGAAGGCCCAGACAAAGCGCAAATCGAAGGTTATGTGGCAAGCATCGTTGATGTGGTGAAACAACAATTGGGTTAAGAGTTTACGGACTTAATTGTTAATGTGGTTTGGGTAAAGGCAGTTTTTTAGTTGATCGCCGCCGGAGTGCTGTTTGTCGGCAGCTCGGATGCTGCTGTGCACGATGAGTTGACAATAGAGGAACGGTGTTCCGCTATTGTAGTGTGTGTCATCACATGCTCGTAATAGCGGAAGCTCATTCCGTTATTGCGGGCTATGTGGTGTTTTTTTTGCGTTTTCTCTGGAAATAGAGGAACATGGTTCCTCTATTTGTCGGGAAACGGTCAACGTTTGCAAAATAACGGAACAGTGGGTCGTTAAATTCAACGGAGGGATTAATCATGAGGGATTAATCTAGGTAGGAGATGAGATCCAGAGCGCTAAAGTTGCTCCTATTGAGGAGTGGTTGCGTGAAACATTTGCGTAGGGCTGAAGTGGGTGGGTGCGTGAGCGGGTAGCAAGTCTGAAGTGAAGTGTGATGTAGCGTGGGCGAACCTGACTAGAATTAATTAGATCTAAACAACCTCTGACGTCATACCTGACTAGAATTAATTAGATCTAAACAACCTCTGGCGTCATACCTGGCTATAATTAATTAGGTCTTAACAAACTCTAAAGAAACGAATTCGTTAATTAACGAATCCGATTTCCTTGTTCTTAATGGAATAATAACGTTTTCTTCAATTTGAGAAATGAATTTCGTTAGGGAGGAAAGCTGGTTCTCCACTAGCGAAATCATTTTTCTTTAAACGTAATTTTTTTCGCCTAGGGCTTGCAAATAACGAATATAGATTCGTTATTTAACGAAATCTGGAGTTAGACTATTTAGTGGACACACCTTAAGGAACACCCTTTATAATAAATAGATATAAAAGGACGAGGTGAACCATGGGGGAAATCCGTGAAAGTTACGATCAAGATTTCAAACGCAGGACGATCGAACATATGGAG